>NZ_JBIPKE010000020.1:0-988954 GCF_044005705.1 Marinoscillum luteum | reverse complement strand
TTCCATTCCGAACAGAGAAGTTAAGCCCACCAGCGCTGATGGTACTGCCGTAACAGGTGGGAGAGTAAGTCGTTGCCAGTCTTTTATTAACCCTTCTCATTTACTTGGTAAGGGTTTTTTTATGCCTAATTATGAGAAGCCCCTAGGAGAGGTCAGTTTCAGGGATCAGATAATTTTATGTTGCCCAGATTTCAGGATTGATCCTCGATCAGGGTTAAAGCTTTAGAACTGTTCCTTAAATCGAAAATTAAGCCATAGATTTGACGATAGAATAGTTCACACTTGAGCGCAGATATTGGATGTATTTTTTGAATCCCGAGGCTTTTTGGGCGTTTGCTTTATTGCTGGTACCCATCATCATTCATCTCTTTAACTTTAGGAGACTTAAGAAGGTATATTTTTCGAATTTGTCTTTTCTGACCAGCATTGAGCAGCAGCAAAAGTCTAAGTCCACGTTGAAAAAGCTTCTCATACTCCTCTCACGACTTCTTGTACTTTGTTTTATTGTGCTGGCCTTCAGCAAGCCAATGCTAGGGGATGGGCTTGCATCTGATCGGGAGAGGTCAGTGGCGATCTATCTAGATAATTCCTATAGTATGCAGCAGACTGATGCTAAGGGTGAACCTCTGCTTTATGGGGCATATTCTTCCATCCAGACACTCTTGAACGAGCGGGAGCAAGGGACCTCTGTTCGCGTGTTTGATAATGATGGACAAAGGGAATTTTCATTAAGCGAGTCTGATGAGATTATACAAGAAGTTAAGTTTTCGGATGGATCATTATTCCTAAGTGATGTGGTCGGTAGGGCTGACTATTACGGTGTAGACCTTTTACATGTCTACGGAGATTTGCAGAGATCTACCACTCTACCGATCGATAAAGTATTGGGTGACACTTCACTGGCTATTGTTTATCATCAATTGCAGTCGGAAAATTCTCGAAATCTTTATGTTGATTCGGTGTATTTGGAGAAGCCTATGGGTTTGACCGGGGTGAATACCTTGCATTTTGGAATCAGGAACACAGGTGCTGAAAGGGTGGAAAATGTCCTTGTTAAGGTGGAAAAGGGTGAGCAGCAGCTATCGGCCTTTACAGCGACTATACCTGGCCTTGATACTGAAATGCTTTCTCTTGATATTGGGGTGAATGAACCCCTGGATGGAAATTATAAAATTAGCGTGCAGGATAATCCTGTTGTCTTTGATAATGATTTTTATTTTTCCATTTCACCTGCGGAAAAGCCACTGATCGTCGTATTATCTTCAGCCAAAAGTGCTGGCAGATACTTAGAGAAAGTCTTTTCCAACAGTGACTATTTTAGTCTTGTCAGTAATTCAATCGAGAATGCTTCCTTTGAGGATGTTGTAAATGCTGATTTACTGGTATTGAATGGGTTGGATCAGATTCCGGATTGGCTGGTCAGTCAGGTGGATCAGATAGACGGTAAGATTCTAGTGGTTCCGTCAGGTGCTGCTGAGCCAGAGTCGTATCATTCGGTGCTGGGATTTGGATTGGACGTGAAACGAAGGACTGAAAGTGGAACGTTAAGCAAGAAGTCACTCGATCATCCTTTTTTTGATGGTGTGTTTAGTGAAAAGAATGAGCGAGCTGGCCTTCCTAATGTAAAGAGCATCTACGGTGTGACGGGTTTTACAGAAACAATACTCGGAACGAATGAGGGCTTCCCCTTTCTTGTGAAGTCAGGCGAGAAGATGACTTACTTAATTACAAGTCCTTTGGATGACTCCTTAACCAACTTTCATAAGCATGCCATCTTTGTGCCTGTCATGTATCTTTTGGCTCAGCCTTTGGGAGTAGCCCCGATGTCCTATCGACTGGGGGGTGGTTTAATTCCACTGAAAATGGAAGGTATAGCACCAGGAGATATCCTGGAGTTACGAAACTCCGAAGACGTATTTATACCGAGTTACCGGTATTTCAAAGGTGAAATATTGCTAGAGATTCCTGATGTGATTTCAAAACCCGGAATCTATCATCTTGTTGCTGATAGTGATACACTCAAATCCATTGCGTTAAATTTTGACCGACGCGAATCCGAAATAGCAGCCATTGGTACGGATGAATTTGAGCGAATGATTGCGGGCTATGACCATATACGCCTGGAGCAGGTGGATACTGGAGCTGCCCTGACGAGCAATACTTCTGAAAGCGGGGAGAATGGCTTATGGAAATATGCATTAATTTTGGCGCTGATATTTTTGATGGCTGAAACTTTACTTCTAAGATTTACCTAATGAAAACACTACTTGCCAATGCTCGGATCATGGATGTTCACTCCAAATATCATGGAGAGACATTGGATATACTTGTGGAAGATGGTATCATCTCTGCGGTAGGAAAGGGGTTGGAAAGTAAAAAGGTAATCGATTTAGAAGGGAAAGTAGTTACTCCTGCCTTTTTTGATTTTTTTGCACATTTCAATGAACCTGGATTAGAGCATAAGGAGAATTTGACTTCCGGTATTAAAAGTGCACTGTTCGGTGGCTTTTCGGATGTTTGCCTGATACCTAATACCCACCCGGTGATTGATAGCAAAAGTGATGTGGGATTTATACGAGGGAGATCTACTGCCGGCGTGGAGCTGCATGTAATTGCTGCAGTGAGCGAGGGATGTCTGGGAGAAAACCTCACAGAGATACTGGATTTGGAAGATGCCGGGGCTGTAGCTTTTTCGGACGGTCTCAGCCCGATATGGAATACGGAATTATTACTAAAGGCTCTTCAATACGTCCAGAAGTTTGATGGACTCATCATTAACAGGCCAAAGGATGTTCACCTTTCTCAATTTACCCATATGCATGAGGGTGTTATGAGTACCTCTTTGGGGCTGAAGGGAGAGCCTGGTATTTCGGAAGAGATTGCTATTAAGCGGGATCTTGACATTTTAAAGTACGCAGGAGGAAGATTGCATTTCAGTCATCTGAGTACGGCCAGAGGTGTGGAACTGATCAAAGCAGCCAAGAAAAAAGGGCTTCAGGTGACGGCAGATGTGGCTGTTCATCAGCTATTATATACGGAAGAGGATTTGATCGATTATGATTCCAATTTGAAGTCGGATCCACCCTTTAGAAGTGAAAGGGATCGCAAAGCACTCATAAAAGGCCTGAAAGAAGGCATTATTGATGCGATTATTTCGTCTCATCAGCCTCAGGATCCTGAAAGTAAAGAATTAGAGTTTGACCTGGCCAGTCCGGGTCTGATGTCTTTGCCAACAGTGTATTCGGACTTGCTGGCCTTGCAGGATGAGCTGCCACTGGAAATAGCGGTGCAAAGGCTGACCTCAGGCCCCAGGGCAATATTGGGACTTCCTGAGGTGAAAGTGGAAGAAGGAAGCACGGCAAAGCTCGCTGTTTTTGACCCTTATCAGGTTTGGGAATTCTCCGCTAAACATAATCCATCCAGATCCAATAACGCTCCCAAATACGGTCAGCAACTGACCGGTAAATGTTTCGGCGTGTATAATCAGGGTACATTTTTTCAGAATAAATAAACTATGCTGAAGATTTCCATCAAATACGCACTGATATGTGGGGTATTTATCACGATCATCTATCACTTTTCTTTTCTTTTCAACTCCAATCCACTGATCGATCTGAGTCACTTGTTGTTTGATTTGATCCTCTTTGGTCTGTTTATATTTTTTGCGGAAAAGGAATACAAGACCTACCATGGTCAGGGTGTGTTTCATTTTTGGCAGGGTATGACCATGGGCTTTATTGTTTACACCGTGGCAACAATTCTTTTCGTTGGGGCTTTGATGATATACTTTCAGTTTTCGGAGGATGCTGTAAGGAATTATCAGGAAGCCGCGACTCATTTTCTCAACGAACGCGCTGAGATGTACAGGGAGCAGTTTGGTGAAGCCGGATTGCAGGAGCAAATGGATGAAATACGGGATGTCACCATGTGGGATTTGGTACAGAGTTCGGCACTCAAAAAAATATTGGCCGGATTCTTCATTACCCCGGTTATATCCATAATTTTAAGGAAACAACCTAAATGAAGTACCCATGGAAGAAACGAAAAATATTTCCGTAAAGAGTGTAGCAATCAAATATGGCCTTATCAGCGGACTCGTTGGTGTCATTTTCTTTTTGGTCATTGATTTTGCAGGCCTCTCTGGTAATCAGTCTGTTTCCTGGATAGGCATTCTCTTTACTGCGGTCATCATGTATTTTGCTCAGAAGGAGTTTATCAAAGAAGGCGACGGATACATGAACTATGGCGAAGGACTCGGGCTAGGGACTCTGATGTCCTTGGTTTCAGCCGTGATATCCAGCATATTCACTTACATCTATGTGTCGTTTATAAACCCTCAATTTATTGAAAACATCAGGCAGGCACAGGTTATTGCTATGGAAGAGGAAGGTATGAGTGATGCTCAAATAGAGCAGGCTATGAAGATTTCTGAGAATTTCACAGGCCCCACCGGACTACTAATCTTTGGTTTGATTGGAGGTGTTTTTGTGGGCTTTCTTATTTCATTGATCATCTCTGCCATCACAAAAAAATCAAGACCCGAATTCGAATAATCTGTGTCAGATAGAAGAATAGCGCTTTCGATAGTAATACCGGTATACAACGAAGAGGAGTCACTCCCGGAGTTGTTTGAGTGGATATGTGGAGTTGTGGATAAAGAGAACTACGATACGGAGGTGCTCTTTGTGGATGATGGCAGCGGTGATACATCGTGGCAAGTCATTTGTGAACTGAACAAAAAAGACCCACGGGCCAAAGGCATCAAGTTTAATCGGAACTATGGCAAATCTGCGGCCCTTCAAACCGGATTTGAAGCAGCTATGGGTGAGGTGGTGATTACCATGGATGCAGATTTGCAGGACAGCCCTGACGAGATTCCGGCTTTGGTGAAAATGATCACGGAAGACAATTTTCAGCTGGTTTCGGGCTGGAAGAAGAAGCGACACGATCCCATCGGAAAGACCATTCCCTCGAAGTTTTTCAATGCCATCACCCGGATGGTTTCTGGGATCAAACTGCATGACTTTAACTGCGGGTTGAAGGCCTATCACCGAGATGTGGTGAAGAATATAGAGGTATATGGCGAAATGCATCGCTACATTCCACTGATTGCTAAATGGAATGGTTTTTACAGAATTGGCGAAAAGGAAGTACATCACCGTGAGCGAAAATACGGGCAGACCAAGTTTGGCTTGGAGCGCTTCGTTCACGGGTTTCTGGATTTGATTTCCGTCACGTTTGTGAGCAGGTTCAGAAAAAACCCCATGCACTTTTTTGGGGCATTGGGCACCCTCTCTTTTCTTTTCGGATTAGGAGTCACGGCCTATGTGATTGGGGATAAGATGTACAGAATCTACCATCACCTGGACGTGCGTGACGTGGTGGATCAGCCGCTGTTTTTTCTTGCGTTGGTGGCTTTGGTTATCGGCACACAGCTGTTTTTGGCTGGATTTTTAGCGGAAATGATCATTCAGGTCAATCATAAAAAGGGCGACTATCTGATCACAGAAAGGACAGGTGATGCCTAAGTATTCGGTGATTGTGCCGGTTTACAATCGGCCGAGCGAAGTGAAGGAGCTGCTATCCACGCTTGTAAATCAGACGTTCAGAGATTTCGAGGTGATCATTGTGGAAGATGGGTCTACCTTAAAGTCTGATTCAGTGATTGCTGAATACCAATCGAAACTATCCATCGCTTATTTCATCAAGGAAAATGAAGGGCAAGGGTTTGCCAGAAACTATGGTTTTGCCAGGGCAAAGGGTGATTACTTCATTGTATTCGATTCTGACTGCCTGATCCCGTCTGACTATTTTCAGGTAGTGGATCGTTATCTGAGTTCACATACCGTGGATGCCTTTGGTGGGCCGGATGCAGCACATCCATCTTTTACAGTAGTGCAGAAGGCCATCAATCAGACCATGACTTCATTTTTTACCACTGGTGGCATCAGAGGGGGAGCTTCTCATATTGGTAAATACCACCCCAGGAGTTTTAATATGGGATTTAGCAGGGAGGTGTATGAGAAAACCAAAGGCTACATTATTCCATTTATGGGTGAGGACATGGAATTCAGCACACGTCTGCTGAAGGAAGGTTTTCAATCTGTATTGATCCCCGAGGCTTATGTCTTTCACAAAAGGAGAACCTCACCAACGAAATTTTTCAAGCAGCTCATGTACTTTGGACGAGCCAGGATCAACTTGTCCAGATTCCATGCGGGTCAGGTGGGACTGGTACACCTATTTCCACTGGCTTTCACTCTGGGGTTGTTAGTGTCATTCTGTTTGCCCGTTTTTTTCTTCGATTCTTTGGGCTTTACCGGACTCATTGGCTATTTGTTTTATCTCAGTATCGTCTTTAGCGAGTCACTTATGGTCAACAAATCACTGACCGTGGCTGCACTTACCCCTGTGATGACTCTGCTTCAGATGACTGGCTATGCCACAGGGCTTGTTTATGAAGGCATAAGAAAACTAATGGGGATTGATCCCAATACCAGGTATATAGACTTATACTGACCCCTGTTTTACTTTTCTACCCTGAAAATAATTTCCTGTCGGGGTAGTGCAAATCTTGATACCTCATCTTCTGAAAGCTCCATGACGAGTTTGTCTTCAGTCACTTTAAACCCGGCACTGGCCAGACGGGTGCCATAATCTTCACCAAACATACGGACATGGTCGTCCTGTCCAAAGGCCTTTTCCCTTTCTACCGGAGACGTGATACTCTTATCCTCGTAGGTTTCTTTTTTCAAAGGATAGAAAAACGGAACCTGCAGGATGGCCCATCCTCCCGGCTTCAGAACCCTGCGCATTTCTTTCATGGCCAGGATATCATCCTCCACATGCTCGAGCACGTGGTTGCAGAAGATCACGTCAAAGGTATTTTCCTCAAAGGGGATGTCATGGATATCCATTTTCACCTTGGCTAACGGTGATTCTATGTCTCCGGTGATGTAGTCCAGGTTTGGCAGGCTTTCAAATCGGTCCATAAAGCACAGTTCTGGTGCTATGTGCAGCATTTTATTTTTTCGGGTAAAGAAATCTGTTTTTCTTTCCAGGTAGAGCCAAATGAGCCTGTGCCGCTCCAGCGCCAGACATTTGGGACAGAGCGCATTTTCTCTTGATTTTCTGCCATAGGGCAAAAACTTCCTGAAGGTGGAGTGACATACTGTACACTCTACATTGTTTCCACTATAAAAAAGTGCCAGCACACGCAATCCATGATGACTAACCAGCTGAAGGTATTTTCTGGGTATTTTTCTTAAAAGAAAGCTTATGATTTGCTTCATGGAAATGACAGAATCAGATTTGCACTTATTTAAATTAGCGGGCAAAGATATTTAAGATCATTATCTTTAAGAATCTATCTCTCGCCGAAGAATTAACATGTTGCGCCTATGGCCTTGATCAGGATTTTGATCATTTTTTTGCTCGCTGTTTTCAGTGCTAATATAGTCAATGCACAGTCTCAGAAGGACGGTTTTAGTAAGGACATGCCTACTGAAAACATTCATTTTGGGAAAGAAGCCAACCGTGCGAGTACACGACCTAAGCGTCAGAAGATAGAATACATTTACAAAAGCTCATCAGAAGGACTCCTTTATGGTAATCCATGTGCCATGCAGGCTACCAGAAAAATGGGGTTTGAATACGTGCTGCAACCACCTGGAATACCCGGGAGCCCCACTCAGAAGGAATCGGAGCTCAATAATTTTCTCGTGAATCTGAAATTGATTTTCACAAAAAGTCCTTTTTGGAAACTGATTTTGAACAATAGGATAAAGAAGTGCAGGCAGGACAGTGGAGACATAGTAGGCTAACCTAAAAGTATGATGGAACCAATTCCCGTTAAATTTTCGCAAACCACGCTCACCGAACTGATGATTCCCAGTTATGCCAACTTTGGTGGCAAGATACACGGAGGTATACTTTTATCACTGATGGATAAAGTAGCTTATGCCTGCGCCAGCAAGCATGCCGGAGCGTACTGTGTCACAGTTTCTGTTGATGAAGTAGAGTTTTTACAGCCCGTGGATGTTGGGGAGCTGGTTCATCTAAGAGCATCGGTCAACCATGTGGGGAATACCTCACTGGTGGTGGGCATACAGGTGACAGCTGAAAACGTAAAGAACCATGCCATAAAGCACACGAATACGAGCTACTTCACCATGGTGGCCAAAGATGATGATGGCAGTCTGGTGAAGGTGCCTCCGCTTAGGCTGGAGAGCATGGATGAGATCAGGCGTTTTATCGAGGTGATTAAGCGCCGAAAACTCAAGGCGGAAGCCAACAATAAGATGCAGAAGGAGCAATCAAACTTCGTGATGGCTGAAGATTTCCCACTATTACGGGGCCAGCGCTGTGAAACCCGGTTGGTCGGAGATGATGATCATCTCAACGATCTTTTCGCCGGTACATAAATTTCAGTCCGGACCAATCCTTGTCAACTGCGCATACTTTCACATCCACCAGGCCATTTTGGAGTCCATGTGCACGTATGTCGTTTTCATTAATGTCTTTTGGTAGTTTGGAGGATCCTTTGGGCCATGATATCCAAAACATACCATCTTTTTTCAACGCTGCCTTCAAGGGGGACCAAATGGATTTAAGTTCTGATTGGTACGATACAAAGGCGTGGATAAAGTCATACTCCCCATCCACTTTTCCATCCTCAAATTCGGCATCCGGGAGACCGAAAAGCAAATCAAAATAATCATCTGGTACCTGATGTAGATAGCACCGATCACCTTGCCGGATACCTAGTTTTTTGAAGAGTGGGGTTCCTGAATATCCAGTAGTCATAGGCATGGGGAGTTGAGGGTGCCTGTGTAACCATGTTCCCTGGCCTTCTTGATAGACTCGCAGGCTTCAGCATCATCTCCAAGTACTTCAAAACTTTGAGCAGCGATGAGGTAGTTCTCTACACTATCCGGCCAGACGCTGATGTTCCATTTAGTGGATTTGATAGCTTTCTCCAGCTCGCCAGTTTCCAGATAAGCGCTGGCCAAGCCGGTGTAGAGGTAGTAGTGTTCCTCAGGTAAGGATGCACCACTGAGCACCAGTGGGTAGGCATTTCCATAAATAGACTTGTATTTTTCTATGGCCAGGTCGCTGGCCACTTCGAAGTAGCGTTTTGCTTCTGTTATATCGTGAATGTCGTCTCTATAAATCTGAGCCATTAACAGGTAGGTTTCCATTTTCCGGTAATTGAAAATAAGCAGTTCCTTGAGTTTTTTCAAGGACTTATAAGGCCTGTTCACTTCTCTGTATGCCAGGGCCAGGTGTTCCTGAAGCGGTAATGGGTTTCTGGGAGCATAGTTTTCGATGAGTTCAAAGTAGTAAATGGCCTCTTCGTACACCCCTTGATTATAGTTGTGTTCAGCTTCAAAAACGAAGCTTTCCATCAGACTGGTTTTATATGCTTCCATGTCGTCTTCACCATCCATGAAGACGCCCAGGGTGTTGATCGTGGAGATAGCACTCTCTATTTCTCCGAGCTTATACTTGTTTTGGGCCACTTGAAAAATGCCCCGACGTTGGGTCAGCAACTCCTCCATTTTCTTTTCATCATAAGTTCTTTTGATAAAAATAGCGGTCATTACCAGGGTGGCTACTACCAGCGTAAACCCAAAAGCATAGGCCGTGGCGACCCAATTCTCCCGCCAGTTGACCTCAGGTTCTTTATAGGCTCTTCTGTAGGCAGGACTGGGTGGAGGCGGAGGTGGTGTGTAATATAGCTCGTCAGGTTGCCCAAACTGCCATTGGATGTCGTATCGTGCTTTTTGATAGGGGTTGGAGAGTACCTGATAAGCGTGGTTGATTTCTTTGAACCGCTCCTCCATTTCTGCACTGCCATCGTTTTTATCAGGATGATACTGAAGGGCCAGCCGCTTAAAAGCAGCCCTGATTTCGGAGCTCGAAGCAGCCTCAGTTACTCCCAAAACCGTATAGTAGTTAACCATCCTAAATTTTTTTAGTTAACGTTAGTCAGGGAGCATATTGTTTCATGCAAGGAGTTTTTGTGCGATCCACACTCCCAGAAGGCAAAGGGCCAATCCTCCAAAAACACTTACCGTCACATAGGTGACGTACTGATAATATTGAGCTTCTTTCAGAAGCCCGAGCCCCTCTATGGAGAAAGAGGAAAAAGTGGTAAACCCACCGCAAAAACCCGTAATCAGCAGCAATTGGTAAAACTGATTGTTCATTTTTAGGAGTGCCCCAGCCAATAGTCCGATGAGCGCACTGCCTACCAGATTCACAATAAGGGTGCCATATGGGAGGCTTGGGGCCAAAACCCTGAGGGAGTATATGGTAACCAGATACCTGCAAATACTCCCTGCAAATCCGCCAAGGCCTACCAGTAAGATGTTTTTCATAAAGTCTCTAAAAATAATTCTGAGTGCCGGACAAGATCGGGAAAGAAAGCCTCAAATTCGAGTTGGTAGCTCTCATAATCGGTCTTTAAATCCACAGCAGCCTGCTCCATTTTGGAGCGAAACGGCGTTCGCTGACTCATTCCTGTCAAAGCACGGTTGATCCCTTCTACAAATTGATAATTATATAGCCAGTTGTCACGTTCCATGTAAAACAACATCTTTTGGGCACGCTCAGGGATCACATCCCGATAGTGAGTGGTCACCTCATAAAAGGACCGGGTAAAATCCAAAAGAGGTGTCGGATGGTAGTTTTCCCAGAGACTGGCCAAAAAGTGATCATAAAACACATCAGATATTACAGGGGCATAATGATGGTATTTGGGGCGCAATCGCTCCTTGGTTTTGATCACAACTTCATGGTCATCGGTGTACCGGTCGATTTCCCGATGGAGCAAAATCCCCCTTTGGATCGCTGAATCAAACTCTTCCCAAGCTTTTCCTTTTACAAAGTCGCCTATGAAATTGCCAATCATGACACGCTCCTGATTCCCGGATAAGTAAATATGTGCAAGAAAATTCATGGCTGCTTGATTATCAGACTGAGCAAAAGGCTTGTAGGTCTTTTGATTTTAACCTAAGTTTAAAAATTATTTTGTTAGTACCGCTAAACAAAAGAAATTATCGCGCCTAGTTCAACGAATATGATCCGCACACATTTAAATCTCCTGGTACAGCTGGCCAAGGTGGATGGAGTGGTTGTGCAAGACGAAATCGACCTCATCGCTCAGATCGGAGAAGCCAATGGGATGTCTTCCAGTGACATCAGTGCATGCTTTGAAGACTCCTCGCTCATCGAAAATCTGGAAAACCTGACCGATGACGAAAAATACGAATACATCTACAATATTGTCCAGCTCATGAAGATAGATGGGCGATTGTACAAAGAAGAGATTCGCTTTTGTGCAAAACTAGCCAGTAAACTAGGCTACAACGAAGACGTCCTTCTGGAGCTCATGCTCAAAATCTACAGTGATCCTGAAATATCTGCAGACAAGGCATCCCTCAAATCCACCATTCAGCAGTATCTGAAAAAATAGCATGGTTCATTCTGAGCATTTTCTTCGGCTCTTGCTTTTGTTGAAAAAGGAGAGGGTAGAAGACCGGAAGCAGTATGAAAGTAAAATAAGAAATCGTTCGCTGGAAGACCGGAAAAAAGAGGGGGTAACCTGGTATCCGGTGGTAGTTGATAGCTCCTTTCTGGGTACCGGTGAGAAGTGGGTGCTGAAGATGGAGCGCACCACCGATCATGACAAGCGACATTTTTTTCAGGCGGGCTCCTCGGTCAGTATTTTCCTCAATGACCAAAAGAAAAATTTAAGTGCTTCGGGTATTATCAGTAAGGTGTCAGAAAAATACATGACAGTGGTTCTCAACTTTGATGATCCGCCGGACTGGATTGATGAGGGCCGACTGGGGGTGGATTTACTCTTCGATGAAAGCACCTATGACGAAATGGAGCGCACCATGCGCAAACTGGCCGATGTACGTGAGGGTCGGATACAGGAGTTGATTAGTGTGCTACTCGGACATACACAGCCGGGGTTTCACCAGTCTTTTGGCATCAGACACCCCAACCTGAACGATAGCCAGAATGAAGCACTGAACCTGATTAAATCCGCTCGGGATTTAGCGCTGGTTCATGGACCCCCCGGTACTGGCAAAACCACCACCCTGGTGGAGGCCATCAAAGACACGGTGGCAGAAGAAAAACAGGTAATGGTGACGGCAGCCAGCAATGCTGCGGTGGACTTACTGGCCGAAAAGCTCACACAACAAGGGGTGCGTGTGCTCCGTATAGGTCACCCTGCCCGGGTAACCGAAGAGGTGGTGTCATCCACGATAGACGCCAGATTGGCTGAGCATGCAGATGCTAAGCTCCTCAAGGATCTAAGGAAAAAGGCGGAGGAATACCGTGCTCTTGGTAAAAAACACAAACGCCATTTTGGAAGAGAGGAAAGACAGCAACGTACCCTGCTACTGAACGAAGCAAGGACACTGAAGGAAGATGCCCGTATGTTGGAAGATCACATGATCCACGACGAGCTCAATAAAGCGGAGGTGATCGCTTGTACCCTGGTGGGGGCTAATAGCAGTTACTTGCAGAACAGAACTTTCAAGACACTTTTTGTGGATGAAGCTTCCCAGGCACTGGAGCCGGCGAGCTGGATTCCAATCATGAAGTGTGGCAGGGTGGTGATGGCTGGCGATCATTGGCAGCTGCCGCCTACCGTGAAATCACTGGAAGCAGCCAAAGAAGGGTTGTCAGAAACCGTCTTTGGCAGGAATATCGCCAAATGGGACGCTGATGTGATGCTGGAGACACAGTACAGGATGCACGATGATATCATGCGTTTTTCCAATCAGTATTTTTATCAGGGAAAACTCAAAAGCGGGGATATTATCTCTCAAAGAAGACAGCTCTTTGAAAAGTCCGTTCTTTTCATTGATACCGCGGGATGTGGCTTTGATGAAAAGTTGAACCCGGAGACTTTGTCTACCTACAATGTGGAAGAAGGCCGTTTTGTGCTGGCGCAGCTGGACAGGATTTTGAAGGAACTTCCAGAGGCGGACGCCCATCAACTGAAGATTGGGGTGATAGCCCCCTACAAGGCTCAGTCGGAGCTTCTCAAGGCAAATTTGCCAGACCTGGGGTTGCCTGGTGAAGTACTCAAAAATATCACAATCAACTCCGTAGATGCCTTTCAGGGGCAGGAGCGGGACATCATGATGATCTCACTCACCAGAAGTAATGCTGAGGGGATTATCGGTTTTCTCTCCAACGAACGTAGGATGAATGTGGCGATGACACGGGCCCGCCATTTGCTGGTGATGGTCGGAGATTCTGCCACCCTCAGCTCAAACGATTTTTTCGATCAGCTCATCCAGGATCTTCAGCAACGCAATCTCTACCACAGTGCGTTTGAATTCATGTATTCCTGATATTTGGAATACTTAAGAATGATCGGTGCGATGGAGGGCTGATTTGATGCTAAATCGTTATTTTGGTGTTAAAGGAATGCCCTATGAAGACTTGTGCACTGGTTTTTTTAATGATTCCCTCACTGGTATTGGCACAGACGGAAAACGAAATACGAGCGGTCCTCTCTGCTCAGGTGGATTGCTGGAATGCCGGAAATATTCCATGTTTTATGGAAGGATATTGGAAATCCGATCAGCTGGTTTTTGTGGGTAAGGATGGGCTTACATATGGTTGGCAGACTACTTTGGAGCGCTATCAAAGAAATTATCCTGATCGGGCTGCCATGGGCCAACTGGCCTTGATATCCTGGAAATTTACCCGCTGAATACCGATTATTGGTTTGTCATTGGACAGTGGTCGCTGGAGAGAAGTGTCGGGAATGCCAGTGGGCATTTTACGTTACTTTTCAGGCAAATTGATGGCGAATGGGTGATTGTCTCTGATCATTCTTCCTGAAATACCCTCTTACACGGATGATCTTTTATCTTTTTTTCAACAGTTTTAACACCCAAAAATGATTGGATATGGGCTTATTTTCTAAAATCAAAAATTATATCACCGGAGGGGCGGCAAGTGTCAGTGTGGTGTTTGAGAGTCCGATGGTGAATGGAAGTGCCCCGATCCGGCTGTTTGTGACGGCCATTGCCAAAGACGACTGTAAGATCAAAAAAGTCTACTTGAATATCCGTGCGAGGGAAACTTATATCAAGACTGTGACCTATACCGAAACAGATGGAGATGGAAACTCCCGAACATCGACCCGGGATGAAACCCGGTATGAGGATCATTTTCAGAAAGAGATGGTACTAGCGACCGATCTTGAACTAAAGAAGGGGACCGAGGATAAGTGGCTGGCGGAGTTTGAACTCCCTGAGGATGCAAAGGCCACCTATCATGGTAAGAGTGTCTTTTTTAAATGGGAGTTTCAAGCCGGACTGGATATGCCAGGAAATGACCCGGACAGCGGATGGGTGGAGTTGCTGGTGTCTAAGAGCATGAATTATACAATGAACGATCTGTGAAATGAGCATACTGAAAGACCTTAAGAATTTTGTGACGGGCGGTGCGGCCAAGGTGGATCTTGCCTATGACCAGGAGGTGTTGAGTCATGGCGAGTCACTTCAGGTCAGCGTCACCGTGAAGCCTGTGGATGAAACCCTCATTTTTGAAAAAATTTACCTGAGGGTGAAAGCCGTCGAAAGTTCTGCGCATAGTACTACGATATATAGCGAGGAGAAGCTTGTGGCAGAGAATATTCAGATTTCTGCGGGTGAGGAGAAGACCTGGAACACGGAGGTGAGTTTGCCGGAGTCTGCCCCAGCCACCTATATGGGTAGGCATAGCAGTCTTCACTGGTCTGCGCAGGCAGGAGTAGAACTACCCGGGGTGAATCCTACAAGCGACGAAATGAGGTTTGTAGTGAATAAGCGGATGGTTTACCCGGTGCCCGAATAATCAAGGCCTATAAAAAGCAGTACATAGTCGTGAGAATGGTGGGATAATTTCCTATCTTTTATCTCGACAACTGAAAAAATACCCAAGGCCATGTGCCGCTTTACTTTCTATCAGGGTAAGCCAATCAGGATTGGCTCCCTCATCACCGAACCCACGCATTCCCTGATCAATCAGAGCTTTAATGCCCTGGAACGTGACGAACCACTTAATGGCGATGGCTTTGGTCTGGCCTGGTACAATCACTCTATTTCGAATAGTCCGGCTTTCTTTAAGTCCGTTACTCCAGCTTGGAACAACCGTAACCTTATCCAACTGGCTCGCATCACAGAGTCTACCTGTATCATGGCTCATGTACGGGCTGCTACCCAGGGGCTTCAGGTTTCGGAAAATAACTGTCACCCATTTAGCTACCAGCAGTATGCCTTTATGCACAATGGAGATATTGGTGGATTTCACAAAATCCGACGGAAGATTGTTCAATTGCTTTCGGATGAGGCTTTTGAGGAATTAAAAGGGTCTACTGACTCGGAGCACTTTTTTTGTCTGGTGCAGGATGAACTGAAAAAGCGAGATACCCTGCCTCCACATGATCAGATGAGTTCTTCCCTCATGGCTGCCATTCGCAAAGTGGTAGAACTAGGGCAAGAAATGGGAGTGGATGAGCCCAGTTATATGAACATGGTACTGACCGATGGTAGTATATCTGTTGCAGTCAGGTTCACTACGGATATACCAGAAAATGCCGATTCGCTTTATCTGAATGTGGGTAAGCGATATGCCTGTGAAGACGGAGTTTGCCACATGATCAGTCCGGGAGAACACGAAAAAGCGGTGATCATCAGTTCTGAGCCTTTGAGTGATGATCCCGGGTGGGAACCAGTGCCGGTAAACTCGATGGTAGTGGTGAAGGAAGGCTATGTGCTCGATCGACTCACCATTGCCATGGGCGATTGACCTGGGTATAAGATAGTATGGATAAAAAAACGGGTCTTACCAGCTTGCGCTGATAAGACCCGTTTCCCATTCATTAAACCGTTTTATTTACTATCGCTTGAGGAATTTGGTCTGAAACTTACCTCTTTCAGACTCCACTTCCAGGATATAAAGGCCAGGGTGTAGGTCGGATACGTTGAGTGCATTCGCGTTTCCGGAAAGTCTCCTCATTTCTTTTCCTCCCAGGTCAATAATTCTCAAGCCTGAAATGACTTTGAAATCTCCTGTATTGAAATTGAGTACAGCTCCTACCGGGTTAGGATACACTCCGAATGAAGCTTCCGAAAGCTCATGATCCAGAGACTCTGCAAATGACGGGCTGCTGGCCGCAGCAATGCCATTGATACTGGTGGCAGAGATGTTGACTGTGTAGTCTTCTACTTCACCGTAAGAGAAGGTTCCACAGCTTGCAGGCGTGGCGTTCCACACCATGGCTACACGCATTCTGGTAGAACCAAGAGCGGCTCCTCCAGGTACTGTAAAGCTGGCCGAGTAGGTATTTCCATTGGAGGAAGTACCGGTGACCACCTGCTCGCCACTGTCTGAGAAATCACCGTCTTGATTGTAGTCTATCCATACTCTCCAGTTTTCACTGTAAGTAGAGCTGGCAAATCCGGCACTGAAGTAAATCGTGTTGCTGGAGTTGAGTACAAGCGTGGTAGACTGTGAGGTGAAGTTGCCATAGCCACCATTGGCTGCCGAGGAGTTATTAATAGATCCAAGTTGAATCAGGTCAATCCACTCGTAGTTGGTGTTGTTTCCCCTGGCAGTGCAGTACGTCACGTTGTTGGCTGCTGTGGTTACATTCAGTGCAGTACTCTGTGCCGAGTTGTTACCTGCGGCATCTTTCGCGCGTACTCGAAATGCATAGGTAGTACTAGCCGTAAGTCCTGTGACGCTGGTGCTGGTGCCAGATACTGAAGTATAGAGACTGCCGTCTCTGTATACGTCGTAGCCTGTTACCCCTACATTGTCACTGGAAGCACTCCAGGATAGCGTAAGTGAAGTCTGGCTCACTCCCGATGCTGCCAGACCTGTTGGTACAGATGGAGCTGTGGTGTCCGGAGACTGAGTGGTTACATTCACCGTATTGCTGGAAGCAGACTCATTGGCTGCCGCATCCACTGCAGTCACATGAAACGAGTAGCTTGTGCCCGAAGACAAACCAGTGATGTTTGCGGATGTTCCTGTTACCGTACCAATGTTTGTGGAGCCCTGGAATACGTTGTACCCTGTCACACCTACGTTATCAGTTGAGGCAGTCCATGTCAGAGTCAGCGTAGTTTGAGTGACATTGGATGCCGCCAGGCCGGTAGGTTCTGTAGGCGCCTGTGTATCAGCCCCTGATGAGATACAGAAGTTAGTACTCTCAGACGAAGAGAAACTTCCGCCGGTCTTGATGGTGGTAGATCCACTTGAAAGGGTGTAAGACCCACTTCCGTATGAGCAGCAGATACCGTCTCCATAGCTATCATTGATGGTGAAAGTGTAATCACCTGCGGTCAGGTTGATGTCCAGGTTGAGGGTAGATCCATCAGGTTGTGACCCATAGGTTCCACCGGAAGCTACTGTAGTTCCCCCGCTATTCTTCACTGTCCAGCTAGTTTCCTCTGGATAGTTATCAAATGTGATAGACAGGGATAAAGGTGAAGCTACACATCCTACAGGGGCTGAGTAGGCAGCGCCCACACCCACTGCATACCAGGCATTGGTGACGGCTATTTCTTCCGGAGAATCCGCTCCATAGAGGTCCTTAGCTGATTGGATGGCAAAAGTTCTCCAGTCTGCATAGGTGGAATTAGCACCCAGGTAAACAGACTGTGATCTCCATGAGATTGCTGCTGCTTTGTCAATGCCTATACCTGTGACACTATAGTTACTTCCAATGTCATTGGTGCCGGATTTCCCCACTGTCAGGATGTAGAACCAGTGATTACCCACTCCACTGTTGGTGTGTACACCACAGTAGTCATTGCTGCTGTTTGGGCTACAGCTGGTTACGCTTACCCAGTAAGTACCACCATAAGTATCAGGCTGGCTATGGGCGTTAGGGTTGGACATGGATCGGAAAGTTTGTCCAATCTCTGTACCCAGGTTCCATAGGTCCTTGTTGGTGCCGTAGTTTACGTTGGTGTAGTTTTCCACACAGGTACCCCAGATGTCACTAAAGGACTCGTTCATGGCACCTGATTCTTTCTGATAGATCATGCCGGCAGTGTACTCCATGAAAGCATGACCAATTTCGTGGCCGGTGATGTCCACAGTGGTCAGGGGATCCAGTGAGTTACCTTTTCCATACACCATGACGTTGCCATTCCAGAAGGCATTGTCGTTGTAGCCTGAAGGGTAGCCATATACATCTTCAATGTCTGTATTCACATGGCTATTGATGGTAGCGCCTGAGCCATTGTAGCTATTTCGGCCAAAAGTGGTGCTAAAGAAGTCATAAGTGGCTGCAGCACCGAAATGAGCTTCGAGTCCGGCATCATCCTTATCGGCATTGTCAAACTCTGCGGCAGTCCAGCTATTGTTGTTATCCGTGTAATCCGAAGACCCAATAGGAACCCCGGTTGAGTTATTCACGCCAGTAGCAGTGGTAGCATCCCAGGTCACCACGCCATTTCCACGTGAATAGTCCCTTAGTCTGTAGCTACCGGAGTAGCTATCGGTATGGATGGTTTGTGTGCCACTGTAACGGGTCGCTGCGGAACCCACAGCATCCGCAAAGTGGATTTTGCTGTACATCATGAGCGTTTCTCCGCTTTTGGCATCCACAAAGACATCATACCGCTGGTAGGGCCTGAGTGAGATGATTTCAAACTTGTACGTCAGGCGGGCTTCGTCTTTGCCCGTCGTGGCAGCATCAAGTATGACCAACTCAGCTTTTGGCTTCTTTGAGAAGTCTTCATCCCAAATGAATTTTTCAGCCGTAATCTTAGAAGAAGCTTTGTCCAACGCAGCTTGCTCAGAAAGAGTAGGCTTCACGTCTACATTTTCCACTTTGGCAAGTTTCCCCGAAAGATGTGAAATCTTGCCTGATTTGGAGTGTACGGTGTATTCTGATCCGAATACTTTGACACCCTCATAATAGTGCTGATACTTCTCATGCTTTATTCCAATCTGATCCATTTCAGATTTCATGAGCTGCATGTCATCAGCACTCTGTAACTGAAGTTTTTCTCGTAGTAGAGTTTTTGCGTTTTGATTAGGAACTTCCTGCACAGAAATCAATTGAGGAGATTTGAAATCTTTTGCAGGCTTACGCTCACTTTGGGCATAGGTTAGCAATGATGCCCCCATTAGGGTCATTGCAAGTAATTGTTTTCTCATGTGTGTTTTGAATTAGGTTTTGAACTTACGTTTGAATTAGGTTGAATTTAACGGTTTAATTAGTGTTGCATAGTAATATTGTCTTTTGTGTGGTTCTCAAAATTTTTCAACAGCGGGAAGTTGTTTGAGTTGACTTTTTAGTCGGTAATCTTACTGGTAGCCAGTCAAATGTATAAAAAACTTTTAACACAAATCAAGAGACCTAATGATGTTTTGTGAAAGTGATGTGTGGCTGGTTTTTATTCCGAAATATGTCCGATTGTGAAATTTAATTTGTGAATTTCTAGCGATTTTCAGGAAATAGCGAAGCATGTAGGTACATGTAGGATTGAGGGCTGTCGGTATATTTACCTATCCAGTCAGTTCTTCATCAAGCATGGGGAAATAACTCAAGCTAGCTGAAATAGAATTGATTGACCATTGGTTTTCTGTGCCAGTTGATCAATGCTTTCGTTGGTAAGTTGGAGAACCCGAGGGTACCCACCTGTCACCTGGGCATCTCTCATAAGAACGATAAGTTGTCCAGAGGGGGTGAACTGTACTGTGCCCGGGATAACCGGAGCTGTGACGATCTCCATCTGATGAGGAGGCATGTCGGGATGTTTGAGTTGATAGCCCATTCTATCATTCCGCTGGATAAGGAAACTACTGGTAAGGAGCATCTGTCGGGTGGACTTCTCCAGTAGGTCAAATTCCGGGCCCGGAGATGCTTTCAGTATTTTGTTCGTAAAGTGCTGTGGATCTGTATGGATGAGGGCATGATTTCTACCTGATTGTACCTGTGACTTGTACGCCAATCTATCCCCTTGCTGGAGGCTTCCGGATGGAGTGACCATGGGGTACTGTGAATAGCTCCCCAGCACTTTTGGACAATCGAACCCGCCTTTGATGGAAAGATAGGTGCGGATGCCTTGTATAGGCTTGCCAAAGGAGAGCGTTTGACCGCCCTTCACCTGTACACTTTGATTCATTCCGATCGCACTTCCGTCCAAATTTGGGCTCAGGTTTGCTCCGGTGAGGACGATGATGGCTGATTCCGTAAATTGGAGTTGAGGTCCCATCATGGTGATTTCGATTACCGGAGTATCCTCTTCGTTATTGGTCAGGAGATTGGCCAGTTGTGCACTTCTTTGATCCATGGCTCCGCTCAGCGGCACACCAAAGTGCCTCCAGTGCCCTCGCCCAAGGTCTTGGATGGAGGTGTGTAAACCGGTTTTTTTGACGATTATTTCACCCATCGAGCGAGGTGGTTTTAGGGTTGTATTTGCCTTGTGCTATTAGCTCTTTGATGGACAGATATTCATCCACCTCCACTGCGTTGAATTTCACTTCGTCTCCCATGCGAATAAAGCATGGAGGGTTTTTGGAGGGGTCAAACATTGGGACGGGGCAATTGCCAATGACGTGCCATCCTCCTGGTGATGAGGAGGGATAGATGCCAGTCTGGCTTCCGCCAATGGCCACGGAACCTTGCTGAATTTTACGTGTGGGGGTTTGTTTTCGAGGGTGATGTAATGCTGTGGGCAGGCCACCCAGGTACATGAACCCTGGGAGAAACCCAAAGAAGTGTACAGAATAGCTCGTTTGGGTATGGAGGAGGATGATTTCTTCAGGATCGATTTTTTTGACCTCAGCCATTCTCGGAAGATCAACGCCATAAGCTTCAGCATAACACACGGGCAGTTCCCAGCATGGTCTTTCTGATTTTTGCCCTTCCTTCAGATCCAGCTTGCGGATACTTTCCTGAAGTTTGGCTGCCGAAATCCGATCTGAATCAAAATGGATGGCGATACTGCAATAGGCTGGATAGCAGGTGATGATTTGTTCTGCCAGCTCATTTGAAATGGCTTTGAAATAGTCAGTAACCGAGGTGAGCGTCTCCTTATTGATCACCTCTGGCCACTCCATCAATAACGTTTCCGGACCAAGCGTACGGAAAACTACTTTTGGATTCATGACACTTTCAGGTGATGGAGGGCTTGCAGGATTTTCAGGGCATCAGGGTTATCACCATGTACACAGAAGGTTTCGGCCACAAATTCTATTTCATCTCCCTCTATAGAGATGAAGATGCCTCTGTCGGAGATGGATTTCACCTGTTCCACAGCGTCATTGGCCTTAGAGATCACACCGGCAGGGTTTTTTCGCGAAACCAGGGCCATGTTGCTGTGATATCTTCTGTCTCCATAGCCCTCAAAGCGTACTTTGATCCCTTGTTCTTCGGCCATTTGAGCGATGGTGGACTTCCATGGGGCCATCAGCAAGGTGCCCGGGTAATCTTTAATGACTTCAAGAACGGTCCAGGCGATTTCAGGATCTACCGCTGCCATGTTATACAGTGCCCCGTGAGGTTTGATGTGTTCGATATCCGGATAGATTTTTCTCAGGGCATCGATCTGTGTACGCAGTGTGTCAGATAACGCATTTTTCTCCATTCGCATCGGGATCCGGCCAAAATTGGCCTGATCAGGAAATGACGGATGAGCTCCTATAGAAACGCCATGTTTTAATGCCAGATCCACCGTCTTTTGCATGGAACTTTCATCCCCTACATGCCCCCCGCAGGCTATGCAGCACTCATTGAGGAAAGGCATCAGAAGATGGTCATTCCCTATGTTTTCACCCATGTCACTGTTGATGGTCCAGGTTTTCATTGTCTCTAGTTATGAATCTGTATCAGAAATTAGTTGTATTTTAAAGAGAAAAACAAACATCAACAATGAAAAGTCTATTTGCATTTATTCTCATCACCTTCTGTGGGGTAGTTTCGGCACAGCAAAAGCTCATTTATGCGGGGAGATTAATTGATGGAGTGGGAGACAAGATACAGACGCAGAAGACGATCATTGTGGAGGATAAAAAGATCGTCGCAGTAGTGAATGGGTATCAGGCTCCTGAGGCTGGTGATGTGGTGATTGATTTGAAAAACATGACGGTGATGCCGGGACTCATAGATATGCATGTGCATTTGGAGCATGAGACCAGTACTGATGGATACCTCAAAAAATTTACGATGAATGAAGCGGATGTAGCTTTTGAGGCAGCGGCCTTTGCCGAGGTGACCTTAATGGCCGGATTCACAACGGTGCGGGATTTAGGAGGAATGGGTGTGAATATTTCTTTGCGAAATGCGATTAATAAAGGAGTGATAGTGGGCCCCAGGATTTTTACTGCAGGGAAGTCCCTGGCTATTACCGGAGGGCATGCAGACCCTACCAATGGATACAGAAATGATTTGATGGGTGATCCCGGTCCGCGAGAAGGCGTGGTGAATGGTGCTGCAGATGCCATGAAAGCAGTGCGTCAGAGGTATAAGGATGGTGCCGACCTGATTAAAATTACGGCAACAGGGGGGGTGCTTTCGGTAGCCAAAGATGGAAGTGGCCCGCATTTTAGTGAAGGTGAAATAGAAGTGATCGTGAAGACTGCCAATGATCTGGGTTTTCAGGTGGCGGCTCATGCCCATGGTGACGAGGGCATGCAGCGAGCTGTCAGGGCGGGAGTGAAAACGATAGAGCATGGAACTTATATGTCTGAAGCGACCATGAAGCTCATGAAGGAAAAAAATGCCTATTATATCCCTACCATTACTGCTGGGATGTCTGTGGCTGAGCTCTCCCGGGTGGCAGGTTATTATCCCGACATGGTGGCAAAAAAGGCTGCTGTCATTGGCCCACAGATCAGCGAAACATTTACCCGAGCCTATAAAATGGGTGTGCCCATAGGATTCGGTACGGATGCCGGAGTTTTTCCGCATGGGGAAAACTATAAAGAATTTATCTACATGGTGGAAGGCGGAATGCCTGCCATGGAGGCGATTAAATGCGCTACTTCGGTGAATGCCTCTATTTTAGGCGTTTCAGACCAGTTGGGGAGTATTCGTGTCGGTCTTTATGCAGACATTGTGGCTGTGGATGGCAACCCTCTAGACGATATTGACAACATGGGTAAGGTCAACTTTGTGATGAAAGAAGGTGTGGTTTATAAAGACTGAATATTATTGAGTCAGTTGCTGCAATAGCACTCGAAGATCTCCATTGAGGTTGCCGCTGGCGTGTGCTTCCAGCGCATTGATCATATACTGAGGGATCTTTTCACCTGCATCTTTTTTGCTTTGGATATCCCTGAGTAGTTGCTGTAGTTCGGTGACCTGATCCAGAAGACCACTTATTTCTTTGACTCCTTCAGTCACATTGGACTTGGCTTCAGTATTGAGGCATTGGGTATTGTAGTCATTTACCAGCGACGAAAGATCCGAGATTTTATATGCTTTGTTTTTGATGGCTTGTACGATAGACGGGCACTCGTTCAGGAAGTCGGCAGCCACTGATCGAAACCCGAAGGTGGGTATTTCCTGACCTTCGCCCGTGACTTTATATAAGAATTTTGGGTCAAAATCATAGTTGTCCTCAAATCGGAATGAATATAAACCCAGGTATCCCGGTGTGATTTCTTTCATCATCCGGTACTTGTCGCCATGTTTTATGCTTTTGTATAGGTCTTCATTGATACGCACCGCGATGATCTGGCCTGAATGGAATGTTCTTGTTTCGTTCTCAGTGGTTACGGTGACTTTTTCTGTCAGCTTTTCCTGTAGCAATAGGGATACTTTGCCTCGGAGAGTGTCCTTTGATGATGTGATCAGGTAGTCGGTTTGCGCCTGAGTATAAAGTGAGGAGGTGATTAGAAAGCTTAACACAAGAAGTATTCGCATGGGGTATTTGATTTTTGAGATTTCGAAAATATATCAATTTTCGTTCTCCAGACCCTTATCTTACTTCTGAGAGGAAAAAAAACGCTCCTCAAAACTTTGAGGAGCGTGCATGATTCTTTTATTTCTTATTTCTGATTGTGCATGTGTACATCCAGTTGTGGAAAAGGGATGTTGAGGCCTTCTTTCGCAAATTCCTTGTATACTTTTTCGTTCATATCGAAATATACCGGCCAGAGGTCTCCCGCCTTAGACCAGGTACGTACCACAAGATTTACAGAGCTATCGCCCAGAGAATGCACCGCAATAAAAGGTTCGGGCTCTTTGAGGATGCGCTCATCTGCATCAATAAATTTTCTCAGGAGCGTTTTGGCTTTGTCTACATCATCTCCATAGGCAATTCCAAACTTCCATTCATTTCGCCGATCTTCTTCCTGTGAGAGATTGGTCATGTCCGAGTTGGCAAGTGTGCCATTGGGGATATAGACCACTTTCTTATCGAAGGTGTTGATGATGGTATAGAAAATATGGATTTCTTTCACTGTACCCGTGTAACCTTTGGCATCAATGACGTCACCAACCTTGAAAGGTCTGAGGAGGAGGATAATCACCCCACCAGCAAAATTTTGCAATGTGCCCTGCAAGGCCAGACCAACCGCCAGACCAGCGGCACCTAGTATGGCGATAAAACTCGTGACTTCAATACCTACCATCCCAATGACAGAGATAAAGAGCATCACTTTTAGCAATGCGCTAAGGAGTGTTTTCAGGAACGGTGTGAGGGAACGGTCAAAATTTCTTTTCTCCATGACACGGCCAAATCCGCGTGTGAGCATACTTATGATCCAGAGACCAATGATAAGCGTGATGATGGCCAGGACCACTTTGGGACCATACTCCCATACATACTCCATGGCGATGGCTGATAGGTCTGTGATTTGATTTACTTGTTCTTCCATACAGGTAGTAATGTTTTATTCAGTGATTTTGTTATGAAAAATGTCAATCTTCAGGAAACGGTATGAATAAGAAGTTGGTGAATTCTCTGTCTACGATGAACAGACAGCAGTACTCATCGGGATCTTTGTATGCTTCTTTGAATTTTGCTTCCTCAGCAATGAGTTGCCGCTGAGCAAACTCCTCCATGAAAGAGGCGTAGTAATTCCATTCATTTTCCAGTTTGCCTTTTTCGTAGAGCAGCTGACCAATGGGTACATCTTCTTTGGATACCGGGAATACCGGGTATTCAGAAAAACCCTTCTTCCTGATGAGGTAGGATGCCTCTTTGAGGTACTCGGAGACTTTCACAAAATCAGAAGAGATTTTGCCGAGGTATTTCGGGTCTAAAGTAGGATCGTTTTGCATCTTATTTTGCTTTTAATAGCATCACATTCTCCACATGATGGGTTTGAGGAAACATATCCACAGGCTGCACTGCCACCACTTCAAAAACGGGAGAGAGTAGTTCCAGATCGCGCGCCTGTGTGGCAGGATTGCAGCTTACATACACCAGTTTTTTCGGTTTTATCTCGTTGATCATCTCCACCACCTTTTGATGCATACCAGCCCTTGGCGGGTCAGTAATGATCACATCCGGGTGTCCGTGCTTCTTCACAAAGTTGGCATTGATCATATCTTTCATATCTCCTGCCAGGAAGGTAGTGTTGGTGATCTGATTCAGCTCAGAGTTGATCCGGGCGTCAACAATGGCCTCTTCCACAGATTCCACCCCGATGACCTTTTGAGCTTTCTTCGCTACAAAGTTGGCAATGGTGCCTGTGCCGGTGTAGAGGTCGTAGACTACCTCATCGCCTGTTAGATCTGCAAATTCTCTGGCCACTTTGTATAGTTCATAGGCCTGAATGCTATTGGTCTGATAGAATGATTTGGGCCCGATGCGGAACCTGAGGTCTTCCATCTCCTCATGTATGAAACCTTCTCCATGAAATGTATGAACAGGCAGGTCGTAGAACGTTTCGTTTTGTTTGGGGTTGATGATGTAAAGCAACGAGGTGATTTCCGGAAAGCCATCTTTCAAGTGATTTAGAAGTGAAGTTATGGCAGACTGATCCTCATAAAACACTTGCAGGATCACCATCAGGTCTCCGGTGGTGGAAGTACGGATGATCAGGTTTCGCAGTAGTCCCTCTTGTTTTTTCAGATCGAAAAACGTGAGTTCGTTTTTCTCTGCGTACGCCTTTACGGCAAGTCGAATCTGGTTGGACGGATCACCCTGCAGCCAGCAGTGGTTGATGTCGAGTATTTTGTCAAACCTTCTGGGAATATGAAAGCCGAGTGCATTGCGGCTAAGCTCGTCATTGTCTTCTATCTCCTCACGTGTGAGCCATCGCATGTTGGAGAAGGTGTACTCCAGCTTATTTCTATAATACGTGGTGTTGGCAGATCCTTTGATAGGGAGTAGCTCAGGGAGAGCCGTCTTGCCAATTTTGGCCAGGTTGTGAGCTACATGGTCTTGTTTGTGCTTCAACTGGGCATTATACTGTATATGCTGCCATTTACAGCCGCCACAGGTGCCAAAGTGCTCACAGAAAGGGTCTGTTCGGTCTGCGGACTTTTCATGAAAGTGGATGATCTCACCCAGGAGAAATTTCTTTTGTTTTCCAACGATTCGCACATCCACTATGTCACCTGGCGCACCATTGGCTACAAAAATGACTCTGTTCTCATGACGTCCCACACTCTTTCCGTCAGATGATACACCGGTAATCTCCAGCTTTTCGATAACTTTACTTGCCTTCATTGGGCGCAAAGCTACTAAGAGTTTCTGAGGCGTTCTATTGGGGTATGGGGCAAAAACAATGTTCTATGGGATTAAGACTTGGTATGAAAAAGTTTTCTCTTTTCATCTGCGCGTTGATGCTCTTTTACGGTTTGGAGGCTTTCCATATCGTAGGGGGGGAGATTGAGTTCATTACCATTGAACCTGGCGTCTATAGGATCAACCTCATACAATACCGCGACGAAGCCCAGCAGCAGAATACCGATCCCGACGGCTCAGTGACGGTGTACGTCTACTCAAACAAGGACCACCGACTCGTTTCAACTCATTTGCTTCCTCTCTCTGCCGTGAGTGATGTGTTTTATACCAATCCGGAGTGTTCCATAGAAGAGTTGAAGACCTCCAGAGTGGTCTATACCAGTGTGGTGGAACTGGAACCTGCACGGTATGCCGATGCTGAGGGATATTACATCGAGTGGGAGCGTTGTTGCCGAAACGTGGACATTGTGAATGTGGAAAATCCTAGGGATACCGGGATGAAATACGTGGTGGAGATACCTCCACTTTGGAAAAATTGGAAACCATTCATCAATTCTTCTCCGGTATTATTGAAGCCACTGAGTGACTATGCCTGCGTTAATCAACTGTATTATACCAATTTCACAGGCACGGATCCCGATGGTGATTCGCTGGTTTATCGCCTGGTCACCCCTCTCAATAGCTCTGCTTCAGATCCTGCCGTGCCAATTCCTCAGCCTAAGCCTCATATACCTGTTTACTGGGCCGAGGGATATTCTTTGGAGAATACTGTTCCGGGAAATCCACCACTTCGCATTACGAGCCAAGGCTTGTTGACAGTTAATCCTAAAACCAAAGGGCTGTATGTGTTTTCTGTTTTGGTGGAAGAGTGGCGGGATCAGGTGAAAATAGGGGAGGTGCAGCGTGATTTTCAAATGCTGGTGAGAGATGGCTGCGATCCTCCGGACCCTCCGGTAGTGGGTATCCAAATACCAGGCAACGATAGCTTCGACCCGGAGGTGGACGTGCTTACTTATGCGCTGGAGGATGATAAATGTTTTGACTTCTTTGTTACCAATATCTCCGTAGGAGAGCAAATCACACTCCGGGCTGTTCCGGTTAATTTTGATGAAGAGCTAGATGATCTATTTAGTATCACTCAGTCCTTTGTAAATCCAGGTCAGGATACGTTGGTCGTGCAGGTATGTGCGCCCGGCTGTCCGCCCATAAGAGATGGTCCTTTTATTATTGATCTGATCGCCAGCGATGATGCCTGCCCACTTCCACAAATGGATACCGCAAGACTCACTATTGTTGTAGAGCCCCCTCCGAACCAGTTTCCGGATTTCACCTCCCTTGGTTCAGGCTATACGATCAATGAAAATGAGGTGCTCACACTTGGTTTTACCGCGACTGATGCCGATAATGACAGCCTGGAAATGATTATGTATGTGCCGGGAATAGAAGACCCGTCCGAACTGGGGTTATTTGTGGAAGTGACACGTTCTGAAAATGGGCTGATGGAGGGCACCCTTACCTGGGATACCAATTGCCAGATATATGACTTCTCCAGTTTGAAGAACTTTCAGTTGGCGCTCCTTCCTGAGGATTTTGATATATGTGAGGTGGAAAACCCCAATGTGGTATGGTTGAATATGGGGGTGATTTTGCCTCCGAATACCAGCCCTGAGGTTACATTGGCGTCCGATCATGTGATTACTGCCAGGGATGGTGATGTGATTAGTTTTGATGTGCTCGCAACGGATTTGGATCAGGACACTGTCAATCTGAGTTTACAACCGTTGGGGTTTCAGGGATCTGGTATTGGAGTGAGTTTCGCGGAAGCGAGTGGTGTGGGTAGCGTCAATTCACTTTTTCAGTGGGAGGTGGACTGCAGCCTGCTGGACCTGGCGGAGAAGCGAACGTACGAGTTTTTGTTTATAGCGGAGGATGAGGATCGATGCGACGAGGTAAATCAGGACACTGTGGTGTTTACAGTGAACCTGGACATTCCTGAAAACAACCGCCCTGAGATGCGGGAGTATGCAGATACCGTCTTGAAGATCAATGTGCCTTTTGAAATGGATATTTCTGCATTCGATTTTGATGCCGGAGATTCAGTGACCATTGAGTTTTTGAATCCCTCCAGACTGCCCAGATCAGAGTCCCTTTTCTTTGAACGCAAGACAGGACTTGGGGAGGTTACTTCTACTCTTTACTGGACACCCGAGTGCTCCCTGTTGGATTTGGGGCAGGAGTCTGGCTTCTTCGAAATCTCCTTTCTGGCCTATGATGACGCTTGCCCTGTACAGAAGCAGTACACCATGAGTATCACTTTTGAGGTGCGGGAGACCCAGGAGTTGTTTTTGGGGTTTGAGCCTCCTAATGTTTTTACCCCCAATGGAGACGGGCACAATGATACCTATACATTGACCAACCTGACGCAGCCACGGCAAAACCTGCCCCCCGATAACTGTGATGATGCTTTTCAGTACATCAGCATTCACGACCGGAGTGGCATCAGCGTTTTTCGTAGCGAGCAAAGGGATTTTGTGTGGGATGGCAAGAATGTACCCTCTGGCGTGTACTATTATGTGATCAAATATGATCAGACTCAATACAAAGGGTTTCTGCAGGTTCTTAAGTAACTCAGAATCCAGCCCCAAACCTTATTCCGGCTCGGGAATGCTGGCCGTTGGTCACGCTGGTATAAAAATCTACCCTGAAGAACTTCAGGATGTGTTCTATCCCCGCACCGAATTCAAAGTAGTGCCCTAAAACAGGCGTAGTGAGGTAATTTACCGACCCTACCGCTTGCAGGTTCAGCCGCCGTACACCGGGAATTTTATTAAAGATAAATTCATTGAAGTGGTGCTCATAATGGGCCTGAAGAAAACGATCCTGTGTACTGTAAGGATAGTAGTCCAATAATTGAAACTGATTTTCGCCTTCTGCTTGCCGGATGTAGGTGAGGTTGCCATTGAAGTGGTGAAAATCAGGGAAGTACATTCGGCGTGTATTGAGAAATAATCCTGTCTGAGCACTTATTTTACTTGTGCCTACCTGGCCCACCCGAAGACTATATTCTGATCCTACTTTCACCAGATCGTAGTTGGTGTCTCCTCCGAGGAGGTTGATTCCTTTCTTGTAGGAAACATATACATCTGGGTATTCAGAACTAAGGATGATTTTACGGTCAGGACGTTCTATGTATTGCTGAGCAAACCGGATACGCAATCGAAAAGAGGCAGTGAGGGTCTGGTGTTTTGGGAAGTCTGTAGCTGCCAGTTCCTGATTAACAGGCGTGTTTGGGTGGAATGTTTTGTCAAACAGGTTGTAGGAGGCCGTGTTTTCGAGTGTCTCACGTTGCTCATAGCTCAGTTTGCCATTGAGGAGGACTCCATTCATGAGTTCTTTCTGATAGCCAAAATAGGTGAAATATTTTTGAAACAGGCGCATGTAGTTTTCTCCTCTGACCAGCGTGAAGAAGCTGTTGCTGAAAGGGGTGATGGGCTCCTGCTCGTTCACCTGAAAGACATAACGCCCGAGCCCTCCGGTGAGGATCAGCCTTTTTTTGAGGTTGATCATTTTGGTCACTTCCACTTTCGCCTGCAGCTTTTTATTTGAAAACCCATATCGCAGGCCAGGTTTGATGGTGTAGTCAAAAGACTGCTCAGTTCTTTTCTGAAATGAAAACTCCAGGTTAGTGACCAGTCCTTCTACGGAATTGTACTGAAGTCCCTCCACAAGTGTGGGGAAGCTAAAATACCTTCGGTTGTAGCTGTTGAAGTGGGTATAGCCATTGAAGAATAAATTGCCGGGTTTGAATTTGTTTCTGACCTGATCTATGGAATCCTTGTAGGGCTTGGATTTCCTGATCACACCGATGGAATCCTTTATTTGGTAGTCGCGCACCTCTATTTCGGTCAGAGGAATGGGCCTGACACTTGCCCAGTAAATAGAGTCCTTTTCATTGGCTCCGTCCACCACGGTCACTACCGCGTTGGAAAAATCTTCTTTGGAGAGGAGGGTTTCTTTAGCAGGCTCTTTTTGGGACTTTTTGGCCACCTTTTTAGGGATTTCCGTCACCGTTTTTGGGTCCTTAGCACGTGGTTGCCAGTAGTTGGGTTCCACCTGATAGTTTCTGTAGATGGCTGTAAAATGCCCACTGCCTTTGAAGCCAAAAGCTCTGAACTTAAAGGTAAAGCGCTGCGAAATGGGCATCCAGATATCATAATCTACAGGAGCGAATACCTGATTGAAAGAAAGTGAATCCAAAAACTCGATGCCATTGTCTTTGGTGAGCTTCACATCCACACTATGGATACGCCAGGAGTCTTCTATGATGTATAGGTAGCCGCTGAACACCGGGTCTGTTTTACGTTTGGGGATGATCTTGATTTTGTTGATGAAAAGTCCGTTTTCTACTATAGTACCAGCCATTTGGTAATCGTAGTACAGAAATGCATTGTTGGCAATGGGTGAGATAAAGGAACGCTCGCTCAGGCCTTCTATGAAAAAACTGTTTTCATAAAGGTTGATCCTCATCTCGGAGGCCTGGTTATAGCTGAAGGCATTGTTGTTTCCACTCACTTTAGAGGAGATCATAGTCTCATTCACTTTGTCGGGGTGCAGGTACTTGAGTTTGGAGATGGACTCAGAGAGGTAGACAATACCCGTATCGATGGTGACCGTCATACCCAAAAGGCTATTGGGTTTTTTATCCAGTCGCTGCAGCCCTTTGATGTACACTTCGCAGGTGTATGCACTTACCTCATCAGCATAATACTTGCGTTTTCTGATGGCATTGCGGATCACCTGGCGCGCCGGATCTTTTTCACTTGCTGAGATGACCACTTCTTTGAGTACCAGTGTTTCCGGTGCCAGTTCAAAGTTGATTGTGGCGTGCTCCCCGGGGGGCAGGTCTATCGTTTGTGTCTGCCGTGCATAGCCGATGTATTGTGCCACAATGGTGGCAGGTCCGGCATCAAAGGTAAGTTGATAGCGTCCGTCTGCATTGCTGGTGGTGCCATTGGTACTTCCCTCCACATACACAGTAGCAAAGGGCAAGGCCTCTCCAGATTCACTCTGGATCATACCTGAAATGGTATTTTGCCCCTGGAGGAGCATCGGACAAAGCCAGAATGTGAAGAGACTAATCGATAATTTCCAATGCATTGGTGAGATCGTCTATTAAGAGCCCGGAATCCTCCAAACCTACATAAAGTCTTATTCTGTTGATGGCGGTATCAGGTTTATTGTAGTTGAGGGAGCTCATCGTGGTGATGGCTGGAAAAGCCAGTGATTCAAAACCACCCCAGGAGCATCCGAGTTTGAAACGCTTTAATGTATTGCAGAATTGTTCCACCTGATGAGCATTGTTCGTTTTGAGGTCGATCGTCATAAGTCCGCCATTTCCTGAAAGGTATTTCTCTACCAGCTCAGGTTGAGCAAAGGATTCTGAATGGGTGTAAAACAGGTGGGCAATTTTGGGATGCTTTTCGAGAAACCGGGCTACTTCCAGGGCGTTTTTGCTCACTTTTTCCATGCGCAGCTCCAGTGACCTGAGTGATCGGATCATCAGCCAGGCTTCCAGCGGGGAGATGATGGCCCCGAAAGTCATGTATTCATTTTTGAAAATAGATAGGTAAATATCCGAAGAGGTGCACAAAACCCCCGAGACCACATCGGCATGTCCCGACAGGTATTTGGTGGAAGAGTGAACGATGATGTCGACACCATAGCGCGCGGGTTTCTGATACAAAGGTGAAGCGCAACTATTGTCCAGGATGGTACGGATGCCTTGCTGTTTGGCAAAAGTGGTAATCACTTCAATGTCCTGCATCTCGTAGGTCCACGAGTTGGGGCTTTCCAGGTAGATCAGTCGGGTGTTCTCTCTTACATGCGCCAGAATGGCCTCAGTGTCTGAAGCCTCTACAAAATCACTGGCCACAGAAAATTTGGCTAAAATACCTTCGATCAGCTTTTTGGTCCAGCTGTATGGGTTGGAGATACAGACGATGTGGTCACCGGCTTTTACCTGTGAGATGATGGCTGCGGTGATGGCTGCACTTCCACTGGCAAAGATCAGTGAATGCTCGGTTTCTTCCAGTGCGGCTATTTTCTCCTGAAGTACCTGCACCGTAGGGTTGGCCCCACGGGTATAAAACGGAATGTGATCCTCGTGCTGCAGAGCCGTTTTCATCTGGTCCAGGGTGGGAAAAATGAAGTTGCTGGTTTGGTAGATCGGAGGGCTGGCTGATGTCCCGCCAAAGGGGGTACTTTCACCCAGGTGAAAGAGGATATCATCTATGTTCATGGGCTAAAAATAGAGCATATCGGTCACATCCTGTTTTGTGCATGAATTATGAAACCATACAGGATTATGGAGGGTCTTTGATATTTCCATATATTATTTGGAGAAATAATGGGAATATTTAAAAAATTGAAATCAAAATTGTGAAAAAAAGCAAATTATTTTGTGAAAACGCATTTTTACAATATGAATAAGATGCCTGCCGTCAAATAAGGGTCAATTATATAATTATTAATATTTCACTTCTTTTATAATGAAAATTTAAAAATTGACCCCTCTAAACTTAAAATTAGGTGATAAAAATGTGTAAGTATTAAAATTCCGTTTTTGATAATTCGTGATTATGTCCTTTTATTTGGAGTGTGGAAAGAGGCTAATCGCCCGGTTTGTGCTAACCGGAAGCCGAATCTTCGCAACGAATTTTTAATCTTAAAAACTTATGAACATGATCACCAACCTATTGATGATTGTACAAGATTCGGTAGCCGTGGCAGACACCATTGCGGCGGTAGTTCCGGAGGTTGTAGAGACTGTTGCGGTGGCGACAGATTACAGTGCGGACATTACGGCCAACCTACTTACGGCCAATAACATTTGGATGATGATGGCCACAGCGCTGGTTTTCATTATGCACTTGGGTTTCGCGGGTGTGGAAGCAGGATTCGGCCAGTCTAAGAACACGGTTAACATCCTTTTCAAAAACACACTGACTCCCATTATAGGTATTCTTACCTATGCGCTTGTGGGTTTCAACCTGATGTATCCTGGTTTTGACGTTCCTGGCTGGTTCGGCTTTGCAGGTTTCGGGCTTGAGACTTCTGCCACTGCGGACATCTCCGCAGAGTATGCCGGTGCCGGATACACTTACTGGACAGACTTCCTGTTCCAGGCGATGTTTGCTGCTACAGCTGCCACTATTGTTTCTGGTGCAGTTGCTGAGCGGGTAAAACTTGGTGCTTATCTTATTTTCACTTTGATCTTCGTGGGTATTGTATATCCGATCATTGGTAGCTGGAAATGGGGTGGTGGAGCACTTGATGCAATGGGCTTCTACGATTTCGCAGGATCCACGCTCGTACACTCAGTAGGTGGATGGGGTGCCCTTGCCGGGATCATGATTGTAGGTCCAAGACTTGGAAAATATGTAGATGGCAAAGTTATCGACAAGCCAGGTTCTAGTGTGCCTTTGGCTGTGATCGGTGTATTCTTGCTTTGGTTAGGCTGGTTCGGTTTCAATGGCGGATCTGTTCTTTCTGCTGATCCAGGGTTGGTATCTTTCGTATTGGTGACAACCTCTCTTGCTGCCTGTGCTGGTGGTCTTGGTGGATTCGTTACCGGATACCTTGTGTTCAAGAGACTCGATTTGGGTATGGTATTGAATGGTATCCTTGCAGGACTTGTAGGTATTACTGCAGGAGCTGATGTGATCGAGCCAGGTAATGCCATCATAGTAGGAATCGTTGCCGGTATCCTTGTAGTGATCTCTGCGATCACATTGGACAAATTCAAATTGGATGACGTGGTAGGTGCAGTTTCAGTTCACCTTACCTGCGGTATTTGGGGAACACTCGCTGTGGGTATCTTCTCTATCAATGCGGATCATACTTTCATGGCACAGCTCAAAGGAGTGCTGATCTGCGGAGCAGCTGCCTTCATATGCGCTTTCGTTATCTTCTATGTACTGAAATTGACGATCGGTATCAGGGTATCTGAAGAGCACGAAAAAGAAGGTCTTGATAGCCACGAGCACGGCATCAGAGGATACACCATCATTCAGGAGTAATCTTCCTTCTCTACAAAAAACACTTCTAAAATAAATAGGCCTCTGAGCTCTAAAGGCGGGAACCATTAAAGTACTCAGAGGCCTGTTTCAAAACTTTCCAAACTCATTTATTTAAAAAGCTTATGAACACTTTTACAAAACTATCAAAAAGATTTCTGATTGCTGCAATGTTGTTGTTGGCAGTTGTGACCGTGAAAGCACAAGAGGAAGAGTCTTCTTTCTCACTGAGTGGATCTGTGGATACTTATTTCAGAACTAACCTGAATGCTGCAAATTATACTGATTTTGACGATGATGGCGTGAAGGAAATTCAGGCTCCAGGATCATCTTTTGCTAACCTTCCAGGATTTTCTTTGGGTATGGTTAATCTGATTGCTGCTTACGAGGGAGAAAAAGTAGGTTTCGTTGGAGATTTGGTATTTGGACCCAGAGGAGCGGATGCGGTATTCGGTTCTGCCCCTGCGTTGAACATCGTGAACCAGTTGTATGTATACTGGAATGTAAGCGATGCATTAACAATTACAGCGGGTAACTTCAATACCTTTCTTGGTTATGAGGTGATCTCACCTTCTGCCAACTTCAACTACTCTACTTCATACATGTTCTCATACGGGCCATTCTCTCACTCAGGAGTGAAAGCGGATATCTCTGCTGGTGATGTGAGCTTCATGGTGGGTGTGTTTAACCCAACTGACGCTACAGATTTTAACCCATCAGGCGAGTACCTTGGTGGAGCGCAGATTGGTTATGGTGGAGCTTACCTGAACTTCTTGTTTGATGATGAGTTTTTCCAGGCTGATTTGACTGCTGGATGGGATTTGTCTGAATCTTTCTACCTGGGTGTGAATGCAACCAGTGCTTCTGACAACTTCTTCGGTGCAGCGCTTTATCTGCAAAATTCTTTCTCTGATGCTTTCTCTATGGGATTGAGAGGTGAGTATTTCAGTGACAAAGGAGTGGGTGTTTTGACTACTGACGAAAGTGTAATTGACCTGACTTTGTCAGCCAACTATACCGTAGGAAGTCTGACATTGATTCCTGAGGTAAGATTGGATTCTTTCTCTGAAGATGATGTAGTGGTTACGGAATTCAACAGTCCTACTGACTTCAAAACCGGTAGTTCTTTGTCTTCATTCGTCATTGCTGCAGTGTACTCTTTCTAAGAGTCCACAGCTAAGACATCATAGATCCCATTTCCGACCAGATCTCAGGTCTTTCGGAAATGGGATTTTGTATTGAATATTTATGGAATTATTGGTTTATTAACAATATTTCATAAATAATGATGAAAAATGTTTAATAATTCAGTTATTTTTTTAAAATTTGAAGTATCGACATTTTGGTAATTAAATCGTAATTTTTTTATTTAAACAAGTTAAAATATAAACCAGAATTAACATGGCTAAGTCAAAATTGGAGTACATCTGGCTTGATGGTTACAAGCCTACCCAATCATTAAGAAGTAAAACTAAAGTGGTGAGTAATTTCAGTGGCAAACTCGAAGACCTGGATGATTGGTCTTTTGACGGTAGTTCTACTGAGCAGGCAGAAGGAGGTTCTTCTGACTGTATTTTGAGACCTGTATTTATTTGTCCGGACCCGGTGCATGAAAACGGCTACCTGGTCATGACTGAGGTAATGAATGCGGATGGTACTGCTCACGAGTCCAATGGCAGAGCGACCATCGATGATGAGGATGATGATTTTTGGTTTGGCTTTGAGCAAGAGTACTTCATTTGGGACCCTGCCACAGATAAGCCTTTGGGTTTTCCAGCTAATGGATATCCGGCACCACAGGGACCATACTACTGTGGAGTAGGTGGACAAAATGTCTTTGGAAGAGAAATTAAGGACGAGCACCTGGATCTTTGCATTGCAGCTGGTCTGAATGTAGAAGGTACAAATGGTGAAGTAGCTGCTGGTCAGTGGGAGTTCCAGATTTTCGCTAAAGGAGCTAAGCAGGCAGGTGATGAAATCTGGATCGGTAGATTCTTGCTAGAGAGACTGGTAGAGAAATATGGTCTTTTTATTGAATATCACCCTAAGCCACTTGGTCAGACTGACTGGAATGGATCAGGTATGCACGCCAACTTCTCTAATTCTTTCTTAAGAACAGCTGCTTCTAAAGAGAAAGTAGAGAAGGTTTGTGAGGCATTCAGACCATTGGTGAAAGAACACATTGCGGTTTACGGAGCTTACAACGATCAGCGACTGACTGGTAAGCATGAGACTGCCTCTATCAATGACTTCTCTTATGGAGTATCTGACAGAGGAGCTTCTATCCGTATCCCACTTTATACCAAGACACACGGATGGAGTGGCTACCTGGAAGACAGAAGACCTGCTTCTAACGCAGATCCGTACAAAGTAGCTGCAAGGATCATCAAAACGGTGAAGCCGGTAAAATAAGTAATTGCAATAAAGCAGAAATGAAACAGGCGCCCGATGTAATCGGGCGCCTGTTTTTTTTATAAGGTCTTGAGATTTTTGGTACGGATGTAGGCCACTTCTTCCTGCCAGCGGATTTTGGTCCACAGGGCATCAGATTGAAGCACCGTCACCTTATTGCCTTTCTCTATGTAGCTGATGGGCTCAGCCCCGGCAGAGGGCCCGGTCATGAGCAGCGAATGGTCCTGGCTCACGATACCCGTATCAGCAAGAAAAAGCTGATTGCTCAATAAACCAATGAGCACGAGCGTCAGGGCTTGCAGGAAAAGAGATACTCTGGGTAGCTCATCTTTTTTGCGCTTGCTATAACCATAGATCAGTAAGAACAGAGAAAAGGCGAGCAAAACGATAAGGATCTCCACTTCATAGTTTCTAACGAAATTGGCCATGAACTTAAAGTCTGAATACTCAAAGCCAGATAGGTGATGCTCTTCTGCAAGTTCACGCATTTTGGTGAGTGCGGCCTTGTCTGAGGTCTTTAGGTAGTAAAGGTTGAGGTAGAAGAGGGCGTCGGCATAGTTGCCCAGGCCTTCCTGTATGAAAGCCATCTTAGTAAGCATGGCAGGCGAAGCTTTATCCTGATTAAAAATATTCTCATACTTCTTCAGTGCTTCTGTGTATTTTTGATTGGCAAAAAGGGAATCTGCAGTCGACAATTCGGCATTTTGAGCGTAAATCGGAAGGCCGATGACCAAGATTAGAAACATTGTCTGAATTATTCTGATAAAAAAGTATTTCATTGTTGTATTTTGAAAACAAGCTTCCTATTTTTGCAACCGCAATTTAAGGAAACGGCCTTAAAAAAAAGCAAAATAATCACACGATTCGCTAGCTCAGCTGGTAGAGCAACGCCCTTTTAAGGCGTGGGTCCTGGGTTCGAGCCCCAGGCGGATCACCATCGAAAACCCTACCACATCGGTAGGGTTTTTTTGTTGTTATACGTGGGAGTGAGGGATTGGATTTGAGGGATGATAAAAGTGACGAGCCGAAGTAAAGATGGATCAAGCAATATTTGTGTGGGGTGACACTCTATAATTATATTTTGTAAAATCGAACTAATCCACTTTAAAGTAGAAAGCAAGGGCGTAAAGGAGGGCGGGCCATCCAAGGCAAGTGTGAATCATTTTGACTCTCAAAAAATCCTAAAAAAGTGCAACCCAGATGAGTCAAAATGATTTTTTGCGTTGGTGCCTTTTCTTTTGCTTCGTTTTCTTTGGGCAAGCAAAGAAAATGAAGGGTATGTAGCAAATCAATTGGATTGAGGGATGTAAGGTATCAGGTAACTACGTCACCATCCATCTTTAATGCAATCTCCCCACAGGAATTCCGCTTGATCCGTAAAGATTAAATCCAAAACCTTGAATGGATCCTTTTAGATATAATGCAATCAGTTTTTTATAAGTTTTACTAGGAAGGTTTTTTATTTTTTTACATTTTAGCGGTGTCTAACCAACCGTTACCAATTATGACCTTTCCAACCGCTACAATGATTTGGATGCATCATCCAATCTGATGACTAACCGGAAGATGTGCATTCCTGATCCAGGAACCCCTTCTAAGCAGTCCGCTACAGCCTCTATTTTTTAATTGTCAAATTAGTCTCAAAGAATTTGACAGGAGTTTTGTGGCTACACTATCTATTTAATAAACAGAACCATAGAACCAAGCGCCAACCATAATGAAAACCAGACTAACCCTATTCATAGCACTTGTTTTAATCAATACTTTACTCCAGGCCCAACCATGGAACTACGACAATCAGTCAGTTATTTACTCAACTGGTGGTAAGGTGGGTGTTGGATTGAATACCCCTTCAGGCAAGTTTCATATCCTGCATTCGGGTACTTTGGGAGGTAAAGCAGATGCTTCCAAGTCATACTTAACCCTTTCTGATGGTACCAATCAGATGTTTTTTGATGTGAATGAAATCACCGGTACGGATCAGATGATTATTGGGGCGCAAGGAGGTATACGCTTCAGGTATGTCAACAGCAGTGGTTTTACGGAGCGCATGTCGATTCTTCCAAGCGGGGAGGTGGGCATTGGCACGATTGCTCCGGCAGGCAAGTTTCATGTTCAGTCTCAAAATATTGGAAGTCAGCATTATCTGACTCTGGCTAATATATTTGAAGCTACAGAAGCGAGGGTGCAGATTATCGCTTTGGATAAGGACAATGCCGCCTCTATGATTCATCTGACCAATGTCCCCGAAGGGGGAGGGAATAACAAACACTGGGGCATCCATCATACTGGTGCATTGCGAAATGATCGCCTCGAATTTGGGTTTGGCACCACTACTACCAGCGGTGACGGAAATGCCTGGGACTTACCTGCCAAGATGGTGATCGAAACTGATGGGGATGTGGGAATAGGTACAGCCACTCCAGGATCTCGCCTGGACATTCGTGGCGGAGATCTGATGGTCTACAAAAATGACATTCGCTTGCTGGATGTGAACAACGGGACCAGTGACGGAATGGGGATAGGCCATATGAACATGTCACAAATGAGCATTTTTGCTGATGCAGAGATCCATTTCAAAGAAAGTGATGAAATGGCCACTAAGGTATGGATAGACTTGAATGATGGTCAGATGGGTATCAGAACCACTTCTGTACCTGCAGACTACGCTTTTGCTGTAGATGGAAAAGCCATTATGGAGGAGGTGAAAGTAGAAATGTCTGGCTCGTGGCCCGATTACGTGTTTGATCCAGATTACACGCTGCCTACGCTCGAAGAAACTTCAGCATACGTTAAAGCCAATCAACACCTGCCAGGAATGCCTTCTGCCAAAGAAGTGGCGGCAAACGGCATCTCCCTTGGAGAAATGAATGCCAAACTGCTGGAGAAAATAGAGGAATTGACCTTGCATACCATTCGTCAGCAGGAGATGATTGATGCCCTGAATCATCAAAATCAATATATATTAAAGGAATTAGCCCATATCAAAGACCAAGATTGATGTCTTTATCCGATCTTGATTATTCAATTTTCTCAAACCAATTTATCCAGCCAATCATGAAACGACCCCTTCTACTACTCCTCTTCAGTGTGAGTGTATACGTGCTTCATGCACAAGATAACTATTCCAATGAACCGACCTTTCATGACCCCAATGCGGCCTCATTAGGTAAGTATGTAGATATTCCAGTGAGCTACCATACGGGTGTGCCTAATATTTCCATACCAATTTATACCGTCAAAGAGGGTGAATTAGTCCTTCCAGTTTCACTTTCTTATCATGCATCTGGTATAAAGGTCAACGAAGTGGCTAGTTCGGTTGGTTTGGGGTGGAGCTTGTCTGCAGGTGGGGTGATATCAAGGTCTGTAAATGGAGCGCCTGATGAGGGTATACAAAGGACGGGAGGTAAAACCAACCGAAATGGTTGGGGGTATTATACAGATGGTGGATTACCACCTGAAATAGAAGATCCGGCAAACAATTGTGGATCTCAATGGGTGAATGGATGTCAAGAAAGTTGTGGGGTAGTAACATGTGATTGCTTCGAGTATTTTTACGATGCAGGAAAGGGAAGGGCCGATTCGGAGCCTGACCTATTCTCTTATAGTTTTAATGGAAAATCTGGGAAGTTCTACTTTGACCAAAGTGGGGGGGTGGTTCTCCTGCCCAGAAGCGATATCAAAATTGAAGTTATATCCTTTCCTGATTCATGGAAAATAGTTGATACAGATGGAACTAAATATTACTTTGGGACTACGGCTGCGACATCCAAAGTCTATACATACAACCCTTCAGGTTCTGGCTCTATCGGTAATGATACCTACTCTACCAGCTCATGGTATCTGTATAAAATTGAGTCAAGAAATAGTGATGATAATATCTATTTGACCTATGAGGCAGATGATCATGGGTATGGTAATCGTCAGTCACAGTCCATCAGTATGTATGATGCTCAGGCACCCCTTAGCGGGGATGTAGGTGGTGTTTCTCATCTGCTAAATTATACCTGGGTTGACGGGGTTCGACTTTCCTCAATTATTAGCTCCAAAACCACCATTTCGCTTATTCCTGGTTCAGTACGTCAGGACGTTACACAATACGGAAGCCCCAATGGAGCTGCTAATACTGTGGCAAAGTCCATTCAGGAAATTCAAATTTCTTCACTTGGTATCTGTAAATCCTTTGAGTTAAATACTTCTTATTTTTCTTCAGCAACCGGTTCATCAGATTATTCCTTTTCGGACATTTCCGATACCAAACGATTAAAACTCAATTGGATACAAGAGAAATCTTGCGATGGAACATTAGTAAATCCGAAACATGAGTTTACATATTATGAATCCACTCCTTTGCCCAGAAGATACTCACTAGGACAAGATCATTGGGGGTATGCAAATGGTGAATCCCAACAGGATCACCTAATCCCAAGAGGTTTGCAACTTTTCTATTCTCCTACACCGGGAACCTATGCGAACAGAGCGCCGAATTTTACCAATGGTCAGGCCTACACGCTAAAATCCATTAAGTATCCAACAGGGGGTACTTCGGAGTTTATTTTTGAAGCTCATAAGGATGCGTCTAATAACGTGATAGGAGGGCTGAGAATTAAAACCTTGCAGAGTAAGGACGCTTCTGGTACGGTGGTTTTGAGTAAATCTTTTACCTATGAGCTCCCCAACCTATACGATGGTGATCCCATGGGAGACTATGTGGATGATTTAGAGAATAATTTGGAATGGACTCAATGGAATTTGATGATGAGCGGAGAGGTTAGGCTAGGTAAACGTATCACCTCGTCACCCAAATCGATATTATCCAGTACTCAGGGCTACCATATCGGGTATTCTAAGGTGACAGTCACCAATAGTGATGGATCTGACGAAATCTATAATTACACCAATCAAAACCCTATTCCTGTTACTTTTGAATACCCGAGTCCACCACCATTTCAGGCCATTGGTATTGGGCGTCTCGCAGGGAGTGAATATCGTGATGCAGATGATAACCTTGTCTCCTCAGAGGTAAATTATCATGGTACAGCTTTGGGCGCTGCATTTGATGGTATTCGGATATCTGTCGAGACTAGTCCGGATGGGACAAGCGGATGTGCCCTTGGTCACTCCTTTATTGTAAAAAAAGCCTATAGCTATACTTCCAAATACTCACGTCTGGAGCAGAGCACTGTCACAAAAGATGGTGTGACGAGTATTACGAATTATGAATATGGTAATAATCACAACTTCCCCACAGCCATTATTTCCACGAACTCCAATGGGACAGTAGAGAGAAAAGAAATATCATATGCTCCTGATTTGTCTGGCTCTACCTACACTACCCTGGTCACACGCAACGTGATAGAGACCCCGATCATTGAGATGCAAAAGGTAGATGGTTTTCCTGTTTCTAAAGTGGAGCGAAGCTTTTCAGTTGCCGGGTATGATATATATCCTGAGACCACGGAATATTACCCTACCGGACAGAGTGAATCAAGTATATACCATTATGTCTATAATTCAAACGGTCTGATAGAGACTCATAAGGAAGACGATAAGCGGGTAGCGTTCTGGTGGGAAGGCCCCAAACAGATTTCGGTAGCACGCTTCGAAGGTGCACCAATCGCTTCCGTGTATTACAATAGCTTTGAAGAGGTAGCGGGAACCACCGGAACGGCCAAAACGGGCACGAAGTATTACAATAGTGGTTCGTATGTTATCCCCACTGCTTACCGACCCTCGGGTGCAGGACTCAAAATGACCTTTTGGTATTATGATGGTACCTGGAAGTTCCAAAGTGAAACGGCATACTCCAGCACGGTCACCAAGTCCGGAGCTACCAGATTGGATGAAATTCGAGTGTACCCCGCTGGTACAACGGTGACTTCATATGTGCTGGGATACAATGCTCAGCCGATAACCGTAAATGACCCTAATAATGTGGTAACGACTTTCGAATACGACAAATTGGGAAGGCTGAAGCAAAAAAAGGATGAAGCCGGCAATATTTTACAAGCATACGATTACAACTTCAAATAATCCCGTCCAGCCATGTATAAGTATATAACAAGCCTTTTCATACTCACCCTGTTTTTTTCCTCAATGCTAAAGGCACAGACTTATGATGATTATCATCAGGAGTATTCCCTTAGTACCTTTCTTAATACTGTTCCTGCTGGGTATACTGGGGGGCTTACCATCGATATATCAGATAATTATCTTACTGTTTCTATCGTGGCACAGCCAGCCAGCACTCCCAAGGCCTTGAGTGTCAAGCAAGGCCAAATTGTATTGATCAATTCTGTACCTGCTGTCACCCTTAAGGGGTTGGGGGCATTTGGTGATTACTTCGTAGATATAGATGTTTCAGGTTACCTGACCATTGATACAGAAGTCATGGGCACCATTGCCAAAGTATTTTCTATCAATGAGACCTATGGCCTGGAGCTGGGTTTTTCGGCATATCCTGTTTTCACCTCCACAGAAAACTATGTGGCTACCAGCACGATGATCAATGCGGTTACTACTTCCAATGTGAAGTCCAATGACAGGATGATTGGAGTAACCTATTTCGATGGACTGGGAAGGCCCGTTCAAACTTCCTCACTGTTTGCGTCTAATGATGGATATGATCTGATTACCCCCATCACATATGACGCAAAAGGGCGACAGGATACAGAGTATATGCCATACCCGGACAATTTGTTTGGTGCATACTCCAATGCCCGTGTCGCAGATCAGCTATCATATTACGGTAGCCCCAGTGAAGGTGTACAGTCCACCGGAGCGCCTTTTGCCAAAACGATATTTGAAGATTCCCCGCTGGATCGGCCCAGAAAACAGGGGAGTCCAGGTGCCCCCTGGCAACCCACCACTAACCCGGATGACCTTTCAGATCATTCCCGTAAAATGAGCTACAGAAGCAATGTTGCAGCAGATAATGTGCGGAAATATTTGTGGTCAGATATTGCCGGTGAAATGGACGACGCTGGCTTCTATGGAGACAATACCTTGTTTGTGAGCGTGATTTACGATGAAGACAATCATTTAGTCCATCAGTTTACAGATAGAAAAGGACAGGTGATTCTAAAACGTGTTTTTGATGGTGCTTCCGGGCTGGATACCTACTACATCTTTGATAATCGGGGCAATCTGAGACGTGTATTGCCACCCATGGCATCTGCCGGGTTGCTTTCACCTACTCCACCAGCCACAACCTACACCAATTTTTCGGCCACCTGGAATTATACTTCGTTTGTTCAAAACTCAGGATCAGGGGGTGGGGCAGTGGATGTAGCCATCACTAACAATATTCTTACCATGGACTTTAGTGCAGGGTTTAGCTCCAATACGCTGAAGTCTGGAAATACGGTACACCTGAATACAAAACGCATCCCTGACATGACATTGGGAACCATCTGTGATGGCAAGTATACGGTGAAAGTCACCAACAATTATATAGTAATAGACCATACCCCAGGGGGGAGTGTCACTGGTTTCGATGCTAGCTTCAGTGTGGACATAGCCGAGCTCTCCCGACAGTACGTTTATAACGAAGACCTTGCTGTAAACTCCTATGATGGCAGATCCTATGAAATCGTGAAGGGCTCGGTCACACTGCTTCCGGGTTTTAACTTCACAGCCACTACTGATGAAACTTTCAGTGTAGGCCTCTCTGATGGTACCAGTGCCGGAGCTCTCAACTATCTGTATGGTTTTGAGTACAACTATGACCAGAGAAACAGACTCATTGAGAAGAAAGTACCTGGGGCTGATTGGGTACATATGGTGTACGACAAGCGCGATCGGTTAATTCTTACTCAGGATGGAAACCAGCGATTGTCTAACCAATGGACATTTACCAAATATGACCATCTCAACAGACCGGTGCTCTCAGGCGTGACTACAATATCCGGGGGTAGGCAATCGGTACAGGATGCGGTCGATACCTTCTATCAGGGTAGTGCGCCACTTTATGAGTCGCGAGGGTCCACTATTCATGGGTATACCAATAGTTCATACCCGGTTGATTCGGATCCTTTTCATTATTACTCCATCACCTATTATGATGATTATGCCTTTGGTATCCCCTCAGGCTACGAGTATACCAAGCCTGCGGATTTTAACATTACCAAAACAGATCGGGTGAAGGGCCTGGTGACGGCTACCAAAACAAAAGTTTTGGGCGTGACGGCCTATCACTGGTCGCTGAACTACTATGATGCGAAGTACAGAGTAATACAGAGTGTTTCTGCCAACTACGTGGGTGGCCAGGACCGGATCACCACTCAGTACAAACACATTGGGTGGGTGGAGAAAACACGGCGCGTCCATACAGGAGGCGAATCCGTGACTATTGATGACAGATTTGCATATGACAGTCAGGGTCGGTTGCTCAAGCAATACCAGACCATCAACTCCGACCCAGAGGTGCTCCTTGCCCAAAACCGGTACAATGACCTGGGGCAAGTCATTGAAAAGAATATTGGCCAGGAAGGTACTGGAGCTCCTGCACAGAGTGTGGGTTATCGCTATAATACGCGTGGGTGGCTCACCACTGTAAACGGAGGCACTACCTTCGATGACGCCAATGACCGGTTCGGTATGGAGCTGAAGTACGACGGGGCCCCTACAGGCTATAAGCAGTACAATGGCAACATTGGGCAGATGCTTTGGAAGACAACCGGCGGGGGGCAAAATGCCAACAGTCAGAACTACAAATTTGGCTACGATGACCTGAGTCGACTGACCGCCGCCACTTATAACAGTTCGTCCAAAACTAACTACTACAATGTGAGCGGTATTAGCTATGACCTCAATGGCAACATACAGACCCTGGTGAGGAAGTTCAATAACAGCAACGCCGACAACCTGGACTATGACTATTACGGCAATCAGCTCACCTCAGTGGGAGACACCTCTGACAATAGTCTTTTTGATGAAGAGTTCAGTGAGGGAAATCAGCCAAATGAGTATCTTTATGACCAAAGCGGCAATATGATTTCTGACGCGAATAAGGCAATAAGCAACATCAGCTATAACTACCTGAATCTACCTGAGCAGGTGGTGGTTCCTGAGGGTACCATCTACTATACCTACAATGCCCAGGGTGTGAAGCTGCGCAAGTTCTTTGACAAAACCAGTGGTATTGATGAGACGACTGACTATGTGGGCGGCATACAGTACAAAAATGGAGCCCTCGATTTTATCCAGCATGGGGAAGGTCGTGCAGTGAAGAATGGTGCGGGTTTTGACTATAAGTACAACCTCACTGACCACCTGGGCAACGTACGGGTGACGGTAGATGCAGCAGGTACGGTGATCCAGCGCGACGATTATTATCCTTTTGGGTTAACCTTTAACTCAATGACTCCAAGTAATCCAAACTTGTATAAATACAATGGGAAGGAAGAACAACAAGCTCTAGGTTTATACGATTATGGTCTTAGATTTTATGATCCGGCGATAGCTAGATTCACGACGATTGATTCATTATCGGAAGCGTATTATGAATGGTCTCCATATAATTACGTAGGTGGAAACCCGATTGCCAGAACAGATGAAGATGGTAAGTTTTGGAATTATGTAGTAGGAGCTGTTGTTGGTGCCGGTGTGGAATATGCGAGTCAAGTAGTAGGGAACGTTATCGAATCGGGAGGAGATATTAGTTTGGAATCCTTTACAAATGTCGATGTAACTGATATTGCAATAGCGGGTGCTGTAGGGGCTGCGACTTCAGGGCTAAGTGCATTAGAAACGCAGTTTGGTAAAGCAGCAATAACTGGTGGTAAGGCTGTTGTTAATGCCTTTGGAGAAGGAGCAAAAGCAGCTCAAGATGTAAAAGTTAATCTGAATCCGACTGATTTGAAAGTAACTGAAGCAACCTCGGTACTTGGAGGGAAGTCGCTAACAAAGGCTGCAGTTGAGTTTGTTGTTGGAAACGTTCCTGCTGCAGATTTATCAAGTAAATCTGTTAGTGAGGCAACTAATGCTACAGTGGAATTTGTTGCAGGATCTGTTCAAAGCACATTGACAGAAGGTGTCAAAAATGCTACTGTTAAGACATTAGAAGAATAAAAAATAATATGAAAAAGGCTGGTATTGGCTGTTTAGCAGGTGTTATTCTTTTCGGTCTTGTTTTAGGTTATTTTATTTATAGCCAAAAAGAGAAGGACAATGAAGTCATTAGCAATGGAGAAGAAATCGTAATAACTGCTTATGATGAAGGGAAAAGGATGATTCGTTTGAAATATGAGATTGGAAATAAGTCCTTTGATAAAAGTACAGGAAAAGAATATTCAGGTATTGAGGATGGGGAGCAGTTTAGGGGACTTTATCTTCCCTCAGACCCTGAATCTTTTTTGGTATTCTTTGATCAGCCTTTTTTATCCGATAAATACAACTATCAGGAAACAGCCTGCTTATCGGTAACTAAGGAATTATCAGTTTTGAAATTCACCTATAAGGTTGGCGATGAGAGATTTGAAAGGAGGACTGTGTATAATGAAAATCAGTCTTTGAGTTCATCAAACTACATAGTAAAATATCGGATTGAAAATCCCAAGATTGGTTATTTGATATCTAAGGAGTAACCCACCCCTAGCTGGCGCACGCGTGTCGCGTGTGCCTTGAGCAATAACTGGTTCTTGGTCTATTCATGTGATTTCTATTTCTTGAGTATTTTTCTGTTATGAGTAGAAAGTACAAGTTTCACAATCCTGAAGGACTATATTTCGTGAGCTTTGCCACCGTCTATTGGGTGGATCCGCAGTGGAACTGGTTTTTGTTAGAGACCTCTATAGTTCGATTATCGTCGAGCGTCTTGACCATTGTCGCAAGCACAAAGGAATGGAAGTGTTTTGTTGGTGTATCATGCCGAGTCATTTGCATCTTATCTTTTCCCGCGAAAGAAAACAACCCGGAATCTCTTTTGGGGAGATTTAAAAGAATATACCTCTAAGAAGCTTCAAAAGGAAATTGAGGACAATCCTCGAGAAAGCAGGAAAGAATGGCTTTTGTGGATGTTTGAGCGAGCTGCCTCTAAGTCCAACAATGTGAAAGGAAAACAACTGTGGCAGCATCACAATAAACCAATAGAGTTGTGGAGCAGTCACGTTATTGATCAGAAGGTGGCCTACATTCATGAAAATCCCATTGAAGCGGGTTTTGTAAGTGAGGCCGAACATTGGAAATAGAGCAGTTCCATCGACTACAGTGGTAGAAAGGGATTGTTGGAGATGGATTTTATAGAATAGGAAAGGAAAAAAGTAAAGCACACGCGTGCGCCAACGATGGGGGTTGGCAAACATGCCAGATCGTGTTATTTACTTTTTAAGACAGAGAGCTCATTTTGAAGCTCCTCTATTTTCTTGTTCTGTTCGATAAGATAGAGCGTTAACTCTTCGATTTTCTGGAGTAATAAGGCATCCATTTCACCCAGGTTGATTCCGCTCTCGGTTACCTGTGCCTCATTTGGGACATCCGGAAGATGACCATTCCTGGCGATGTGTTCTTCTACTTCTTCAAGTGTTCGCAAGCTATAGCCCTGCTCAAAAACGAAATCAGACCAGGTACCCGCCTCCACTTTAACTTCCCTTGCTCCAATAGAGCCATTCACAGCGAGTTTGTGTGAGCCAGTTGAGGCGGTTCCTATTCCGACCTTCCCATCATTTCTAATGGTAAATACTTCTCCTGCTGTGGGGCTTTCGAAGTAGAGTTTGTTGTCTCCCCCTGTGAAATTGTCTCCGTTATAATTGATGGAAAAGCCCAATGGTGCAGTATCGTCTGAGCCTTCAGAAAATATAAGTTTTGAAATACCCGTCCCGCCAGTTGACACATCATTTGATATTAATAAATCTTTATTTTGAACATGCAAGCCGGCATTTGGCTGGATAGTTCCAATACCAACGTCTCCACCTCTCATTAACCAAAGCACGGGATCACCCCAGATAACATCGTCCCCTGCGGCGGTTGAGGCCGGACTAATAAAAAAGCCAATACTCGAATGGTTGGTATAGATCATTTTGGCGCCATGCGATGTTGATCCAAAAACAGATGGATTGAATTTGTATTTTGTGTTGCCCGTCGTGGATAGCCCGCCATTCACATAGGTGTCTGACGCATACGCACTGAAAAGAATCCCGGCACTTCCACTCCATGTCCTTTGGGCCAGTTCCGTATAGGTTCCCCCGGATTGTGATATTCGGTTGCTGGTTTGGTCTCCATGCACTTGTAGTTTTGTCGAAGGTGAATTTGTTCCAATTCCAACTTCATCACCTGTATCAGTCACTTGGGCGTATCCCATGAGTGCAAGAATTGACAAGCAAATTGTGAGGGTTAATTTTTTCATTTCTTTATGTTCAGACTTGTGGTTTTGGATCTGGTTATGCCTCCAGGCGATCGGCTACCACGAAATTGGCATGTGCCGATAGATAAAGCTAGTGAAATCTAGCATTTTCGCCAAGGGAAGCTCACAACGGTTCTCAGTAGAGATGAGTAGTCAGTTTAGGAGCTGAGAGATGTTGTTTCAGATAATAGTCGGGTGGCTTACTGCGTTGGTCCTTACCACCAACGCTCGTACCTTTCTGAGCATTCTGAGTGTGAATCACACTGCCCTGCGTTATTCACAAATAAGTCTTTGATTCTAAGGGGGAATTTCCTTTTTTTGTTGGGTTTATATTGTCACCAAATAAGCCAGAAACTTACTACCACCAAATAATCCTAACCTATGAAAGTTCTTTTCTATTCGATCTTGCTCGCGTGTTCCATCTCAAGTGTTATTGCACAACAGGTAGATGTTCAATACCTTAATCCAAAGCATTATAGTACCGGGGTATATAAGTTTATTCGCATAGGTACTTCTTCCGATTACGGAGCGGGGCTTATGCTGAACGAATCAAGTGCAGATTACGGCGATGGAAATGATTTCTCTCTGTTCACGTACAATGATCGTGACCTGACCATTAAGACAGGTTTGGGGAATTTCATTGTGTTCCCAAGTAGTGGTGGTAACATGGGGGTGGGGATGACAAACCCAATATCCAAATTGGACGTGCTGGAAAATTCAGGGTCTGATGTGGTGGCGAGATTTAGGACAGGTGAAGGCCGTATTTCTATCGGTGCTGCCGGACCCTCTACCGCCAATTATACTTATGGAAATTATATTTCGTCACATAACTTTGACGGAACATCTTACAAGGATTTGGGCCTGAAAACCGCTGCAGGGCTTCCTCAGTTTGTATTTACCACATCAGGTAATATGGCTGTGGGCATATCCAGTCCCGGAACCTACAGGCTTGCTATTAAGCAATCATCCTCCAATTCCGGCTATGGGTTGAGAATCTTGAATGCTGCTCAGAATAGAAGTGCTCAGCTCTGGGTAGGGACTGGAGGTGCGGTTTTGGATGCTGAAGGAGGGGCTAATTTACACTTACGAACAGCTGGGATCGATAGGATATATATAAAAAATAATGGTCAGATTGGAATGGGGACGTCAGCAACGGGTTCTCACAAACTGGCCGTTGAAGGTTCTATTGGGGCAAGAGAGATCAAAGTAGAATCAAGTGGCTGGTCTGACTTTGTGTTTGAAAAAGACTATAAGCTAAGGCCCCTGGAGGAATTGGAAAGTTATGTCAGTGAGCATCAACATCTACCCGAAATTCCCAGTGAAGCTGAGGTAACAGCACATGGTATCAACTTGGGAGAGATGAACGCAAAATTGCTGCAGAAGATCGAGGAATTGACGCTTTATCTCATTGAGCAGAATAAAGAAATAAGGGCTCACCACGAACAAAATAAATCCCTGGAGATGAGAATCAAGGAACTTGAGAAGCAAGTTTCACAGATCGGAAGTCATTGAAATAAAACAAATTAAATCTAAGAAAAGATGAGAAAAGCACTGATATTGTTGCCTGCCATACTTCTGTCAACCACCCTTTGGGCCCAATGGAATGGTAATTCTACGACCGATCCGATTTGGCGAAGCGGGGCTGTAGGGGTTGGTGTTTCTAGTCCAACGGAGAAATTAGATATTGAGGGCACCATTAAAATAAGAAACAATTCTGACTCATGGAGATTAGTGACCAACTCAGGAGGAAGTTTTTCTATCAAACAAACGGGATTTTCCGGAGCGTTGAACATCTATAAAAGTGGTGCTTCGAATACTGATCTTCTAAATCTATATAACGGAATGGTTGGGATAGGCACCACTACTCCGGATTTTCCCCTTCAGGTGCGTACCCCGCTAGAAGCAACTGATCCAATCAGTTATGGCTTTGATGTGACAAGAGTAGATAATGAAGCAAGAGGGCTTTCGATCGGAATGGCTACAGATAACTCTTATTCAGTAATTGGTGCACACAACGCAGATTTGAAGTTGGGGAATACGTTTGGGGTAGGGGCCGGAGGACAGCCTGTCTTCTTTGCGGATATTACTATCAAACACACTGATCAAAGCATTGGTAAGGTTGGTATTGGAACATCTACTCCATCGCAGAGATTAGATGTAAATGGGAACATAGCGCTCAACAACTATCAAATTTTATCACAAGGAGGATCGTCAATTGGATTCGGAACTGGTGGAATTGGAAATGAGGACGATGATATCACCATTGATATTGTCAACGATGGTGAACTGGAACTGCACAGAGCTGGTATCAACTTGTTAAGCATAGGTAATAGCATTCTATTGGACAGAACCAATTCTGTAAATGTTGGCATTGGCATTGAAGATCCTAAGTCAAAGTTGGCAGTGAATGGACAGATTAGAGCAACTGAAGTCAAGGTGCTTGCAAATATTGATGTGCCGGATTATGTCTTTGAATCCGATTACCAACTCCTATCGCTAAAGGAAACTAAAGCATACATTACCGAAAATAAGCACCTTCCTGAAATTCCTTCTGCTACTGAGATTGGTGAAAATGGAATTGATCTTGGAGATATGAACATGCGGCTATTGAAAAAAATAGAGGAACTAACGCTCTATCAGATCGAGCTTTTAGAACGATTGGAGCAATTGGAGTCTAAAAGCATCGAGTTTGACAAACTCATGGGAAGAATTCAAGCACTTGAAAATAAGTAAAAAATTATGAGAAGGAATATCTGTATGCTCTTACAGCCTTCCTGACAGGTCAGTGTTATATGCTCTTGTGGCGTTCACAAGAGTATCAAAGCATGAAGTTGCGTTATTCACAAATTAGCCTTTGATCCTATGTGTTAATTTCTTTTTTTTGTTTTGGGCTATTGTCATTTTAATTAAATAGAGAAATGTAAGCCCGTTGGTGATCACCGCTTATGTCAACCTCTTCGATGAAACACATACTATTCTTCCTGCTCGTCACGATCATGGCTAGTCAGTGGGCTGTTGGTCAGCCCTATACCAACTCCGTACCGAGCGGAGATACGTGGTATCAGATCGGAACTCGGGGTAATCGTTTGGTGAAAATTTACGCCACAGGCGATTTCGCAGTACACGAAATGGTGGTTTATATTGTTTCCGGGAACTACAATACGGCTGAGTTTACCATTGTTAGTGAATATAATTACAATCACAAGCAGATCAAGCTTGAGTGGGGTTATGTTGGATCAGGAGCTAACCGTTATCTTGTTTTGAAGAGTACTCCCACTCCCAATGCTACATATGCTAATGGGTTTACCATTACTGATGTGTCAGATCCTACCACTGATTTTAACCTCACTCCTGTTTCAGATGTATCGAGTATTGTGCCCATTAGCCCATCTAATGTCGTGTATAATTCTGAACACCTCCAAAGAGTGGGAATTGGGACACTTGAGCCAATGTCCAAACTGCATGTGAAGGGCGCCACCATCTTCGAGGATCCCATTCGGTTTCATAATGGCACTGCCAACAAAGGATTGGTGTGGGGGAATGATTCATGGGCTAATTATTACAGCCGAATTGATGATTATGGAGGTCAACTTAGGATAATGACTGACGATAAGTTGCTATTCACCGATATTAACTCAGGGGATGGAGCTCCCACGAGTACTGCGGTGTTTATCAATACGAATGATAAAGCCCTCGGAGTAAATACAGACTTGATTCCATCAGGTTATAGGCTTGCCGTGGCTGGCAAAGCCATCATGGAAGAGATAAAAGTAGAAGCCGCTCCCTGGCCAGATTATGTTTTCTCTGAGGGGTACCAGCTTCCTGATCTGGGAGCTACAGCGGACTTCATAAAAGCAAACAAGCACCTACCCGGCATCCCGTCAGCCACAGAGGTGGCGGAGCAGGGGATTTTGCTGGGTGAGATGAATGCGAAGCTGTTGGAGAAGATTGAGGAGCTTACCCTTCATTTGATCGAGCTGGAGCGGCAAAACAAAAAGCTTAATGAGAGACTAACCAACCTTGAGAATAAGAAACAATGAAGGACTTACTATTTTATTTAATGATCACATTGCTGGTGCATTCTGCCTATGCCCAGGAGTCATCATATACTGTGAATAAAGGCAGTGGCTATGCCAGGTTAAGAATTGAATCGGACGGAGATGGCACCCATAACAATGTCACCAATGTCATTGAGTCCTACGGTTATGGAGGGGCCTCCGATCTTAATTTCATGATTTCAAATTGGAATGGCCACTATCATTTTGCCTATCAGACCACTGCGGGAAGTTTTAATGCAGTCAGATTAACCAAAGGAGGAGGTGGGAGTAATGGGCCAAATGATGGTTACGGATTGATTGATGTTTATGGTAGGGATCAGTCCAACTATATTCGTTTGACCGGATATGGAGATTCTTTTTTCAAAGGAAGCCTGGTATTAGGGGGAACTTCCACATATGCAAGATTGGAATTGTTGTCATTGGCCTCTCAGCCCACCATGCTAGTGGGTCGGGCAAATGGGTATCCGAATATTATGGCCAGTACTGATGGCACTGGTCACTTGATCATGGATTCCCGATCAAATGCTTACGCCAGTTTAAATCATTATTCATCTGCAGATGTGACCTTGGCTTATGGTGGTGGCAATGTTGGTGTTGGTGTCGTTCACCCCACTGAAAAGCTGGAAGTAAAGGGCACCATTCGGAGTAAGGAAGTAAAAGTAGAAGCGGCACCATGGCCAGATTACGTTTTTTCTGAGGGGTACGAGCTTCCAGATTTGGGAGCAACAGCGGACTTCATCAAGGCAAACAAGCACCTACCTGGTATCCCATCAGCCACAGAGGTGGCTGAACAAGGGATTTTGCTGGGGGAGATGAATGCTAAGCTGCTGGAGAAGGTAGAGGAGCTTACGCTCCACCTTATTGAAAAGGATAAACAAATAGACCTGATTCTTGAGAGACTAGAGGCGCAAGAACGAGAGATAGACCAACTTAAAAAGCAATAAGCCATGAAAATTTTAGTCAGTATTTTATTGGGCCTTCTAGCCATAGGAGCCGTTGCTCAGGGCAACGATGATCTTACAATGAACAACAACAGGTTTGTTAAATTTTTAGCGAGCGGAAATGTAGATGATGGAGTTAAGATTGGAAGATTTTCGGGCAATGCCCTGAGGGTATCTTATCAAGGCAATGTCATTGCTTTTGATGCCTTGGATAATCGAGCCATAATTTTTAATAACGCTGGCAATCAAACTAAAATACAACTTCATCCAGCAGGGAAATCATTTATTAAGGGCGGTGATTTTGGTGTGGGATTATCCAACCCGGATGCAAAATTCCATGTTTTGTCAGATGCTGTGGATATCAATTCAACAGATGAGAAGGCAGCTAATTTGATTATTGAAGCCTCCTCTGGTACTCGAAGCATGAATGAGGGTGCTACATTAGGCTTTGTGATTCCTGCCAATACCAATGGAGGTAACGCCTGGCAGCAGGGAAGGATTATGGTCACACCGAATAATGAAAGTAATGCCAATGCCAGTGGAAGAATGTTGCTTCAAACAAGATACTACAACTCGGGATCATGGGAATGGCAAAACAATTTGACATTAACCGCAGGTGGTAGCGTGGGAGTTGATGTGATCAACCCCACTGAAAAACTGGAAGTAAATGGCACCATTCGGAGTAAGGAAATAAAAGTAGAAGCGGCACCATGGCCAGATTATGTTTCTCTGAGGGGTACCGGCTTCCTGATCTGGGAGCTACAGCGGACTTCATAAAAGTAAACAAGCACCTGCCCGGTATCCCATCAGCCACAGAGGTGGCGGAGCAGGGGATTTTGCTGGGGGAGATGAATGCCAAACTGCTGGAGAAGATAGAGCAGCTCACTTTGTATGTCATTGAACTAAAAAATGACAATCAAAACCTTTCCGAGAGAGTCATCGAACTTGAATCTAAAATAAAATGAAAGGAAGTTTATTGACATTTGCGTTGGTTTGTTTGTCCAATCTGGGGTTTGCTCAGTGGAATGGCAACACTTTCAGTGGTGGTCTGGTCAACTTTAAGTCTCCTAGCAGTGGTGGGAGTTTTCTTATGAACTTTCACTCAAACGTAAACTATGGGTCAGATAGAGCTTTTATTCTTGTTCAAGATGAAAGTTCTGATAGTCCTGGCTCCGGATCAGAAGACTTGAGAATGACGATTGGTGTTTACAATGATTTCAGGCACAGTATTTCGCATTCTGATGAGTTGTGGTTTCAGGGCGGAGGTAGGTTGGTTTGGAATGTGGGTACCTGGGATTCGCAGCTTTCCTCGCTCATCGGGTCTTCTACCTCGGGAACCACAGGTGGTTTTGAATGGCGTATCAATAATTCAGTTAAGTTGAAACTTGATCATTCTGGTTACTTAACGCTGGGTAAGAATGGCACAACGAGCAGGTTACTTTTCAGTGCTCAGACCAATGACCCAGCTGAAATTCGACACATTGAGAGCAACAATTCAGCTCAATTCTGGATTAACCCTTCTGATGATTTCGATGTTGGTTCGACAGCCGATTATTTCATAGTTGGGGATCCTGATATTAATGTTAAGCGGTTTTATGTGCGTGGTGATGGACTTACACATGTTTCATCTGCTCTTACAGTAGGTACTACAGCGCTTCCTGCCGGATACGAGCTTGCCATAGCAGGTAAAGCCATCATGGAAGAGGTAAAAGTAGAAGCGGCACCCTGGCCAGATTACGTTTTTTCTGAGGGTATGAGCTTCCAGATTTGGGAGCAACGGCGGACTTCATAAAAGCAAACAAGCACCTACCCGGCATCCCATCGGCCACAGAGGTGGCGGAGCAGGGGATTTTGCTGGGGGAGATGAATGCCAAACTGCTGGAGAAAATAGAGGAACTGACGCTTTATTTGATTGAGCAAAACAAGGAAATCAAAGCTCACCGCGAACAAAACAAGTTGCTGGAGACGAGAATTCAAGTACTAGAGAAGCAAATTATTCAAGGAGAGGATAAATAATTCAATTGATAGAAAGATGAGAAAAATATTGGTACTATTATCCGCTGTACTTCTGTCAACACCTCTTTGGGCTCAGTGGAGTGGTAATTCTTCTACCGATCCCATTTGGCGAAAAGGGAATGTAGGCATTGGGTTGGAGCCATCCTCGAGCAGATTATCAGTTTATCAGGATATGGCTTTGGTTGGTGACAGTAACTTCCTGAAGTTTCAACTATCGAATCAATCATCTATTTTTTTTGGATTGAAGCATAGTCAAAATAACAACCTTGCTATTGGTTTTGATGATGGGAACGGTTTTGATTCTCATATTATTGTAAGAAATACAGGGAGAGTAGGAATTGGAATAGCTCCAGGGTTTCAGGATGAAGCACTATTGTTAGTAGACGGTCAAATCAAAGGTGAAGAGGTAAAAGTTGAAATAGTGGGTGGTGCCGACTTTGTCTTTGAGAGCTCCTATCAATTGCGAACACTTGAAGAGACAGAGGCATTTATCAATGAAAATCAGCATCTGCCAGAAATTGCTTCTGAAGATGAGATGCTAAGGAATGGTATAAAAGTAGGCGAATTGAATATGAAACTGCTTCAGAAGATCGAGGAACTGACGCTTTATTTGATTGAGCAGAATAAGCAGAATCAATCTCAACAGGCGGAAATCGCTGCATTGAAGGAACGCGTCAATCAGCTGGAGGATCAATAAGAATAACAGGTTTAGTTTTGCAACTTAAATACTAACGAGCACATGCTCTCACCAGTACCTGAGATCATCCACAGAGGAAATGTGGTAAGGATACATCACCCGCACCAAATTGGAGTTCCTCAATTGATTAAACCAATGAGGATTTTCCTAAATTTGAAAAAAAGTCCAAAGGAATCTTATGAGTAATCTGAATAAAAAGCGACTGGCTGCCTTTACCTTATCCGAACTGCTGGTAGTGTTGGTGATCATCGGGATACTGGTGTTATTGGCATTGCCCTCTCTGATGCCACTCATTACCCGCACCAGATCCATAGAAGCCAAGCAGGCACTGAAGCATGTTCATACCCTGCAAAAGACCTATTACTATGAGTACTCCAGGTTTAGTGACAACCTGGACCAGATTGGATTTGAACAGGAGGGGTTAGTCAGTGAGGAAGCTGGGAATGCGAACTACTTAATCGAAATCTTGGAGGCAACGCCCACTACCTATGTGGCTCGGGCCACAGCTCAGGTTGATTTTGATGGCGATGGAGTGATGAATATCTGGGAGATCGATCAGGATGGAAACATGATAGAGACCCAAAAGGATTGATGTATGTGATTTTTCTCCTGCTTTTCAGCTTCTGCTCATTCCTGATTTTTTGGCAGGATTTTAATAGCAGAAGTATACATGTGTACCTAATCCTTTTTTTTGCAGTACTGCCCGTATTGTTTCATTTTTTTGTGCAGCCCATCTCGCTCTGGGGCCTCGCATTCAATTGGGGGTTCCTTGCTGTTATTATTGGTCTTTCTATGCTGCTGATTCGCTGGCGCAATCAGCTCAGTTTTTCAGGTATGTTCGGTCTGGGGGATGTATTCTACCTAATGATTGTATCGGTTTACTTCGATTTTCCTGATTTCGTGATCTGGCTCAATGCCGGGCTGATTTCAGCACTTGGCATGCATTTGATGGCCAATCGTCTATCCAAAAGGTATAAAAAGCAGCACTTGATTCCGCTTGCAGGGTTTTTGGCCCCTATATTTACTGTCGCCTTATTTATTCACATTTATGTTGGACCAGTCAGCACCTATTTCTTCTAATCTGATCAAAGAGTTATCCACTTCCATTGCCTGGAAATATCGGGTTTTCCCTAAGATGGCTGAAGGGAGGCGCTTGGTGTTGTACGCTGATGCTCAAGAACCTGAAATGCTGGCAAGGCAACTTTCCGTCATCACGGGTAAGGAGATACACATAGAGGTTGCGGATAGTGAGTGGATAGATAGTCAACTCACCAGGTATTACATCAGATCTGGGGGAGACACGGTGCGCTCGCTCAATGTAAACTCTGATGAGTTTATCGGCGAGATGATTTCGGAAGCCAATGAGCTTGGCTGTAGTGACATCCACATAGAAAAGTATCAGGATCGGTCCAGGATCAGGATGAGGTTGGATGGTAAGCTGATCGAGCGGTATGAACTCAAAAAGGAGAAGTATCATGAGTATGTCAACAAGATCAAGATCATCAGCAACCTGGATATTGCTGAGAAACGCCTGCCTCAGGATGGTCGCATCCTCATTAAAAATGCAAAGGGGCAATATGATATTAGGGTTTCAGTGCTGCCCACTTTGTTTGGTGAGAAGGTGGTTCTCAGGTTGTTATCCAGTGATGCATCCAATCTGGATATTCGGCAGCTTGGACTAAATGCGGGTCAAATAAAGCTATTTCTGGAATCTATTTCCAGGCCCCAGGGCATGGTGCTCATCAGTGGACCTACCGGTTCTGGGAAGACCACCACACTCTACGGGGCATTGAAATACCTCAATGTGCCCACTACTAATATCCTCACTATTGAAGACCCCATAGAATACACGCTTGACGGGATCAACCAGGTACAGTTAAACGAAAAAGTAGGACTGGATTTCGCTACCACCCTGCGCACTTTTTTGAGGCAGGATCCGGACATTATCATGGTGGGTGAAATTCGGGATGTGGATACGGCCAGGATAGCGATCAGAGCAGCCATGACGGGTCATTTGGTGATGTCTACCTTGCACACCAACTCTGCCATTGGCATTATCTCCAGGCTTATGGAGATGGGTATTCCGGAGTATCTGATAGCGGATACCCTGAATGTAGCGGTGGCCCAGCGATTGCTCAGGAGGTTATGTCCAGCATGCAAGCACAGGCAATCAGATTTGTCACAGCTACCAGAAATTTTGAAGAATTCCCAAATAGATTGTTATTTTACCCCCGTTGGTTGCAGTGAATGCCATGGGACAGGCTACAAGGGGCGAATGGCTATTTACGAAATGGTCAACATCACGGAGACCAACAAGGAGTTGATTTTTTCAAAACCTGATCAGTACAGCTCCGAAAATGGTAGTCTGATGACGAGTGCAATAGAACAGTTTGAGCAGGGAGAGACCTCTCTGGAGGAAATTTATACGTATTTACTTTGAGCAAATCATTCACTTTTGTTATTCTCTTCTTTCTTATTGCCCGTGGGGTAGTGGCACAAGATCCGTCTGGCCTGAGTCAGCGGCTGGATACACTCAGTAAGGAAATTGCCGGTCTTAATGAGCCTGTGGACTTTACCCTGGTGGATGCTCCACTGTCCGAATTACTGAGAGCGGTGGCCGAAACTCATCATTTAAATGTGAACCTGGGCAACATCCCTCAGATAGCAATTACCAATAACTTCAATAATGTGCTGGTGAAGGATTTGTTGCTGTTTATCTGCGACGAATATGACCTGCAAATAAAATTCACCAATAATATTTTTTCTTTCTATCATCAAGGTATTGTAGAGCCCGAAAGAGCGATTGCTACATATGATCAGGAGCATCAATTACTGACCATCAATGCTCAGAACAATTTGCTTGCAGAAGTAGCTGCGGACATCACCCGAAAGTCCGGGTATAATGTGATCGTCAATCAGGCGGTAGCGGGTCAGATGGTCAATGCATTTATCAGAGCCCTCCCCATAGAGGTGGCTATCGAAAACTTCGCGGAAGCCAATAACCTTAAACTTGAAAAAAAATCCGAAAACGTCTATCAGGTCTCGGGTCAGATTGCACCTCAAATTGAAAATAACCGGCCCAGCAGGCGGTCAGCGGGTTATACGCATTCCGGAGGTCATGATTTGAAGACTTTTTATATGGATGGACTTCCCTACCTATCCATAAATTGCTACCAAACTCCAGCTGTTGAGTTGATCCGACAGGTGGGAGAACAATTGAATATTGGTTATGTCCTTTTGGGTGATCCTCAGGGGATGCTCAATTGTAGACTGGACTCCGTATCATTTGAGGATTTTTTGAATATAGCCCTGGAATCTTCTAATCAGACCTACTCAGTGACCAATAAGGGTATTTATCTAATCGGAGAAATGCAGAAGGGTACAATCAACGAGGCCCGTGTGTATTCCTTCAAAAACAGATCTGTAGAAGGTGTGGAGGCGGTGATTCCACAGTCTTTGATCCAGCAAGTGCAGGTGAAACCATTTAATGACCTGAACGCACTGATTCTTACGGGGAGTGAGCAAGCGATCAATAGGTTAACCAGCTTTTTGAACGATATAGACCGGGCTGTTCCCAATGTGCTGATAGAAGTGATGGTGGTAGAAATGAGAAAGGGTAGTTCGTTGAGGACAGGGGTCAAGGCGTTTTTGGGAGATTCTGTCCCTACTACACAAGGACAAATATTTTCGGGCGTAGACGTGACCCTTAGTTCACAGACATTCAACAGGATTCTGAATAATCTGGATAGCCGGGGAATCATGAACCTTGGCCGGGTTACCCCCAGTTTCTATGCCACGATCCAGGCCATGGAAGAGAACAATAATTTGAATATCAGGTCTACCCCCAAGCTATCTACACTGAATGGACATGAAGCTACGCTGACCATTGGTCAGTCGGTCTATTACCTGATCGAAACTCAAAATGTAACAGGAGGAGTCAACCCAATTGTGACGGTGACCCCCAGGTATGAGAAAGTGGAAGCAAATCTGGATTTGAAGATCAGTCCTTTCGTGAGTGACATGGAGGATGTTACCCTGTCCATAGAGGCAGAGTTTAGTGATTTCATTCCTCCGGAGATCACCGGAGCTCCTCCGGGCAATGCCAGTAGGAAGTTCATCTCTAAAATCAGGGTGAAGAATGAGGAAATGGTGGTGATAGGAGGCCTGGAAGAAGTGAGCAAGGCCGAAGGAGGGAGTGGGATTCCGCTGCTTTCCAGAATTCCGATCCTCAAATGGCTCTTTAGTTCTAAGACCAAGGATAACTCAGAGACTAAGCTGTTGATTTTCATTAAGCCTACAATCGTCTATTAACCAGCACCATGAAAGTATTGGAGCGATACTTAAGGAAGGAATGTTTAGGGCTGAGCATCGAAGACTCACCTGACGGGTTAGAGGTCAAAGGTGCGCTGGTGTGGATCGACGCTGAGGGAGAGATTTGTATGGGAGAAGCCTTGGAGGGCACCGAAAGCATTTTGCAGTATATACTACAGCGACCGGTACTTCCGATATCCCTGGGAGTGTATTCTGAGCAAATTTTGAGTGCATTTACCGAAGATGAGTTAACTCCTGAGGGTATTCAAAAGGTTTTCAGTGAAGAAGTGACCAACGAGGATCAAGGTGAATTTCTGATCAACTTTATGGGCAGCGCCTACGCGTTTGCAAGAAAGGATTCCGTACTAAAATTGTTGCATCCCCTGGAGCCTTACAAAGATCAGCTTGTCGGGGTTCATCTCGGTTTACTCAATGAGTACCCGCTGGCCCGGTCAATCCATAGCCGAACCACCAATTCAAGGGTGGCTATTGGGCGTTTCGAATTTGATTTTTCCGGTAACCGACCTGTTGGCCAGAAAGTGGTTCCGTCAGATTTGCAGTTTGGCGACAACACATTGATTGATCAAAACTTGGTGCCTCCCTTTTGTGCGGCCCTTAATGCGTTAAATGGATTTGGTGAAACCACGGGCTATCCCGAGCTCCAGCATAACCAGAAAGATCTGAAGTTCAAGAAGGTCTACCTGAGCTTAAGGTATCCGGTATTGGGAGTGTTGCTGGCATTGTTCCTGATCAATGCCACACTTTTTGTTTTTCTTAATGACACCAACAAGGAGCTGAGAGATAAATCTTCGATGATTGAGCGGCTGGGAGCGAAACAGAAGCAGTTGCAAGCCTATCTCTTGAGTAATAAGGACCTGCTTTCAGATATGGAAGGCAAGCCTGAGATTGCTCAAATCTGTGACATGGTTGGAAAATCTATTCCTAAAGCCCTCGTTCTCGAGCAGCTTTTGATCAACCCCCCGTCTGATCGACCGGGGAAGAAAACTCAGCCCCCAAATCCGCGGGTAGTCATCAGCGGAAAAGCTGATGATCCCATTGATTTTACCCATTGGGTGCATCAGGTGGAGCAAATGGATTGGGTAGAGGATGTGATCTTTCAGCGTTTTCAGGGGCCTGATCTGAGCAATGAACAGGGTAGGTTTAATTTAATCCTTTCGAGAAATGTGGAGTAATTTATCTTATCAGCAAAAAACCTTGATGATGGTGAGTGCTGCCGTGTTACTCCTTGTGGTGGGTTATTTTGCAGCCTTCCAAAAGACCATTCGTATTCATCAGGAAAATGAATACCTGAGTGCTCTTACACAAAAAGGAGAGCGGCAATTGATTGCTGAAATCGCCCAACTCTCCACTCAAAATAGGCAAATAGACTCCCTGAAAGCCGTGGTAACCAGAGCCTCTTCAAAGGCTGAAATATTTGCCGTTTTGGTGAGCAGATCAGAGCAGTCCAATTTGCAGATTGTTGAGATCAATGAAACTTCAAAGGAGGGGGCCGAGAGGTATGAGTGCACATTTAGTGGTCTATATGTCAACATGGTAAAATTTATCCGCTTTGTGGAAAGTGATTTCAAATCAGTTACCTTAGAGTCTCTTGATTTTCACAAAGAATTTGAAAGAAAGACCGGAGTAACTCACCTGCGTGTTAAAATGATTTTAAGAAAAAATGAATATGGTTCGTAGCTACACCCTGGCTTTGGTTTTAGGATTGGCATTCTCTATGTGTGGCGATGTGATCGAAGAAGACATTTCCGGCAGGGAGGTTGTTCTATTGTCACCAGCAGATAGTGCGGTATTGACCATGGATACAGTTTCTTTTTGGTGGGAACCGGTGGATGGTGCCCGTTCCTACGAGTTTCATTTGGTCAGCCCGGGTTTTGAGGCCGCCAGCAGGGTATGGATGGACTCAGTGACCACCAGTAACCTGATCACCATGGTACTCCCAACGGGAGCTTACGAATGGGAGGTAAGTGGCTTCAATGCTGGTTATGCCACGCAGTTTTTTTACCGAAGTTTCCGAATAGACACCACAGCCAGTGGAAGTGAGATAGCACTTCAGGGTCAACCCGAAATCATTAGCCCGACCAACGGCAGTTTGATCATAGGAAAGACCGCCAAGCTCTGGTGGGAAAAAATGCCCGGGGCAACCCAATACGAAGTTCGGCTGGTAAGCCCTTCGTTTTCAGACCTTCAAGAACTTTTGTTAGATACACTTACCACCAGTAATAAGATGTCAGTATCCCTTCCTGAGGGCAGTTATGAATGGGAGCTTAGGGGCACCAACGCCTCCTACGCTTCTGACTGGGTACGTCAGTCCTTTGCCGTAGACTCTGTGCAAGTGTTGGATATCTCGCAGGAGACCATTGGTCAACTCTCACCAAGCCAGGATGTACTGATCATTGGTGCCGGGGTGGATTTGTGGTGGGAGCAGGTGACTGGCGCCACGGCGTATCATGTAAAAATAGCCAGTCCCAACCTGGCGAACCCACAGCGGGTGCTTCTGGATACCAGTATCTCTCAGAACCAACTCCATAAAGCGCTTCCTCCCGGCACTTATGAGTGGCAGGTGCGAGGTGCAAATGCCAGGTATCAAACGGGTACGGCCTCCGGCACTTTCAGGATGGATGTGGCGGTGGATATCTCCGGATCAATAGTGAAGCTCTCAGCGCCAGGAGATAGCTTGGTTACCAGTATGCATGACCTTACCTTCTGGTGGGAAGAGCTGGCGGGTGCGGAGACCTATGATTTCATTCTGGTTTCGCCCTCATTTGAGCATATTGAGCTCCTGGTCAATGAGCAGGAGCTTGTGAATAACAAGCTGCAGTTGAATCTGGATAGTGGTAGTTACCAATGGGGTGTACGCGCCAAAAATGAGGCATATGTTACCCCACTTTCCATTCGCAACCTCTATATCAATAGCAAGTGAGTGGCAAGACCAAACAATGGTTGCTATTGGGGCTTGTGGCCCTCATCTGGGGGTTGATTATGGTGAGGCTCTTCGACCTGACCTCTCAACCAGAAGAGACCCTTTCACCCATTCGCTTATCGGCTAAAGATCTGGCGAAAACTGTCGACGAACCGTATCGATTTTACCTTAACTACCCCGACCCCTTTTTGAAAGATCTATCCACTCCAGCAGTGAAGGAGTTGGCACCTGTCGAAAACAGAGAGAGGCCAATGCACAAGGCGATCCCGCAGGTGGTTTTTAGAGGGACAGTGTCTGGCACTCGTGTGACCACCGGTATGCTCATGCTTAATATGATGCCGCGGATGGTCAAAAAGGGCGATTCTTTTGAGGAGTTCAAGGTGCTGGAGGTAAATGCTGGAGAAATTAAACTATACTATCAGCCGTTGGATAGTGTGTTGGTGGTCAGCAAAGCTGATCAATCAGAGATTTTCAAAAGGAGGGATTAGACCATTTTGAGCGGTGGACATATCCCATGAGAAGAATGTCTCCATTTTTTTGGTTTAATGTAAATAGCGGTTTATTATTGAATAATTTTTCTCAACCCGTTAGTGTTAAAATCCTTCCTGAAGATGTACAAGAATCATTCTGTGTTGTAGGCAACCGGTTTGTTTAATTTTTTTTGACCTTTAATTTTTTATGTCTTTAATAGTTTTTGAAGGCATTTTGATCAACCCAATACAAATGAAATGAATGAAATAATCTGCGCATTAGGATGGAGCAGTTCATGCAAAGTCTGGAAAAGCAGTTGGTTATGTTACCTCTTGCAATTTCCGTTGTTGTTTTCTGGATTCATCTTGTTAGGTCAAGAAGTTAGTAACCCAACTAACTTATATACAATACCTCCCTCACCAGAGGTGGAGCAGTTTATGAGACAAGGAGATTATCCTATAAGGAGAGAAACGGGTGTTCCCAATATCTCCATTCCTATTTTCACGGCTAAATCCGGAGAGTTATCATTACCTATTTCCTTGTCCTATCATGCAGGTGGAAATAAGGTGGATGATATCGCGTCATGGGTCGGGCTGGGATGGAATTTGAATGCGGGAGGGATGATTTCCAGAACCATTCGTGGTACGTTAGATGAGTCTTCCAATGGTCTATTGTATTTGAAAGATCAGTACATTCCTTTTTTTGATGCGGAGGGTATATTGGATGTGTCCTTAATTGATGAGGCAGAGCACTACGACCATCTGATAAAAATGCGAAATGGTCAGTTTGATACCGAGCCTGATGAATTCTCTTATAATTTTTCAGGGCACTCTGGTAAATTCTATCTGATTCCAAACCTGCAGAACCCGAATCAGCCAAAGGTACTTTGTCAGCCAAAATCAGATATAAAATTCACCGTTAATGTCGGGGTAGAAGGTGGTTACAAAGTGATCAATGAGATTGTTGCGACTACTCCAGAAGGAGTCAAATATTTCTTTAATGTTGTCTCTACTGTGAATACAGGTAACTTTTTCTCGAGCGGTCATGTAACATGGTATTTGAAGGAGATTAGAAATCCAGATTATCCAAACAATGAGAGTCGAATTATTCTTCAGTATCGTGATTTGGCACAAACGTGGAATCCTGTGCTAGTGCAAAGTCATAATTTAACCTCTGAATGGGAAGGAAACACTGTTGTAGGCTCACCTTCTTCTTCTACTCGAGCTCGACCTTATGTCGGAGCTAAAGTGTTGAGCAGTATCAGCTTTTCCAATGGGAGTGTAGTTTTTAATTCTAGCGACAATCGAAGTGATTTGTACAAGACGCGACTTACGTCTATTGATGTATTTGATGATGTAAGCGTTAGCCCAATCAAATCCTTTGTATTAAGCAATAATTCTTACTTCTCTACATCGGGAGGTACTTCAGCGACTTATAAGCGAATGAAATTAACTGCCATTCAGGAGTTTGGTAATGATGGGGTATCCTCTAAACCGCCTTATGAGTTTACATATTTGGAAAGTGGCAACTACGAATTGCCCGTTTTCCAGTCCTACAAACAGGACTATTGGGGTTTCAAAAACGGGAACACCTTCAACTCTCATATTCCCAAAATCACGGTTAATATTGATGGTTCATTGTATACACTTGGAGCGGCAAATAAAGAGCCGCACAGTGAGTATATGAAAGCTGGCATCATTCGTAGTATAAAATATCCAACTGGTGGTAAATCAGTTTTCGAGTTTGAACCAAACAGTGTTAAGTATACTTATCCGGTGGAGGTTAGTGGGCAGGGCTACACGGAAGAGGCCAGAGTTTTCCCTAATTCATCCACGAGAACCAAGATAACTACTTTTACTTTCCCTAATCAACTGAACAATGTAAGCGCTCAACTTAATTATTCCATTGGGAGTGCAGGAGGGACTAATTTTGTCGGAACCTTTGTGGAGCTAAAGGATGTAACTGCTAACTCAATTAAGTTCTCTCAAGGAGGCAATCAGATTTCAGGAACTGTTGAGGTTATTTTAATACCCAATCATCAATACAGGCTTGAGGCCAGAGGCACTGGAGATCCAATGCAGTATGCTAATCTCATTTTAGAGTGGTCTGACCCTTCTACAACCGAGTGGGTTACCACTAACAAGGTGGTCGGAGGTTTGAGAGTAATCAATATCAAGAATTATAATAGCAATGATGATCTTCTCACGCAAAAGACATACGAATATGATAGCCCGGAGGATGGCTATTCATCTGGAGTGTATAATTCCAGCAATGTCCCTATCCCAGAGGACTATTTAGTAAAATCAAAATATTGGAATGAGTGTGGTGGATATGATTTTGTTTGGAGTGCGAGCAACACTCCGTTTCATAGTCGAAGTTTTCCTTCTGGTGATTTGGTAACATATAGATATGTCACGGAAACTGATGGGGATGGTTCTGGCCTTAATGGTAAATCAGTTTATCAACATGATATTGTTCAGGATGGTCTCCTTTATACCCCACATGAATTTTTAGGGTTTGAACTGCGAGATCAGGGATACCTGCGCGGGAATCTGGTTGACGAGAAACATTACAATGCAACCGATGACCTTCTAAGGCACGTAAGTTATCTGCATGAAACCATTACGCTCGATGAAAGAGTGAAGGCTATGCGGGTGGGGCTCAACTTTGAAGCAACAGAACTTTGTCTGTGCGGAGCTGCATGTGATGAGGGTTATTTGGACGAACTAAGGCAACAGCAAATTGATTTGCGTAATTATCAGATTTTTATGTCTTGGAAGAGACTGAAAACCAAGACAGAGCTTGTTGATGGTGTTTCTACCATTACGCAGTATTATTATGATCCCGACCTTCGACACACGAATATAGTTGCTATTGAAGTTCCCGATGGAACCGATGATGAGATTCGAACAGAGTTCAAGTATGCGCACGAGGTAGGGGAGGCATTCATGAGAGATTACCGAAATATGGTTGGAATCCCATTGGAGTCTAGGCGATGGAAAGACGGCATATTGCTCGGTGGGTCAAAACTAATTTACGGCTCCATGAGCGGCCTTTATGTTCCGCAGTTCTTTTATGAGGAATTAACGGATCAGACCTTTCGACTCATTGCTGAGGTCAATAGTGTCGCGAGTACTGGAAAATTGAGACAGATATCAACCAATGATGGGATAACGAAGAGCACTATATGGGATATCGATGAAATATATCCAATGGCCTCCGTTGTTAATGGTGATCTGGGAGAAATTGCTTTTACATCTTTTGAAAGTGGAAGCAATGAAGGTGGATGGAGTTTTGTGAGTACTCCAACCTCGGATACAAGAAGCTCCGATGCAAAATTCGGAGCTGTTTCTTTTAGAAATGCCAGTATCACTAAATCCAACTTACCCTCGCAGAAATACAGAGTCGGTTTTTGGGCAAAAAGGACAACATCTACTGGTTCCATTGGAGGGACAGTTAGTGCGAGTGTAAATCATACCGATTGGCGATATTATTCATTTGAAACAGAGGTAGTTACCACTGTTTTAGTGAGCGTGAGTGCTACTGTCCTAATAGATGATCTGAGATTATGTCCGACGGATGCGCAAATGACTAGCTATTCTCATAAACCACTTGTGGGCATTAGTTCTCAAACGGATCATAACGGGAGGGTTTTGCACTACATATACGACACACATGGCCGTCTATCTCAGACCATAGACCATCATGGAAATGTCCTGGAGGAGTACACCTACAATTACAAAAACTAACCGCCTGATCTGATGAACCTAAGAACCATACTACTAACGCTCACGGGTATCGTACTATCCCACTTTAGTTACTCACAGACCTCAGATGAGAATTTTGTGACCACCCACAGGGCCCGGATTAGTGGTTATACCGGAAGTATCACTGGGGTCACTGATCAGACAAAGGTTATGCGCTCTACCCAATACTATGATGGTTTGGGCCGACCCATGCAGCAGGTCATACGAAAAGGATCCCCCAATAGCAAAGATTTGGTGACCCCAATAGCCTATGACACCTACGGAAGACAGGATAAAGGCTACCTGATGTATGAAAATGCGCACGCCACCCCAGGGAACTATCATAGTAGCTGGAGTACGGAGATTGCTTCTTTTTACTCCTCCACTACCAATAAGGTGGCCGATGAATCCACGTACTATTATAGTGAAACGAAGTTTGAAGCATCACCGCTTAACAGACCGTCAAAGCAATACGGCGCGGGTGGCGGCTGGAGAAGCCCAGACAAATTTGTCGCTATGGACTATTCATCAAATGTCCCGATTATGGACTCTAAACATATTCTACAGCGTTTTAGTGTTGCAAATAATAGCAATCAAACGATCACCCATGAGAGCGCCTATAGTGCCGGGGACCTGTGGGTGACAGAGACGACTGATGAAAACGGAAACATTAGCCTTGAGTTCAGAGATAAGCTGGGGCAGACGGTGGCCAAGAAAAGCCAGGTATCTGGTAACACCTATGCGACTACTTATTATCTGTACGATGTGTATGGCCAACTCACTTTTGTGCTTCAACCGGAGGGAACGGTGCAGATGGGAACAACCTACAGTCTGCTCAATGATGCCGCTTTTCGTAAGAAATGGATGTTTCGTTACCAGTATGATGGCAGAAGGCGCATGATCGAAAAACAGGTACCGGGAGCTGAGCCGGTTTATATGGTATATGATGCCAGAGATCGGCTGGTACTGACCCAGGATGGCAACCAGCGTGTGCAGCCGGTCAGTAGCAATATTTCTTTGGATAAGTACTCAGGGCAATCGTACCAACTCAATGGAGGCACCGTTACCCTCACTCCGGGATTTCATGCCGGCGGAAGTAGTACCAACGCTTTTTCCATCTCAACCACAGCATATAATCAATACACCTTTACCAAATATGATGTGCTGAACAGGCCAATTATGACAGGTATCTGTACCATCACAGATGACCTTGTGGATATAAGGGCGGATGCCCAGGCCATGAGCGGAGGTGAGACCATCACTACGACAGGTCACGGCTACAGCACAAGCACTACCTATCCCAATGAAAGCAGAAGTAGCATCACGTTTGATCAGGTACTATCGGTGACTTATTATGATGACTATCGGTTCAAGGGACAGGGTTATTTTGGAAACCATACGCACAACTACATAGACAAAGGGGCTGATTTTGAAAACACGGCAATGAGTGCTGTGAGCGGACAAGTGACAGGGAGTAAGGTCAAAGTACTGGGTACAGACGACTACCTTTATACGACCTCCTACTATGATGACAGGTATCGGATGATCCAGAGTATGAGTACCAACATCCATGGGGGGACAGACAGGGTGAGTAATGCCTACTCCTTTACGGGCACCGTGAAGAAGAGCATCCGCAACCATGATGGGGAGGAGAGCGTGGATACTGAAGAGACTTATGCTTACGATCATATGGACCGGTTGATCACTGCTACGCATAAGATAGACCAACAAGGAGCTGTGACCATGCAAAGCAATAGCTACAATGAGATCGGGGAGCTGGTGGAGAAAAATATTGGCAATGCTGTGCAGAGCGTAGATTATCGGTACAATATTCGTGGTTGGCTGACAACCATTAATGGCGGCACTTTTGATAATGATGATGGTAACGATAAATTTGGGTTACAGTTAATGTATGAGGTTAGCTCATCAGGCCATCAGCAATACAATGGGAACATTGGGAGAATGCTTTGGAAAAGCGTAGATCAAGAGACTACCACTCTTGATGACCTTCAGTATTATGATTTCACCTATGATGGTCTTAACCGGTTAAAGAGGGCAGACCATGATTCATCTCATCCTGATTATGCTGACCAGTATACCTTATCTGGTGATGATGGAGGTATTCGGTATGATATGAATGGTAACATTGAGGATCTTACCAGAAAGTATCAGGGTATGATAGTGGATAATCTAACCTACAATTACCTAGGTAATCAACTGACCAGTGTAGGGGACAGTGGGAATAACACACTATTTGATGAGGCTGGGAGTGAAGGCAACATGGCTAATGAATATCTTTACGACCAAAACGGCAACATGATCAGTGATGCCAACAAGGCGATTGGTAGTATTACTTACAACTACCTGAATCTCCCTGAGCGCGTGAGCTATACTGATGGGAATGGTGTGCAGGAGGTACAATATACCTATGATGCTTCAGGAGTAAAGCTGAAAAAAGAGACTACTTCGGGAGCGGATATAGACTATCTCGGGGGGATACAGTACCGTGATGGGCTACTTGATTTCATCCAGCACAGTGAGGGCCGGGCGCGCAAGAGTGGCGCCAGCTTTCTGTATGAGTACAACCTCACTGACCACCTGGGCAACGTGCGGGTGACCGTAGATGCAGGTGGAAATGTGATCCAACGGGATGATTACTATCCTTTTGGGGGGACTTTTAACTCCTGGGCACAGGCCCCTAAAAACAACTACTTGTACCAGGGAATGGAATTGCAAGATGAGACTGAAACCTATCTGACTGAGTTTAGAACCTATGATCCTTGGTTAGGTAGATGGGGACAAATTGATCCAAAGGCAAATCCTTTTGAGAGTCCCTATGTTGGGATGGGTAACAACCCTTTGAAATACATTGATCCTTTAGGTGACACGGTAATTGTCATAACTGCTCCTGAGTCAGTTGCTGGTGCCGGACATGCTGCTATCTTGGTGGGAAATGATAACGATGGTTATACCCTTTATTCTAAAAATGGTACTGCATCTTCAGAAAGTTCAGTAGAAGGTGGAGTTACTAGTTCATCGGGAGAAGGAGACAATGATCAGAAAGGAGTTTATGTCGGGTCGTTGCAAGAATTTGCAAATAGTGATTTAAATAAAGATGAGGATGGGAATCCTTATTACACTCAAGGTTATATGTTGCCATCTGATAGCGAGACAGATAATAAAGCTGTGGACGGAGCGAATAGTCAATTAGATAAAGACTACAATGTTCTATCAAATAATTGTGTAGATGTTTGCTCAGATGCTTTATCTAACGCTGGGTTTGATCCGGGTTACTCGACTGGCTCTTCTTCATACATTAGCCCAGGAGGAATCCCAACAACCAAAACAACCAAAACTTTATCTCCAATCCCCAATGTTAGATACCAAAAAATCAAGAAAAATAATAAAGGAACGGATGTGTCTGACCGTTTAAGAGTGAATTAGATGAAACTTATAATCGTATTGGCTTTTTTGGGTATGGCTTTCTCTGGCTGCAATATCAAGCTTGATGGAAGACCGGGAGTTAGTCAAAGCATATCTGACTCTAAAAGTAGAGAAGTGTTTACTGCTGAATATGAAGTTCGATATCGGCCAATAGGGTCTGACCTACCAGAAATCAATGTGACAGAAGCTTGGGTAGAAAAAAAATGGAGGTTCACCAAGTTCAGTTACGATGATACGAATATTCAAGAAGGGTATCAACTGTGCTTTAAAGTGGATAAAGGATCGATAAAGGATTTAAATAACGAATGGTTTATTGAAAGGAAGGGAAGCGAGGCAATGGGTCAAGTTGGAGAAGATCGTATATGGATCAGCGATTTTGATATGATGGATACTGACAGTGTTTTCTACAAAGTTTTTAAGGGACGGCCTAGGTTAGAAACCCCAAGCAGTAAGTCGCTAGGAGAATTAATCCTGATAAAGAAGAAAGAAACGAAATAAGTTGAAAAGCCCGGCCATTTGGTTGGGCTTTTTTAATGCGCTAGTTGTTGCTGGAAGAAATCCTTCATCTTCATTTTGGTGAGTGCCATATCAATGACCTTCAGGACAGTCTCTTTTTCTTCGGTAGGCAGTTGATCTATCATCTGAATTTTGCTCATTAGAGACTTATCCTTTACCTCTACTTCCTTCAAGGGGTCATCCTTACCTTTCACCAAATCATCCAGAGTCACTTCCAAAGCATCCGCAATTTTGAGCAAGGTTTTAAGAGTCGGTTCTACCTTGTTGTTTTCCCTCCGCTAGCGCACGCGTGTCGCGTGTGCCTTGAGCAATATCTGGTTCTTGGTCTATTCATGTGATTTTCTATTTCTTGAGTATTTTTCTGTTATGAGTAGAAAGTACAAGTTTCACAATCCTGAAGGACTATATTTCGTGAGCTTTGCCACGGTCTATTGGTTGGATCCGCAGTGGAGCTGGTTTTTGTTAGAGACCTCTATAGTTCGATTATCGTCGAGAGTCTTGACCATCTCAGGACATTTCCTTCCATCTGCCCAAGCATGAGATAAAGAAAACTGGCGCAATGCGTCTCACTTGTGCCTTTTCTTTGGTAGGAAATTGAAAAAGTAGCCTCTGAGAAGTCAGGGGCTTTTTTATTGTGCCAGTTGCTGTTGAAAGAAATCCCCCGCCCTGGCTTAAGTTTAGCGCAGCGTAGCTTAAGTCTAACATAAGTGGTCAGTAAGTAACTGACTAAATAAGAAGGATAAAGTAAGCCTCATTTCCAAACAGAAGCCAGTGGAGGGGAACATCAGCAGCCAGGACTGAAGCCCGCTGAGGGAGTCACTTTAAGGGCATTGACCACTCCAAACCACTGCCTATTATATTGATTTTCACATCCCCGAGATTTTAATATTGCACATCCGGGATTATTTCTTATTTTGGTTCCGCAAAAACCAACCATTTTTTTATTTCCAACCCTGTTGACCAATGAAACGCCTCTCCTTATTGATAAAAACCGCCTTTTTACCTGTCTTCATGCTTATACTTGGATGGGGAGAACTCAAAGCTCAATCTGCAAATGTTGCGCTCAATCATGGAGATGGCTGGTACCGCCTCATTCTGGGAGGGCATCCGCGAGCTGGTGGAGAGATCAGCATTTACGGTGGCTTGGGTAATAATAAACTCACCCTTATTAAGCTCCATGCCACCTTCATGGGGTATAGTCAATATGGATCCATAGAAATCGTAGAAAACCTGTTTTATAATGGAAACCATGTGGCTGCCATACGCTCGGGGACTACTGGCGGAGGGTTGAGTGCTCTGGACTTTCATTTCGTTGGGATCACAGGCACTCCCACGGTAGTAGTAGAGGTGGATGGTATTAATATGACCATTGCCGACCCGCCAGAGTACGAGCCTGTCGCACCTACGGGAGTCACAAATATATCGGGTCGTGTTCTTGGTATATCGAGTGTGCAATGGCCGGTCTATTTTGGGAACAAGGTGGGGATTGGTACTTCCATACCATCAGAGGAACTAGAGGTGAATGGCACCATTCGCTCCAAAGAAGTAAAAGTAGAAGCCGCCCCCTGGCCGGATTATGTTTTTTCCGCTGACTACTCCCTCAAATCTCTGGAGGAAACAGAAGTCTTTATCAGAGAAAACAACCGACTGCCTGACATGCCTTCAGCCAAAGAAGTGGCCGAAAACGGAATCGCGCTAGGTGAAATGAACGCCAAACTGCTCGAGAAGATCGAGGAGTTGACATTGCATCTGATCGAAAAAGATCACGAGATCAAAGAACTCAAAAGTCAGATGTCAGAGGTTTTAAAGGAGCTGAAGGTGAAATAACTCCTGATTTTTTAGCACGAACTGTCATTTGCCATGCCATCAATGATTTGCAGTTGTGGTATATTCTGAAGCTTTCAGACAATGTGGCCCGTTCTGTTGAAATTTTACTTGCACCATTTAATAAAAAAATTGATTTTAGTGAATTGAAATCAATTATCACCTAACCTAATTGATCATGAATGCAAAGAGTTTAATGTTCCTCACGGCACTGCTATGTACTCACCTGTCATTTTCTCAGGAACAATCCTCTGCTGGTAAAATCGTTGATACCAATACCTTTTCCGTGGGTGGAGTAGACGCAGGGTCTCTCCAAAACAGCGTTAATTTATTCAGTGGAGAAGTTAATCTACCCGTAAGTTTAATAAGTGCTCCAGGAAAGCAGGGTTTGGGAATTAATGTTGCGATCAGCTATAATTCTAATGTTCAGCATCAGGCACAAACCATCAATGAGGAGTCTGCGACTGGAGTGTTAGGGCTCGGCTGGACCCTCAGCTACCCCGAGATCGTCGTGGATCATAAAAACACCGGAAATGTGGAGGATGATCAGTATTATTTGAAGGATGGGTCGCTTACAGAATTAATTTATACAGGTACCGAGTCCTATTACTCAAAAGATAGAAACACTACCTATACAGCGGAGGTTTTTAAATCAAAGAATTATACCAATTGGAAGATCCGATACATTACTTCCAGAGAAAGATGGGAGATCACAAAGGAAGATGGGACGGTTTATATATATGGAGACCAATATACTTTTCCGTCCTCTATTCCTTGGGTGGTCAAATGGGGCAATTGGATTGGGAATAGCAATGTGACCAGTGGACAGAGTCAGATGCCAAGGGCATGGAATCTGTCTAAGATAATTAATAGATTAGAAACAGATTATGTGATATATGGCTATGATAAAGTTGAGAGCAAGGTTGGTGGTTCATCTGGCCTACTACATACTGAAGCCTGCTACTTATCAACTATAGAAAATGGGTTGGGATATGATGTATCACTTACTTATTCTTCCAAGAATTCTTATGAGTATTATGAGCCACACAGGGAGAATCCAACTGAGCCGGATGCATATCAGGAAATCTATGAAAAGAAATATTTAGTTGATGTCAGGTTAAACCTGAATGGTGACTTAATCCAGACAGTTACCTTGAACTATCATCCATTGACTGAGCTCAGTTCTGACGATCGGTATAAAAAAAGGTTGTTATCTGAAATTCGCTCATCAGATCGATTTGGTAGCTATACCACCCAAGCGTCTTTTGAGTACTACACATCGGGAACCTACATAGGAGCATTACAAACGGTTTTGACTGCATCTGGGGCATCCATCTCATATACTTATCAGACCAAATCTGTGGGAGATTTGGATTTGCCAATTTATGCCCCCGCGGGCTACTCCGAGCCCCAAATCTGGCAAGGACCCGGTTATGTGGTGGTCTGCTGGAGAGAATTGAACGGGGTAAATCATGATAACTCTGATAGGCCTGTCAAGGTGTATGTGTATGAGTGGGATGGCAAATGGAAGGAGAATTTCATTACCACCATCCAGGGGGTTGACCGGGATGCACTGGGAGGAGACAGATATCAGGAGTTTTTCGTACAAACACAAAAGGATTTTTTCGGGATAGCTACTCCGGGGACAGGAGGATATTGTGAGCTTTTCCTCGTGAGTAAAAATGACCAGACTGGTGGGTGGAGCCTCTATAGTCCACAGGTCAATATTGGCAGTTCGAAACCCTCCTTTGTGTCAGGAGATAATTTTGTAGGAGTTGGCCAAAGAGCAGAAGGAAGTAGCACCAGTTCCAAATTGACTGTTTACATCAAGAATAATAATATGAACTCCTGGCGCAGTGCCGTAATTAATAATTATAGTGGAACCCGTGATCCATATCATATTGGACAGTCAAATTATATATTCACAACTTACGAAATAGGAGATTATAATTACCGGGACATTCATTACCTGAAGAGGGATAAAACCTTTGCCAATAAGCAGACTTACGACGGTAATGATTCATGGAATGCACAAATGGGGATTGCATCAAACAATTTTGTAGCACTTAAATATTCAAATGGGAAAGCCGTAATTTATCAATGGGATCAATACTTCAATCAGACTATGACCCAGCTTGGCACAGGGTTTAGTAATTTGATGCGGATGCAATCAGTCAATAATTCCATCGTCCAGGCCAGTGATTATTATCAAAGTAAAATTGATTTGGGGAGATTTAACGGCCAAAGTTGGATTACTTATAGTGAGGCTACTCATAACGACGTATGGAGGAGTTCTTTAAATGATGACTTCTTCGTTTGGTCTGACAACAGTGGTGGGTATGACGGATTCAGAATGGAGTTTAACCCCAATACCAATTCGTGGAAAACGAGAACCCAGCTTCCAGAACACCCGTCTTACCCAAATGATGGCTTGACGGTTGGTTCATTTTGGGGGAACTACTCTTATTACTGGCCCTACTTGCATAAACGTAGCAATACGGGTATTTGGAACAATACGTTTTACACTTCTGAGCTGTCTGATACACAGGGTGAATCGAGCTACGTGTATGGTAGCCCGAACTTCTTTTTTCACGAGCAAAGTGATGGAACAGGTCTTTATAAGTACACCTTGCACAATGGAGAGGTAGAGAAAACCTACATAGACGGTACTTACCATTCCGGTTTTTTTGCCAATGAGGCAGGTGGGTTGGGTGTTTTTGTTACCTATGGTTCGTCAGATGAGTGGAGTGCTACATCTCTGAAATTACATAAAGTGATTCGCCACTCTGTGGGTGGAGCATTGAGTTTTTATCCTGTGAAGTACATTTCTGTTAATGACGGGTTTAGTACGATTTCTACAGCTTATAATTTCACCACCTCCACAGCCACAATAACACCAGACGGAAGGTCTCCTCAGTTTAATGAAGCCACTACGCTACTTGGCACGACATCTACTACTACTTCACCTAATGGTAAAGTGATTTCTTACTTCTACAATGGAGAGGTGTTGGCTGATGAGCATTTGACCAATGTCAATAGTAAGTCGCCCTTTGTAAGGGGAATGAGCTACAAAACGATAGCATTAGACGCTGGTAATGCAGAAGTATCTAAAACTGAGAGCTATTTCACTAGAAAATCTCTTAGTATCACCAACGCCTTAGGGCAAATGATTCAGACGGCCGAGCTGATACTCCCGACACAAACGAAATCTACTGTTGAGGGAATAACGTCTATCGTAACCTACGATTATAATGTACTCAACCAACCGGAGGCTACCACTTCTGTCAATTATGATGCAGATGGTAATAGTGATGTATATAAGCAAACGCAGAAGTATTATTGGCAGGTTTATAGTACAACAGGGCTATCTGATAATCTCTTGAGCCCTGTGATTCAACAAACTAGTTTGGTAAACGGAGTAATTCAGGGATCCTCTGTGACCACATGGTCTGGAGATCTACCATTCAGAAGTTATTCTCAGGTGGCCTCGGGTAGTGCTTTTAATGATTGGACCAATTCGGGCACTATTCCCTCCAATTGGCAACTTGTGGGGGAGATGGTTTATGATTCAGACGGACGAGTGATTGAAACCAAAGATGCATTGGGGGTGTGGTCATCCACTTTATATCGGAATGATCTGCCTGTATTGAAGGCTTACAATGCCAGGGAAGATGAAATTTGGTCTGCAGATTTTGATGATGGTACCTTTGGAGGAACTTCTACCTGGTACACCCCGGTATCAGGAGGCAATTGGTCGACATTGTCAGGAAGCGCAGTTTTTGATCAATCCACCATCACAGGAATGATGTATACTGATCTATCTGGTCAATTCGATGGGGATTACATTTTTGAATTTGATTTGACATTTGAGCACAATGCGACGAATGGTTCTGTGGAGATAAATTGGGATAAAACGTCCAGTGCAGATGGGTATGTGTTGACGATTGATTTTGATGGGAAAGTTACCTTATTTGACGGAGCTAGCGAACTAGCGACAAATGTTACAGATTTCAATTTGAGTAAGTGGCAACCGTGCCGTTTGGTGAAAAGTGCTGGGGAGATTCATGTGTATATCGGTAATGAAAAGGTCCTTAGGTCCGCTGTTTCAGAAAGATCCGGATCCAGAGTAGAAGTATGGGCTAATCAGATCGCATGTGCGTTTGACAATTTCCGGGCCTATCCCGAAGATGCATATGTTTCTTCATTTTCTTATGACCCTAAAACAAGGTCTGTGATTGCTACTAAAAAGGAGAGTGGTTCAACTAATTATTACGCCCAGGATGAAAATTATGCTACTTACGCGCATATAGATCATAACCTGAATCCGGGAGGAAGTTCTGCTAACTATTTACCTGGTAAATATGGTTTATCCGTCAGTTCTTCCAACCCTATTATTGGATTGCAGAGTGCATCCAGTGGTACAGAGGGTTTTTATGAGGGTTTTGACTTTAATCTGGGTCGGTGGTCGGCCAGTGGTGGTGACTGGACGTTTGAGGAGGGGGGGCTTACGCATTTCAATAATGCCGGAGCCAGCGGGAAGTTCATTTTGGATTTACCGGAGGACATTACTGGCAAAAGAGTGGCTGTGGAGTTTCTGGTGAAAATGCCATCCTACTATACAGGGGGATCGGGCAAGTTGAGTTTTGGTTTTGGGGCAGGTTCCTCCACCTGGGATGGTAATGAAGGAACCTCGGGCAATGCGGTTTTCAACGAATTTATGTACGATGGTAGTGGATTTGATTTTCTGCTATATACTACACCGCGGGATGTCAATATGAAGATGGGCAAGACCTATAAGGTGCTCACCATTTTGGATTTCGAAACGCAAAAGGTGGATTGCTACGTAGACGGCAAATACATTATTACGGAGAGTTTTAGATCAGGAGCTTCTAATGTCGGAAAATTTGTCTTCTTCAACCGAGGAGACTACGGCTATTCTACTCCGTGGACTGTTGATAATCTACTGATCTATTCAGATCCAAGTCTCTCAGCCACTTTTGTAGATGCTTCAGGAAAGGTACGTCAGTCACAGAGTGAATTACCAGATACCAAAGTGATGGTTTCGGGCGTATTCTATGACAACCTTTCCCGACCCTATGTGCAGACCAGATCCCTGGTTTTGGCAGGTAGGTTGGGCTATAAGTCTTCCTTTGCCAGCTGGAACTCTTCTACCAAACAGCTTTCCGGTGATATCGCGGCAGAGTATGGTGCATTGGCTTATTCAGCATCAGTATATGAAACATCACCATTAGGGCGTGTGTTAGAGTCGAAAATTCCAGGAAATGATTTCGTGTTAGGGGGGGTGAGGACTACCCGGATGGCCTACGGAACCAATGGTGATGCAGGACTGAACTTTGACAATGAAATTGGTTTTGATGTTGACTTACCTGATAATTTTTATCGAGCCAGCAAGGTGGTTAACGCCGATGGCTTGGAATCATTTCAGATTAGTGATCTGTCGGGTAATACGGTATTGACCAAAGCAGGAAGTGTGAAAGGGATAAAGTACGAGGCCCAGAATTTCCAGCTCAGTTCAAGCCAATCGACGCACTCATTTACTGCCGTTAGAGACCAAACCATTGATTATGGCTATTATGGAACCTCCTTTAAAGTAGGAACTTCAGGGCCAGGATCATCCAATATCGTGAATAATACGGTGGGCTACGGATCATTTACATTTCAGGCTACCCAGGGCGTGACTTATTATGTGACGTATGCCGGATCATATGGCGGATCGATCACCTACGATACCAAGGACCCGAATGCTGACATTTATCTGTACAGCAGGTCAACCTACGATGATGTTAGCAATATATCTTATTACTATCCACCTAATTATTTTGACCAGGGTCTGTCAGAGAGTGAAAGAAACTCTTTTGTGGCGACTTCCACTCACAATTTTATTGGGCAGGTGACTGAATCCAAAGATGCTGAGTCGGGGATCACGAAATATAAATACGATGCCTATGGTAGGCTCAGGTTCTTGGAAGATGCCAAGGGGAGGGCTCAAGGGTACTTTCTCTACCGCAAGTATGATGCTTTGGGCAAAATGATTGAGGAGGGTTATATCAACAGTGGCTTTACCAGTGCTAATCCGGATAACCAGGCATGGCCACCTACGCCTGCCACCTGGAGAAAGAAGTACACCTATGGTAATCATGAGAATACGACTTACGATAGGGACATGTTGATCCAGGTGGAAGTGAACAATGACGATGATAATGCTGCTGAGGTGACCGAAAGTTATGATGCCCTGGATGGTGAAGGCTATCAGAACGCCGTAAGAACAAAAATACATGGTGAAGGAGTAGCCATGCCGATCATAGCTTATAGCAGGAATAACAGTGGTCAGATAGTACAGGTAGAGTATACGAAGCCCGTAGATCAGTTGATTGGGGAAATTGTCACCGGCACCAGGGAGGTTCAGGCAAAAGAGGTGGTGCTTTCAGGTACTCGTGTTGAGTCTGGTGGAGATTTGTCCGTGATGGCGTCTAATAGTATTGTCCTTAAGCCAGGCTTTTGGGCTAAAACCGGATCATCTTTCATAGCTTCTGCCGGAGTGGCCGCTATTGATGAAGCGGCTATTGTTTATGATTATGACTTGTCCGGGCGTTTGATATCAATAGGGAGTGAATCAAATCCGAATGAGTATGCTGTCTATGTATACGGGAACAATGGAGCCTTAAGTCAGGAAATACTGAATAACGAGACTCTTCCAATTAATTATAGTTATTATAGTGACAATGGATGGCTAGCTTCCATTGACGTTCCTTCGAAGTTCACAGAGTCTATCGAGTATACCACCAATGCATATGGCAGCCCCTCTGGTTATTATTCAGGCAATATCTCCAAGGTAACACATACCTACCCCAGCGGTCTCGGCATAGAGAACTATTCCGTCAGATACAAGTATGACAAACTCGGCAGACTACTGGCTGCCGATAACAGCAGGTATCATGAAAATGACATTGGAGTGGGTGGAGATATGTTTTATGACCGAAATGGAAACATTCTGACTAAGCGGGTGCAAAGTACGAATTGGAACTATTCGTATATAGCTGGCACCAATAAGGTATCCACTCTGACTGGAAGCGGCACACTGGGGACTTACACTTATGACAATGTAGGCAACATCACCTCTAATGTAACCGATGGACTGTCAAATATCACTTATGATAAGGGACTAGGACTCACTACCTCCATTGACTTGTCAGGTGAGATGACCTCCTTTCAATATGGTGCAAATAATCAGCGCCTGCTAAAGAAGGATCAGGAAGGCGCCAATACCTTCAAAACCTATTATGTACATGGAGATGCTGATTATCCTCTGGTGGAGATCAATGACGATGGAGCTACTCAGGATGTCAGCAAGTATATCTACGGACCGGGTGGTGTAATCGCCATAGCCAAAGAAGGAAACTGGAGTTTTGTGATCAAAGATCATTTGGGCAGTACCAGAGCGGTGGTGGATGCATCTAATGCCTATACTGCCGGGTACAACTACAGACCATTTGGACGGCCATTCAAAAAAGTAGGCACTGAGGAGGTCGCCTATCAGTTTACCGGGCAGGAGTATGATCAGGAGACAGGCCTGCACAACTACAGAGCTCGCTTATACGATGATGAGCTGGGCAGGTTCTATGCGGTAGACCCCGCAGGGCAGTTTGCGAGTCCTTATGTCGGGATAGGGAATGATCCGGTGAATGGAGTGGATCCCGATGGGGAGTTTGTTACATGGAGTATTGGAAATGGAGGGTTTAGTGTTGGCTTTAATCTGACACCTATCGGAATACCATTGGGAGCGGGCTTAAATGTGGGATGGCAGGATGGCTTCTCGGCTGGGCCTTACGGGGAAGTTGGGTACAGGGTTGGTGGTAATGGCTTGGGGGCTGGCGCTGCGGTTCAGCAAGGGTTAAATTACAATTTCTCGAATGGAAATTTGAGTACTTCCACAACGGGTCTTGCCTATGGTTCAGTCGGGCCTTTTACTGCAGGAGGATCGGTCAGCTATAATTATGATATTACCAATAATCAATGGAGCAACAGTTGGGGAGTAAATGCCGGGATTGGGTTTAGTAACTCTGACGGTAGTGGTGGTATGGGTATCGGCATAGGTTACGGTTCTGGAGGGTTTTCATATGGTTTAAGTGGTAACTATAATTCCGTTGGAGCCCGGAATAGAATTATTGGATACAACCTCGAAAGGAAGGGCAATACTCTTTATCAAAACTCTCCAGAGTTAATTGAGAGTTTTCTAAGTGACGGATTTACAGCGCCAAACGGAGAATACATTTCGAGAGATGAGCTGGTGATTACATATAACAGGGATAAAAAAGGTAATGGAAGATATTTAGGATTTGAAGATGGTAAACACCATGTCAATTTTGATATCCAAAGTTATGAGACTACAATACATAATGTAAAAGCACTTGCTGTTCATGAAGTTTATGGGCATGGTATGAAGGGATATCATAATGTGCTAAAAAATCACCACATGGCATATTTTGCTTCAATTGACAGTAAATATTGGGCGGGAACAACTCCGGGTTTTAAAACGCACACAGTGAACCGAATGTATGAGTATTTTAATACTCAAACGGGTGGTACGAGAATGCCGATGCCTTATCATAACATATTTTGGAAATATCAAACCTTGTTCAAATGATCAAAAGTACACTTATTATATTTTTTATAAATATTGGCCAAATATTGATGGCTTGTGATTGCGCAGAATTTACCCAAGAGTATGAGCAGAATAATTCTGACATGATTTTTTTAGGTAAGATTATCGAGAGTAATAGCGAATACTACACGATAGAAGTTTTAGAGGTTTTTAAGAATCACTTATCCTCAAGAGACAGTATTTTCAAAATAGGAATAAATAGCTGTTCAATTAGTACAACAAATGAGGAAGTTTGGTTAGTCTATGGACAATTTGAAAACGGAAATCTAGAGGTCAGTTCTTGTGGTTATTCAAAAAGTCTAACCTTTTTTAATCAGAGTGCGAGTTCAAAAATTTTACCGCCACGTCCTCTTAACTATACTCGAGAAGAAGAAGAGATTGTTATGAGTATTCATAACTCGAAGGTAGCAAGTCAACTGTATTTTACGATTAATGGTTTAAGGCTGAGTAAATTGGAAAAGATGATCAAAAACAGTTCGGAAGAAGATGTCCAAAAAGATGTTGAAGATAATTCTGGCTTCTATATCTCTGCTCTTGTTTTGGCAGCCTTAAATTTGATAATCTTAATTTTTCTCGCATCAAGATTATCCACCGTGGAAAGAACTTCACGAAAGAAACCATGAAATAAATATATTTGAAATTTTGCCCTTGTTGGTCTTGTGACTAACAAGCAAGATGCAGTCCGAGCGGGTGCGAGGTGAAGTTTATGTCAGCCAGTGGCGGGATTGATCAAAATTCAGTTCCGCAGGTTGTTTATGCTCTCATTCCCCCAATCAGATTTTGCTCCCAATACCTGAGTGCTCATCCACATCTTTGTTAAATTCACCTCCATGGTCATGAGAATATCAGGTGGGGTGTTGTCCTATGTGCTCGCCATCAGCTTGCTGATGAGTGTGGGCTTGTCCATGCTCACCCTATATGTCTATTATGCACGGATGGAGCAGATTCATTACCTCACCAGAATACGACTCCAGAAAAACCTGGCCTCCGGGATACAGATGACGCTTGGGGAATATGACCACTTTGAGTATGACCGTACCTATGATTTCGACCTTTATGGGGAGGAACAAGATAGTATTTCCATCTTGCGTAGGGCATGGGGGCTTCTGGATCAATACCGGGTTACGGCCTATAAACGAAACCAGGAAGTAAGTCGCATCTACACGTTAGCTCATCGTCCTGAGAACAAAGGAAGATCAGCAGTATTTTTGGTGGATGACAGGCGTCCATTGTCGCTGGTGGGAGATACGCGCCTGATCGGTGATTGTTACCTGCCGGTATCGGGTGTACAAAGTGCCTATATCAATAGAGTGGGGTATACCAATGACTCACTAATTTACGGCACGGAGTTGAAGAGTGAGAAAAAACTTCCCGAAGTGACGCTGAGAGAAGCTTTTGGGCGAATGGAGCAATTGGAGGGCGTACAACTGGAGCAGGACAATGACACACTGATCAATTCATTTGATACGGATCTCGTGGAGGTCAAAGCAGGTAATGCTGGAGTTAACAAAGTTTATTCGGGTCATGTGCTGATCACATCTCAAAGTCGTTTGATCTTTGATACTTTGGCCAGCACCACGGATATTGTGGCCTATGCGCCAGTGATCGAGTTTCTGAGTGGTTTTCGGGGGAATGGTCAATTTTTTGCCACGGATACCATCATTGTTCACGACAATGTGAAGTTGACCTATCCGACGGTGCTGGCCACGTATAACCGGAATGACCTTGCTACCATTCAAACCCGTGGGAAGTGTGAAATTACTGGCTGGCTACTAATGGATGGGAGCAAAGATGGTTTCAGAAGGCGGGTAATCTATCTGGAGGATGGCACACAATTTCGAGGTATGATTTACTGCAATGGAATGTTGGAAACCTATGGCACAGTGGAGGGACACGTGACAGTGAAGCGTTTTCTGGTAAATGCTCAGACAGGCGTGTATGAAAATTACTTATTCAACGCGACCATTGATGGCACTCAGTTGGACACTGCTTTTTTGGCCCTGTCCCAGTGGTTTTATAAGAAGGAAGGTAAAGTATTGAAATACCTAAACTGATGCGGCTAAAAGCGTATACAATTATTGAGGGCATTGTATCGATGGTATTGCTGAGTATTTTGCTTTCCATAGCGGTGATCGTGTCATTTAACCTTTACAGGTCCTTTCCGGCCCGTCGTGAGTTGGCGTTGAAAAATCAGGTTACACAACAGTTGGATTCACTGGTGGCGATCAAACAAATTCGACCTCTTACTTTCTCCAAAGACCATTTATCTTTATCGTATGAGGTGAGGGATTTTCAGGGGTTTGATCTTATCAAGATCGGCTCATGTATAGGGCAGGACAGCACCGGGTTGAAGGAGCAAGCATCTACCATTTTTTATGTACCAAAAGAGGATTAGTGGATTTACCATCATAGAGCTACTCGTGAGTATGATCATCGCATCGATCATCATGTCATTGTGCTGGGGGGTGATTTCATTTGTTCAGGGTTACAAAAGTCGGATTGAGACCAAAGCAGAAGAGATCACCCAGGGAGCACGCGTGGAGTACCTGTTGTCGAAAGATTTTCAAGCCTGCGAGGCATATAAACTATCCACAGGACATTTACATTTGATTTCCGAAGGTCGGGAAATTGATTATGAATTCGGAGCTGAGGTGATGGTAAGGATCCTTAAAGGTACAAGCGATACCTTGGGAGTCGGTATGAACGTATCGATAGAGGAAAATGCTCCTGGTGTACTACGTACCTGTCTTTTTTTTGGAGAAAACAGTCATTGTTTCCAACTATATCAGATAGTTTCGAGTGAAAATCAGATGAATAATACCATTGAAACTTACTGACCTGGACATATCTGGCCCTAAGGTCACTCAGGAGAAAAAACAGGAGTCATTTCTGACTAAAGAAATTGACCTTTTTCCACATAGGGTTTCTGACAAAGAAAAGGAAACCATCTATCGTCAACTGAATGTGCTACAACAGTCAGGGGTAGACATCCGTGCATCTTTTGAGATATTGTTTCAGCAACTCAAACGCAAAAAGACCAGGGAGAAATTGCAAATGGTGCTTACGGAAATTGTGAAAGGAAAGTCGCTTTCAGAATCACTGGCACAATTCAAGGATTTCACACCCTATGAGGTGTTTTCATTGAAAATTGGGGAGGAGACAGGTCGTTTGACCCTTGTTTTCGAAAAATTAACCACCTATTTCGAAAATCAGATAGCACAAAGGAGGCAAATCGTGAGCGCCCTTTCGTACCCGATTTTGATTACGCTCACTTCTTTTGGGGCGGTCTCCTTTATGATCTTCTTTATCATTCCAATGTTTGAGGAGGTCTTCCTGCGTTTTAATAGTGACCTCCCGGCTTTAACCAAAACCATCATTGGTCTTTCACGCGGATTCAGATCCAATGCCTTATTGCTCTTCTCATCGGTGGGCATCATACTTTTTTCGATTTATGCGCTCAGAAAAAATCTTAGATTCAGATGGTTTAAAGAATGGATTTGGCTCAGGGTACCGCTTGGGGGAGAAATATACAGACAGATATATCTGGCTCGTTTTTGCGACAGCATGGGATTGCTTATTCTATCAGCGGTTCCCATGGTGCATACGCTGGAGATGGTCAGGAAGATGATTGGCTTCCTCCACATTGAGGTGGTTCTTGATCAGATCAAAACGGATCTTGTTCAGGGAAAAACCATTACGGAGGCCTTTGAAAAACATCCTGTTTTTGACAATCAGATGATCGCTTTGATCAAGGTGGGTGAGGAGGTGAATCAGTTAGGCTCGTTTTTTCAGAAATTGTCACTAGATTATACCAACTCGGTCAAACATAAAACGGCCTTGATGGCTACTTTTCTGGAGCCATTCATGATCATATTTTTGGGACTGGTGGTTGGGGTTATCCTGGTGGCGATGTACCTTCCGATGTTTGAGCTGTCGTCCAGTATGGATTTTGGAAATTAAAATTTATGGCAATGAACAAGTTTTTATTGGTGCTGGGGTTTCTTCTTGTTTTAACAGGTTGTGGTCAACGGATATTTCCGTCAGATGATGGAGAACTTCAGAAAGTGACCACCAAAGCGGGTGATGACTTTCTCGAATTTCGGTTGACCAGAACGAAGGTGAATCCTGACCCAAACCGGGAATATTTTTGGTTTAAAAGTGGGCAACTTCAATCCACCCGAGGGAGCTTTTCGGGGTACTTGCTGGATGGGGAATTTACCCGAATGAATCAGGAAGGTCAACTGTCAGCCAGGGGCGAATTCAAGGATGGCCTTAAAACGGGTACCTGGTATTCATACGAGCAGGGTGATCTGGTAACCATAGAAACCTACCGCAAGGGCCAGCTTTCAGGTAAGTCGCAGGATCTTCTAGGCGGAGAGGTTGTGGAAGAACGTATTTATAAATCCGGTGTTTTGAATGGATTCCGAAAGGAGTTGCAGGGAGATTCTGTGAAACAGATCAAATATCGAGGTGGAGTGCCCACCGATACCACCTATCTGAAAAGTGGAATTTTGTCTTTAGATTTTCTCCATTAAGACAATTTGTTGAACCTTAGTCTCTTTGAATGTGCTGATCCAATAAGGTTTGATTTTCCACTTTTAATTGTTGAATCTGTTTGTTCATTTCTATCATATGAAGTGTAAGCTCCTCTATTTTCTGCAATAATTTGGCATTCATTTCACCTAAATGAATGCCACTTTGCAGCACTTCCGTTTCACTGGGTATTTCAGGTAGATGCCCGTTTTCGGTAATGTACTGTTCCATTTCTTCTAGTGTAAGGAGCTTGTAATTATCATCAAAAACAAAATCTGACCATCCATCCATAGTTACCTTGACTTCTTGAGAAAGTATCTTACCCTCCACAGTCAATAAATAGTCATCAATTATATCCGGTCTACCAATAGCAATACCATTTTCGTAATAAAGTGTGGAGCCATTGATTGCCCATTTGGCTGTGCTGGGAGAGCTAAACGAGTCGGATATTTGCAGGTTATTTAAGGATCCGTCATGGAACGCAACATCCACTATCAATGCTGTAGTGGATAGTACCGTGGAAGTATAAAAAGTAACGTCATTTTTTTTATAGGTGATGGTACCACTTTCCCGCGCTATCTTCAGGATGTCTCCTACGGCGTAAGGTGATGCTGAGGTATACATCAGAACACCTTTTTCGTATACTCTTAATTCTCCTCCTTGTCTTAAATAGATGGCAAAATCAATTGATAAATAATGCGCATCTTCGTTGGTTTCTGAAAGACCTAACATTCTTGCAGTTACTGTTTGATTAGCGGTTGTTTCAACCCAGCCGTCGGTATTTTCATTTAGTATATTAACCGAAGCTGCACCACCATCCCCCCAGTTGTATACATATCCGGTTAATGTAAGGTTATCTTCAGAAACCTCAACATTGACAAGATCTGTCCAATTGGCTGCTTTTTGTGCATTTGAAGGATCTAGGATAATGAATGTAGCACTTAATATAAAAATGACTTTGAGAGACTTCATGGCGGATTCCTTATGGGTGAAAAGTTACTTTGGTGTTTGGTTGAACAACGGTCTGGTTATTAATGGATAAAAATGATTAAAAACAATGGAATTGCAAAGAGCGAGCTGAATTTTGAGATCTCTCATTTTGTTCAGGATTCGTAGGCACGAAATTTTTTTTCATGCGCATGAAATTGGAAAAACGTAGGCATGTTTTTCGAGCTCTTTTGGTAAAGGGGCTGCATAGACGGTATGGGGTGAACAAAAAATAAGGCCCTGAACGTAGTTCAGGGCCTTATTGCCTTTCGGCGAATCTATGTACTTTTCGACTTAAAAGTCGAAACCAAGGTAAAGTTGCAGGGCGGAGTTTTTAGAGTTTTCGGTGGCCTGTCCGGCTACCCCGCTTTGTCCAATCTCCACAAAACCGTAGTTATACCTTAGACCAAGCATGCCATCAGGAAAGTCAAACCCTATACCTCCGGCAATACCATAATCAAATGTATTGAAGTCATCACGATCCAGCGACTCCACGTCGTTTACACTACCATCATCGTCAATGTCCTTCACTTTGGCACCCACCAGAAATCCCAGATAAGGACCAGCGTGAATGTTGAAGCTTCCTATCTTGGCCATGGCCAGTACAGGTACTTCCAGGTAGTTGAGGTTGAACCTGTATTTTCCGCTGCCACCAAGAAACCCACTATACTGTATTTCGGATCCCTTCTGAGTAAAAAGAAACTCGGGCTGTATGGCAAAATTGTTGCTGATGTCTGACCGGTGGAATAAACCCACATTGAATCCAACTTTCATGTTTTCATCGTCCACATCGTCCACGTAGAGATTGGTGAAGTTCACACCCCCTTTGAGTCCCGCTCGCTGAGCCTGGGCAGAGGTGAAAAAGATACACATTGTGGCTAGAAATAGTATTTTGAATTTCATGGTCTTAATGTTTTAGTTTGAAATGTTAAAATTAGGGTCCGGATCTGTTCCGGACCCCATAGCTGATCGAATATTATCCTTTTACGGAAACAACCAGGTACTTGGATATTTTCCAGAATTCTGAAGGGTTCACCACTTCCAGGTATTTCACTTTACCGTCTTCATTCACCAACTTGTAGCTCTCGCTGGGGTGCTCCGTCACGATTTCCAGTTTCTCACTGTCTATGTAAAACCGCTTGGTGTTCTGTATATCCACTTCGGTGAATTTCTGCTGGGCGGCATCCGCTTGCAGCTCGGTGGTTTTTCCTATCCAGAGGAACCCACCTTCTTTGGTCACTAGTCCTTCTTCTTTGAGTTTTTTCTCAGTGTCTACCGCAAAAAAGGCCGTGTTCAGATCGTTTTCACGCTCCACGAGCTCCTGGTTTTGGAGTTCTATGGTTTCCGTTTGCAGCTGCACACGGGTCACCAGTGAGCCCACCTCGGTATCCAATTCGGCGATTCGGTTATCTCTCATCTGAATGTCTTCCTTCAGCTGAGCGATTGATGCTTCTCTGGCTTTCAGGTTTTTCATCATATCCTGTACCCTTCTTTTAAAAGCATTCAGCTCTATGTTTGAGTCTTCCAATTGACTCGATAGGGACTTTACTTTTTCATTGGTACTGGTGATCAGCTCATTGATTTTCTTCAGGTCACCCACCATTTGGTCTTTTTCCATGCTGGAAAAGTCACCTGATGACGAATTGGCAATGAGGTTTTCCTGCGTTTTGATTTGCTCGATCTGAGTTTCCACTTCGGCCATCACGTTCATGATGCTGTTGAAAGCCGAATCACGCTCGTGCAGTTTTTGCTCCAGCTGGTCAGCCTGAGCTTTTAGTTGTTCGCGTTCTTTTTTGTCGCAGGAGGTGAAAGCAAGTGCTCCTACCAGCAATATGGCTGAGATTTTCAGCGTACTTTTTTTTGTTTGAGAGTTCATAACAGTATTGATTTTAAGGTTATCATCTTATTTAATGGATCCGTTTCGGACTTTATCTTTCTTCAGTAGCAGGTTGGTTTTTGCTGTTTTCCGTTCTCAGTGGAAGGTGACGTCTGATCTTTCTGATCCCAAACAACATCACCAGCGCACCTAAGCACAGATATATGATGGCTAGAGTTTCCATGTTTTGTTCTTTTATGATGAATCAAAACACCTGTTTGCTTTAACTTTTTTTAGAAGGTAAACTTGATGCCCAGTCCGGGGTCCAGTGCGAGGTACGCATCCCCGTTGGTGGTGACCTCCAGAAATGGCTTTACATCCAGACTTACCGCTATGGGTACTTCGCGGATTTTATATTCCAAGCCGAAGATTCCATCTATACCCACTCCAAAGTCCCCGTTGGACCTGCGGTACCCTCGTACACCATCATAGTATACCCAGTCGGTTTGGGTGGCTATGTGACCACCGATACCATAGTACCAGTTGAGCCCTGGTTCGTCAAATGCATTGACATATCGTTCGAAAAGGATGGTGGCGGACAGGGCGCTGGGCCACAGACCGATGATTCCTTCTATCGCTCTGGAGTTGGAGGTGAAATGTTTGATGGTAAGACCTGAGGTACCAAGTCCCCGCACACCGAAAGCGGTGTTGTAGCTGGAGGTGTTGATGGCCAGCGATGGCTTCACAGGATAATGAAGAGAGGAGGCAGAGAGTTCTGCTTCTGTTTTTTCATCTTTTTGGTTACCACTGGCAAGTACACCGCCGATGGAAAAGGTAAAGAGAATAAATGCTGAAAGTATTTGTTTATAGTTCATGGCTATACGTTTTGATTTACGAATAGCCATTATGCCAAACTTGTACCAGATTTTTATCGTGATTTAACTAGCTGATAATTAGGTAATTGTATTTTCATCTAATTCTCACTTTATCCCAAATTGACAGGCGCATTCTCAAAAAGAGAAGCCTATCTCAAAATTGTAGTGCTAAATCACTTCTCTTTTTTCAGCATCCGATAGATGGTGGACTGGCCAATGTCCAGCAGCTCGGCCACCTTTTTGATGTCATCGTTGTGGTTTTTGAGGTACATTTTCACGATTCTAAGTTCGTAGTCCTTCATGGTGAGCGCTTCATCGAAGAGTTCCGTGATGGGATTGGACTGAGTAAAGGTGATGTCTTCGGCAGTAATCTCATGGTCTTCCGCCATCACCACGGATAGCTCCACGATGGATTTGAGCTCCCTGATATTTCCTGGGTAGGAGTAGGTCATGAGCTTCTTGAGGGCATCCTTAGTGAAGGTTTTCGGCGGCATGTCGTTTTCTTTATAGAAACTCTCCGCGAAGTGTTTGGCCAGGATCACAATGTCATTCTCACGATCGCGTAAGGGGGGCAGCTCTACCGGTAGCCCAAAGAGCCGGTAATAGAGGTCTTCCCTGAAGGCGCCCTTTTTCATCTCGTCCAGCAGGTTTCTATGGGTAGCGGCTATGATCCTGCAGTCCACCTTTACTGATTCGGTACCCCCTACACGCACGATTTCCTTTTCCTGAAGTGCTCGCAGCAGTTTGGCTTGCAGCTCAGGAGCCATTTCACCTATTTCATCCAGAAACAGTGTGCCGCCGTGTGCCTGCTCAAACTTGCCCGCATGCCTGTTGGCAGCGCCGGTGAAGGCACCTTTTTCATGGCCAAAGAGCTCACTTTCTGCCAGCTCCTTGGGGATGGCACTCATATTGACCGCCACAAAGGATTTCTTGCTTCTGGGTGAGTTGTAGTGGATGGATTTGGCCACCATTTCCTTACCGGTACCAGTCTCACCGGTGATAATCACCGAGATGTTGTTGGTAGTGGCCTTTTGCATCATCTGAAAGACCTTTTTCATTTCCTTGCTCTGGCCTATGATAGATGTCTCAAACTCATACTTCTGAGCCACCTCCGTCTGGAGATTTTCCAGCTGGGTTTTGAGTGAGCGGTTTTTGTTGATGTGCTGGACCACATTGAGGAGGCGATCGCGAATGTCTTCGGTCTTGGTGATGTAGTCATATGCCCCGGCTTTCAGCAAGGAAACGGCCGTTTCTATTTCACTTTGCTCCGAGATGATGAGCACTTCTATGCTCGGATCCGCCGCCTTTATTTTTTTGAGCAGGTCCTCTCCATTATAGTCTGGCAGGCGGTAGTCCAGGGTGACCACATCCGGCTTTTCATTGATTTGCTTCAGAAAAGCTTCCCCATTGGCAAAGGTCTCCACCCGGTATTCAGGGTTCAGGGTGAGGTTGTGATGGAGGAGCTTTCTGTACCAGTCATCATCTTCTACTACAAAAATTGTAAATGGCTTTTGACCCATAAGTTTTAATGTTTTCAGTTGAATATCTGCGCCTGAAGGGCTGATCTCAGGGAGGCTATAACTCGATCCAGTTCCTGTCGGATATGGTTCAGGTCGGCCTCCGAAATGGTAGAATCCTGGTCATCTGCTCGTTTTTCCAGGTTTTTCAATAAATCTACTAATTGTCCCGCTTTGAAGTGTCTGGCGGGAGCCACTATTCTGTGTGCAACGAGCGAAATGTTTTCGTATGCTTGATTTTTCAAGGCGATATCTATTTGCTGGAGACCATCCTTTGCCCCATTGATAAAGGTCTCTACCATGTCTTCCACAAACTTTTGGTCACCCATTTGCATCAGCGAGGAAAGGTCGGTGACCCTTTTTGGGGAATCTTCTGGTGGGGCGATGTTCAGAGCGTTGGCTATAGAATCAAAAAGTTCGGCTTCTTCAAATGGCTTTCTCATAATGTGATCAAAATGGAAAGTGGTCCCCCGACTTTTGTCCAGGCTGGAGACAGTGGCTGTGAGGGCGATCATTGGAGTGTTTTGATTGGGCCCAGCTGTGGATTTGATCTCTTCGAGTAGCTCCCATCCGGTATGACCAGGCATCTTAAGATCGAGCAGGAGCATGTGATACGGCTTGGTCATGGCCAACTTCAGAGCGCTGGTGCCATCATGTGCCACATCAAAGGTGATTTGTTTTTTACTCAGGATGGTAGCCAGCAGTTTGGTATTGAAGGGCTCATCGTCTGCAATGAGTACGTGCACACCCTGAAAATCATGTTTTGTTTCTTTGGTAGATTCTTCCACGGGCTGCTTGTCAGTGAGCGGATAGGCCATCTTCACGAATACTGAGGTACCTACTCCTTCCTTGCTGTCTAGACGTATACTTCCTTGATGCAGGTTAACAAGCCTCTTGGTAATGGCCAGTCCCAGTCCTGTACCCTTAGAGAATGAACTCTGATTGGCCTGCTCAAACTCCTGAAAGAGCCTCAGTTGATGGTTTTTGGAAATCCCTATTCCAGTATCTTTTACCTCCAGGGCCACGTGGAATTTGTTTTGCTTGCGCTCTCCGCTTACGAGTAGCGCCACTTCGCCTTTTTCGGTGTATTTGATGCCGTTGTTCAGCAGGTTGAGTATGATTTGCCTGAGCCGATGCGGATCTCCCAGTACATACTCAGGTACATTATCAAGCTCGCTATAGAGTTTCAATCCTTTGTGCGCGGCGCTGGCTTTTAGTAGCGTAATGCTGTCATCGCAGACCTGACGGATACTGAAGGGTGTTGTCTCCAGTTGGAGTTTTTCCGCCTGTAGCTTTGAGAAGTCCAGGATGTCATTGAGGAGTCTCAGCAGGTGTTCACTGGATTTGTGAATGATTTCCACCTGTTCCTTTTGTTCTTCATTCAGCTCGGTTCTCAGGAGGACTTTGGTGAAACCCGATATGGCGTTCATCGGTGTACGGATTTCATGGCTCATGTTGGCGAAGAACCGCTCTTTGGCTTTGGCCAGGGTTTCGGCCGATTTTTTAGACTCCCGCAGGAGCTCCTGATAGCGGCCGTTGCGCTGCACGTAGGTCACCATCATGATCACCGACGAGAGCAGCAGGAGCGTAGCCAGGCTGAAAAACAGGGTGATCTGCTGACTGGTTTGATTGGCCAGTTCTTTGGCCTTGATGGCCTTGATTTTCACCTTGGTGGTTTCACGGCTTTCCAGAAATGTCACCAGGTCTATTATTTGGTTTTGAATGCCAAAATGAGCCGAAAGGAGGTTCATCTCCTTTTCACGCTGGCGCTGACTGACCAGTCGCTGGCTGGATCTCATCTGATCTACTTTGCTATTAATCTGAGAATGATATTGTTTTTTCTCGGCCAGAATGATACTGTCCTGATTGACCTTCGGGGTGGCCACAGGTTCAGGTTTTTTGGCCAATAGTCGCTTGAAAAACCCTTTTTTCTCTTCTGGTTCTGGTTCAGTGACCCTGGCAGTATCTTTTGTTGTTTGAGCGGGGGGGATGGGATTGGCGGATATCGCATCCAGAAACCCCTCTAGTTCTTTGAAATCATCCTGGTCCTGATTGGATCGGAAATCAATTAGCTGGTTAAGTGTAAAGGTTTTTTCATTGATCAGCGATCTCAGGGAGTCGTTGAAAACGAGCAGCTCTGTGTCAGTTTGGTTGAGCCCATTGATGGAGTCCACACGGGCAAATACCCTCGAAATGCTCCGGTTGTACCTTTCTATATATTTGGGATCACTGGTGAGCTCGTAAGACTCCACCTGGTTTTCCATATCGTGGAGGTTCACCAATATCTCTTTGTATTGGAGAAGGTTCTCATTGGAGCGATCATCTGTCTCCAGCTTGGAGACGATCTCCTCCAGATTCCTATAGGTGATGAACCCTGCACCTGCCAGGGAAATGGTAAGTATAATTAGCAGGATTCCCAGAAAATTGGCAATATGACTTCTCTTCACGCTTATTTGTAATGATCCTACAAATAAACGCTCTTCTCCGCTAAGTGTTATATCAAAAGCCATGAGATCAGGTCATTTCCAGCGCCTTTATCTTTTCATTTAGTGGTGACAGGATGTGAATGATTTTTTCACTAAAGTCTTTGAGGCCTTCATTGTGTCCTTCAAGGGTGTAGTCCTCCGAAATACTCTGTAGCTCAGCTATTTTTTGAAGCATTATTTTTTGATAGAGACTGTCAAAATCATCCTTCTGCGCGGTTCTCAGCTGCTGGTAGATGAGGTCATTGTCTTTGCTGAGTACACTCGATAGTTTCACTCGCCTGGCTGCGGCCTCTATTTTAAAGTCTAAGAGGAGGTTTTGAAATTCTGGATAAGCCTCTTCGGCAGTGAGGTACGTGTCTCTGCGATTGGCTTCAGTCATTGCCAGAGTGGAGAGATTTTGAAGCAGGAGGGTGAGGTCATTGGCTTCCATCAGGAAGGTAGCGTTTTCTTCCTGCCATCCGTCAAATCGCTGCAGATTGGTGCTCTGGGCACCGTAGTAAGTTTTACTTTGACAGCCTGCCAGGGCTAATATCGGGAGGAGTATGAGTATGAATTTTTTCATGGTGATTGGCTTTTGATGGTGGATAAAAAGAGAAAGCAGGACAGTAATGCCCTGCCTTCTCATTTCAAACAGGTGAATGTTTGAAGGTCTTTTTAGAAATCAAGATTGATTAATACGTTGATGTTAGCGTTTGCTTCCACTTTGAGTACACTCAACAGTGAGCCAGCTACCATCATGTCCACTTCAGAGGCGCTTCTGAAAGCGTAAGTATCCTCTTCAGGGTTTTCATCATAGGCCACAGCAATCAGGTCGTACTCGCCTTCTTCCATGTAGGCCATTGTGAACTGGCCATTGGCTACCACGGCACTGTTGATGGAGTTTTCAAACCTCGACTCGCCATCTGCTGGCTCAGCGGTTTCAGACTCTTTATAAGTACCCTTTTCGTAGGCATAAACCACCACTTTATCAGCTGTATTACCAGACACGGTACCGTTGATGACCGCAGATCGGTCTTTATTCACGATTCGTGCTGTCGATCTGAGTTTGTACTCACCAGATCCGGTTTTCACAAAAGCTTTTCTGAGGTCAATGTCAACCACAAGGTTGGTTCTGCTATCGCTGTTGATCTCATAATCACCTTTTACTTTATAACCGGAGGTAGTACCGCTAGGTACATCCAGGTCAGCGGTAGTTCCATCTTTGAACTTCACATAAGAACCTTCATCCAGTATGAATCTCAGTTCGCTGTAACTACCCGCATCAATCTGGCCTTCACCAAGATCGTAGGTGGCACCACTCTGATAGTCCATAACATTAAAAGTCTTAGGAGAATCAAAGGCCACTACCGTTTTGGTTTTACCCTGTGCTGTAGCTTGCACTTCATTTACTTTGAGGTAGACTCCAGATATATTTTCGGCATCAACGGCCGCATCGGTGACTCCAATGCTCGCGGTACCTTTGGATTCTAACTCACTTTCGCAGGACATTAAAAAACCTGCTGTTCCAACAATAAGAATCGCTGCTAAAATTGATTTAAACGTTTTCATAACTTTCATAATTTTTGGTACGTTCTCCATATGCCAAAGCCCGTTCCAGAATTGAGTTATAGAATTAAATCACTGTAATACAGGGTGTTGAAATTTTCTTTCAAAACTGTAGATATCCTTTTTCTTGTCATTTTGAACAAGACCTTCTCAAAATGACAATAGATTGTGCCCTGGAGAACGATCACATAGTTTTTGCTCCTAACCCCGGATATTTGAATAAAATGCTATATCTTAAGAGTGATTCAAACTTCCATTTAGGAGTTGAAGTCACCAGCTCTCACTCCAGGCTATATATAGTCAGGGGATTTACTCACTTCTACATCCATAGTGTGTTTCATAACAGAGGGTGTGATGGAGTTAACCAGGTTCCTTATCAGCGTGCATGATGATCTTTCTGGGTTAGAGAGGAGGAAGTTTGTGGTCTTAAAGAAGGTCAATTTTGTGGCCATAGTGGTTGCCTTGGCGCTCATGTGCATCAATGGTTTCTCGGGGTTGGTCCTTCAGTCCCTTGCTTGTTTACTTGCCATTCTACTTATCTTTTTGCCCGTCATTTTTTTACTCAACCTCGGAAGGTATCACTTTGCAGCATCATTGTTCACATTTGGGCTACTGGCTATGTTATCTGGTGTGGCTTACTCCAATATTCTCATAGATAGAAAAACGCACCTCGAGGTGATTATCATTGGTCTATCAGTCATAGCGCCGATTCTCTATGAGGGTTGGTGGAGAAGGTGCGTTTTCGCTTGCATTTTTCTTGCGCTCTGTGGCCTGGAGGCCCTCAAGTATATATCACATGATATTCCCCTTCCCTCCGATTATTGGTTTGCCCTTCTCAATTATTGCGTGGCGTTTCTGCTCATCTATTTCTTCAGTTCTGTTTTCAGAGATGAACTGGCCCGCTCTATAGAGGAGGCTGATCTCCTGAATGAAAAATTGACCTCCAGCGAAGAACAACTGAAAAAGTCCAAGCTGATGATGGATTCATTATTGAATAACCTGCCACTGTTTCTGGCTATGTTGGACAGAAAAGGGAATTATTTGATTGTGAATCAGAAATATGAAGATGCCTTTGGAATACCGATGGACGAGATCATTGGCCGTCACTATAGAGATGTACTGCCGGCTGAGATTGTGGATTTTCATGATCCGCTCATTGAGAAGTGTCTGGCAGGAACTCCCCAGGACTTTTATCAGAATATTTCTCAGGAAAACGGGGCTTTCACACACTCCTATGGGAAGTATTTTCCCATTTTCGGTGATGATAACCAGGTAGAGTATGTGACAGTGTTTGTGACGGACGTGACGGAGCTGAAGGAAGTGGAGCATCAACTGAAGGAGCTCAACCGGACAAAGGACAAGCTTTTCTCCATCATAGCCCATGACCTGATGAGCCCTATAGATACCCTGAAAAATACACTCTACTTGCAGGATCATGGCGAGCTAAGTCAGGAAGAGATGAAAAGATATACCCATAGCGTGAGGGAGAACCTTTCTGGCCTTTCGCATATGCTGGACAACCTTCTTTCGTGGGCCAAAGCTCAGTTTCATGGAGCACCCTCGCATAAGAGTGCCGTGTGCCTGCATCAGTTAATAGAAGAGAGCGCGGGTCTTTTCAAAGAGATTTTGCGGAAAAAGCAAATATTACTGCGCAACGAGGTGTCTCCGGATGTGATTTTGCAGGTGCATGAAAATGACCTTCGCGTGATTATCAGAAACCTGCTGAACAATGCCCTGAAATTTAACCGTGAAGGAGGGAGTATCTATGTGAGTGTGCAGACCGAATCAGAATCAATAGTCTGTACAGTGCGAGATGAGGGGGTGGGGATCTCAGAGTCGCGGTTGGAGCAGATCAGGGGCCGTGTGGTGATGGATTCTGAAATGGGCACTTCAGGTGAGAAAGGGACTGGCATAGGGCTTTCGCTCTGTTCAGAGCTTGCCACCCGAAATGGCTGGGGCATCCGGGTATCTAGCAAGAAGGGTGAAGGGGCGGCATTCACTGTGGTGATGCCAGTAAACGGCTTGATTTTAAGATGATCTAAATTTGGAGTTGACTCAAGTAGTATTGGTTTCTTAGGGAAAATATGAGAATAGTACTATATATGCCTGTGAAAATGCTATTTAACCATCGAAAATGATCTCCCATTTCTGATTAAGGGCTGAAAATCCCTATTCACTCCTGATATTTCCTGTTGGCAACTGTTCAGTTTTTAATTGATGAGGTTTTTAGGAGTTTTGATATGTCCTAAAGAAAAAGATTATGATAACCTTCACCAATCAGCCCCAGACTGCCAGTTTTCAAGCCGAATTTGATGCGGAGGAGCAAATGCTCATCGCTTCTTGCGTATCCAAAATAAAGAAGCATTTGGATAGAAATCTTGAGTTGGCGAAGAGCCCTTCTCAGGTGTCCAGACTGCTCACTGCCAAGTGGTACATCAACCAAAATTATTAATTGTAAGACATTGAATTGTAGATAGAAAGGTTTCTCTTAATTGGGAGACCTTTTTTTATGCCAAAGTATATCAAAAGATAGTGTGCATAGGTTGGATTGCACCTTGAGATCAATCAGTGCTGAACCACAAAATAGAATATTAGTGCCTGGAGGAATCTTTTTTTTCAAAGAATTACAAATGAATAGCTAACCTTTTGCGGATTAAGTTCTTTGAAAAACTATATCATTTGATATATTGGACGATCAAATTATAAACTAATTTTTTAACCGCTAAACCAAGCTAAACAATGGCAACAATTACAATTTATTTGAAGTACTCTGGGGGAGATTTACAGTATTCTACGGACAATGTAACTTATCATGATATGACCGAAACCTCCATAGTGGGAGCGAACCCTGGAGATACGGTTGTGTGGACATGCGCAGATGACTCCATTGACAAGATCAATAACATTAATGTGGGCAAAACGAAAACGTCAGGGGGAAATTGGAAAGATATTTGGTCTAGCAAACCTGCTGCCACTGATAATACAAAGAGAACCTATAGTGGGGTGGTGAGTACCGACCCGGAATCTCCAACCAATCCTGCATTGAATGGCTACGACATCAATTATAAGATCAAAAATGGAGGTAATGTGGATAAAGATCCTACCATTCAGGTGCCGCAACCATAAATTTTGTGATTTTTACATATGACTAATAATCAAATCAGAAAGGTGGTGATGTTCACCACCTTTTTTTTTCTGTACTTGGCCAGCTACGCTCAGAATCAGAAAATGGCTGACAGTCTCAAGCTGACCCTTCCCGGAATCATTGAAGACTCTGTTTCGCTGAGTGTGTTAAAGAAAATCACCCTGAGTGAGACTAATCCTGATGAAAAGATTAAGTACAGTCTCATGCTGATTGAGCTATCCGAAAAGAGAAAAGACCATTACCATTTACAGTATGGGTATAGTGCACTTGGTATAGGATACAGGCTCAGAGGGGACCTGGAGAAGTCCTTGGAAAGCCTGTTTGCATCCGCTACCATAGCAGAGAAGTATGATTTGAGAACCAATCTGGGAGAAGTATATGCCGAGATTTCAAATACCTTTCTAAGGAGAGATAATGACATTGTCAATGCGATCAGTTTTAACAACAAAGCCATTGACATTTTTCGTGCCACCGGAGATACTCAACAATTGGCACTGACACTGCTGAATACAGGCTATAACTATTATGAAAATAAGGAATATGATTCCGCGATCATCTATTATGATGAGGCAAAAGCCATTTTCATTGAGATCAAGCTGACCATTGGTATTGCCTATAGTATTGGAAATAAGGCCCTCATCAAGCGGGAGCTAGGCGACTATAAGGGTGCCGAGGCTGATCTCAGGGAGGCTATTGAGATCCTTAAGCCACTTGGAGATACTTACGGAATTTCGGATTACCTTATCCATTTGGGGAAAATTTATGTAGACCAGGGGTTGATCGATAAGGCAATAGCCATCTACAACGAATCGCTGAAGATGGCCCGAGATATTGGCCTGAAGGAGCAAATGAGAGATGCGTATGGCAAACTGGCGGAATTGTATGAGGCAGAAGGAAACTATCAACAAGCGATGGGCTACCTGAGGCAATATTTTCTCTACAAAGACAGTATCTCAGATGCTAGCACCGTGAAAAAGCTGGCGGATATCCGTACGGAATTCGAAGTGGGTCAAAAGCAGGCGGAAGTGGACTTGCTCACCGCAGAAAAGAAGACTCAGCGAGTGGTCATGATTTCGATCGCTGCGTTTGCATTCATTTTGTTTATTCTGGCTATTGTGATTTACCAATATTATCAAACCAAGTCCCGGATCAATAAGGAGCTGGAAGCACTCAACCAGACCAAGGACAAGTTTTTCTCCATTATCTCCCACGATCTGAGGGGGCCGGTTAGTTCGTTTTTTGGGATTAGCAGAATGATCAAATTTCTGGTGCAGTCCAAAGAGACTGAGCAGTTGCTGGAGATAGCCGATGACATAGATGAGTCTGTAGAGCGCCTTTCCACGCTGTTGGATAACCTGCTCACCTGGGCGATGCAGCAGCAGGGTCAGTTTCCGAATCATCCGGAAAAACTCCATCTGGCCGATATGGCTGGTGAGCTGGTGAACACACTTGGCACTATGGCCAAAGGCAAGAAAATTGACCTCTCTGCTGACGTGCAGTCAGATCTTGTACTCTGGGCAGACAAGAATACCACCATGACCATCCTGAGAAATCTCGTGAACAATGCACTGAAGTTTACACCTGAGGGCGGGCAGGTGACCGTCTCGGCCCAGCGAGATAAACAAATGGTGAAAATACGGGTATCTGATACGGGTGTTGGGATTCCAAAGGAGAAGATGGACAGCCTGTTTAGGCTTCAGGATAAGAAAAGTACCTATGGCACTTCAGGAGAAAAAGGACTTGGACTTGGGTTGCAGTTGGTGCATGAATTTATAGAGATGAACGGAGGTAGCATCGAAGTGGAGAGCGAAACGGGAAAGGGGACCACCTTTGTAGTGAGTCTGCCGTTATTTGTAGAAAAGTAGGGTTGGCGGGGTTGTGACATTGGTTTTTTGCAACTCAAGTGACGGTTTTTGGGGATGATGTGCCACAGAAAGTGTATCATTTGATATATTGAAGATAATTACGCTTAACTAATTTTTTCTAACCGCTAACCAACACAACTAATGGCTAAGAAGATTAAAATTTATCTGACCTATCAGAAAAAGGAGCTCTGGTGGAGCACAGACAAGGACAATTGGGGAATTGTCTCAGCCAAATCCCCGCAATCTGTTTTAGGTAAGAATTCGCAAATTACCTGGGTGGCATACGATAGTAGCATTGATGATATTACGGTGGATCTGGACAATGATGAAATCATTGACACTCCCCTTATAGGAGACAAGAAGGAGAAGACCGGGAAAGTAAAATCCAATGCTATCAAAGGAGCGCAGACGAAGTATACCATCAACGTGATCCCGGCGGGAGAGACCACTGCCATTTCTGTGGATCCCGATCTGAAATACTGTGACCCTGAGTGTCCTCCAGGATAGCAATCTGTATGGTGCATAACATGTTTTGGCAGGTGGTATTTTACCACCTGCTTGTTATCTTTCCAGCTGAATGACCACAAGATTCACTTTACTATTATTATTGACACTCCTTTTGAGTTCATGCGTGCGGGCTAGTGATAAACTCGATAGCCTGAAGGGAATAAGCCTTCAAAACATGGATTATGAGGAAAAAATCAAGGTGCTCAAGTCCATTTTGCTGCATTCGGTCAATAACGATGATTCTACCATTTTCTATGGCAACAGGCTTCTGCAGGAGGCTCAGGAGGCTGATCATTCCAATAAGTTCTGGGCCAATGTATATCTGGGTCAGGCTTATAAATCCCAGGGTAGCTATGAGTCAGCACTGGAATACCTTTTTGAGGCACTCCGAATTGGCGAGCATCTTACCAAAAAGGATGTGGCGATGGTCAACAGTCTTATCGGTACGCTTTATGGTAAAATCGGAGACGTTGAAAAACTTGCCCATTATTTCAGCTTGTGCATCGGGCAATACGAAACCGGAGATCATCAGGACTCTATAAGGCAGGTCATTGCTTACAACAATCTCGCAGAAGGATACTACAACAATGATTATCTCGACTCTTCGCTTAAGTACTATCAAAAAGCGGAATTTTTCGCTCAGGAACTCAAAAGAGAATACCTCACCAAGGTAATTACCGGCAATATTGGCATGGTGAATGCTCGTCTTGGTAACCTCGATTTGGCGGAAGAGCAACTATCTAATGCTTTGGAGTACAAATCGTCGATGGGAAATGATGCCGGTACGATTACCACTTATCAGTTTCATCTGGCGGATGTTTATTTTCAAAAGAATCAAATCAAGCAGGCCAGGGATCTGGTGGAAGAAGCACTGGCACTGGCTCATCAGCGCGGGCTCAAGGAGCAGATTAGCGATGGGAGTTTGAAAATGAGTGAATTTTATACTCATGTAGGTGATTTTGAAAAAGCCCTTCAGTTTTACCAACAGCACATTGTCTACAGAGACAGTATTCGCAATCTGGCCATGATCCAGAACCTAGCGGATATGCGGACTAGGTATGAGGTGGGTCAAAAGCAGGCTGAGGTGGATGTACTGACCGCAGAGAAGAGAATCCAACAATTGATCATGGTTGTCATTGGGGCTTTTGCGCTGGTGTTGGTGGTGTTGGCCGGGATTATTTACAAGTACTATCAGACCAAATCCAGAATTAACCGCGAACTGGAATCACTCAACCAGACCAAGGACAAATTTTTTTCTATTATCTCCCATGACCTTCGGGGCCCTGTCAGTTCATTTTTCGGGATTAGCAGAATGATCAAGTTTTTGGTGCAAACCAAAGAAACTGATCAACTGATGGTGATCGCCGATGACATAGACGAATCCGTGGAGCGCTTATCCAATCTGCTGGACAACCTCCTTACATGGGCCATGCAGCAGCAGGGACATTTTCCAAACAATCCCGAAAGGCTCGGTCTGGGAGAAATGGCTGAAGAGATTGTTAAAACCCTTGGTAACATGGCCAAGGCAAAAAATGTGGAGCTTTCAACCAGAGTGGAGGAGAATCTGGAAGTATGGGCAGATAAAAACATGACCATGACCATTCTTCGAAATCTGGTGAACAATGCCCTGAAATTCACCCCGGAAAAAGGTCAGGTAAGGATATCAGCCAAGACTGTGAATGGACTCGCGGTGATTCGTATTGCGGACTCCGGGGTGGGGATTCCCAAGAGTAAACTGGATACTTTGTTTAAATTTCACGATAAGAAAAGTACCTATGGGACGGCCGGGGAGAAGGGGCTCGGCCTGGGCTTACAGTTGGTACATGAGTTTGTGGAGATGAATGGGGGAAGTATTGATGTGGAAACGGCAGAGAGCATGGGCACCACCTTTATTGTGAGGCTACCGTTACCGATAAGCTAAAATGGATTGGAGAAAGCCTATTTTGATCGAAAGTAGTTACCTTCATATATGATGAATCGAGAAGGCTATCATATTCTACTAGCAACATTCCTTTCATTATTGCCCTTTTTGGGCATTGGTCAGGATCAGTCGGTGGCTGATAGCCTTATCGAAGTAGCCGATAGATTTCCTCGGCAAGACACTGCTCGTCTGAGAATTCTTACCCTGATCGCCAATAATCAAACAGACCCCCAAAAGAAACTGAAATTTGCTGACCTCCTCATGGAGGAGGCCAGAGAGATACAGGATCTCAAGTTTCTGCATCATGCTTATTTAAATCAGGGCCAGGCCTATCGGCTCATGGGTGACTTTGATGTGGCCATATACTCTCTTTTCAAAGCGTTGGACTATGCAGAGAAGTCGGGGTATATCAAAGGGGAGGCTGGTGCCAACACGGCCTTGGCGGATGTTTATTCCATTTTGGGAAACCATAACAATTCTCTTCTCTATTATAAGGAGGCGCTCGGTCAACTCACCTCTCAGGACAGTGTTTTACTGGCTACCATTTTACTCAATATGGGCGATGAGTATTATATGTCTAATATGTACGACTCGGCATTGGTCTGTTTTCAGGAGTCGAAGCGGATCTATGAGCGAATGGGTGGTGATCGGTCGGGGCTTGCTTATAATTTGGGGAATATTGGTCTGGTACAGGCGCAGCAGGGAGACCTTGAGCAGGCGGAGCGGAATGTGAGAGCCTCAATCCGGGAGCTGGAAAAGCTGGAAGATCACTATGGAAGCGCCATTTTTCTCACTTACATGGCGGAGATTTATCAGCGAAAGGGACTGCTTCGTGACGCTAAGGAATTTGCAGATTCGAGTATGTCTATTTCCAGGCGATATGGACTAAAAGCTGAGATCAGAGACAATAGCTTGAGATTGGCAGATATCTATGCGATGAGTGCTGATTATGAATCCGCTTATAGGTACCATCAGGAGTATGTTGCCCTGAAAGACAGTATCTCCAACGATGAAATCTATAACAGAATTGAGAATCTGGAAGGCGCCTTTGAACTGGCGAAGAAACAGGCGGAGGTGGACTTACTGAAGGCTGAGCAGAAAAATCATCAGATCATCGTCACCACCGCCACATTGATTGCAATCATCCTGACCATTCTGGCCTATGTCAGCTTCAGTTATTACCGATCGAAGGCGCGAATCAATGTAGTGCTGGAGGAACAAAAACGTGTATTGGAGACACTCAATGAAACCAAGGATAAGTTTTTTTCAATCATTTCTCATGATCTCCGAGGGCCGATCAATTCTTTTCATGGGATCAGTTCGCTGATCAAATACTTTGTGGCCTCCAGAGAGCCGGATCAGCTTCTGGAAGTGGCTGATGACATTGACAAGTCAGTGGACGAGTTATCCAACCTGCTGGATAATCTGCTCAGCTGGGCGATGAAGCAGCAGGGGCAGTTTTCTTATGCACCGGAATCACTCAATCTCAAAGAGATGGCCGAGGAACTGGTGGCCACACTGGGTAACATGGCCAGGGGAAAAGGGATCGCTTTGTCTGCGGATATTGATCCGGATATTTCACTTTGGGCGGATCGAAATACCACCATGACTATTTTGAGAAATCTGGTTAATAATGCTTTGAAATTCACTCCCAGAGGTGGCAAGGTGGAGCTTGCTGCCAAGGTTAAGGATCAAATGGTGGAGATACGCGTCGTGGATACAGGTGTGGGTATGACGGAGGAGAAGGTTGAGAACATCTTTATGCTGGAAGATGACAAGAGTACCTATGGTACTGCAGGCGAAAAGGGGCTAGGATTGGGATTGCAGCTTGTTCATGAGTTCATAGAGGTCAATAATGGTCGCATCTATGTACAAAGCCAGGAAAATGTGGGCACCGAATTTGTCGTTGAACTTCCTGCCAGTGTACAGACAGAAAGTGTAATGGTCTAATCATGCCAGAAACCCTATTCCGCTAAATTTGGTGCACCTATGAAAAAGCCCCTCATTGCCTTCATGTGGTTTTTGGCCAGTGCCTGCACACCCCCGCCCTCTCAGCAGCCTCTGGATGATTTTGGGCCTTTTACCGGAGTTACAGTTTCCTGTGGTCAGTTTCAGGTTTTTGTGCTCCACCAGTCAGGAACGGGATATCTGCGGGTTTTTGTTGATGATAAGGTGATGCCCCTTGGGCGGGAAAATACTTTCCGAGTGGGGGAGGATGGTCTGTCGGTGGAGTACAGAGCATTTGATCAGGACATTTCTTCCATGCTTTGCAATGACGTGATGCCCTCCGTGAAACCCAGGGAGCTTCAACGTGTGCCGGCTACTGCTGGGGTGGTTTATGTTTCCCTGAGTCAGGAAGATTTTGAACTTTACCTCAAAGGTGTCACCTATCGGGTAAATGTAGTATTAAACGATGTGTCAATAGATGGGCTTGCAGAGCCGCTTTCTTTCCGACTGGAAGGGATGGTGGTAGGCTGGTTGCCAGGTTAGATATGAAAAAAATTCTTTTCTTTTTTGCTTTCACTGCTGCCTGGCAGCTTCATGCCCAGCTACAGCCTTGTGCTACGGTGGTTACCCAGCGACAGCTTGAGCTGCTCAGGGATTTTCATCCGGATGCGAGATCTGGCGGCCGAATGGCCGATGTGCCTGTGCAAAATGTAGCCATTACTGCCCACCTGATCAGAAGGACAGATGGTACAGGAGGCTTGACCGAACAGGAACTCAATGATGCTATGGACGTGCTGAATGACTATTATAGTCACGCTAATCTGGCATTTTTTTTAGCTGGAATCACCGAGATTCATGATTCCGAATATTTTGACTTCAATACAGATGATGAAGTGGCTATGGGTGCAAAGTACGATGTGGCCAAAACCATCAATATCTATTTTGCCAACTCGGTAGGAGACAGTCAGGGTGGTAGCTATTGCGGATATGCCTATTTCCCCGGTGGGCCAGACCGTGTACTTATGGACAATAGTTGTGCAGTCAATGGGAGTACACTCCCGCATGAAATAGGCCATTATTTTACCCTGTATCATACCCATGGCAGTTCCAATAGCCAACTTACCGATGAGCTGGTGGCTCGCGTCAACTGTGAGACCGCCGGAGACGAGCTTTGTGATACACCCGCAGATCCTCAGTTGGGCGGATCCAATGTGAATGCGAGTTGTATCTATACTGGTACGAGCGTGGACGCCAATAACGATCCTTTCACGCCGGATCCCAGAAATATCATGTCTTACTCCCTCAAGTTTTGTCGGGATGTTTTTTCGGATGGGCAGTATTCAAGGATCAATCAGGCCTATGATGCCTATCGATCTTACTTGTATAAGAAAATTGTGTCCGCAGACTTCACTCAAAATCTCTCGGAAGCTTGCGCCGGTACATCCATCAATTTTTACGACCGGTCACTCAATGCGACCAGCTGGAGTTGGTATTTTGAAGGAGGGATTCCGGAGACCTCCACGGCTCAAAACCCAGAGGTACTTTACGAAACCGGAGGGGTATTTGACGTGCGGCTCATTGTGTCTGGTACAGGGGGAAATAAGGACACCCTTCTCATGGAAGATCAGGTGTTGGTGGCTGCTATTCCTCAGACTACATTGATCTCTAAGGTGGCCAGATTTGAAGGCTCCGGAATTGACCTGGAAGTGATCAATGAAGACGGACAGAAGACCTTTGAGCAGGTTTTGGGGGTTTCGTCAGAGGGGCAAAAGAGTGTTTTTGTGAATTTCTATGAATATGGAGTAGTGGGGGCAGAGGATTATCTGGTTTTGCCGCTGGTGGATAATTCCTTCTCCCGGGATTATCGCCTTACTTTCGACTATGCCTATACCTATTATGATAATACTTATTTCGACCGCATGGCTGTTTTGTATCGGGGTAGCTGTGAGGCCGACTGGGTGAGTCTGTGGGATAAATCAGGCGCCGGACTGGCTACCAAACCAGCACAAACAGGCTCCTTTTCGCCCACCTCAGGGCAATGGAAGTCCGTATCGCTGGAGTTTACTGTGCCCGAAAATCTGGAAGGTACTGAGGTAGCATTTAGAACGACCAATGGGTACGGAAATAACCTTTACATTGATAATATTCGACTTGAGGCCTTTGTGAAAATGGAAGCCACTCCATACACCTGCCCCAATGCCAATGACGGTATGATAACCGTCCAAACGAGCGGTACGCAGAATTATACCTTTAGCCTGGATGGTGAGACGTTTGTGTCTGATGGTGAGTTTGGCGACCTGGCAGCGGGTGCATATACGGTCACTGTCAAAGATGAATTAGACAGGACTTACAGTGAGTCACTGACTATTGAGAGCAGAGTGCTTAATAAAAGTGTGCAACCCACTTCCTGTCATGATGCTGCTGATGGTTCAGCCACCTTTACGGTTTCGGGTGGAGGTGCCTATCAGTTTAGTGTAGATGGTCAGTCGCTATCTGGTAATAATGCCGCGGGCTTATCTGCAGGGATACATACGGTTTCCCTGGAGGGCACAGATAATGAATGTATTCTAACAGAAGACTTTGAAGTCCTCTCCCCAGAGCCGCTTACTGTGGAGGTAGTAGTTACTGACGCTAAATGTTTTGGAGGCGAAGGAACCGTAGATGCAGAGGCCTCGGGTGGGAGCGGAGCGCTCAGTTATCAGATAAATGAAATGGGGTTCACCAATACCTCCACCTTTTCTCTTGGTTCGGGTGATCACCTTCTGACGATCAAAGATGAAAATGAATGCGAGTTGCAATACTTCTTGACGATTGATCAGCCGGACTCGCTGTACTTCACCTATGAGACTACCGGGTTTTTGTGTGCCAAAAATTCCTCAGGTCAGCTGACTATGACAGGAGCTGGCGGGTCAGGGGCTTATACGTTTTGGGTAGGCGAAGAGCAGTTATCCGGTGAGGTCCTGGAGAAGGACGAAGCTGGTAGCTTCGAGGTGACGGTGGTTGATGCCAATAGCTGTGAATTTTCTCAGGAAATCACAGTAGCCTATCAATATGAGCTTCCGGAGAAGCCTATGATCAATTTAGTGGATGGTCACCTGCAAATTGCAGAGACAGATGCAGACATTAGCTGGTACCTCGATGGTGAGCTTATGGCGGGAGAAACCGGCCCCTCTGTGGTGTTTGGAGTGGGTACATATGAGGCAGCGGTCACAGTAGGTGACGCAGGCTGTTCCGTTTGGTCAGATCCGTTTGTGGTCCTGGGCCTAACCGAATGGCCTGAGATTATGATTGTACCAAATCCTGTTGAGGATCAGTTCAGCATCAAAATTCCCAATGATTTAAAGGGTGGGTTTAGATCGGTAATGGTCTACGATATGAGCGGTCAGCTTATTTTGAGTAGCCATAAAATGGAAATCCATAACGAGTGGCCCGCCGGGATTTACCTTTTGGAAATCAAAGGAGAATCCTTTCACCTCATACGCAGGATCATCAAAAAGTAGTCTACGGTTTCAATGATTTGAGAATGACTGAAACGATTTCATCCGGATGCTGATCAATGCTGATCTTCAGTGCATCGGCAGGTACTTCGAGTGTCTTAAATTGACTGTCAAGGAGGTTTTCTTTCATGTAATGACCTGCACGCTTTTTAAGTCTTTCAAAGATCAGTTCCTTGCTACCATCCAGATAAATCCAGGAATAGGCGTGGTTGGGATCCAGAATGAAACGATAGCTGGCCTTCAGGGCTGAGCAAGCCAGCACCACGCCAGGAGTAGATATGAGTTGCTCTTTCAGTGTCTGAAGCCAAGGGAGTCTGTCATCGTCATTGAGAGGTATGCCACTGGCCATTTTGGTTTTGTTCTCTTCCGGATGGAAATCATCTGCATCCAGAAAAGTCTTACCGAGTCGATCAGCGACCAGATGGCCGATGGTCGTCTTGCCGCTGCCAGATACTCCCATGATGATAATTGGGTGCGCCATAATATGCGGAAGTTACCAAAAAGGACAATAAAAAAGCCAGCGTAAACGCTGGCTCTCATGACTAAATTGGAGAAATCTTTTACTTAATAGCTTAAAAGGACTTTTTTAGTGTACATCCCCACAATTTGCTCGTCTTCCTTGAGCTGACTCAGCAGGTCTTCAAACTCCGCAGTTTGTTGGTTTCTGATGAAGATGGCTATGTCCAGAATCTGTTGAAACTCGGCGATGGCCACCTCCTCTTTGATATATCCTTTCTTGATTCCTTTTTTGTAGAATCGCTCCAGTTTCTTCACCGAATTATAGATAGCAGGTTTATCTATATAGGTTTTCGGGGTGGGATTGGTCGAAGATTCCTCTTCTACCCAGGTGTATCGCTCACGGAGCAAGTAAAGTTTCTTAGCTACTTCCTCTCCCATGAAGTGACCCCTGATGAATGCCAAATCAATGGCGGAATCATCCAGTTTATCTTCCATGGCTCTGAAGTGAAACATCTCTTCATCTCCTGACTGGGCCAGTAGTGCAGTACCTGCAGTAACGGCCAAAAAAAACATTAATATCCTCTTCATATTTTTGCTGTTTTATGGTTCTGTAAATTCCAGTTTTTATATAACAACAGAACAAAATTAATCATTAAAATCAGAATATTATATTTTAAAAGGAAGATATTGCATAATTTTATTTCTTTTTTTTAATTATCGCAAAGATTGAGGAACATCCATATTTCATATTAATGATTTTCCAATGAGAGGTGTCCTTTGATGAGAAATAGGCAAACTTTTCTGCTTGTCAGTGTCTTCGTTTAACTTAGCCGCTAACATTTTTAGAAAGACCGATGTTTTAGGGCTAATGATCACTTTTTTATTCTTTTTGCCGTTTTTATTGGGGTTTGTCGTGGTGGGCGTGTACGGTGAGCGCAAGATCGCTGCGTTCGTACAAAACCGCCTCGGTCCGATGGAGGTGGGTCCAAAGGGCTTGTTTCAAACAGTAGCCGATTTGTTGAAAATGTTGCAGAAGGAAGACATTCGGCCAAAGGCAGCTGACAAAGCATTATTTCTTTTCGCGCCCATCCTCATATTTGCTTCTATTTTTGGAGGCTTTGCGGCACTCCCTTTGACTACTGATGCCTTTCCTCCCGCCTTTTCGGTAGGGGTGTTTTACCTTCTGGCTATCGTTTCCATAGATGTTCTGGGGATTTTGATGGCTGGCTGGGGTTCTAATAATAAGTATTCCCTATACGGCGCCATGCGCTCAGCAGCACAGATTGTTTCCTATGAGATACCACTCGGACTGTCGGTGCTGGCTGTGGTGATGTATGCACAGACCATGGACCTCCAGAGCATTACACAGCAGCAGGGTATTTTAGGAGAAGCTCCGCGTTACTTCCTGGGCATATCATCTTTGGAGGTGACCAGTATTGGTGGCTTCCTCAGCTGGAACGTCTTCACCATGCCTTTTATGTGGGTAGTGTTTCTGATCTTTTTCATTTCAGGACTAGCGGAGTCCAATAGGGTGCCTTTTGACCTGCCGGAGGCAGAGTCTGAGCTGATTGGGGGCTATCACACTGAGTATAGTGGTTTTCGCTGGGGTATATTCATGCTATCCGAATATGCCATGATGCTATTGGTATCTTTTCTGGCGGCCATTCTTTTTTTTGGTGGCTGGAACACACCTTTGCCCAATGTGGGTGTCTTAAAGCTGGCCGACTGGACCACAGGCCCAGTATGGGGTGCATTTTGGCTGGTGAGTAAGGGGACTTTCTTCATTTTTCTGCAGATGATGATTCGATGGACTTATCCCAGACTAAGGGTGGATCAGTTGATGTCATTATCTTGGAAATATTTAACTCCGGCAGCCATTCTGTTGTTGTTTGTGGTTGGCATTTGGAAACTGTGGATGTTATGAGTGGATACTTTAAAAATATCAAAGAGGCATTTAGCACCATGAGTGAGGGATTAAAGCTCACTTTTGGCTATTTGGCGGATGCCAGAAAATCAAGAACCCCCATAGGGGTAGCCGATGAAAAGTATTTTGATGCGGACAAAGGGATCGTGACACTGGAGTATCCTTATGAGTCTTTGCCTGTGCCCGACAATGCCCGCTATCGGCTGCATAATGAGATCGATGACTGTATTGTATGTGATAAGTGTGCCAAAGTATGTCCGGTAGATTGCATCGAGATAGACCCCATATTGGCTCCTGAGACTTTTGGGATGACCTCAGATGGAACACCCAAACGGATTCACGCCGCGAAATTTGACATAGATATGTCCAAATGCTGCTTTTGTGGCCTATGCACGACTGTATGTCCGACGGAGTGTCTCACCATGACCAAGGTTTATGATTTCAGTGAGTTTGATGTGAATGATCATGTGTACTCTTTTGCTGAGATGAGCCTGGCGGAGATCGCGCAGAAGCGAAAAGAACTGGCAGCGTTTGAGGAGAAAAAGGCGGCAGCCAAGGCTGCGAAAGGGGACTCTGAGCGTGAGCCTGTGAAAGCCAAAGCTGTGATGCGCCCTAAACCTATGGCACCTAAACCAGCTGGCGCAAAGCCGGTCATGAAGCCAAAACCTGCCGCTAATGAGGAGCAGTCCACTAAGCCAGCGGAGACAGAAAAGCCTCGGCCGGTCATGAAAAAACCTGCGATGAAGCCAGTATTGAAACCCAAAGCCGCCGATGGCGAGACTGACAAGCCAGAGAACAAACCTAAGTTTAAGCCCAGGCCGATGATTCCTAAGAAACCAAAAGATGACAATGGGGATAAGTGATGTATTTGCAGCGTTTTTCGGGCTAATGGTTGTAGTGCCCGTCCTGTACCTCATGTTTACCAAAAACATCATTCGGGCGGCGTTTGCTTTCGTGATTTCACTGCTGGGACTGGCGGCTACTTATGTGCTGCTTCATGCGGAATTGATGGCGGTCGTGCAGATTATGATTTATGCCGGGGGGGTCATTGTACTGCTTATTTTCGGAATTATGCTCACCAAGCGAGTAAGTGATGAGGGTGTGTTTACCCAACACCGAAGTGTGGTGCTGGGCGGTACTGTATGCGCCGTTTTCTTTTTGTTGTTGACGAAATGGACATTGAGCTCTGGGCTGACATGGACGAATGCTGAAGTTTCGGATATGGATCAGGTAAGGAAAATCGGTGTTCTCTTCCTCACAGACCATTTGATTGCTTTTGAGGTGATTGCATTCTTGCTTTTGGGAGCACTGGTGGGGGCGGCATTTCTGGCTAAAAAATCAGGAAACGCATGACTCAGATTCCTTTAACCTATTATTTGATCCTATCGGCTTTCTTACTGTGCAGTGGGCTGCTTATTGTGTTGATCAAAAAGAATGCTGTTTTCGTGTTGATCGGAATAGAGCTGATGCTGAATGCAGCCAACCTGAACCTGGTGGCCTTCTCAAAGTTTGATCCGGACCTGAACGGGCAGGTTTTTGCCATCTTTTCGGTGGTGATTGCTGCTGCGGAGGCAGCTATTGCCCTGGCTATCCTGCTCAATATTTATAAAACCTATGATTCGTCTGATCTGGATGATCTAAATACGCTGGAGAACTAATGACGACCTCAGCCATCTACATAGCACTTGTTCTTATTTTCCCCCTCTTGGGTGGAATCATTACTTACCTTTCAGGCTCAAAGAATGCTGGCAGACTTTCTCTGATAAGCATGCTGCCTGGAGCGGTAATGGCTGGTTTTTTAATTTATCAGAGTTATGAATCTAGTGTTGTGGTTCGATGGGAGTGGCTTCCCGGATATGAACTTGGGTGGGCCATAGACAGGATCAGTGCGGTGCTGATTGGGTTGGTCTACCTGGTGTCCCTGCTGGTGCATCTTTTCTCTGCGCATTATCTCAGTCATGACCGGGCCATTCATCGGTATTTTGGCAAACTCGGCTTTTTCACTTCTTCGATGATTGGGCTGCTGGCAGCAGATCATTTTCTTCTCATTTTCATCTTTTGGGAGCTGGTTGGTTTTTCCTCATACTTGCTGATTGGGTTCTGGTTTGAGGATAAAGAGAAAGCCGTTGCGGCCAGGAAAGCTTTTATGATCAACCGGGTGGCCGATGCAGGCCTGCTGATCGGTGTGATTTTAATGATTACGGAACTCAATCAGCCATTTTTGTCTTCTCTGACCGGAGGAGATTCCTCGTTGTTGGTAAATCTGGCAGGCTTTGGTCTGATGATTGGTGCGCTGGGTAAATCAGCACAGTTTCCATTTTCGGGGTGGTTGCCAAAAGCGATGGCCGGCCCAACGCCAGTGTCGGCGCTGATCCATGCTGCCACTATGGTGGCGGCGGGTGTTTATCTGCTGATTCGTGTGGTACCGTTTTTGTCTCCAATGGTGCTGAATGCTACGGCTGTCATTGGTGCAGTGACGGCATTTATGGCGGCAGTTTCCGCACTCACCCAGCATGACATCAAGAAGGTATTGGCGTATTCTACCATCTCACAGCTTGGCTATATGGTGATGGGCATTGGAGCAGGAGCTCATGAGTCATCCCTTTTTCACCTCTGGACCCATGCTTTTTTTAAAGCGGGATTGTTTCTGGCGGCTGGTGCGGTTATTCATTACCTCCACACCCTTAAGCATGATGATTCCACCTTTGATGCTCAGGACATGCGAATGATGGGTGGGTTAAGAAAAGTATTGCCTTTTACCCATATCGCTTTTATTATCTGTGGGCTCGCACTCTCAGGACTCCCATTGTTTTCAGGTTTTCTGTCCAAAGAAGGTATTTTGTCTGGGGTCTGGCTCTGGGCGATAGGGCATTCTGCCCAGGGGTACTGGCTGGCCTATCTGGTGTCAGATCTGGCATTTATTACTGCACTGCTTACCCCCATCTATATTGGGCGGCAAATCCTTTTGGTTTTTTATGGGAATCCCCGTACTGCCATTGAAAGGCTACCGCATATGGAGCCACTGGGTCTGGTGAAGGTTCCGTTAATCGTTTTGTCAGCTGGAGCACTTTGGCTGGCCAACGCACTCAGTCCACTGGATGCCAATGGTTGGTGGCTGGGGTCCTTTGTTTTTGGAAACACCGTAGACCATGGACATGGGAGCATCCAGATTTGGACCATGATACTATCCATAGCGCTGGCCGTTGCCGGTTTAGCGATCAGCTACATTTTCTTTAGACCCGGGTCAATGCGCACTTTGAGCTATCAGATGGCTCAGGTGCCAACGAAGTGGTACAGCCGATTGACCTTTGAGGGATGGTACCTGGAAAGGGTTTACGACGGTCTATCAAGAAATTATATAAGGATGGCGGGAGCAGCCCGTGTTTTTGATCGGAAGGTGATTGATTGGTTAGTCAATGCAGCGGGAGTGTCCACTGTGGTTTTTAGTAAAGCTTTGGCGGTGATCGATCGTGAAGTTGTGGATGGACTGGTTAATTTCGTAGCCTGGCTATTCAGAGGTGTGGGGGGAATGTTTAGCAAAATACAATCGGGCAAGGTTCAGAATCAGCTTATCTGGATGATGCTCCTGCTGTTGCTGCTTGTGCTGTGGTCTCAATATTAGTTAAGTAGAAAATATGATGAACTACCTGCTTAGTTGGATGATTTTTTTGCCGTTGGCAGCCGCTTTTTTGGTGGGGGTCTTGCCGGCTTCTTCGCGTCAGGCCATTCGGTGGATTGCATTGAGTGCCACGTTGGCACAGTTGGTTTTTGGCCTGATCCTGTTTTTTGGATTTGATGGATCCATTCAGCCAAAGGCCTGGGCGGATGCTTTCCAGTATGTAGAGTTGGCACCCTGGTTTTCGCTTCAGTTGGGCAATTATGGATCCCTTCAGGTGGACTATTCGGTGGGCGTGGATGGCATCAGTATGCCGCTCATTGTGATGAGCACCATTTTGCTGGTGATCGGTGTGGCTTCCTCCTGGAAGCTGACCACCAAAGTGAAGGGATATTTCATGCTTTACCTCATTTTGAGTGGGAGTTTGATCGGGTGCTTCGCTTCACTCGACTTTTTCCTTTTCTATGTCTTCTTTGAATTCATGTTGCTTCCTATGTTTTTCCTCATCGGGATATGGGGAGGGCCGAGGAGGTCTTACGCTTCAATCAAATTTTTCTTATATACCCTTCTGGGTTCTTTGTTTATCCTCATCGTGATGATCGGTCTGTACCTGTCGGTAGGGAGTATAGATGGTGCAGGCGCACAAACGAATACTTTTAGTCTGATCCAGATGATGGACGGTATTTATCTGAGTAATACACTGCTGTCCCCGGAAAGTGGATATGTGCTCTGGGGAATGCCTCTGAGGTCTGTGGCTTTTATCCTGTTGCTTGTCGGGTTTATGATCAAACTGCCTGCCGTGCCTTTCCATACATGGCTGCCGGATGCCCACGTGGAAGCCCCCACGGCCATTTCTGTGCTCTTGGCAGGGGTGCTCTTGAAAGTAGGAGGGTATGGTCTTTTCAGGATTTGTTATGCGATTTTCCCGGATGCAGCAATCTCCATGGCTTATCCGGTGGCCGTCATTGGGTTGATTTCTATTATCTATGGTGGCTTGGTGGCCATGGCTCAGAATGACATTAAAAAATTGATTGCCTATTCTTCCGTCTCCCACATGGGGTTTGTCCTGCTTGGTCTGGCAGCGATCACCAGCGAGGGCGTTTCCGGTTCATTGTTTCAGATGGTATCCCACGGCTTTATTTCCGGAGCATTGTTCCTGATAGTAGGGGTGATCTATGACCGCACCCATGACCGGCAAATTGAAAACCTGAGTGGCCTCGCCAGCAAAATGCCACAGTATACCTTTTTTGTGGTTTTATTCTTTTTTGCCTCTTTGGGGCTGCCCGGGCTCTCCGGATTTGTTGGAGAAGTTTTGGTACTTATGGGGGCCATCGGCACAGAGTCGCTCACGGGCGTATTCCCAAGGTGGATAGGTATGGTGGCCGTGCTTGGGATCATCATTTCAGCCGGGTATTATCTGTGGACCCTTCAGCGAATGTTTTTTGGTAAGTTCTGGACCAGGGAGCGTGAATGGGAGTCTTTAATGCGGGATCTCACTATTCGGGAATGGTTGATGCTGGGTCCGCTGGCAGTATTGGTAGTGCTCTTCGGGGTGTTTCCATCACTGATTCTTGATCCCATCGACAATTCCATTCAGTTTTTTGTAGAGCGTGTGCTGGATCAGGGGCACTATTTCCTAAATAAATAGACCATGCTCACCAATCAGCTCACCAATATTTTAGACAGTCTCGGAGGCCTGAGTTTTGAAATCTCGCTGGCTGCAGGTGCCCTTATTCTGTTGATGGCCGGTCTTGTATGGAAGCAAACTCTGGTGAGTCGGGTGATCTACGTGGTGGTCATCTTGGTGGCCATGTGGTTGGTTCAGGTAGATGGTGTTTCTGGATTTTTATTTGACCAAACGCTGGTGACTGATTCAATGGGGCAAATCATGAAACTTTTGTTTGGCGTGACCTCACTGTGGATTGTGTTTTTTCCTACAGCCGAAAGGCACCGATCAGAGTATTATTTCCTGATTCTTTCTCTGATATTAGGTAGTACTCTGATGCTCTCTGTGAATCACCTCCTTGTGATCTATCTGGCGGTAGAGCTCACATCGTTTTCGGCCTACATGCTCACCAATTTCAATTTTAGGAAGGGCGCTTTTGAGGCTGGAATGAAATACCTCATTTTTGGGGGCGTCACGTCTGCACTGGCGCTTTACGGAATGTCGCTTATTTACGGTTTTACAGGGACACTGTCACTTTCTGAAATGGATCTTCACCTGACGGGAGATCCGGTGCTCCTGAACGTGGGAATTTTACTTTTCATTGGCGGAATACTCTTCAAGGTGAGTGCAGTTCCATTTCACATTTGGGTGCCCTCTGCCTATCAGGAAGCACCAACTGATGCCGTAATGGTACTTTCAGTAGTTCCAAAGTTGGGTGGGTTTGTGTTGCTTCACCGAATCCTCATGACTGTGGGGGTTCAGGAACTTTACTGGCTGTACGTTACCATTTCCGTGATTGGCATCTTCACAATCGTTCTTGGCACACTTGGCGCTTTGGGGCAGACCAATGTTAAGCGGATGATTGCGTACGGGGCCATTGCTCATTCGGGATTTATTTTAGTGACCTTGCTCATTCCGTTTGAAAATGGTGCGGTGGCCTTTGCCTGGTATGCGGTGGTTTATGCCATGATGAATGTGGCTGTATTTTATCTGGTTTCTGTTTTCGAAATTCATGGAAAAACAGAGATCAATCATTTCTCGGGACTTTCAAAAACAGAGGCTTATATGGGCGGGTTGATGGTAGTAGTGATGATCGCTTTGATCGGCCTTCCTCCCACAGTCGGGTTCACAGCTAAATTTTACCTGTTTACAGTGATGTGGGACTGGTATCAGCAGGTGGGTGATCCGGTGATGCTTACTTATTTGATCGTAGCGATTTTGAGTGTTATTTTCTCCCTTTTCTTTTATCTGAAAATCCCTTATTTCTTTTTTCTTAAACAAGAAAAAACCGACCTTCAGGTAGGAATCCCTGTCAGTCAGCGGATAATTGCAACTATTTTCACCTCCGGTTTGTTGTGGTTTTTCTTTAGGCCGGAAATATTGAATAACATTGCAGAAATTATTAAATTCCTTGATTGGTAACTAACCATGAGCGACCCTATCAAACACGAATGTGGAGTAGCTGTACTTCGCCTCAGAAAGCCCCTCCAGTATTACATTGATAAATACGGATCTCCGGCGTTTGCAGCAAAAAAGATGTACCTGCTCATGCAAAAGCAGCACAATAGGGGGCAGGATGGCGTAGGAGTAGCCAACATCAAACTGGATATGCCGCCCGGCACCAGATACATCAGCAGATACCGCACCACCAATCAGCAGCCGATCGAGGACATATTCGGCAAAATCAGCAGAAAATATAATAAAGCAAAGAAGGAAGGAGGCGACAGCTTCTACGATGCTCAATGGATGAAAGATAATTATGCTTTCACCGGTGAAGTATGGCTGGGTCACCTGAGGTATGGTACACATGGAAAGAACGGGATCGAAAGCTGCCATCCTTTTTTAAGACAAAATAACTGGAGAAGTCGAAACCTGGTGATGGCCGGCAACTTCAACATGACTAACGTGGACGAGCTTTTTGACAAGCTGGTCTCTTTGGGGCAGCACCCTAAGGAAATGGTGGATACCGTTACCGTGATGGAGAAAATTGGCCACTTTTTGGATGAAGCCAATCAGGCAGTTTTCAATAAATACAGGGGGACTAAAACCAATATTGAAATCACGGACATCATAGAGCAGGAACTCGATCTGCAGCGTATTCTTGAAAAGTCCTGCCGCGACTTTGATGGTGGATACACCATGACGGGGATGCTGGGGTATGGCGCAGCATTCGTAGCGCGCGATCCCAATGGCATACGACCAGCCTACTACTATGCCGATGATGATGTGGTGGTAGTGGCTTCAGAGAAGCCAGCCATCAAAACCACCTTCGAATGTAATTACAATGAGATCCGTGAAATACCACCGGGTCATGCACTGATCATTGAGAAAGATGGTAGCTACAGGGAGGTGAAGTTTATTGAGCCAAGGGTGAAAAAGTCCTGTTCTTTTGAGCGGATTTATTTTTCCAGAGGTACCGATCCTGATATCTACAATGAGCGCCGGAAATTGGGAGAACTACTTATCCCGAGCGTCCTCAAATCGGTCAATTTTGACCTGAAAAATGCGGTTTTCTCGTACATCCCCAATACAGCGGAAACCTCCTTTTTGGGCCTCCTCAGAGGTATTGATAATTACCTCATTGCCCAGAGAAAGGATATTATACTCGATCAGAAGCCCAGTGCGGATTCACTGGAAGAGTTACTTTCTTTTCGCCCAAGGGTGGAGAAGTTAGTGTTGAAGGATGCCAAACTTCGAACTTTCATTACCGATGATGCGCACAGAGACGATCTGGTGGCGCACGTATATGACACCACTTATGAGGTGATCAACAAGCGAAAAGATACACTCGTGGTAATCGATGATTCTATCGTGAGGGGTACCACTTTGGAGAAAAGTATTCTGACACTGCTGGATAGGCTGGAGCCTAAAAAAGTGGTGATTGTATCATCTGCTCCTCAGATACGATTCCCGGACTGCTATGGGATAGATATGAGTAAGATGAAGGATTTTGTGGCCTTCAGGGCGGTGCTTGCCTTGCTTCAGAAGCATGATAAGGAGTATCTGTTGGACGAGGTATATGAAAAATGTCTGGCCAGCACGGGAGATAAAAATCAGCCCAACTTTGTGAAGGAACTGTATGCTCCTTTCACTTACGATGAAGTTTCAGCCATGATTACGAATATTGTCCGACCTAAAGGCATGAAAGCTGAACTGGAAGTGGTCTATCAAACGGTAGAAAACCTACACAAGGCATGCCCTAACCATATTGGCGATTGGTACTTTACGGGTGATTATCCTACGCCTGGGGGAAATCGGGTGGTGAATAAGGCCTTTATGAATTTTATGAAAGGCTCCGAGGTGCGCGCTTATTAACGTAGGAAGTGAAATGCTGGAAATGCCAGTGGTTCATTTGCGAAAATTGGAAATAAGAGCGTAAAATTTTGAAAAATTGAATTTTTCAATACAAGTTATCGTTATTTTGATTCGGAAGTTTTGAAGTCTCAGTTTTGTGACTCACCTTTGCCACATCAATTAGCGTATAATTGATTTATAAAGAAGCGTGGAGAGACGGGCTCTGTGAAGCGCTAGCAACCTGAAAGCAATGTTTAAGGTGCTAATTCCTGTTTCTGGCGGTTGCCGGAATAAATATGAATTAATTGACCATGAATTTACAAACAACCTTCTTTTTTAAGTCAATTGACCTCTCGAGACATTCGATGAGTTGTTGTTGCTGTTGTTGTAAGTGATCCCTATCCCTTACTGAAATACAGCACCTTTTTATCCAACAACTTTTATCGTAATGCCTTTTAAGTTCAATTGTAACCCTTTATTCTTTCTAATGTCATGTTGTTGCTGCGCATGCGTGTGTTGCATATGCTGCATTTGTACATGACATCCCGGGAAGCACCAGAAATAAATAAAATATTTTCATTGTGTAACTAAAGCCCCGGGAGACTTCATTCAGGGGCTTTTTTTATAGAAAAAACAAAAAAATGATCACAAAAGACATCAGCAAAGAGGCCAAAGCCGACATCAAAGAGCTCAAGGATAAAATCCAGGATTTTAATCTTGGCAGAATACCTGAGGAGCGTTTCAAGTCTTTTCGTCTGGCCAGAGGAGTTTATGGGCAGCGTCAGCAAGGCGTGCAGATGTTTCGTTTGAAGCTGCCGTTTGGGAAAATCACCCCGGATCAGCTGGAGACGGTGGCCAATCTTTCAGAAAAATATACGAATGGTAACCTTCACCTCACTACCAGACAAAATATCCAACTTCATTTTGTGAGGCTGCAGGATACACCGGAAATGTGGGAGGCTCTGGAGTCCGTAGGGGTGACCACCAAGGAGGCTTGTGGTAATACCGTTCGCAACGTGACGGCTTCTCCATATGCGGGTATTGATCCCGAGGAGCCGTTTGATGTATCTCCCTACGCTCAGGGGGTATTTGAGTACTTCCTCAGAAACCCCATTTGTCAGGAAATGGGGAGAAAGGTGAAAATTGCTTTTTCATCCTCTAAGTCGGATGCGGCATTCACTTATATCCATGATTTTGGGTTTATTCCTAAGATCAAGAATGGCGCCTACGGATTTGAAGTGATTGTAGGTGGTGGGCTTGGTGCTCAGTCATTTATGGGGCAGTTGGCTTATGATTTCCTACCTCAGGATGAACTGATTCCTTTTATAGAAGCAGGCCTTCGGGTGTTTGATCGGTACGGAGAGCGGGAGCGAAGACACAAAGCGAGACTGAAGTATCTGATAGAGCCTAACAAGGGGATCGGTCTTGAAGGGTTCATGAAACTGATAGAAGAAGAGCGCAAATCTCTGAAGCATCAGACCTACAAGATCAACACCAAAAAGGTGATCACCAAAGTGCCTGAGGATCAGTCGATCTTGGGAGTGGGTGATTTTGAGCCCAATACTGCTTATAAGGAATGGTTTCTCACCAACGTGTTTGAGCAGAAGCAGGAAGGATTCTACGCCGTGAAAGTGAGAATACCTCTTGGAGACATCAAATCACCAAAGGCAAGAAAACTGGCTGACATAGCTCGAACATATGCTGCTGAAGACATTCGGTTTACCCTCAACCAGGGGTTGCTACTCAAATACATCCGTCTGGAGAATATCCCCGCGGTGTACCAGGCCTTGCAGGAGTTGGATTATGCAGCTCCGGGCTTTGATACCCTCGCGGATGTGACAGCCTGCCCGGGTACAGACACCTGTAACCTTGGGGTGACCAATAGTACTGCACTGGCCCTTGTTTTGGAAGATTTGATCCGTGATGAGTTTCCCCACCTGGTGGATGAAACTTTGATTAAAATAAAAATAAGCGGATGTATGAACTCTTGTGGCCAGCATATGGTGGCCAATATTGGCTTCCATGGCAGTAGCATCAAGAACGGTGACAAGGTATCTCCAGCCATGCAGGTGGTGATAGGCGGAGGGCTTGATCCAGATGGAAAAGGGAATATTGCAGAGAAGGTTATCAAAATACCTACCAAGCGAATTCCGGATACGGTGAGGACTTTGCTCAATGACTATGAGGAAAATGCCACTGAGGAGGAGTATTTCAACGCTTACTTTAGAAGAAGGGGAAAACGATACTTCTATGATATCCTGAAACACATTGCCGATGTGAAAACGCTTCGTGATGAAGATTATCAGGATTGGGGCAAAGTAGATGATTTTGTGCCGGAAATTGGCGTGGGAGAGTGCGCAGGAGTTATGATGGATTTGGTGGGTACCATCCTCAATGATGCCGGCGATCGCTTGGCTAGTGGTAAAAGAACCCTGGCAGAGGGCAAGTGGGCGGATGCTATCTACTACAGTTACAATACGTTTGTCATTGGAGCCAAGGCTATTTTGCTCAGCAAAGATGTGCAGTGCAATACCCACATTGGTATCATAGAAGACTTCCAGAAACATTGTGTCGAGACAGGTGAGTTTGAAGGGATCGAATCCTTCTCTGAGTTAGTACTCCAGATTAATAAGTACGAGCCCGACGAAGCTTTTGCAGCCGCATATCTTGGTCAGGCCAATGATTTCTTTGCCCAGGTCAATAATTTCCGAAGCAAAGAGGCTAAAGACAAGTTGGTAGTAAACGAATTTTATAAAGCATAAGTGATGACGAAAACACCAAAACTTACGCTCGTGGGCGCTGGTCCCGGAGATCCTGAGCTGATCACTGTGAAAGGTGTGAAGGCTCTACAAAAAGCTGATGTAGTCCTGTATGATGCGCTGGTGGATCCTGAGCTTTTGAGCTATGCGCCAGATGCGGTGCACATACCTGTGGGCAAAAGGGCAGGCAAGTCTAGTGTGTCGCAGGATACGATCAATCACCTGATTGTGCAATATGCCAAAGAGATGGGCCATGTGGTGCGTCTCAAGGGTGGAGATCCGTTTGTTTTTGCACGCGGGTGTGAAGAAAAAGCGATTGCTGAGAGGCATGGAATAGAGGTGGACGTGGTGCTGGGTATCAGTAGTGTGATGCTGCCGGGCTATTTTGGGATACCACTGACTTGCCGTGGGGTCAATCAAAGCTTTACGGTGGTGACTGCTACTACCAGTGAGGGTACGCTCAGCGAGGATGTACTCAGAGCTGCTGAGCATTCACCTACCACTTTATTTTTTATGGGATTAGGTAAAATAGACCTGATTGCGAGGGCATATGTGGAGTTCGGACGGGGTGACTTACCCGCAGCCATTATTAGCAAGGGTTCTCACGCTGATGGAGATGTCATCAAAGGGAAGGCAAAAGATATAGCGGCCATAGCAGCCAAAGCGAAACCTGAGGCACCAGCACTTTTGATTTTTGGAGAAGGGGCTGCCCAGGCTAGCAACCAGCAGCAGGTGAATACCTGGTGGGAAGCAGCTAAATCCGAGGTAGCATGAATGAAGTAGGTATTTCTGAGGGTAATGTGTTATTTCCGGTTTTTCTAAAGCTCAACCAGATACAGACCGTGGTGGTGGGTGGAGGAAATGTGGGCCTGGAAAAAGTAGAAGCATTGCTGAAGAATGATCCTAAAGCTCGAATAAGAATTATTGCTCCATTGATCCTTCCGGCCTTGCAAGAGCTCGCTGATGGATCGGAGTTTATAGAAATATTAAATCGTAAAGTCAGGGGTGGTGACCTGAAAGGTGCTGACCTTTTGATACTCGCTACTGATGATTATTCGCTTCATGAGAAACTGAAGAAAAAGGCCAAAAAGTTAAGGTTGCTGACAAATGTTGCCGACACCCCTGACCTTTGCGACTTTTACCTGGGGTCTACTGTGAAAAAGGGGGACCTGAAAATTGGGATTAGTACAAACGGGAAGTCACCCACTTTCGCCAAGCGATTCAGAGAAGTGTTGGAGGATATTTTGCCAGACAGCACACCTGAATTACTGAACCAGCTGAAAACAATACGAGATGACCTGAAGGGAGATTTTAATGAGAAGGTAGAGCGCCTCAATGAGATCACTTCAGTCCTCACAAAGAAAGGAAAGTAAAAATATGGAATCCGATTCGAGACTTTTGGAACTTAATGACCGATACGGCAATCTTACTTATCTGGATCGATTGAAAATGCTCTTTGGTGAGTTTGAGCCAGAGGAGATCCTGGTGACCACCTCCTTTGGGAGCACCTCCATAGCGCTCATTCACATGATTAGCAAGGTGGCTCCACGCCACCCGGTTCACCTGATCAATACAGGGTACCTTTTTAAGGAAACCATTCAGTATCGCGATCAGCTCATCAATGAGTTTGATCTGAATGTGGTGGATGTTCAGCCCAGGGAGCGCTCCCATGAGTTTACGAGCAATCATAAAGTTTGGGAGGGCAATCCGGACTTTTGCTGTTTTATCAATAAGGTAGAGCCATTGAATGCTTTGAAGAAGGGTAAGAAAGTATGGGTGTCAGGTTTATTGGGTTTCCAAAATGAGAATCGAGCGGGAAAGAGAATTTTTGAAGAGTCCCAGGGTTTACTGAAGTTTCATCCCATCATTGATATGAGTCAGGAGGACCTGAATCTCTACCGTACCATATATGAGCTTCCCGCTCATCCGCTTTTATACAAGGGGTTTGGGTCTATCGGCTGTGTGCAGTGTACCAAAAAAGGAGTAGGAAGAGCAGGAAGGTGGGAAGGTAAAGAAAAAACCGAGTGCGGGCTGCACTTATGAGTGTGCATGTTTGAATCCTCTATATAGCGTTTGCTAAACCAAAAAAAAGCCCGGAATTTCCGGGCTTTTTACTTTTTGTACTTTCAATGTGATTACTCTGCTACTGTTTCAGTTACTACTTCTACAGAATCAGATACTTCCATCGCAAGAGAGTCTGCTGCTTCTACTACTTCTTCCACAACAGCGATAGGTTCTGATACTTCTACAGTGTCTGCTGCAGTACTTTCAGATTGAGAAGTTCCGGCTCCGCCACAGGCGAAAAAAGCCAGAGAAATGAGTGCTAGGTAAATTTTGTTTTTCATGATAAAAAGGTTGATTTGTTGGTTTAGTGCACACAATTTACGGGGAATATTAAAATATTGCTAATTTTTTAAAAAATTATTATATGAGAGAAAGTGAATGTAACTAACGATTTTTCTTGAAATTAACGGTTTATCACTAGTGTGAAGCCTTTTTTGTTTTCTCTATTCACCTCTTTAGGGCAGATATTTTATTTCTGTAGTCTACTCTTGTAGATGTCGGAGGCTCCTTCCGAGGCGATTTTCTTACGTCCGGGTCTGTTGTTGTAGCCAGTGTCTGATTCCACATAGTTGCGTACTCTAGATGCGGATTGTGTGGAAGTTTCTTTTTCATTCTCGTTGCCAACTAGATTTTGGTTGTTTTCACAGGAGAGGAGGGCAAGAAACATCATGTTGATTAAAATTAGGTGTCTCATGGTTTGGTGTTGTTCTACCGCGAAATTGCCAACATGTGAGTACCCAAGGGGTTAATATTCGTTGGATGACTCGATGCGCTCTGTGGTTTGATCTGTGAGTAGGGTGGAGCAAGGACTTGCTTCAGAGAGGAGCTATAAAAAAAACCACCCTGTGTAATCAGAGTGGTTTTACAATTTTCTGTTGGGTGATGGTATGGTGCTAAACCGCGAAGCTCTCACCGCAGCCACAGGTACGTGAGGCATTCGGGTTGATAAACTGAAATCCTTTGCCGTTCAGTCCATCAGAGAAATCCAGCGTGGTGCCCAGTAAATAGAGCATACTTTTTTTGTCCACAATCACCTTTACTCCTTTGTCCTCAAAAACTTCGTCGCTTTCAGTAAGTGTATTGTCAAAAAGTAAGTCATACATCAAACCGGAGCAACCGCCACCTTTGACTGCCACACGCACGTTATGCGCTGGTGAGTGTCCTTCTTCTATTCTTAGCTCTGCGAGCCTCTCTTTTGCTTTATCGGTTACATTGATCATAGTCAAGCTATTGGGTTGAGTACTACACTAAACACTGTGATGTTGTTCATATCCCGGCCATAGTACAGTTTGTCCATGGCATCATAGATATTTTTTGCTCTGAAATAGGAGGTCTGAAGTTCATTCATCCCCTTAGTGGTCCACTGGATGGTATAGGAGCTTTCCTTCTCTTTATGCGTTTTCACATAATCCAGCATCTTGTTCAAAGCATCTGTCTTGTCAAAACCAGTGATGGTTTTGAATAGAAAAGACTGGTTATGCCTTGGGTTGATGGTGATCAGATCCAGTTTTACCTTACCTTCACTGCTGGCAAATTCAAATACAAGGTCACTGCTTTTCAGACCCAGAAAATTCTTAATTTCATTTTGAATGCGAGCAGCCTCTACATGGACGTCTGTCCTAAATTCCATATTATGTTGACTTTACATAAAAATACAACAACTCAAGGAACCTTTCAAATACAGGAAAAGTTTCCTCATTTTTGCGAAATTAATACATAATCGACACATCATGGTTAGAATAGAGCACATTGGTATCGCAGTAAAGGATTTAGACAAAGCCAATGCGCTTTTTCAGAAGCTTTTTGGAACCCCCTCTTACAAGGAGGAGGTGGTAGATTCTGAGCATGTGACCACTTCATTCTTTGGGATTGGCCCCAATAAGGTGGAATTGCTTCAGGCTGGGGCTCCGGAAAGTGCCATTGCCAAATATATTGATAGGAAGGGGGAGGGCATTCATCACATCGCCTTTGAGGTGGATGATATTCTGGCAGAAATGGAGCGACTGGAATCCGAAGGGTTTGAATTGATTAACAAAGCACCCAAAAAAGGTGCAGATAATAAGCTGGTGTGTTTTTTACATCCCAAAAGCACCAATGGCGTCCTGGTAGAGTTGTGTCAGGAAGTAAAGGCCTAAAAAAGGAAAATCAAACAAGAAAATGAGCGAGGAAAAAAGAACAGAAATAGGAGCGTTGGGTGAGTTTGGCCTGATTGATAAGCTTTCAGAAGGAGTAAAAATATATCATGACACTACTGTAAAAGGTATAGGGGATGATGCTGCGGTGTATGATGCAGGAGATCATTTCGTGCTACTTTCCTCTGACATGCTTTTGGAAGGTGTTCATTTTGATTTGAGTTATATACCCCTGCAGCATCTGGGCTACAAGGCAGTGTCTGTGAATGTTTCGGATATAGCTGCTATGAATGGTACACCCAAGCAGATTACCGTGAGCCTGGGTCTGAGCAATCGATTCTCGGTGGAAGCCGTGGAGGTGCTATACGAAGGGATAAGGGCGGCATGTGAGGATTACAATGTTGATTTGGTGGGTGGAGATACTACTACTTCGCGCTCCGGGCTGGTGATTTCGGTGACTGCCATGGGTACTGTGGAGAAGGACAAGGTGGCTTATCGCTCAGGAGCTAAAGAAAGCGAAATTCTCTGCGTGACCGGGGACCTGGGAGGGGCTTATGTAGGTCTTCAGGTGTTGGAGCGTGAGAAACAGGAGTTTTTGGCTAACCCAAACATGCAGCCCAAGCTGGATGGTTATCCATTTGTGGTGGGCAAGCAGCTGCGACCCATAGCGCGCATGGATGTGATTCATGAGTTCGGGGCTTTGGGCATTGTTCCCACGTCTATGATTGATGTGTCGGATGGTCTTGCATCAGAGGTTTTTCATTTATGCAAGGCATCTGGTCTGGGAGCGGCTCTATATGAGGATAAGATCCCAATAGATAAGGAAACCTATGAGACGGCTGCCGAATTTGGGCTCGACCCTAATACCTGCGCCCTCAATGGCGGTGAGGATTACGAGTTGCTGTTTACCATCACACAGGCAGACTTTGAAAAGGTGAAGAATCATGCGGAGATTCACACCATTGGGTACATGCAGTCTGCTGATAAGGGAAAGGCGCTGGTTACCAGATCTGGCAATACGATCGCCCTCACAGCTCAGGGGTGGAAACACTTCTAATTTTCCTCGAGCCAGTTGAGGGCCATGTCATAGCTGCCGAATGTGACAAAATCCACGTTTTTAATGGTTTGATTGAATATTTCGTAGGCAGGTTGTTTGGCGCTGGTGTCTGTTGATACCACATGCGCATAGGATTTGAGGTTGGTTTTGAGTAGGGCATTGATCCAGTCCGTTCTAAGCCAATCCATGAAATCGGGCCAGGGGCCTGATCCGAGCCGGTTATCATCGATCACTTTGGTGTACCCGGTTTCTTCCAGCTGCCGCACTATGCTCAGGGCTGCCTCTTTGGCGGGTGTAATCTCCATAAGATTGCCAGTCCAGGTGCATTTAATGATCCCCCTTTCGTGAATGGGGATACAGGAAAAAAATGTATGACCACTTGTGTCTTTAAGGGTGATGGAACTGCTCAAGGCTGTTGGTTTAGGTTGGGTGATGCCTAAATTTAACCTGATATGGGACTAAATAAAAGGCCTGACGTGAAAACGACAGGCCGTGTTTTTAGCGGGGGTATTGATTAATCATGCGAAATACTCAGGTTTTCACTGCTACTTATTCTTTTATTGGTGTTTTGGCCATTGTGGATCAGCTCGGTTAGGAGGTGAGATCATCCACCCTGCAAAAGATCAGGGCGTATTTTGAATGGTTATTTCCCATACATCAGGTTCTCTTTGGTGATGATGTCCAGCTGCATGTAGTGCGTGGGTGGCACTTCAGTTTTGAGGATCAGGTGCTTATAAAATGCCTGCACGGCCAGGTTACCCTGCACTTTCGGGTTTTGATATATGACAAAATCAATGAGCCCTTTGTTGAGGTAGACGATGTTTTCGCGGACTAAGTCATAGCCTATGATCCGACTCAAATGTCTCGGAATAACGTTTTCAGCACTTTTTGCGATTTGGTGCACCCGCGAATTGGGTACGAAAAAATGGATAGGTTCCTGATTACCCAGTAGCGACTCTATCCCCGGAGGCAGACCGACAAAGTCCTTTTCGAGTGTTATTTCATGAATGAGCTCCGGGCTGAAATTTTCCTGCTTGTAGTATTTCTTAAATCCCTCTATTCGCTCATCCAGCGTTTTATTCAGACTGTCAAAATCAGTGTATTTGATCACAATCGCTTTTTGGCCCGAGGCATACCCGAGATTAAGGAGTTTGGCCGCCAAAAAACCACTTTGTCTGGAGTCTTGTCCTATGAATGCCAGAGGCTTGATGTTGTCCAGATTGGAGTCCACAAAGATGAATGGAATATCGGCCTGCTGAAGTGACTCACAAATCTGGGTGGCCTCTCGCTGAAGCAGGGGAGCGAGTATCACCCCATCTGGTGAGCTGTTCAGCGCGATATTTGATTGGGTAAGAAACGAATCCTTGTCTTGCCGGTCAAAGGTATAGAAGCTCAGCTGCATTCCCAGAGAGGCATACTCCTCAGCAGCCTCCTCTATACCTTCGCTTTGATTCTTCCAGTATTCATTGTCTTTTGGCAAAATCACGGCCAGGTTATAAACCTTGTTGAGTTTCAGGTTTCTGGCAAACACGTTGGTAGAGTAGTTTCCTTCTTTGGCTATTTTGAGTACCAGATCCCGGGTGGCTTCAGCCACCTCACCCCTGTTGTGCAACACACGGTCTACCGTACCCGCCGAAACCCCGGCCTTTTTCGCTATTTCCTTAATGGTGATTCTTGCCATGGAATATTTTTGTGAAAATAGGTCATATTTTTTTGAAATCAGATGCAATATATTACATTTGTATGAATCGTTATCGTACACGATACAATATCCTCCTTGATTGGGGGTTATTTTTTACCAAACACCGTGTACGAACACGAACATTCTTAAAAGTATAAAGACATGAAAAAAGTAGTAACATTTGGCGAGATCATGCTTCGTCTTGCCCCAGAGGGTTTTTTGCGTTTCTCACAAGCCAACTCATTCGATGTGGTTTATGGTGGAGGAGAATCTAACGTTGCAGTATCACTGGCCAATTTTGGTGTTCCTGTGGATTTTGTAACCAGACTTCCAAAGAACGACATTGGCGAGTGTGCCATGATGGAAATGCGTAAGCGTGGGGTGAATGTGGACAAGATCGTGTGGGGTGGAGAGCGATTGGGTATCTACTTTTTGGAGACTGGTGCTGTCTCTCGCGGGAGCAAGGTGGTGTATGACAGGGCGCATTCTTCTATGTCCACTATCCAGCCAGGAATGGTGGATTGGAAAAAGGTTTTTGATGGGGTAGAATGGTTTCATTGGACGGGTATCACGCCAGCTATTTCTCAGAGTTCTGCTGATGCATGTCTGGAGGCCGTGAAAGTGGCCAGCGAAATGGGTGTTACCATTTCTACGGACTTGAACTATAGAGCAAAATTGTGGCAGTATTGCGATGGAGCTAAGCGAGAAGAGATCATGACCGAGCTGACCTCTTACTGTGATGTGATTTTGGGTAATGAAGAAGATGCTGAAATGCATTTCCACATCAAACCAGAAGGCGTCAGTGTGCAAACGGAAGGTCACAATGTGAAAGCAGAAGCTTTTCTGTCGGTATGTCAGCAAATGATGAAGAAGTTCCCTAAAGCCAAGAAAGTGATCACCACGCTTCGTGGTTCTATCTCGGCTTCTCACAATACATGGGCTGGAGTGCTTTATGATGGCACCAAAATGTTGGAAACCCGTCAATACCAAATCACAGATATCGTGGATAGAGTAGGTGGTGGTGATTCATTCATGGGTGGATTGATCTACGGACTGCTGAAGTACCCTGAAGACGATCAAAACGCACTTGACTTTGCTGTAGCGGCATCTTGCCTGAAGCACACGATCAAAGGTGATGCTAACCTGGTGACAGTTTCTGAAGTAGAGAAATTGATGGGCGGAGATGCTTCCGGAAGGGTAGCGCGCTAATAAGAAACTGGGTCGGTCCTTGAAGTATAATATATTGGTTGTATAAAAAGAGCCTGGGCCGGCCCAAAATTTTAATTCTATGGAAAAATCAGTAGCAATCATCTGCGGTGGAGGTCCGGCCCCTGGCATCAATACGGTCATTAGCACCGTCGCCAAAGTCTTTTTGAACGATGGATACAGAGTGCTGGGTGTGCAGGAAGGATACAAGGGATTGTTCGCTGAGTCTCCACAGATTAAGGAATTTGATTTTGAGCATGCCGACAGAATTTTCAGTCGGGGTGGATCCACTTTGATCATGAGCAGGCATAAGCCCAAAGATGATGAGTTTACGGTGGATTTCTTTGTCAAGAACAATGTGAAACTCCTGGTCACCATCGGTGGAGATGATACGGCCAGCACGGCCAATCGGATTTCTAAATTTCTGGCAAAAAACAACCTGGATGTCAAGAATATCCACGTGCCCAAAACCATAGATAACGACCTCCCCCTGCCGGATCGAAATCCTACTTTCGGGTTTCATTCTGCCAAAGATGAGGGGGTAAAAATTGGCAATACCGTCTATGAAGATGCCCGCACGAGTCACAACTGGTTTGTGATGTCTACCATGGGCCGGTCAGCCGGTCACCTGGCTTTTGGGATCGCCACGGGGTGTCATTTTCCTATGATGATCATCCCTGAGATGTTTAACAAGACCAAGCCCACGCAGGATAAGATCATTAACCTGATCATTTCGTCCATGGTGAAGAGAAGAATTCTTGACATCCAATATGGCGTGGCCCTGGTGAGCGAGGGGGTTTTTCACATCATCGATGTGGAAGAACTCAAGAATTGCGGCATACTCTTCACCTATGATGATCATGGTCATCCTGAGCTGGGCAATGTGAGTAAATCCAATATTTTCAACGTGTTGGTGCAGGAAAAGCTTAAAAAGCTTGGCATCAGTATAAAAAGCCGACCTGTAGAGATTGGCTATGAGCTGAGGTGTTGCAGGCCGATCGGGTATGACCTCACGTTGTGTACTTTGTTGGGCATAGGGGTGAAAAAACTGTACGATGAGGGCATTTCCGGATGCATCGTCACGGCCAACTCCAAGGGAGATATTTCACCGATGTACCTTTCAGAGTTTGAGGACGCCAATGGAAAGATCCCTCCACGGCTTGTGGACATGGATTCACAGATCGCGAAGCTCTGTTTACAGAATATGCATTTCATTACCGAAAAGGATTATGCAGCGGCTGGAGCTTTGCTGGATCATCCCGAAGAATACGATTTCAATAAAATTTTAAATTGGCAATAATGGCAAGATTTACAAGAATAGAAGTAGCATTAAAGATGAAGGAAACCGGGATAGTGCCGGTTTTTTACCACAAAGACGTGGAGGTGTGCAAGGAAGTCCTGAAGGCCTGCTACGAAGGTGGCGTACGAGTATTTGAGTTCACCAATAGGGGAGATTATGCCCATGAGGTTTTCGCAGCGTTGAATAAGTACGCGGAGAAAGAAACTCCTGAAATGATTCTTGGTGTGGGCTCTATTGTAGAGGCAGGAACCACTTCATTGTATATCCAGTTAGGTGCCAACTTCATTGTGTCACCGGTGTTGAACCCTGAAATGGCGAAGGTTTGTAATCGCAGGAAAATCTCCTGGTCTCCAGGCTGCGGGTCTGTGACGGAGATTTCATATGCCGAGGAGCTTGGCTCTGAAGTGGTGAAAATCTTCCCTGGTTCTCAGGTAGGAGGTCCATCTTTTGTGAAGGGTGTAAAAGGGCCATTTCCATGGTGTAGCATAATGCCGACTGGTGGGGTAGAGCCAACTGAAGAAAACCTGAGCAAGTGGTTTGAAGCAGGAGTGCATTGTGTAGGCATGGGCTCACAGCTCATCACTAAGGAAATCCTTCAGAATAAGGACTATGCGGCTTTGCAGGCGAGTGTAAGCCAGGCCGTGGCACTGGCCAAGCGACTTTCTAAGTAATTGATCTCAGAACCGACTCTCTGGCCCTGGGGTGTATGAAAAGGAGCGTTGATGTTTTGGCTTTAGGGTCGGTTTGGTCATCTTAGTAGGTAGAAGTGGGATCCATTCACTTCCAAAAGCAGTAAAGGGATGATTTATATTATTGGAGGAGTGGCAGGAAGCGGAAAGACCACTGTCGGTACGTTACTGGCATCCAAACTGGGTGTTCCCTTTTATGATGCGGATGATTTTCACGTACCGGAAAATATTGAGAAAATGGCTTCCGGTATTCCTTTGTCTGATAAGGATCGCATCTCCTGGCTCAGAAAAATATCACTGAATATGGTCCGATGGGACCAGGAGGGTGGGTGTGTGCTGGCTTGCTCAGCCCTCAAAGAGTTTTATCGCAATATATTGACCCCCATTCCCACACACCACGTACAATGGATTATCTTAGAGGGAGATAGAAACCTTATTCTGCGGAGAATTCGAGAACGAAAGGGGCATTTCTTTGATGAAAGAATTCTTGGCTCTCAGTTTGATATCTTTGAGAAGCCCAAGTATGGGTGGTTTTACAATGTAGCAAACCCCGTGGATGCCATCGTCGATGAAATCCTTGTCAGAATTAATCAGGTGTGATATGAAAAAGATCTCTCCAGTGTTGTTAGTTTTTGTGGCCTTGATGTCCTGTCAGGAAAAGACAGTAGGGTCTGATGAGGTGACACCTGTCAACTGGAACAAGAGATCCGCCAACCTGACGACCTCAGATTCCCTTCAGAAAGGGGTAACATACCTCTCTGTTTACTCACAAATCTATAGCCGCTCCGAACACCGAAGACATGATCTTACGGCTACCGTGAGTCTCCGAAATGTGAGCATCGAAGATACAATCTATGTGTCCAGGGCTCAGTTTTTCGGTACCGAGGGCAAACTGATCCGAACCTATTTTGATCAACCCATTTTCATTTTGCCACTGGAGACGGTAGAAATAGTCATACAGGAAGTGGATAACGAAGGTGGGACAGGAGGTAATTTTATTTTTGAATGGATGATCAATCCAGGCACCCCCGAGCCATTGTTTGAAGCGGTGATGATCTCTACGTCCGGTCAGCAGGGGATTTCATTCACCACGCGAGGGATTCAGATCCGGTAGGTATTCCTATCTTCACGGGAAAGCACATTTTTTATTAGCTTGGTGTCAAAATAACCACAGGATGTCAGACGGAACCATCAGAAGCCATGTGAAAGTGGGACAGGAGGTAGAGATCGTGCAGAAGCACCACCAGCGTACCGGCGAGCTGAAGCGAATCCTTACCAATTCACCCAATCACCCGCATGGCATCAAAGTACAACTCACCACGGGAGAAGTAGGCCGGGTCAGGCATATTTTGGAGGACTGATATCTCCAGATTTGTTAGAGTAGGAATAATGAATCAAATGGAAATGCTGTGGGGAGATGATATTAAAAGATAGATGTTGAGGTGATCTAATACTTTATACCTCAATCCAAATGATTGGCTACTTACCCTTCATTTTCTTTGCTTGCCCAAAGAAAACGAAGCAAAAGAAAAGGCACCAACGCAAAAAATCATTTTGACTCATCATGTTTGGGCTTTTTTTAGGGACTTTTTTGGAGTCAAAATGATTCACACTTGCCTTGGATGCCCCGCCCTCCTTTTCTGAATTCAAAGTGGATTAATTCAGCTTTACAAAATATCTTTATAGTCATACCCCACATAAATATTGCTTGATCCGAAGTAACCTTACGTCTGAAAAAAAAAGTCAATAGAATCAAAGTAAATTCTTATTTTTAGCGGTTTTAACGATTGACTTAACACTTCGGAGATTTATGATTTACTTCTTGTTTTTGATCGGTTTTGTGCTGCTTATTAAAGGTGCAGATTTTCTGGTGGAAGGGGCCTCGTCTCTGGCCAAAAGAAACAATATTCCGGAGTTGGTCATCGGGCTGACCATTGTGTCATTCGGTACCAGTATGCCTGAGCTTATCGTTAACCTGCTCGCCAGCTTTGACGGGAGCTCTGAGCTGGCCATTGGAAATATTCTTGGGAGCAACATTGCCAACGTACTCCTCATCCTGGGGGTGGCGGCTATGATCCGGCCTTTAACTATTCAGAAGAGTATCTATTTTACTGAAGTTCCCATTTCTTTGTTTGCTACTGTGATGGTTGGCTTTTTGGCGAATGCCAATTTGTTTGTAGATGTGAAGGGGCTCACACTGAGTCGTTACGATGGTTCCATTCTCTTGTTTTTCTTCGCTCTTTTCATGACCTATATTTATGTAGTGTCCAAGTCCAAGCAGAGCATTCAGGAAGAAGCCGCTTCTGTGGAGACCATTAGCACCCTCCCGAAGGGTCGCTCCATAGCTTATATTGTTATAGGCTCGCTGGCGTTGTTTTTAGGCGGAAAATGGGTAGTGGATGGAGCCTTCGAAATTGCCCTGTTTTTTGGGTTGTCTGAAACTTTCATTGGTCTGACCGTGGTGGCCGTTGGTACTTCCCTTCCTGAGCTGGTAACTTCTGCGGTGGCCGCCAAAAAAGGGCAGTCAGATATGGCAGTTGGTAATGTGGTAGGATCCAATATCTTCAACATCCTATGGATCCTGGGACTAAGTTCCGTCATTCGTCCTTTGCCATTTGATGTGGTCTCGAACTCCGATATACTGATGGTGATTGCATCGAGTACTCTACTCATTGTGGCCATTGTGATTGGGAGGAAAGCCAGTATTGGCAGAGTTATGGGAACGATCTTCGTGCTGACTTATGCAGCCTACCTGGCCTACCTGGTCATGCGAGGGTAGTTTCTTTCTTGAAAATAATAGATCACCTTGCTCACGCTCATCCAATATAATGATCCCGGGTATCTCACAAAGGAGAACCTGAGCCCTTCGGAGGCGGCTACTCTGGTGAAGGAAGATTTTATCAACTGGATTGATGTGGAGATTACCAGCCAGACGTATGTGGATGATACGGCAGGGCTCTTTAATATCCACCACCTCATTGCCGAAGACATCCTCAACACTGACCAACTGCCCAAGTTTGAACTCTTCGATGATCATCTGTTTTTCAGCACCAAGATGCTCAGTTTCGATGCAGACGAGGATCAGATCATGGAGGAGCACCTGAGTGTGGTGATGTGCAAAAGCCTGGTGATCACCTTCCAGGAAGGCCTCCCAGGGGATGCTTTCAATGAGTTGCGTAAGCGTATCCAGCTGTCCAAAGGTTTGATTAGAAAGTGTAAAGAAGATTACCTGTTTTATCATATTCTGGATGCCGTGGTGGATCATTATCTGCAAATCATGGAAACCCTCCGAACCAGGATAGAGCAACTGGAAGCCCGATCACTTGCAGACCCTTCCTATGACGTCATGCAGCAGGTGATTGAAATTAAAAAAGACATTAATATTCTGAGGAAGTACACCGTGCCGATGCGCGATGCGCTCAATGAGATGCGGGTGGAAGCGGATCATTTTATTCAGAAGAGCTCCATCAATTACTTTCAGGATGTGGCTGACCACCTGCTTTATCTGATTACCTCGTTTGAGACTTCACGGGAGATGCTGAAAGACCTGATGGACTTGCACCGATCCAATCAAAACAGTGAGATGAACCGGGTGATGAAAACCCTCACCGTAGTGTCAGCTATTTTTATCCCCCTCACTTTTTTAGCGGGTGTTTATGGAATGAACTTTCGGTATATGCCGGAGCTCAACTCTCAGTGGGGCTATCCTCTGACAATTGGTGCCATGGTGGGAGTGGCTATGATCATGGCGCTTTACATGAGAATAAAACGGTGGTTTTGATACTGTTCTAAAAGTATAAAAAAAGGCCCGCAAGGGCCTTTCTTATTTTACATATCCGTTACCGGAAATCCCCGGTCACGCATCAGCGCTTTGATGTCTGCATCCCTGCCTCTGAATAGCCGGTAGGCCTCTGCCGGGTCCATAGAGTTGCGTGGAGCAAAGAGGTATTTCACCAGTTTACCTGCCAGATCTTTGTCATAAAACCCACCCGGAGCCTCCTGGAAAGCTTCGCCGGCATCTGCGGTGAGCACATCTGCCCACATATATCCATAATAGGCCGTGGCATAGCCCTCACCAGAGAAGACATGGCCGAAGTGCGGAGAGCGATGGCGCATCACCAGCTCCTTTGGCATTTTCAGCTTCGCCAACGTTTCCCTTTCAAATGTGTCCGGATCCAGGTTGGTAGGGTCAGTGGTGTGGTAGTACATGTCCATGAGCGCTGACGCCAGGTATTCCGTGGTGCCAAATCCCTGGTTGAAGGTGGAAGCCTTTTTGATTTTAGCCACCAGCTCCTGAGGGATAGGTGCTCCTGTTTTGTAATGCACCAGGTAATTGTTGATCACCTCGTCAGTGGCCAGCCACCTTTCCAGGAGCTGAGACTGAAACTCGGTGTAGTCACGCACACCACTGTTGAGTGTGGGGTACTTCACATTGGAAGAAAGGAAGTGTAGCGCATGCCCGAATTCATGAAAGAAGGTCTCAGCATCATCCCACGATACCAGCACCGGCTCGCCCGGAGCAGGCTTGATGAAGTTAGAGTTATTAGAGGCGAGCACAGTTTTCTCGCCATCAAAAGAATCATAACTGCGATATGTGGTCGCCCAGGCACCTGAGCGTTTGCCTTGCCTTGCAAAAGGATCGAGGTACCAAAGCCCAATGAGTTTACCAGAGGTTTTATCAGCCACTTCCCAAACTTTCACGTCTGCATGGAACACAGGCACTACTCCCGAGTCGATGGGGGTAAACTGAAAATTGAATAACTCACCCGCTACGAAAAACATGGCTTCACGAAGCTTGTCCAGTTGCAGGTATTGTTTTACCTCGTCGGAGTCCAAATCGTATTTTTTCTTCCTCACTTTTTCTGCATAGTAGCGATAGTCCCATGGCTCAATGGTCACCTGGTCTCCGTTGGCATCAGCTACTGACTGCATATCAGCCACCTCTTCTGCTACTCGGGCAATGGCGGCTGGCCATACGGCTTCCATCATTGCCATGGCATTCTCAGGGGTTTTAGCCATGCGGTCCTGCAGTCTCCATTGGGCGTAGTTATCAAAGCCAAGGAGTCCTACACGCTCGTTTCGAAGTTTGAGGATTTCTGTTATAAGCTTGTTGTTATCATGCTCGTCTCCGTTGTCTCCACGGGAGTAGTAGATGTTCCATACTTTTTCACGCAGCTCCCGCTCATCAGAGTAGGTGAGGAATGGATCCATGGAGGATCGCGTATTGGTCACCGCGTACATTCCATCTTTGCCTCTGTCTGTTGCGGCTTTGGCTGCAGCCTTTACAAATGACTCTGGCAATCCACTCAGCTGGTCAGCAGAGAGATAGGTGACGTATCCTTCCTCATCGGCCAGGATGTTGTTTGAAAAGCTGGTGTGAAGGGAGGAAAGTTCTTTGTTGATGGCAGCATAGCGTGCCTTTGAGGCTTCATCCAGCTCGGCACCATTCATAGCAAAACTGGTGTAAGTAAGGTCTACTACACGCTGCTGATCAGCAGGAAGAGGATCCTTTTGTGAAGCTTCATATACGGCCTTGATCCTGGCGAAAAGCTTTTCGTTTTGGGTGATCTTAGAGTTAAACTCGGAGAGCTTAGGGGCCATTTCTGCCTGTATTTCTCTAAACTCCGGAGATGAGACATTGCTACTCCAGATGCCGTAGTAAGAATACACCCGGCCCAGGTCATTGCCTGATCGCTCCATGGCCACAATGGTATTCTCAAAAGTAGGTGCTTCGGGGTTGTTGGCGATGGCCTCTATTTCAGCCAGATTGGCCTCCATACCCTGCTCCAGCGCTGGTTTCAGATCGGTCAGGCTCATTCGATCAAAAGCAGGCAGGCCGCCATATGGACCAGTCCATGGTTGTAAAAGCACATTGTCAGAGACTGGGGCCTGGGTCTCCTTGGTGCCCTGGCAACTAATAGCCGCCAGCGCAACCAAAGCAAAAAGTGCTTTGGTGATGTTCATTGTTTTGTATGTCATTCCATTCGGGATTGTTGATTTCAGGTAATTTAACCAATGCCCTGCACGTGGAAATACAGATTTCTATCAAAGGTCAGAAAGGGTGATGGACAAAGTCTACTGCTTAGCTGGTTCATTCATATGAGTCACTTCAAAAGCTGCGGAGGCTATGAAGAGCTTGTCCTGGTGAAGATTAACAGTCTCCAGAATTCGTGTGTAGAGCTGATCTTTTGTGATTCTACGTCGCTTAAAATCCACCACATAGCGGATGGTAAAAGTGATCCAGTTTTCATCAAAGGCCATGGTAACCATAGGGTCTATTTGGGCATTTTCCACATAGAGTTGGTCGGTGAGTTTATTCCATTGGGTCTTGGTTTCCAAAGTGAATTCTTTCACAAGGTTGGTAGTGATGTCCAGCATGAGCTGTCGGGCTAGTTGATGGTCGCTACTGTGCTTGAGTGGGATGGTGATTTCGTCCCAGAGGAAAGGAAAGTCTCCGGAGTAGTTGAAAACAGGTTCTTTGAAAATAAAACTGTTGGCCACACGAACCATTTTACCATTGTATAAGTCGCCATTTACCCAGTCTCCTATCTCCATGAGTGTGGTTCTCAGTATGCCAATGTCCACTACATCCCCTTTGATGCCACCGAGTTTTACCCGGTCCCCAATTTTATAGAAATTACCAAAAAGAATCGCCAGAAATCCGGCCATGCTCACAATCACCTCCTGCAGGGCAAAAGCAATGCCTGCTCCTGCTACCCCCAGGGCCAGGGTAAGGTTTGAGAACTTATAGTTGTAGATGAGCATCAGCGCGAGCAGTGCCAGGATGTAGCCTGTAAAGGACACTACCTTTCTGGCCTGATATCACGTAGTACTATTCTTGATGTACTTATTAAGTCCTTTTTGCAGCATTTTCACCATGAAAAAGACTATGGCCAATACAATGGCCACCTGAATGAGTTTGCTGCCGGTAGTACCCTGAAGAAAGTCTAGAATGTATTGCATTTTAGTTAAAGTCCTGGTCGTTGATCAACTGATCATCAATGAGTGCCTTGATGACGATCTCCGTCATTTCACTTTTGAAGGCAAATTCACTGCGGATGTCCATTACATAGGCCTTTAGTCTCATTTTTAAATAGGACTTTCGGTCTTTTACTTCATTGAAGAAGAGTACGGCTATGGGCTTGGCAAGGTAGATATATTTACTTACCTGAGCGGCCTGAGTGGCGATTTCCCTCACACGCACTGTATCTATGCTGATGGGAAGGTAAATTTCAGCCACTACCTGACAGTTGGCTTCTCCGGCATTGGAGTTGGATACCGACCCGTTCATAATCTCACTATTGGGAATAGAGACCAGCGAATCATCCGGTGTAACCACGCGAGTGGAACGAAGCCCTATCTGAGTCACCTCACCATAGTAGGAGCCTACCTCAATTTTGTCTCCTACCTGAAAAGGTCTGTCAAAAAGGATCATTACTCCGCCAAAGATGTTTTTGAGAATATCCTGAGAGGCAAAACCCACGGCAACACCCACAGAGGCGGATAGTGCCAGGATGGTAGCTGCAGGAGGCTGAAAAATCCCGGCTACAATAATGAACAGCACGAAAATCCAGCCAAGAATACGTACCACCGGAATCAACCCTTTCAGGGTAATCCGATACTGTGTGCTTCGCTCCGCAAGTATTTCCAGTATTTTGGAGATAACTCTAATGCCTATGTAGCCTGAAAGCAGAAATACCAGTGCCCAGAAAATTTTGGCCATGGAGAAAATTTCGGACAGATTGGGTGCTTCGTCCCTTACATTGGTTTTGGCAGCGGCATTCTCCACTTGAATCATCAGGGTAGACGTGTCACCAGTATCCACTGCCAGACTGTCTTGTGCATATGCCGAAGTTGCCAGGCAAAGTGCGAAGAATAATAAGCTGAGGTAGGTAAATAGTCTCATTTTAGTAGATCAGGTTTTTAGCTTTCAGGAGGCTGATGACGCTTCTATATACCAGCGGGTTCACCGTGTAGATGTCATTTTTAAAAATCAGTATACCATCTTCGAGCATCATGGATAGCATGAGGAAGGCTGATTGATGAGAAGACCTATTGACGATGGTAAATTGATTGAGCGTGAGCCCGTCATGCAGAATCAGTTGATGTAGTGCCAGGACTTTTCCGATATCAAAAGCCATCAGAAAACCGAGATCGGGCTTTCTGAAATCACCGATAACAATGCCATTTTGGTCAACAGATTTAGTAGAGAGCAACCAGAACATCAGGGCCATGCTGATATTGCTTTCGGAGAAATCTATCAGTTTTTTGAAAAAGCGCCCCTTCAAAGTGGCTTGCTGATCTGCTTCGCTTAGATTTTTAAATTTCTTGGACTTTAGATCATCTTCAGACGGATCAAATAGAATCTTGTAACCACTGATGCGATTTCGCTTGGCTACAATGTTACTCAGCTCCACCGCGGTAGGGGGTTGCAGTTTGATGTGGTAGCTGAATACATCCTGAACATTGAGGGTCTTCTGAAAGTAGTTCCAGGTATACAACGTACTTGTGGCTATCCAGAAGATGTTTTTGGAGGTATGGCTGATCAGCTCTAGCAGGTCTTTTAGCCTTGCAAAACCGCCTACTTTTCTCAGGTAGAGGTTTTGAATGTCTTCCACAATGATAATTCGTCGGGGTCCTTCATTCAGTGCGCTGACACACTGTATCGGAGTTTCAGCTGTATCATTTTCCAGCAGTCCGTGCAGGAAAGTCAGTAGTTGTTGAGTTCCATAGGATTCTGTTTCGCAGGTGATCCGGTTCACCGCATACCTGAAAGGCGACTGATGCTGAATGTAATTGAGGTATGAGGTTAGTCCACTCCATTTTTCACCGATAATTACGGCTGAGCCCATTCTTCCTTTTTCCCAGTTGGCATAGGCCCCCATCAGTTGGTCATATTCCTGCTGCCTGCCTACAAAAAGTTCATGATCTGTGAGTGGCTCTATTCTATACAGGTTTCTGTAGATGATGGGCAAAGCGTTGATCACCTCCTGAGACTCGGACAGGAAGTCAGAAACCTCTTTGGAGGCCGTCTCTTTCTTAGAAGTGAGTATAAAGCGTTGGCTGAGGTCATGCTGAAGTATCTTAAGTTTGTTTAGCCATGCCTTGGCATGAGCAAGTGCCTGATAAGTATAGGCTTTTGCCGAATCTTTCATCTCAGCCTTATAGGCTTCCGTTTGCTGGATGGCCTTGGCTTTCATCACCCGCATTCTGATCTCGCGCACATTTTCGTTGACTGTGAGCTGTCGGAGCGATTCTGTGTAGTCATTCAGCGCAATTCTCAGCTGTTCATTGGTGGTGTCTATGATGTCCGCCAGAGCAGTTTGTATATCACGCACCCTCTCCTCAGAGCGCCGGAGGCTTTCTATTGCCACTTTCTGAGCATCCTCTTTGGCAGCCGGATGTTCCTGAAGTTGCTGTATAGCTGCAGATAGACCAAAGGTGATCATATGGTCCAGATCTCTGGCCACAGTGACACTCTCATCCAGCTGGCCGATGAATTCTCCTTTGATTCGATCTAGCTGTGACTTGAAAGCAGGGGTAATCTCAAAGGCTATGAGCTCATAGGGTGAAATCGTTGTGATATTTGCAATTGCAATAGGAGAAAGGTAGTCCGTAGGAATCTTAGCTATTTTCCGCTCCGTAGTGAGATTTTCAAGGGCTCTGTTCAGGTCAGCCTCAAACCGGTTGACGGCATTGATAATCTGATTGCTGCTAAGCTTCTCCACCAGCAATGGGATCACTTCCTGGTCCAGGGTTTTTTGAGCTTTATAGGTGCATTTTTTCAGCGTGAGCGAAAAATCTTCGTCTTTCGATTTTTCTAAATCCCCGACAGCAGAGTGTATGTAGTCGAAGATCGATTCCAGCTCCTCCCCAATGTCCTCGCTCAGGTTGTTTGACTGAGCCGACTGATAGGTGACAAAGTCAGATTCAGCCAGGCTAATCAGTCTGAATACCTCCAGGTCAGCGCGCCATTCTTCAAAAAAAGCATCGAAAGTGTTATGCCAACCAGCATCCTCTTTTTGCCATAGCCCATCTGCTGATTGGAGGTGTGCCATGAGGTTTTTCTCTTCGTACCGGTTTGGGCTGTGCTCAAGTGTATCCACTGTGGTGGCAGCTTTTCTCAGTTGCTGCATGGTGGTGTGGAGGTTGTTCACCAGTTCGGTTTTCAGGTCTTTCCTTACTTTGGAGAATGACTTGGTGAGGTGGCTGAAGTCAAGCCGTGTAAATTCTGCGGTATCTGCAGATTCTTCCCATTCTTTCAGTTCCTGATAGGCCTTGGAAAAAAGGGTATAATACCTGGCGCGAACCTCCAAAATAGATTGAATATACTCGCCCAAAAGGTAATATTCCCCAATCGCCCTAAGTGGAATCTTGTGATTCCAGTAGCTGATAGGCTGTTTCTTTTTCCTAAAGAGATTGGCCGTGCGGACAGGCATCTTAGAAGCGCCAAAAGCAATAGATTTAGCACCTTTGGCCAACTTTAGCAGGAACGAGTCTGTTTTGAGTGCGGTGAATCGGTCTTTTTCCTGTGGTATTTCCAGTGTCTCCGGTATTGACTGAAGGCATGCCTGCACGGCTTCATAATAGCCCGCCGAAAACTCGCTGAAAGGCTGCCCGTCGGAGGCATTCCAGGATTGAGAGATCAAAGAGAGAATCTCCGCTTTGAGTTCTGCCTTGCTTAGCTTCCCGGCACTGTTTTCGTAGGTTTGAAAAATGGATTTTTGCAGACTTTCAAAGTCTGAATGTTCATTTCTGATCTCCGATTTGAAGCTGGTATATAGCTTGTCATTAATCAGTTTTTCTAATTCTACTTCGAGTGAATTAAGGAGCTCTTGCATTAGGTTAAATTCATGACAATGACAGAACGGAAAAAGTTTTTATTAGTTTTTGTTAAATCATAATAAATGATAACTGCCGGATGATTGTTAACTTAACTAAAATACCTTGTTATGAAGAATGTTCTGCTGATTTTCTCTGTTTTCGTGATTTTGAGTGCCTGCTCCACTGGTGATGAGCCAGGGACTGCCGAGAGAAGCTCTACTTATTTGCTTTATAGGGCAAATTATAACCCTGTGAGTGGAGATGTGACCGTGCGTGAGTTGGCTCCCGGTCAGCTGGAGTTTCATATCAAATTACAAAACACAACGGAAGGTGGTGAACACCCTGCGCACCTTCATTTTGGTTCTGTTCGGGAGGTGGGCGAATTGGCCTTTGCTCTGAATCCTGTAGACGGATCCACCGGAGAGAGCGTTACCGTGTTGGAGGGGGTACAAATGAGTGATGGTGAGGTGCTTACCTATGATAGTTTCCTGGAGATGGATGCCAGTATCAAGGTCCATATGAATGATAATTATTTCAAACACATGGTGTTGTCCTTCGGTAATGTGGGGAAGAATGAGAATTATTTCTTTGATGGGGTGGCGATGTGCACGGGGCACTAGAAAAAAAAATCCCCAACAAATGATTGAAGGGGATTTTACCAGCTATGTACAAATAACCTATGTAACCTATACGAGAGTAAAATTATTGGATTCCCTGAGATGACAATTAATTAATCGGTAGACCTTGAGAATTCATCGGTGAATATCCTCCTGGTTCAATCTAAACCTTCCAATCAGTTTAATTCTACTTCCTGTTTCAGGGAATAGGCCTGCGCTTTTTCGTTAAAACATTTCCTGGTGGCTTCCCAGGTGGTTTTGAAGAGATCAGAATCACGATATTGATCCAGCGCCTCCTGAGAATCCCATTTGCTGAGCGTATAATAGACATTGACGTGATGGTAATCTCTGTGTAGGGATAGGTATTGACACCCCTCCATGGCCCTGATTTTCTTCTTGGCCCCATGAAAGATTTCCAGGAAGTCGTCTTTCTTCTCCGGGGTGAAGGACATACGTACGATACGGGTGATCATAATTGGAAGTTGATAATGACAGGCGCATCGAGGTGGAGCCCTAGCAGCTCAGATGCATTGCCTTTGTTAATACCTATTTGTAGTTGTTGATTGCTATTGAAAAGAATAAAATATTCACCAGACTCCACCTCATGATAGGCGGAGTGTATTTTGCGGGAGCGCTCCCTGCCAAAGCACACTTCGTACGGTTTTTCACCATTGAGTTTCATGATGGTCTCAAATGCCGAGTGCACGATATTGGTGATGAGATTTCCATAGTGGTCTACCCGGATTATGTTGCCAGAGATCTCCCGCTTAGTCACTTTGAGCTGACGTGCATACAGGGTCTTGAGCACATCCAGAGGCTTGCCGAGCTCGGATATTTTTTGACCATTGGCCAGCGCCACGGCAGCAGGGGCCAGCAGGTCTTTGGCCAGGAAAGTGGAGCCATTCAGGTCATTGGTGCTCAGCTCCACCATGGCTGTAGGGGGCTGATCACTTAATAAACTAAACAGACCGGAATCATAGCCAACAAAATAATGTTCCTCTAGTTGCACCGCTACGAGTTTGGAAGGCTCACGACTGTTCATGTCTATGGCACAGAGGTGGACCGTGCCGGTTGGGAAATCCCTGAAAACGCTCTTCAACACATAGGAAGCATGCCCTATGTCTGAAGGATAAATTTCATGGCTAATGTCAATAATGTGCGTCTCAGGACCCATTTTATGGGCAACAGCTTTTACCGCCGCTACGTAATGGTCTTCTGTACCAAAATCTGACATAAATGTGACTAGAGCCATACAAGCGACGGAATATTTCTTTATTTTGACACAAAAATATAAATTCTAAAAGCAACAAAAATTAAACGCTTATAAATCACTCATTCATTTGCTAGAAAAGGTCATAACACTCGATAATATCTCCCTGGTGGATTTTTTGGGAATCCAAAATCAAAACATTAAAGAGATCGCTTCAGCGTTTCCCGAGAGTAAAATTATCTCGCGGGGCAATGAGATTCGAATTCAGGGTACCGCACCTCAGATTCTGAAAATCAATGATATCCTCAACTCACTCCTGAACCATTACGATAAGTTTGGTAAGGTAACGCATGAAAATGTGGTCTCCTATATCAATGAGGAACAACATAACTCTTCTCATGCCGGAGCTAATGATGTGTTGGTGTTTGGGACACGGGGTTTTAAGATCTCTCCCAAAACCAAGAATCAGAAGGCGCTGGTAGAAGCCGTGGATGCCAATGATTTGGTGTTTGCCATAGGGCCTGCGGGTACAGGTAAAACCTACATTTCAGTAGCTCTGGCTGTGCGTGCGCTGAAGAACAAGGAAGTGAAGAAAATCATCATCACCAGGCCGGCAGTAGAGGCTGGTGAGAACCTGGGTTTTTTGCCCGGCGACCTGAAGGAGAAAATAGATCCTTACCTCAGACCGATCTATGATGCGCTCAATGATATGATCCCCACTGAAAAACTCAGATACTACCGTGAAAATGGGGTGATTGAAATAGCGCCTCTGGCTTATATGAGAGGCCGTACGCTGAATGATGCCTATATCCTGCTGGATGAGGCGCAAAATACTACACCCATGCAGATCAAGATGTTCTTGACCAGGATGGGGCCAGAGTCCAAAGTGATTATCACAGGAGACAAGTCTCAGATAGACTTACCGAGAAATCAGCGTTCGGGGCTTATAGATGCGCTGGATGTTTTGAAAGAGGTCAAGAACATTGGGTTTGTGGAGTTGGATGATCGGGATGTGGTCAGGCACAAATTGGTGAAGGAAATCGTGAAAGCATACAACAAGCAGGGAGAAAAAGAATGATACGGGTAATCACAGCAAATACTGAGGAGCTCAAAGAAAAAGCCTTTACCATTCGGAGGGAGGTTTTTGTGGTGGAGCAAAAGGTATCTACTCGCGACGAGTTTGATGAATTTGAAGCCACCAGCACCCACTTTGTGGCGCTCGATGAAAATGAACAGCCGGTGGGAGCGGCGAGGTGGCGCCGCACCGAAAAGGGCATCAAATTAGAGCGCTTTGCGGTGAAGGCCAACCAGCGTGGTAAGCAGATTGGTTCAAAACTGGTGGAGGCTGTTATTGCCGATGTCCGATCAAAGGAAGGATCTGGTCAGTACCTCTATTTGCACGCTCAGCTCACCGCTGTGCCGCTCTATGAGAAGTTTGGGTTTGAGAAAAAGGGTGACCAGTTTTCCGAATGTGACATTTTGCACTATCTGATGTTCAAGGTGTCTTAATCGATCAAATAAACTCAAATTCCCGTTGTTTGATATGGTAAAATTTCTGAAATTGACTGGGTCAGTTTTGCAGGAATTTTATGTTTAAGTGGACCGCCTTTCCTTTTATCCGTATTTCCTTTTTCCTCTCCCTGGGCATTATTCTTTATGATTCCTATGGTGTGCTGTGGTCTGGGCTCCCCTGGCGACAGATGTCTATGATCTTTTTGTTGGCGCTGATTATTCCTTTCTGGCTGGGGCGGCCGATTCTCAAAGGAGTGGTTTACCTGTTGCTGATGGTGTATCTGGGCGGTTTGATAGCCATGCTGGCCGATGAATCTGCTGTCCCCGGGCATTATTCTTCCTTTGAGAAGGTAGAGGGTTTTATGGGAGTAGTCATTTCGGACAATACCGAGCGGGATCATTATCACCGGTATGAGGTGGCCGTTCATATGGTAGCTCAGTCAGATTCCCTGAATGCGGCTCACGGCAAAATTTTTCTTTATGTAAAGAAGACGCAGGAGGACAGCACACACTTGCAATATGGCGATGTGGTGGCAGTAGACAAAAACTTCTTCCCAATAGCGGGACCTAAAAACCCGCATGAATTTGACTACAGAGCATACCTGAAGAAACAAAAGATCTACGCCCATGCTTTCGCTGACCCCTCTGAAGTCCGGGAAATAGGGCACGAACCACCAAATCCCCTACTCGCTCACGCAATGGGCATACGTACCTATGCCAGGCAGAAGATCGAAGACTGGATCCCACAACAGCGCGAACGTGCCATCCTTACAGCGTTGATTTTGGGTGTGAAAGACTATCTCGATGAAGAGACTACTTCAGCTTATGCGGCGGCAGGCGCCATGCACGTGCTGGCAGTATCCGGCCTGCATGTAGGCATCGTAGTGATGATTTTGAGTGTCATTTTTCAGAAATGGAAGGAGACCCGATGGGGGAATGTAGTGTTTACGATTGGGTCTGTTGCAATCATTTGGCTCTATGCCCTAATTACCGGATTCACCCCATCGGTGATGCGGGCCTCCACTATGTTCACGGTGATTATCGTCAGCAGCGCTTTTAACCAAAGGGCTAATATTTACAATTCCCTGGGGTTGGCGGCTTTTGTGCTGATTTTATATAATCCTTATGTAATCTATGCAGTGGGGTTTCAGCTATCCTTTGCGGCTGTCATTGGTATCGTGATTTTGCAACCCCGCTTATACAGACTGTTGGATTTTTCTGGCATCGTTACGGACTATGTCTGGTCTATTACCTGTGTGTCCATTGCTGCACAAGTGGCTACCTTTCCCTTAGCGCTGGTCTATTTTCATCAGTTCCCCACTTATTTTCTTGTATCCAATCTCATTGTTATTCCGGCGGCATTTTTGATGCTGGGTGGTGGCATCTCTATGCTCCTGGTCGGCAGTATCCTACCTGCTGTTGGGTGGGCTCTGGGGTTTGTATTACAGGGGTTTTCATGGGTAGTGAATGAACTCATCCTGGGTATTAAGTGGTTGCCCTATCCGATTTTCGATTGGCTATATTTTGATGCCTGGGACACCATTTTCACATATCTAATTATGAGTTTTCTCGTGCTGGCTATATGGAAGTACAGCTATCACTATATGGTACTTGCTTGGTTGGCAGCCATTACCTTGGCGGCATGGCTTCATTTAAAATCCTTTGAGCAGGAAAACCAAAAGAGAATGGTGTTTTACGAAATAGATGGGATAACAGCCATCGACCTGATCAATGGGAGGGAGGCGGTATTGCTCATCGATGATTTCTCAGAAGCCAATAAGGAGCTGATCGCCTTTCAGATCAACCCCAACAGACTGGCTAGTGGGCTGCCAAAAGTGGAAGACACCTGGCAACTCATGAGCAGTTCGGAATGGGTACAGGTTCATTCTTGTTTCGATTTGATTCAGTGGGACGGGGTACGGGTGATCCTGATGAAACACATGGAAACCTACCAACTCACGCATCCATTGGAGGCTGATGTCATTTACTTTAAGGATGCTGAAATGATTTCATATGAGGGATTGCTGCCAGGAATAGCCCTCCTCGGGACAAATTTTAATTATTATGAAACACGTGATGCAAAGCGCATATTTGAAAACAGGAAAATTGAGGCCCGTAGTTTGTCGCAGGATGGCTTCTTGGAGTTAGATTTGAATCAAACAAGACCTTTTAGCCAGAGAAAACATCGGCTGGCAACTATCAGTGAGTAGACCACAGGAAATATTGAGGCAATATTGGGGCTTTGAGGCCTTCAGGCCCATGCAGGCTGAGATTATCGGTGCCGTGCTGGACAGCCAGCACGTGCTGGCACTTCTTCCTACAGGTGGTGGGAAATCACTCTGTTTTCAGGTGCCGGCACTGTGTCTGGAAGGGGTTTGCGTGGTGGTATCTCCGCTCATAGCGCTGATGAAAGATCAGGTGGAACAACTGAAGAAACGAGGCATCAAAGCGGCCGCCATCTATTCAGGGATGTCCCTGAAGGAAATTGATATTGTACTGGATAACTGTATTTATGGGGCCATTAAGTTCATATATGTTTCTCCAGAAAGGATCAAGACGGATCTTTTTCTGGCCCGGGCTGCCCAAATGAATATCTCACTGCTTGCGATAGACGAAGCACATTGCATCTCACAGTGGGGGTATGACTTCCGGCCTTCTTATCTGGAGATTGCTGATTTTATAGAAACACTTAAAATCACCAGAATCATCGCCCTCACAGCATCGGCTACCGCTCAGGTCAGGCTGGATATATTGGAAAAGCTTGGGATGAATGAGCCCAGAGTCTTTCAAAAGAGCTTTGCCCGGAGTAATCTGTCTTACTCTGTGTTTGAGTTGGAAAACAAGGAGCAAAAGATGCTGGAGATCTTGCGCAATGTTCCGGGGAGCAGTGTGGTCTATGTACGCAGTAGAAAACAAACGCGGGAGCTGGCAGAGTTTCTTCGAAACAGTGGAGTTTCCGCAGATTATTATCATGCCGGTATTCCCGGGCATGTCAGAGCCCGCCGGCAGGATCAGTGGATTTCAGGACAAACCAGGGTGATCGTGGCCACCAATGCCTTTGGGATGGGCATTGATAAGCCAGATGTGCGCACGGTTATTCATTACGACTTACCGGATTCGCTGGAGGCCTACTACCAGGAAGCCGGCCGAGCAGGGCGGGACGAACGAAAGGCATATGCCATTCAGCTCTATGCCAAAAACGATGTAATCAATCTGAGACGAAGAGCTGAGCAGGCGGCTGTGTCGGTGGACTTTATGCGCAAGGTCTATCAGGCACTGGCCAATCACTTCAAGCTGGCGGTAGGCAGCAGTGCTTTTACGAGCTTTGAATTTGATTATGAAGGTTTTATTCGCACGTTTGATCTACCCATGGTGGAGACCTACCACGCCCTGAATAAGCTGGCAGATGAGGGACTCATAGAGCTCAATGAATCTTTTAAGGAGTCCTCCAAAATGATTTTCCTCCTGGAACAATCCGAGGTGTACAAATATCAGGTGGCCAACAGGACGATGGACCCCGTGATCAAAACCCTGATGCGACTCTATGGCGGGGAGATGTTTTCGGATTTTGTGACCATCAAGGAAGAGGACCTGGCTAAACTTTTGAAGGAGCCCGTGGATCTGGTCAGAAATCAGCTGCAATACTTGCACCAGGCTGAAGTGCTGATCTATCAGCAAGCCAGTGACAAACCAAGGATCAATTTCTTAACCCCGAGGGTGGAAGCTAATAACCTGCCCATAGACCAAAAACAAATGGCCTGGCGCAAGGAGGTCACACTCACCAAAGCCAAAAAGGTAGAAGAATACGTTACCTCAGAGCATAAATGTAGATCCCGCATGTTGCAAAGCTATTTTGATGAGCTCACTTATCAGGATTGTGGCGTCTGTGATATCTGTATTCACCGACACAAGAAAATTCAGAGCATGCCACTGGACGAAATTGAGGCGTTCATCCGCGAAAACCCCAAAAAGGAGAGTGAGCTTATTCAGCAATTTAGCCGACTGGCGCTGGATGATTTGGTGACCTCTCTGCGCGTCTTAATGGATCAAAAGCGGATCGGGTTGACCAAAGAGGAATTGTTCGAAGTAAAAATTGCCTAGGAGGAAGATTTATCTGACCCAGCCGCTTTCACGTGCTTCCAGGAATCTCCACGTTTGATACTGAAGATGGTACCCACCGAGACCCCAAATTGCTTGGCAATAATTTTCACACGGGTTTTACGGTTGGGATCGTTCATCATTTTTTTGATCACCGCCACCTGTGTTCTCGTCAGCTTGTTGTTGGGAGTGAAGTCCTTATCATAAGTATATGCAGACTTATGATACTTACTCATGTGGTCTTTGAAGGTGGCCTTATCTACCCATCGCAGGTTATCTGCTTCTGGGTTTCCTTTGTTTTCGTCGATGAAAATGAGGTGGGTATGGTTTTCCGGATTGGGAACAAAGAGTTCTGCCACTACTTTATGCACGTATATCAGGGTGTTTTTCCCATCCTTTTTTCTGGTGGGAATGGCCCGATAGCCCATGTTTTTGTAGTGTTTAAGGAGTTTTGGTGGATCAAAATACAGTGATTTAACCTCACCATAGCTGCTTACCAGAAACTTGTTGCGAATCTCATCGCTTTCCCAAACTTTCCACTCTTCCATAAAAAAGAAGGGTTCTTTGAATCAAAAGTACCGATTTTTTGAGAATCGAGCGGATAAAAAAAGGGTGAATAATTCATTCACCCTTTTTGATTATCTCTAATTGATATGATTTTTATTCCTCCAGAGCGGCTACTCCGGGCAGTACTTTTCCTTCCATGTACTCCAAAAGTGCGCCTCCGCCGGTACTTACGTAAGACACTTTATCTCCGTACCCAAGATTGTTGATAGCCGAGGCAGAGTCCCCTCCACCGATCAATGAGAAAGCACCTTTTTCAGTGGCACTCACCAGAGATTTGGCGATGGCCTCAGTACCTACAGCAAATGCAGGGAACTCAAAAACACCCATTGGGCCATTCCAGAGAATGGTTTTGGAGTTTTTGATGGTTTCAGAAAATAATTTGATGGTTTCAGGTCCAATGTCCAACCCTTGCCAATCGTCCGGAATCTTACCGGCCGGAACCGTTTTCTTGTTTGCATCTTTATCGAAATCATCGGCAATTACGGTATCCACAGGCAGGATAAGGTTCACACCCTTGGCTTTTGCTTTGGCTTCCAGCTCTTTGGTGAGGTCCATTTTGTCGGCTTCCAGGAGCGATTTACCAATATTTCCTCCTTTTGCTTTGGAGAAGGTATAGGACATTCCACCACCAATGATGAGGTTGTCAGCTACATCCAGCAAACGGTCGATAATCAATATCTTATCGGAAACCTTGGCACCACCCATGATGGCTGTAAAAGGACGCGTAGGTTCACCTAATACTTTTTCTGCGTTTACCAGCTCCTGCTGCATCACATAGCCGCAGCACTTATCTGCAAAAAACTTAGCGGCGATGGTCGTGGAGGCATGGGCACGGTGTGCGGTCCCAAATGCATCATTGACGTAGATATCTCCCAAACTGGCGAGTTTCTCAGCAAAAGCTTCGTCCCCTTTAGTCTCTTCCGGATAGAATCGTACGTTTTCTAGCAATAGCACTTCACCATTTCCAAGGGCTTTAGCCTTTTCCTGAGCTTCGTCTCCGATACAGTCATTGGCAAAATGAACGCTGACACCTAGTTTTTCACTGAGGTCTGCTACGATGTGCTTAAGGGAATATTTTTCTTCTGGTCCGGTCTTAGGTCTCCCCAAGTGGCTCATCAGTATAACAGCACCCCCTTCATCGATTATTTTCTTGATGGTAGGTATGGCCGCTCTTAGTCGTGTATCGTCAGTAATTTGGCTGTTTTCATCCAGGGGTACATTAAAGTCTACCCTGATTAGTGCCTTCCTGTTTCTAAAGTTAAAATCATCTATGGTTCTCATATCCACTTATTTTGGAGTGCTAAATTGTCTGATCTGGGTAAAAAAGCAAAGCTTCTGGAGACTTATCTTGTGGCGGCTCTCTTCAAGCGGTCATTTATAGCTTGTCCAAGACCCATATCAGGGAATTTTTCGGTAATAATAAATTCCACATCCTTCTGATCCATGGTGCGCAATGCCCCAAAGAGCTGGCGCGCGGCCTCATCCAGGTTACGGGTTTTAGAAAGAATAATCTGCCGGTCTGCTGTTAATCCCTCAAATGACTGATGGAAGCTGATCACTCCAAAATTCCGCTTGTGAAATCGGGGAACCAGTTCGGTCAGGTTGCCAATGATGAGCCGCTTGGATGGAGCATAATGGGATTTGAGCATGCCTGGTGCGATGGGGTCAGAGCTGTGATTGATCCGTAATTTCACTTTGCCAACCACTTGCTCAATGTCATCTATTTTCTTCCCACCAAGCCGGTATACGATGGGTTGCTCTTGTTCATTGAACCCAATAATGGTGGATTCTATACCTACTGAGCAGTTGCCCCCATCCAGTATATAAGGGATATGTGCACCCAGCTGATCGTGAACATGCTGTGCCGAAGTGGGCGAGATGTACCCAAAAGGATTGGCGCTAGGTGCCGCTAGTGGGAAATCCAGCTGTGAAAGCAGTGAATGGGTAAGCGGGTGACGAGGTATTCTCACCGCCACATCTGAAAGGCCGGAGGTAAGAATGTCCGGGATGTGTGGCTTTTTATTCAATAAAATGGTCAATGGGCCCGGCCAGAAGGCTTCTGCCAGCATGAGTGCTTTGTCAGGAATGTGCGTGACTATGCCCTTGATTTTTTCCAGAGAATCCGTGTGTGCAATCAACGGGTCAAACTTGGGTCGCTTTTTGACCTTGAAGATGTCCAGAATGGCAGATTCATCCAGGGCATTTCCCGCCAAACCATATACAGTCTCCGTGGGAATGGCCACCAGTTTCCCTGCCTTTAGGAGGGCTGCTGCCTGTTCGATATTGGTGCCTATTTCTGCCATTTGGTAATTCAATGCACAATTATCTTGAAAATTATTGACAACTTATGAGAGGTCTATATATTTACGATTGCAACATCATCGCCAGTTGTTAAAAAACCAACTAACCGTAGATATGAGTAAAAGTACTAGAAATACCCTCAGATTGATTTCTGTTATTATCGTTTTGGCTTTGGTGTTGATGGAATTGAATGTCATTCCCAATCTGCTGAACTATAAATTTTGGTTTATGGTTGCGGCTTATGCCCTGGCGCTAATTACCTATCGCTAGTTCGGAAGGTAGATCATTCTCTTGCTGATCTGCTGTCCCTGAAACTGGAGCACATAGGTGTATATGCCGGACTTTAGGCGCGTTCCGGAGTTGTTGGTGCCATCCCAGATGGTCCTGTTTTCCCCTGCGTATTGTGGGCCCCAAAGCAGGTTTCTGATGAATCTTCCAGAGGCATCGTACAGATCTATTTTTACTTCACCATTTTCTGGCAGGGAGTACCGGATCATCGTTTCTTTGGTAAACGGATTTGGATAATTCTGCAGACTCGTTAGTTGTTCTCCGGGTGCGTACTGATTGGTGAAGGGGCGCGTATCCTCCAGGAACGACTGAAAAGTGCCATTGCCATGTGTCGCAATGACCAGGCGACCGTCTATGTCACGATAATCCATCATCGTGATCACCGCATTGCCTATTTTGTCTTCACTTTCCTTTAGCCAGATGGTTTGGGCACCATCGGTGGCAGTGGTGGAGTACAATCCTGTACTCGTGCCCACAAAGATGCTAATGCCAGTGGTGGTGGGGACAATTTCTGCCCACCTTACGCTGGGTCCGCTACCAGAGCCATCGGGGTTTTCTTCCAGGTTTCCGCTGATGTCTGAGAAGGACACTCCTCCATCCACCGTCATGAAGACAGATGGGATGCCATAGTTAGAAAACACCACGATCAGGTGATCTGCGTTTTCAGGATTGACCGTGACGCATGCGATGTGACCATTTTCAGGAAAAATGGTAGGAGACATAAACGTTACGCTTTCCCGGGTGGGGTCCGAAGCATTTTCTACTTTGACAATGGTGGGGCTTTGACTGTATATTCCGGCATAGAGAATATCCTGATCCCGTGCTTTGTCTATGGCCGTGTACACCCCGGAGGCCTGCTCCGTATCTTTAATTTCCGACCAGTTGACAGAGGTCTTTTTTTGATTTCCACCCGGCACCTGCAGCAGGTTTTCATTTCGCCAGATCACATCACCCCCAGTCAAAAACATTCGACTGGCGTTGGTCGGATCCAGAATGAAAGGATTGATGAATAGATAACCCTGACCCTCTCGTTCACCTCCGCCTATTGGATCCACCCGTGCAAAGGATTTGAGTTGGAAGGTGGAGCTGAGTGAGAGCCGGTAGATTTGGCTGTTTTGGAAGGAGACGTAAACAAAGTCACGGTTGGGGGCAATGGCACAGTAGCCTCCATCTCCACCCAGGATTCTGTTCCAGGAGGGGTTTTCACCCAGCGCATCTCTCATGTACGTCCCATTGTCCTGCATTCCGCCCAGGATTTCATCAGTGTTCTTGTCCAGTCGCTGGGTGATGGTGTAAAACTGTGAGGTAAGGTATCCGTTGTTCAGGCTTTTCCAGGAGACAGAGTCTGCCAGTACATTGGTGGTGAGCCGGATGCCACCGTCATTGGCTGAGATCATCCTTTTTTCATCTGAGGGATAAAAAAGCAGGGCATGCTGATCTGGGTAATGTCCGGGGTAGACTGAAGCGTCGTTCTCAGGGCTGTAGCCTCCGATCCATTTGATGTTTTTGGCAGATGTAAAACCATCGGTGGATCGGTAGAGGTTGGTACCACCTATGAACACGAGGTTGGGGTTCTGAGGATGTACCTCTATGAGCATGTTGTAGCCACCCTGACTCTCAAAGTCACCGTATTCGCCACCCGATGCAGGTATGTTGCTGGTCAGGTTAGTCCAGGACCCTGAGAGTATTCCATTCTGTATGTTGGCCACATTAAGTCTCCAAAGGGATGCCTCTTCGCCCTGGGTGAGGAAATACACACTCGATTCGTCAGCAGCAAAACCGATCACCGTGCGCTCGTGATAGGCTGCCAGGCCCGGAGGAGTGATTTGCTGCCATTGATCTCCGGTAGCTGAGAAATAAAAACCCGCTGAAGGCGAAAGCTTATTGGAGGAGGAGGCACTGCTCATCGCAGCAAAAAAATGTCCGGAAGGTGTTTTTCTCAAGCTGGTATAAAATGGGGCATCAGATTCGTTGAGGTCTGTGTTTTCCGGCAGGTCAAATAATTTCTGACCAAGCGCCACGCCCCAGGTCTGGCCCCCATCTGACGATTTGAGGATGGCTCCATAGGCGGCTACCAATACTTCATCCTGGCTGAGGTTGAGCTGGTTGGTTTCAATGGCCCAGATGTATTGAAACTGGCTGCTAAACTGACTGGGGGTGGCATTGTCTATAGTGCCGGGGAGTACTTCCCAGCTTTCACCACCGTCAGTAGATTTGAAGAGGCCTGCACCCCTGTATGGGGCAGCTGTACTTCGGGCGGAGTTGCCCAAAAGTTCGCCCGTTCCTGCGTACCAAATGTCCTGTTTCCCTGGTCTCAGGTCCTGATTAAGGGCAGTCACGCTATTTCTTAGTGCCGGATCAGAGGTTCTTTTCCAATCAGTGCCTCCATTGGTGGTTTTCCAGATGCCCCCGGAAACACCACCCGCGAGTATGGTATTTTCATTGCGAATGTCGAGAGAGATGGCCCGGGTGCGCCCACCCACATTGAAGGGGCCGGCAAGTTCATAATTCTGAGCAACTACCCGCTGATAATGACCAGCCCTGTGCTGTCTGGAAAGTAGCAGCTCAGCAAACCGGAGCTCCCGGTCTCTGATGTCTTTGGGAATCTGCCCTGTAGAAGGGTCAACCAGCAATCGATTTTCGTAATTTGCTCTGGCCTGAGGATCCTCTGTAGTACCAATGGCCGATGGTTGCTGATCGAGTACTAATGAATAATCCGGAAGCGGTTTCGGCTCCCGGATTATGCTGAAAAATATGAGGAAGGCTAGAAAACCGGTGACCCTATTCACTATTCGATGACAGTGTTTACTTTATTGAGTTTACCTTCTTCGAGTGCCGCTGTTCTCACTCCTTCAAAGTCATTGTTCATGTCCCCTTTTCGGGCATCGATAAAATAAGGAACCGGCTTCAGGTCTTTGAATGTAACCCGCCCTTTGTTGTCAGATATGGCTTTAGCTACGGGGTTTTCACTGTTCCGGTAGTCATCCTCATTGAGATAAATGGTCACTGTGGCACCTTCTGCAGGGTTGCCAAGTCCGTCAATTACCGTGATCCGAAGTTTAGTCGGGAGTAATTCGGGCTGTGCCGGGCTAAAGGAGAACAAACCCACCAAAAGAACGGTGGAGAGGACGAAAAGTACGTATTTCATGATTTTCATAATTAGATTCTTAATTTCAATTAACCTCAAACAAATATTTGGCCAAAACCTCAAAGCTGTCAGGGTTTTTATACATTCTGTCATTATACGTATTGGCCACTAATTTGATAAAACTTGGACGATTATCAATGGATATGTGTTCGATCAGGATATTGCCAAACTGCTGATCAAGGGGAGCCTCCTGTGATTGCTGAATGGGCTTGAAGTAATGCTTTTCCTTGGATTCGATCACATTGCCCTTATCAGTGATAGTCACATCGCTGTTGGATCGTTTATATGGCAGGGCTTCCACTTTTTCGCCCAGCCAGTCAAAGAAAAACTGAAATTCTTTCTTGTCTATTTCTTCATTGAAGGAGATGGCAAAGCCATTGGAGAGGCTGGTGGACAGCAGGTGGACATCAGGTTCTCCAACCAGATTGTTTTGCTTCAGTAAATATGACTCAGCTACTTGCCGGATGAGCTTTTTATGATTGACAGAGTGCAGCCAGAAGGCATAACTTTCTGAGTAATGCTCATTTCTCGAGATGGGTTCGTAGACCAGTACCTCATTGGAGGTTTCCGGCTTAGAAAAGAGTTTTTGATATACCTGATCGAAAAATGTCATCATGCTTATTTTACAACCGTCACAGAACCATACTGTTCAAAGGTGCCTTTTTCTGGCTCCAGCGTGCTGGTGAAAAGCATGCGATAAGCATAGGTACCCATGGGTACTTCCCCGCCTGCAAAAGAACCGTCCCACCTGAAGCTTTTATTGTTGGAATAAAAAACCAGGTCGCCCCAACGATTGAAAACATAGACCTGAAACTGATCCACAAATTCATTGGGAAAAGCAAACCACTCATCATTGGCGCCATTTCCATTTGGACTGAACGCATTGGGAACAAATATGGTACGGTAGCATTCGTCCGAGACACTTAGCCGAACAGTGTCCGATTGGATACAGTTTGGTGGATTGGTATCGCGCACTTCCACGAAGTAGAGTCCGCTATCCAGGTCATTGATGGTAAAGGTGCTCCGGGTCAGGGTTTCTGTTGAGCTAAAGACATTGTTGCCGGCTTCATTCACTACGTTTATTTCCACTCTGGCGGGAATGCGATTGCTAAACCGGACTGAGATATCGCCAGTGAGGGCGCAGGCGTTCTCACCCACGGCCTCCATTTCAAAAGGCGCATTATCTTCCAGGAGCACAATTTCATCAGTGCTACATCCCGTCACTGTATTGGTCACTGTCGAGGTGTAAGTGCCAGCAGGCAAGCCCGTGAAAGCTGGTGTGGTGCCGGGCCCATCAAAATTGAGCGGTCCGGCAGTGACAGGGCCCGAGAGCGCGTAACTATAATTACCTGTAGTACTAATGTCCAGCGTAAACGAACCGTTGGCCTGCCCGCAATCTGGCGTGAGTATATTGGACTGGATGGCCTGTGGGCCACCCTGCACGGTGATCTGGATGGTGTCCCTGTAAATACACCCAGAGAAATCATTGATCACTTCCACGGCGTAAAGAAAGTCCCCAGGACTTCCTGAAGCTACCAATTGGGTTCTTTGATCACCGACCACTACACCATCCCGGTACCAGGTGTAATTTGGTCCAGGGTCATTTGAGTCTAAAATCAGTGTATCATTTTGACAAATCAGCCGATCTGGCCCCAAGTCAATGAATGATTCATCCTCGCCGATGAATACTGTCAGGGTGTCTGAGCTACAACCATCGTCATTGATGATGGCCACGTTTACAATGGTAGGAGCGGTAAAAGTGACTGCTCTGGTGGTGTCTCCTGATGACCAGTAGTAGTTGAGGCCTGGATCATCCGTGTCCCATGCAAAGAGTGTGACCGGACCACCACATAGTGCGGTGTCCGTAGGTACTGTAGGAAGCAAAGGGATATTGAAAACCTCCACAGTGTCCCGGAGCACGCTGTCCATGTCGCACCGGTTGCTCAGGGTCAACTGGACGATGTAGGTTCCGGGGTTGAGGTAGGTATGCTGTGGGCTCTGATCTGTGACTACACCCGTGGTGTCACCAAAGTCCCAGCTATAGGTTTCGATGCTGCTATCACGGCCTACGGCCGTAAAGGAAGTGGGCTGGCCCGCACATGCCACCTCTGTGGTGATTCCGGGTTGCTGCGGGGCAGCCGTGATCTGCTGGGTGAAGTTGGGCAAACCCAGCCTGGAGGTTCTTCCTCCAAGATCGGTATTGGTTTCCTGATAGGATGCCGTCAGATCGTTACCACCGGGGCTGCTGATCGAACCTATTTGTGTCTGTCCGTCTATGGCCAGGTAGATCACTCCATTTGGTCCACGCTGTAGTGCGCCATAACCGGGCAAAGTGGCACCGTAGCCATCAAATTTGGTGGCCTGAATGTCAGCTGCCGGATTTTGTGAGTTGATACTGTCCAGGTCATACTGGATTAGCTTGGAGTTGACTCCTGTGGTAGTGACATATAGTTTGAGACCATCACCCGAAAATTCTAAACCATAGGCTTCACCAGCTTCTTCAATGTCAATCAACCGCGAGTTGCTGACCTGTCCGGTGGTCAGGTCAAAATTCAACAGGTCGATGTAGTTGGGGCTACCTGGTACCACCACAGCCACCAGATCTCCAGCAGGTGAGAATTTCATATAACCTGTGGCCCGCGGTTCGCTCTGGAATACGTGAGGCTCCCCGGCAGAGGAATGTATGGCGCCTATCACGCCATTGGTGTTGATCTGGTAGGCCCTGAAGTTATTGTTGCCGTACTCATGGGCCAGGAGCCAGGGGGTGCCGCCAAATCCTGATGCAGTGACTCTTTCTGTGCTGCATTCTATGATGGGGATGTTTTTGACCAATACCTGCCCGCGAGCGGTGTCCTTTTTCATGTCTACAATGGACATTTTCAGATTGAAAGTAAAGTCCCCGTAAACCTCTTCGGTGGTGAAAATGTAGAACATGGTGTTGTCATCGGGGAAGGGCAGAATAATGGAAGACTGGGCCGCCGTACTGTCTCCACCAATGCCCTGTCCATTGGCCATCACCAGGTGGTCTTTGTTCCAGACCGTGGATCCATTGGTATAGAAAAGCAATTGACCATTGTCGTCTGACATGGTGGCACAGCCTTCCTCCGAGAAAATCATACCGTCCAGTAAGGGCGCGGGCGGATTGGAGTTAAAGTCTAACCCGGCCATTTCACCAAAATACCATTGGTTGAAAACCTGCCGCTGCACTCCGTACTCAGTAACCACAATGTCGTCAAACGAAGTACACCCTGAAGGACCCGTCACCTCTACCCAGTAGGTACCTGCGGTGTCCACTTCAATGGTTTGAGTAAGTTCTCCGGTACTCCACAAGTAGGATATGCCATCTCCCGCATCCAGCATAAGCGTCTCATCCACACAGATGGTGGTGTCGTTTCCCAAATCCACTGCCGAGTCTCCGGGCAGAATGTCCACAGGTAGCGTGACTGACTGGAAAGTACCGTTGAGTTCAGCGGTGAGCGTGACAAAGTAGCCACTGGCCAAATCATAAGTATGGATGGGAGCGGGCCCCACGCTACCAGTACCATCACCAAAGTTCCAAAAGTAGTTATTGGGCAAGGGGTCTACCAGCGCTATAAACTTGGTAGCGCTTTCCACACAGGAGTCCAGATAAGTGAAGCTCATGGTAAAGAAGTTGGTAGGCATGTAGGCCGGTGCAAATTCAGGAAACTGGGTGCCGTTGAAGTTATTAGAGAAGACCAGACTGTCATAAAACACCCCGATGGCCGCAGCGCTGTCCGGTCGATTGATTCTGCCCAGAATAAAAGGTGCCGTGCTGTTTCTCTGATAGAGGTGATAAATATTGCCGTCTATGGCTCTTTTGAGTCCATAGCTTCGGAAGTACGCATTGTTGAGGATAGGCGTAACCGGAGGGTTTGCATTGACAGTGTCTGCAAAATCAATCTGATAGATGTTTCCCTGATTGGTGTCATCTCCAGTTCGGGAAATGTAGAGTTTGGAGCCATCATTTGACCATTCGGTATCATAAATCACAGAAATGCCAGAGTCGTCAAAGCCCGAGCCGATTACCTGCTGGTTGAAAGCCAATGCTCCGGTGAGTGGATCAAAATCCAATAGGATGGTGTTTCGATTGGCGTTTTTGGGGGATGCCGCCACATAAGTGCCGGTGGTATCTGTTTTGATGGCCAGAGCTGTGGCCTGAAATCGGGGTAAAGCTGCCGGAAAGACATCATAGCTCGTTGTGGCACCTAGACCGGTACTGTTAATCTCGGTGACCTGAAAGTTCAGGGTGGTGGCTTCCTGGGTTACCAGCCAATAGCGCTGCCCATCAGCACTTTCCAGTATTTTCATCAGTTCTCCGGGGTTGTTCAGGCCCGTGGGTTGGTTGATCGCGCCAGAGACATCTCCCAATGGAAATTGAAGAATCGTGGAATTTCCTGGAAGGGAGGCATCCACCACGGTGAATTCAACGGCACTGCCGGTGTTGGTAAAAATATAGTATTGAGGAGTGCCGTCAGGAAAAGGGCAGGAAACCACGGGCTGTATTTTGGTAAGGTCTGCACTCAGGGTAGCGGCTCCCAGTCCGGGGAGCGCCTGATGAGTGTTGTCATAGATGATCTCACCATCCGAATAGAAAAGAAGATTCCCTTTCTCCTGATCACTGATCACCGTGGAGCCATTGGTGCCGAAAGGGGTCACCTGATTGTCCACGATATTGGGAGTTCGCCCGTTTTTATCCATCACAAAGGCATCTGGTGAGTTTCCAAAATACCACTGAGTCTCTGTGATATTCTGGGCCACCACCGCAGACGGGACCATGAAAAAGCAGAGAATAAATTTGATTACACCTGAACGCAAAATCTTTGACATTAAACTTATTAAGGGTTATTTAGAGGGAAAATGTCCTTAGCATCACAACACTATGTAAATTTAGCATAAAATACTAACGGTAAACTTTACGTTACATTACCTAGTTTAGCAACTTTAAGGCAAAAATCAATTTGACACTTAATTTGATTTATTTTAATTCACATCAGCTGCGTTTGTTCTGCCGACTGAGTTTTTTGTTTGTGCTGGTTAGCCTACTTTCCACCAACAACTTAAAAGCTCAGGACCCGCAGTTTTCACAGTATTATGCAGCGCCTATGTACCTCAATCCGGGGTTGGTAGGGATCAGTCAGATTGGGCGCGCAGGCTTGAATTATCGGAATCAGTGGCCATCCATAGATGCCAATTATGTGACTTATTCTTTTTTTATCGACTACTTTTTCGAAGATGAATTCAGTGCCCTTGGACTGATTGTGAATACCGATCAGGAGGGGATAGCCGGCCTTAGATCAACGAATATTGGCCTGCAGTATGCCTATCAGCTGAATCTTACAGACACATGGACTTTCAGACCTGGTGTGGAAGCGTCTTACTATTTCAGGGATTTGAATTTTGACCGTTTGACCTTTGGAGATCAGTTTGACAACTCCGGTCAGGTACGTCCTACTACCGGGGAGACTTTCGACACTGGCTTTAGCGCCAGGTTTTTCGATCTGGCTTTTGGTGGCATTTTATACAATGATAAAATGTGGTTTGGTGCATCCATGCACCACGTACTGGAGCCCAATCAGGCAGTAGCTGGTGGAGATGCGCCACTTCCTCGAAAATTTTCCCTGCATGGGGGCTACAAGATCCTTTTCACGGAGATCAACAAACGCGCCAGGCCACAGGGCAAGGGTCGTGAGCGAAGTATGACACCCTCGGTAAACTATAAGCAGCAAGGGTCATTTAAGCAGTTGGATGTGGGCCTTTATTTTACGCTGGAGCCTATCTTGTTGGGCGCCTGGTACCGTGGCCTGCCGATCGATGGTTTCACAAGCACCAAAAACAGTGAGGCCATCATTTCGATGATAGGGATCAATAAGAATAATCTCACCATTGGATATAGCTTTGATTATACCATTTCTGATCTGGGAATAGGTAGTGGGGGTGCTCATGAGATCTCGCTTATTTATGCTTTTGATCTTTCTGATCCGCGTAAGCCTTCACGCGAGGTGCGTCAGCTGAGGTGCCCCGTTCCCTTTATTTTCTAAGCATACCTCTTTGTAGGGATTATTGGTGTCTCACTTTCGGAGGTGTGTTTTTCCGAATATCTTAGTCAAATGATTCGAGGTGTCTTGCTGGTCATTTTTTTTGCCTTGACTGGTGGTTCTTTTGCACAATCTGTCGTCACCTGGCAAGTGAAGGATAGCGAGCGGGTGCCGGTATTGGGCGCTACCGTCCTGCTGGAGAGTGGAGAGGTTCTGATCACCAATGCTAATGGTAAGGTCAGTAAGGAGATTTCAGGAACTGAGATTGGTTTTCAAATCACTTTTGTGGGTTTTAAGCCGGTGCAAAATACTTTCCCGATTAGTGGAGACACAACACTTTTGATCATTTTGGAGTCCGATGAGGTGGTGATGGAGGCCGTGGAGATCAGGGGAAACCCACCCAGGCAGCAACTGCAGGAAACGGGTACTGGCTATGTCACCTTCAGCATGGAAGGGGAGAGCGAGCTGCCTTACCTGCTGGGCGAGCAGGATCCCCTTAAGTTTATTCAAAGCCAGTCCGGGGTGGCCTCAGGTACCGATGGAAATAATGGCTATTACGTTCGTGGTGGCGGTATTGATCAGAATGCCATTGAGCTTGACCATTTAGAGCTCTATAATACCAATCACTTGTTTGGTTTCTTTTCTACCTTCAACCCCAAGGCCATCGACCAGGTGAGTTTTATGAAGAGTGGTTTTCCTGCAGCGATTGGGGGCAGGCTTTCATCCATGATGCGGATAGAGACCATCAATCCCGATGCGGACTCTTTTCACGGACATGTGAAAGTAGGAGTGCTGGCGGGAGGTGTAAGCCTGGAAATACCTGTGATCAAACAGAAATCTTCCCTGCTGGTGGCAGCACGGAGGTCCTACCTCGACCTGATTACGCAAAATCTGATGGATGATGAAAGCGAGATTAGCCGGCGCACCGACTATCGCTTTTCAGACCTGATTTTGAAATACAATCACCGAATCAATAGTCAGCATACGCTTTCAATGGTTGGTTTCATGGGTACCGACGATTACCTTTTCCGGAGTGAGCGTACCTTCGAAAATCATATTTATTGGAAAACGCTCAATGGCGGGGTGAACTGGAAATGGATGGCCAATGCTGATCTGGACGGGGAGGTCTACGCCACGCTGGGACGCTACGAACAACGTTATGGGGCCGGGTTGAGCATCTATCAGATTGACCTGGATTCCTACATTGCCAATGCCAGAGCGGGAGCCAACGTTTTTCTGACCAGGGGATCACATCAGTTGACCTTTGGTGCGGAGTATTCTTACAGAAGCTTCAGACCGAGTCAGGTGCATATAGAATCCACCCAGGAGGAGTTTAATCTTTCTGAAGTGTCCTGGCTTCCTACCGCTGAGCTGGCGGTGAGTGTGGACGATGAGATCACGCTTACAGAGCAGTTGCGAATCGGGCTGGGGTTGCGCCTGAGTAGTTTTGTACACCTGGGACCCTTCACGCGCTACGAGACCACAGAGAATCTGGTATCCGTGGACTCCACACATTTTTCACATGGCGAATGGGTGCAACATTACGTGAGTCCTGAGCCACGGGTGAGGGTCAATTATTTGATGAATCAAAACAGTGCGTTAAAGGCCTCCTATGACCGGAATGTTCAGTACATCCATCTGTCTCCCCTGGGGTCGGTCTCTTTGCCTACTGATATCTGGGTGCCCAGTTCTCAGAAGATTCGCCCCCAGAAGGCACATCAGGTGGCGCTGGGTTATTACAGCCTCCTTTCCAGCCAGATAAAATATTCGGTAGAGGGGTATTACAAACTATTACAAAATCAGATTGAGTACAGAAACGGGGCCATTGCCGGGTACTCTGGTAGTAAGAATTTTGATGATGATTTTATCTTCGGAAAGGGCCAATCCTATGGCGTAGAGTTTTCAGTAACGAAAGATGCGGGATCGATGGAGTACCAGGCCAGTTACACCCTCAGTAAGACCGAGCGAAGCTTTGAAGAAGTGCAGGGAGGAGAAACCTTTCGCGCCAAGTATGACCGTACCCATGACCTCAACCTTATTGGGACTTACCATCTCGGAAACTGGTCATTTTCAGGATTATTTAAGCTCAGCTCGGGCAATAACCTCACGGTGCCAGTGGCCAAATATGTTATTAATGAAAGTATTGTGAGTGAGTACTCGGACAGAAATGCTTTTCGTCTGCCCATGTACCACCGGCTGGATGTTGCTGCCAGCTGGCACCCCAGTGGGAATGAGCAGGTAACCTGGGTGTTTTCTGTGTACAATGTCTACAATCGTCGAAATCCCTATTTTGTGTATTTCGATGTAAAGGGTGATGTATCTGCCTATGCCCTGGATATTAGTTTGAAGGAAGTAGCGCTCTTTCCGGTTTTGCCTTCACTTAGTTTTGAATATAGCTTCTGATGAAACCAATCTATCTGATCGTATCGATGCTTTTGATCTGGGGATGTGAATCCATAGAGGAGGGGCTGCCTACTGCTGAGCAGAAGCTCGTCATTGATGGAGCGATCGAACAGGGGCAGTTTCCCGTTGTGTACCTCACGCTGAGTTCCGGTTTTTATGATCCTGTGGACTCTATGAACCTACTGGACCTGATTGTCACTACGGCGAGGGTGTCAGTGTCTGATGGCGAAAATGAAGAAGTGCTCACCTTATTCAGAAATGAAGGTTATTTCCCGCCCTATTACTACCGGGGTACAGCTCTGCGTGGGGTCATTGGCAAGGAGTATACCCTGGAGGTGCGAAGCAGGGGGGAGACCTACACCGCCACGACTACCATTCCTGCACCAGTGGCTTTGGATAGCCTGTGGTTTTTGCAGGATGGTCCATCGGATTCATTGGTGAATATTTGGGTGCGGTTCAAAGATGACGGCAGTGCGGTCAATCGCTATCGCTCCTTCACCAGAATTATCAGCAAGAATGATCGGTACATTCCGGCCTATCAATCTACCCTCTCCGACAGGGCTTTTAACGGTGAATCATTTCGTTATCCCATTTTGAAGCAACCTGCTGACTTTACTAAGGTTGCTCAGGATGTGTATTTCACGAAAGGGGATACTGTGAATGTAAAGTTTTGCACGTTGGATCAGGTGCATTTTGACTTTTGGAGGACCCTGGAGCGTGAACTTTACTCAGCAGGTAATCCTTTTGGGTCTTCGGGAAACGAAGTAGAGAGCAATATCCGGGGCACAAAACCAGCGCTGGGTGTGTGGGGTGGGTATGGCGCGAGCTACCATAGGATAGTCTTAAAATAAAATGACTGCCCGGAAGCCGGACAGTCATTTTTTATGAGAAAAACTCTACTAAGAAATTTAGAATTCGATGTGCTCCAGATCTTCACCAATGTCTTCGCTGATCTGATCCAGTAAGTCGTTGATGGCTCCCTCTAGCTGACCAAATCCTGTTTCCAGGTAATCTTCCAGGTCTACCTTGCTGCCGTCTTCAAAGATCATGCGGGCACCCAGCTCAATGCTATAGTCCGTGCCACAGCAGTACTCTTCAGACTCCACAAAGGTGTACCACTCCACTTCTGCGGCGATCTTACCAGTGCTTACATAGGAAGTAGTCAGGCTTACATGGTTATTGAGTGCAGCTTCCAATTTTTCAGCATTGGCCTCCAGGTCGGGCTTTGGATCGGTGTTTCCGTCATAATCGTCATAATACGTATCCAGATTATACACTTTAGGATAGAAATTTGCGAAATCTACATCGGCCACCATTTTCAGGTCCAGCAGGGTGAAGGAGAAATTGGCATCATGGATGACATCCTTTAGTTTTTCTTCATCTTCCTCCGCCGCTTCTATGGCAGCATCAGAGAAGTCGCCATTGAATTCTACACTTGTAGCAATCAACGTTTTGGTGCCATTAGAGAAATCTACTCCGGTTCCAATTTTGGACTTGTTGTTGGTGAGGTCAACAGACAAAGTAAATGGGTTCACAAAAAGGGCTGTTTCCACTTTTTCAGGAACTCCCTCACTGTTATAATCTACCTCAAAACCATAGGTCACCTGAGTGACACCATCTAATTTCAGCTCTACATCCAGGCTTGTCGGAAGGTCTCCTGTGTACTCTTCATCGATTGGATTAGCTACCTGCACGCTGGAGTAGTTGCTAAATGTGAGGGTAGTATTGTTGGATGTCCCGGTTTCTGGCGTAGGATATTTGAAAATGATTTTGTCGCTGCTGTTGTCTGTATAGTCAAACTCCTCAGTTGCAGCATTCCAGTCATAAGTACCTGTGGCCTCATCAAACAGTTCCTGGAGAGACTCAAAGTCATCATCATCGTCATCAGTTCTTAGAGCTACTGGTAGGGCCCCAAATTGATTGGCCGATATGCGCCCATGAGCAAAAGCTACGATGGCTTTGTTGATCTTCATCAAATGGTTGGGAACTCCCGGGTCTTCATCATCATCTTCACCATCTACTAAAAGGCCAAAGGAAGTGAGCGCTTGTATACCTTCAGTCTGCTGCATAGCGGACATTTCGTTTACAAACTGGACTCCAATGGTTTGGAGAAGTTCTTTATTTTGCTCAGGTGTGAGTTTTACCACATTGCTGGTGGTATCTGTAGTGTCAGTAGGGTCTTTGTCTCCAGGCTTGGGATCATCATCCTTATTACAGAATGACAGAGTCAACACCATGGCGAGTGCGAGTAATAAATTAAGTAATTGTTTCATAGTAGTGGAAATTGGATTGTAGACGTTTAAAAAATTGTGATTGGAATATTTGACGCATTAGTTGTAATATTCTAATTGCCTTAACAAAGGTACTACCAAGTAAGATCACTTCAAATACCCCTAAATGGGTAATTTCTAAAACCCATTTTTCGGCTTTATTCGCTTGTTCTGCATAGTTTTGAGTCATGTGGAATGAACAAACAATACTCATTGTCCTGCTGGTGATCATTACTTTCGATTTCGCGTTTGAGCGAGTCATCACTCACCTCAATAATAAAAGTTCTAAAAAGCCGATCCCCTCTGAGCTGGACGGGATTTATGATAGCGAAAAGTATGCCAAATCGCAGGCCTACCAGCGAGCTACCTCACAATTTGGCACCCTTACCGCCACACTCAGTTTTGTGCTCATGTTTGCGGCCATTTATTTTGGATGGTTTGGCCTCCTGGACAAATGGCTACGTGGATTTTCCCCTTTTGAGCCGCTCACCACGCTATTGTTTTTTGGAGCGGTATTTATCATTTCTGATGTTTTCGGGACTCCATTTTCCTGGTATCAAACCTTTGTGATCGAAGAGAAATTTGGTTTTAATAAAATGACCCCAAAGACTTTTTGGCTGGACAAACTGAAAGGCTATGTACTCACTCTCCTGATAGGCGGCATCCTCCTGGCGGCCCTTATTTACCTGGTGATGGCCATGGGGAGTGGCTTTTGGGTCTATTTCTGGATCATTATTACCGTCTTTATTTTGTTCCTGAATGTGTTTTATACCTCCCTGCTGTTACCACTTTTCAATAAGCTCACCCCGCTGGAGGAGGGATCTCTGAAGGAATCCATACAAGCGTATAGTGAGCAGGTGAATTTTCCCCTGAAAAATATCTTTGTGATGGATGGCTCCAAAAGGTCGAGCAAGGGAAATGCCTTTTTTTCAGGCCTGGGCAAAAAGAAAAAAGTGGTCTTGTTTGATACCCTGATAGCGCAACATACCACCGAAGAGCTCACGGCTGTCTTTGCACATGAGGTGGGTCACTTTAAGAAAAAACATATCATTCTGGGCACGGTGATTAGTATCCTCACCATTGGATTGATGCTTTTCCTGCTTTCCAAAATGATCTTCAACAGTGAGGTGAGCTGGGCCATGGGTGGCGATATTACAACCCTTCATCTAAACATGCTGGCATTTGCCATCCTATACACGCCTGTATCCAGGATTTTGGGACTGTTCAGCAATGCGCTGAGTCGAAAAAATGAGTTTGAAGCGGACGAATATGCGGTGACCACCTATGCTGGTCAGCCGCTCATAGATGGGCTCAAAAAACTGAGCAGCGATCACTTGTCTAATCTTACTCCGCATCCGGCTTATGTATTCGTACATTATTCCCATCCTCCGCTGCTGGAGCGCATCCGTGCCATGCAGCAAAAAATGTAATCATGAAGAGGAGCTACTGGATATATGGCGGGGCCACAGGCGTGCTTTTGCTGCTGCTGCAAGTACTCCACTACCGCACCATGGTGCGGGATCTCCGGCTGGAGGTATTTGGGGTGGTCATTGCGGGCATTTTTATGGTGCTGGGCGTGTGGGTAGGAATTCAGCTCTATAAGCGGCGCCAGGCCACACTTATTGACCAGTGGAGGGCACAGGCCCTCCAGCTGAGTGTTCGGGAGACTGAGGTGCTCAGTCTGCTGGTGGATGGATGTTCCAATCAGGAGATCGCTGACCGTCTGTTTGTATCACTCAATACCACCAAAACCCACCTCTCCAATATTTACCAAAAGCTCAATGTATCCAGTCGTACGCAGGCCATTCAGAAAGTGCGGGACTTAGGCATCACCAGCTCACCAGAAAGTACTAAAAAGTAAAAATCACCCGAAAGTATGAAGGGTACTTTGGTTTTTTTATTTTCCTTGAGGCCTTATTTATTTCAATCATCAAAAGAAAGAAAACATGAACGCACAACTTAAAAAGGCTTTGCAGTTTGGACTGATCAGCGGACTGGTTATCATCATTAGCTGGTGGATTACTCAGCTCATTTTTGCTCCGGCAGAGGGCGAACCGTATGATTTCTCCCAGGGGGAGTTTTTGGGTTATCTGACCATGATCGTGGCACTGTCAGCGGTGTTTCTAGGCATCAAAAACTATCGGGATACCACTTTGGCGGGAGTGATCTCATTCAAGAAGGCCTTCTTTATGGGACTTTACATTGTGCTGGTGGCTTCCGGCATCTATGTGGTGGGTTGGATGGTTTACTACCCCAATTTCATGCCTGATTTCATGGACCAGTACTCGGCGTATCAGATGCAGGAGTATGCCAAAGAAGGAATGAGTGCTGCGGAGATCGCAGTGAAGCAGCAGGAGATGAAGGAGTGGATGGAACTCTATGAGAACCCACTGGTGATGGCTGGATTTACCTTTTTGGAGATTTTCCCTGTAGGACTCCTGATATCGGCTATTTCTGCGGTCATTCTGAAAAAGAAAAAGTGAGACGGTTTCTGTCCTGAGAAAAATTTCTGTAATTTCCCTGAAAGCCCCACCTGAGTATCACATGAATGTGGAGAATGTTTGGCTTTAAGCAAATTACAGAATGAACAAGCAACTGGAGAGTCTCATTACAGCGGTTGCCCTTTTTATATTTAGCCTGTTGGTAGGTCTTACCGGGTTTACCCTTATCGAAGACCTGAACTTTGTCAATGCTCTGTATATGACGATCATCACGGTGGGTACAGTGGGTTTCACAGAGGTGAAAGAGCTCAGTTCTGCCGGAAGGGTTTTTACTTCTATTTATATCCTCATGAACCTCGGGCTGTTCGCTTATGTGGTTTCGGTGGTCTCCAGCTACTTTTTCGAGGGAAAACTAAAAACAATCTTTAAAAGCTATCGATCGGGTATGGAAATCAGTAAACTAAAAAACCATGTCATTGTGTGCGGGTTTGGCCGAAACGGCAGTATGGCTTGTGATGAGTTGCAAAAGAGTGGTAAAGAATTTGTGATCATCGAAAAGGATCCGGAGATGGCTCAGGTTATTCCTGATTCGATGAAGCAGTTTATAGGAGATGCCACAGAAGATGATCACCTGCGCATTGTAGGCATTGAAAAGGCCAGCACCATTATCATCACCACACCCTCAGATGCTGCCAATGTGTTCATTACCCTCACCGCGCGGCACCTCAATGATCAAATTATGATCATTGTGAGGGCTTCCAGCAAAGACACAGAGAATAAGCTTTACAGGGCAGGGGCCAATAAAGTGGTGATGCCGGATATACTCGGTGGCATGTTTATGGCCCAGCTGGTCACCAAGCCGATTGTTATAGAGTTTCTGGACCTGCTCAATGGGGTGTCTGAAACCAGCTACCACCTGGAGGAGGTGGGGTATGAAAATCTGAAGCCCGAGTACAAGGACAAGACATTGAAAGAGCTGAATATAGCAGCGTCCACCGGCGTGATCGTGCTGGGGGTGAAAGATAATATCAAGGGGCTGATCCCTGCGCCTTCGGCGGACACCTTCATTGGGGAGGATGATTACCTGATAGTGCTGGGGTCAGACGCCAAGCTGAAAGCATTTGTGAAGGAGTACACGGTGCTTAATTATAATGATTTGTGAATGGGGGGGGTGAATTGATGTTCCATTGATACTTGGATATAAATGAGTAGAGAATTAGTCTTAGTTATACTTATAGTACTTATTGCCTCCTTGACAGGCGCTAGTCAGCCATCGGATGTTGACAATGGTTATGAAAGAGGAAAATTGGAAAATGGTTATAAAGTAGGTGTTTGGGAGTATTTCGGGAACGGTGATTCCGTAGAACTCAAAATCAATTACGACAAAGGAACACTTGTTTATCTTAAGCCAGACACGAGCAAATACTTTGTGATAATAGATTCTGTCTGGACATACAAACACGTGAACCCTTACCCTAGGTATCTTGGCGCATATGCCGAATTCTATACGATACTAGGAAATAATATCAATTATCCTACAGCAGCGAGAAGAGATCAGATTGAAGGAACGGTCTTTCTCATCTTTGAAGTAAACACAATTGGGAAGGCAGTGAACATCGCGGTATTAAACGACAATGGTGGTTATTTCACCGACGAAATAATAGATGTATTCAACCTGATTCCTAATCTGTGGTTAACTGCTAGCTATAACGGTAAGAACGTCCCTTCGAAATTTATCTTACCTTTTTATTTTAAACTCACTGGAGAAAAGGAATCATCAGCTTTTGATATAACCACTTTGAGCACCTTGGAAGGAAAGAAGTTGTTAGAAGTAGTTGTTACTACGCCAAGACCTAAATAAACAAACTCTAATTCAGGTGCGGTGATTATGATAATACATGATCTTAATTAGATCAACAGAAGTCATGAATAGCATACGCTTAACAAACACTACAACGAACACTTGTAGTGAGTCGTGATAAATTCCTCAATGGATTCATAATAAGCTTCAAGCTCCATTTCATCCAGGTCAATGGTGATAGGAGCTCCTGAGGTCAAGTCCAATTCCAACTTCTGAAGATCATTGGAGTCATCCTTAATCATGCGAATCTGTTGGATATCTTTCAGTTCGATGACCCCTTCCTTCGCATTGTTTTTATACGCGATCGAACTGGTGGTGAGCTTCAAAAAGTCATTGTAATTGTTGATGCCGGATACCAACTTACCCACTACCGGCAAAATCGTACAAACCGCCGCCCATCCGTAAAAGCGGAAAGGGCTTACTTCGTACGTGAGAACCAGAAAGACCACAATGGCCGGAATGATCAGGTAAATCAGGGCCTGCACAATCAACTTTGTGGCATGGTTGCGAAAAATCAATCCATCACCATCTGGTTTGATTTTCACGGGGAAAAGAATTTCCTCCCACAGGATCAGGATCATCACGATGACCGCAGTGCTTACCAGAAACTCCCCGAGATAGATGCTCGTGAATTGCTCAATGTTGGGTTGATTTTTTTCAAAAAGCTGACCAGCCAGGAAAAAGACAATAGCAAAAATGATCACTAGTACCCCAACACTGATATCTCTGGGGAGGGTCTTGCGAATGATTTTGGTCATGGGTTAGATAAAGGAATGATGGTTGTGTGTTGTGTTTTTGATTAACCGGGAAATTAATGGTTTTATGGAAATTAATGAAGGTCCGTTTTGTTCAATTGGGTTTTATTTGATGAGTGGTTCGGGTCTTAAGAACGAGCCAATAAAATATTTAATAGCAGGTTGTGGCCCAGTGCCATTGGGTTGAGGAGCATTTAACTCAGGAACCAACTGATAGACCTTGAAGCGGAAACAGGACTCAGTCTCTACCTCACTAAGGATTGGTGGAGTGGTAAAATAGAGATGAAGACAGATGAGTGCGCACAATTCCTGCAATGACCAAAAGCATGAAACTAGGACTGTATATCTAAACCACCGTTTCGTTAGTTGCTATCATCGGTAATTGACTATTTTTAAGGATGAAGATCTCCGAGTTCATTGGTATCTGTCTATTTGTAGTGCTCATGCCCTCCATTATATTGATTTCTTCTTGTGATAGTGATATTTTCCCCAATAACAAAGACACCACGTGCCTCGGAAAAGAGGAGCCTTGTAGAGGCTTTTCATGGAGCTTTGTGGATCCAGATACATACGAAAACCGGATGGGCCCAATCGACAAACCCATCCACCCAGACACGGTAGTAGTACTCAATATGACTCATGACACCATGTATCATACGACACGTAAAATATATAACGTAGACTGGTGGACCGTAGAATTTAGCCCTGGCCCGTACCAGGAGCTCAACTGCTTCAACCAGTGTGTACTCGACTCAGCTTTTTCCAGATACTATTATGTGTATGTGGGCAACCAGGACTGGGATACGGTGGAGGTGCATTTCCCCGCCCGTACCAAATACGCCGGAGTGATGGAGGTATACTTCAATGGTCAAGACCCCACTCCACCCAACGACAGAGAAACTTATTCCAGCTACTATTTCAAGAAAACTCCATAATAATTTACTACCCTTTACTTGTCATCACACAACCCGGAGGCTTCAGAAAAGCGCCTGCCCACACCTGCCTAGAATCAGCAACACTTCTTTCACAAATCACAAATCGTCTGAGCCTCTGTAAGTATTTTGTCTATTTTGGAGCTTTCCAGGCCCAATCCTTCCAGGGCCTCAGGCTGCTCCCAGAGGGTTTTGGCCAGCACAATCCCTTTTTTCATCAGGAGCTCTTTATTGGATTTGGAAAGTGCGCCGATGGTGGTGATCGGATACAGCCTGTGTCTGGTTACCAGGCTTTTCAGGCTGCCCTGTGCAGGATAGTCCCAGCTGAGTAGCTGCAGCCGCGAGCATGTGCCGAAATCAATGGCATCTTTGGTGAACCGGGCATTGGTCACTACCCAGCCTTCGTGCTTTTTGTGGCTGATCTGAGCATCATTTTTCCAGACGGCCTCCAGGTCTTCAAAGCGAGACTTGATGTACATCGTCACCTTCACATCCGTTTTATACCCCAGCCGGTTATGAAATTTGCACTCCATCATGCGCACCATTTTTTCATTTTCGGCATAGACGTCCACTTCGTGAGTCACACACTTACCGGGCATCACCGTGCCTACCTTTACCTTAAACCCCTGGGCCTTCATCAGCTCCCCTACGAACAGTTCAAAGGGATATCCTGTAGGTCCCATGTTGAGGATGGCTTTTTTTAGGCCATATCGTGAAGCTTTGGACTGGGCATGATTTCGGAGCAGGCGGTGTGCGCGCTGGTAAATTTGTTTGGTGCTGATGCCATCGTAGAGTTCATCAGCTATTTTTCTGGAAATGCGCGCCGTGGCGGATTCTGTGGCGCCGGCATCCAGCAGACTCTGCCGCAGTTTATCAATGTCAAAAGGGGTAGTTTCTCCCGAATACTTGACGATCTGTACAGACGATGATTCCATTTAGGCTTTAGTTGTTCTGGCTCAATATATAGTGGTTTGCCGAAATTTTACCAAATGGCCTGCGCGATTAGCATGAGTCCACTGATGACCATAAAAGCAATGGCCCATTTTCTGAAACTTAGGTCGCTGACTTTGCGAAGCACCTTTTTGCCCAGGTAATTTCCAGCCGAAATCCCGATCCCCAGGGCAAGGGCCTGATGCCACTCTACTGTGGACATGAGTCCGAAGTAGGTGTATGACCCGATTTGGGCGAGTCCCATCAGGAAGCTATTGGCCGTTTTGGTGGCAATCAGGGCCTCTTTGGAAAGACCCAGGTTGAGGTAGAAGGGATTGAGCAACGGGCCACCGGCGCCTATGAGTGTACCGATGGCGGAGATCACCACCCCCAGGGGCGCCAGTAGGGGGAAGGTCATGGGAAAGGATCGCTCCCGCTTGCCCCAGCGGTATTGAAACACGGTGCTGACGAGAAACAGTCCGACGATCAACTGGAGCACAGGGAGGTTGGCTTTGGAAAACAGAAAGCCTGCACCGAGGGCACCCAGTACGGCAAACGGTGCATACCAGAGCACTGCCCGCCAGCTGATGTGGTGCCAGTACAGGACCAGCCGCACAGGGCGCCCCAGTAGGTTGCCGGCATTGAGCACTGGTGCGGTGCTGTTCACCCCAATGAGAAGGTTGAGTACGGGCACTAGTAGTAGGGCTCCTCCGCCTGCTGTGAGGGTGGAGATGCTGAATGCTGCCATTCCACTAAGTAGTAGCAAAAGCAGGGTGAGGAGGTATTCTAAATCCATGAGATGCTGATTCTGAGTGAAGGGAAATACGTTGTGGGAGTGATCCCCTTGTTTGAGGTTTTCTCCTCGTCACTGTGATTTCAAGGCTCGATTCGTTAAAATTATGCAAAGAAAACTTGTCGTTGCGATTTTGGGGAAGCTTCATACAGAGAGGGAATTGATCAATGCCGATAAAACTCAGATTTATCGACTGGCGAAGCTTGCCTCCACAGATGAGGCTACTTTCAGAGCGGTGTGCGATCACGTCAACTTTTTTGTGACCTTCAATGACCGCCAAACCCTGAATACTACCTACGCCAATCATACGCTGGAAAACTGGATGGAGCTGGATCGGGAGATGATCATTGCGCTTGGATTTAAGCGTATTCGGCAGATTTCAGATCCTGAGGTAATGAGCAGGGCCATTCGTGAGGTTCAGAGTTTTGAGCGTGCATATCCTGATGGTCAGCGATTTTGTTCCTATCTGCAGCGCCTCTATTTCAGGGGTGGCTATCAGTGGATTTCCACGCATAAGACGGTTTTTGACCATCACACGTATCTCAACTGTGGGTATGACATTCAAACACTGGGAAAGCCTGGGGCCCTGATCAGAAATTTGCTGGACGAGGTGTTTGTGGAGAAAAATGCCTGGGAGCGGTTTGAGTCTCTGGGTAAGCGCGAGCGCGAAGTTTTGGCACTGGTGGCCCGTGGATACACCAGCAAGGAGCTCTCAGAGTTGTTGTTTTTATCTGAGCATACGGTGAGGACCCATCGCAAAAATATTTTGGCCAAGCTGGAAATCACCAGCAATGCAGAGCTTGTGCGTTTTGCTCAGGCGTTTGAGTTGATCTAGATGCCTGCGATTAAGCTTCCGGCTTATTTCTGAACGTGCGAACGGTAAAGAAGATCGACAAGGCAAAGATAAAAGCCACCATGTAGAATTTGATTTGATCGGAGAAGTAGTCACCGCTCTCGGGTGCTTCGGCGACGGTTTCCTGGGCTTTGGCCATCATGAATGCGCAAAATAGGATGACTGAAAGGAGTATTTTTCTTACCATGGCCCTAAGATAAAAGATGTTGATGGATTGGCCAATTTATTGGGGACGGCTCTGTGTATACCCTCATGAATTTACTCTGGATTCATGCGAAACCAATCACTACACTCACTTTTGAACGCAGAAAGGTTCGAGTGGCATTTGGAAGCGTGCTATTCCACTCAACATATTTAAAAGAGTGCATATACCTGCCATAGTTTACCTCTTAGATGGTCAAAATTGCGCTATTTCCTTTCTGAATTCCTTACGAAATGCCACAGGACTTAATCCTGTGGCCTTCTTAAAAAACTTATTCAAATGACTCTCATCAGAAAAACCAAGTGAATTAGCTATTTCGCCAACTCGAAGGTCGCTATGTTTCAGTCGGTGTTCTATCAACTGAACTCTGTAGTTTGAAACATACTCCTGTAAGCTAATTTCAGCGTGTTTTTTAAAATATCGTCCTAAATATGACTCAGATATTCCGAATTCATCACTAATTGCTTTAGCTCTTAATTTTTCGGGTTCATAAATGTTTTTGTGGATGTACTGCAAAATATCCATGGCTTTCTCTTCGGTATGTTCACCAACCGTATCTGGAAGATATTTAGCAATATTTCTTGCCACCACCACAATCATCGTATTTACCAGGTGTTCTATCAATTCCTTGTTGTATAAATCTCTATTCACATACTCTCGGATAATTGCATCCACCATTGGTTTGACCAATTGTTTGTCTGTTTGGTTCTTCAGAATACAACCAGGTTTGTGACCGACATTTTGCAAGATGTACTCGAGTTGTTCAATCTTATCTTTCCACAAGCCACTTTGTTTGATATAAATATCATTGAATCTAAGAAAGAAGAATGTAGTAGTGGTTTCGATATCAAATGAGTGACAATCCTGTGGAGTAATCAGGAACATATGTCCGGGATGATATCGAAACTTATTTTGATTGATGCATTGCTGACCAGTTCCTTCCATGATATAGACCAACTCAAAGAACATATGCATATGCTCAAGCTTAGGACATTCATCTACTGTCTTCGTCACGATTTCGAATGGCTGAAATAATGTTTCCCGTTTCATAAGTAATCAGTGAAGTAGTAAAAGTACTGATTTATATCAAATATGTACCGAATATCACCCAATCCATCGGTGTTTTTTGTCGTTTATGAATACAAACCAAAAACAATAAAGAAATGCAAGCAATTATACTGGACGAGCCTGGAGGAATCGAACAACTACAGGTGACTTTTGTCAATTCTCCTAAAATTCAGGATGATGAAGTACTCGTACAAGTCAAAGCTATTAGTATCAATCCTGTAGATGTAAAAACCCGAGCTGGAAAAGGAGTATATGGTCGACTGAAGGATCACTCCCCTTTAGTAATTGGGTGGGATATTTCTGGAGTGGTGACCAAGACAGGTAGTGCTGTTAAAGAATTTGAAGTTGGTGATGAAGTATTTGGAATGGTTAATTTCCCAGGTCATGGACAGGCCTATGCGGAATATGTGGCAGCTCCTGCAAATCAATTGGCATTAAAGCCCAGTGAGATCAGCCATGAAGAAGCTGCGGTAACAACCTTAGCAGCGCTTACCGCTTATCAAGCGATGATCCATCAATATCCTGTTAAGGCTGGGGACAGAGTTCTTATTCATGCAGCTTCTGGAGGTGTAGGCCATTTTGCTGTTCAGCTAGCTAAACATCTAGGTGCTTATGTGATAGGCACTTCCTCAGCCGCTAATCGAGATTTTGTTTTGGGTCTGGGGGCAGATGAACATATTGATTATCGCTCTGTGAAATTTGAGGAAGCAACTTCGGAAATCGATTTTGTACTGGATACCATTGGTGGTGAAAATATTGACCGATCGCTTGAGGTAGTAAAGCCGGGTGGAACCATCATTAGTATTCCTACCGGTCTGAACGCGGAAGTATCGCAAAAGGCAAAGGACAAAGGAGTCAATGGCTTCTTCTTTCTGGTACAGTCAAGTGGCAAAGACATGAAGGCTCTTGCTGGATTACTCGAAAATGGACATTTGAAGCCACACGTATCAGCAAGCTTCCCATTCGATGAAATGTCAAAAGCCCATGAACTTCAAGAAACCGCACATGTCATTGGAAAATTAGTGGTAACACTTAATGATTAAAATGTCATAGGCTGAAGCTATCCCCAGCTCTTACGATATGAGGATTTCATCAGCCTTTTTTTAAAATCAACTTAGAAAGAAATGAAAACCAATCAATTTATAATCCTACTAATACTTTGCTTAAGTATTATCAATCAGGTCGTTGGGCAAAATGGATCTCTTGAAATCGTTGCAGAGCTGCCCATAAGACCCGGAGACGTTGCAGTTTCCAAATCAGGGCGCGTTTTTGCTACCATCCATAGTCTTGGCAGTAGAAATCTTCAGCTTATAGAAATTAAGAGTAAAAAGCGATTTCAACCCTTTCCAGCCAAGTCGCTTCAAAAGAATGAAAACCCAGCAAACGACCAAATGCTGGACTCTCCCTTAGGATTGATCTTTGATAAAGAAGACAAGCTTTGGGTGATTGATATGGGGCAAGAGCTGGGTAAAACCAGACTTTGGTGTTTTGATATTGATCAAAGGAAAGTTCTTAGAAAAATCGAGCTACCCGAAAGTGTAGCCCCAAAAGGTAGCTTTATACAGGATGTAGCCATTGATCATGAACACCAATGGGCATATATGGCAGATATCAACAATCCGGGCATTATAGCCATGGACTTAGCCACCGAAAATACCCGAAGATTTGGAGGAGCTAAAGAACTGGAAGCCGAAGATGTCGATATGGTGATCGATGGGGAATTGGTTTATTTTGGTGGGAAACCAGCCCGTGTAGCCGTCGACCCAATAACCATCAGTCCTGATGGTAATACAGTCTTTTTCGGAGCAATGAATGGAACCAATTGGTATAGTCTGGATGCACAACTTTTTCGAGATGGCGCCAGTGATGAGTCTATTCAAAGCAGTATTGTACGAGTAGGTGAAAAACCAATAAGTGACGGAGCATCTTCTGATGGTATGGGAAATCATTATTTCACTAATCTCACTGCGCATGCTATCACTCGATTAAATCCTGATGGTACGCTTGAGCATATTATTCAGGATGATCAATTAAAATGGCCGGACAATACCTATCTCGCTCCAGACGGCTCTTTTTATATTTCGGTTAATCAGCTTAATACCACACCTGCATTTACAGGAGGGGAAGATGATGGTAAACCGCCTTATTACATTTATCGCTTTAAACCTCAATCTCATAATGATATTCCCGTACCTGACCGGGTTTCAATTGATGGCGGACTATCAACCAAAGAAGCCAATAAGCTAAAAGAAACAGCCTTGTATTTCTATGCTTTCTGGAATACAGGTAAACAGGAATATCTGGACAGGTCTATCTCGGAGAAGTTTATGGATAGAACCCTCCCGGAAGGTCGCCCGCAGGGACCGGGGGGACCAAGTTTTGCTTCCGATGCATTCAGAAAGGCCGTACCGGATTTGAAATGCGAAGTGAAGGATTTACTTATAACAAAGGATAAGGTAACTATTCGAATGGTATTTAGTGGAACCCATCTGGGGGCTTTTGCCGGAGTAGCGCCAAGTGGAAAACCTATTGAGTTTAACGCTATCGACATCCTCCGAATTGAGGATGGCAAAATTGTAGAAAACTGGCATTTGGAAGATAACCTCAGCCTCTTTCAGCAACTGGGAGTTGTGAAGCTTTAAGGTTCCCATTTACTATTATCAAAACAATTTAAAATCATGGAAAAATATCTTATTCCAGGCAGAGACGATGTGTCTGCCAGCGATCAGGTACTTTTTGACACCTTAGAGAAACGTATCGGCTTTGTGCCAAATCTGTATGCATACTATGCAAAAAACGCCACAGCGCTAATAGATCTTCTCGCTCTGGAAAACAGAAAGTCCAGCTTGAATGCCAAAGAAAAAGAAGTGGTGAATTTGGTGGTGAGCCAATACAATGGCTGCAAGTATTGTGTTTCTGCACATACACAACTGGTATTGAAAAGAGGGTTTAGCGATGAACAGATACTAGAGATACGAAAAGGGTCAGCAACGGATCCCAAGCTTCATGCATTGGCTGAGTTTTCCCTTGAATTATCCTCCAAAAACGGAAAGGTTTCCGAGGCAACGAAAGAGCAATTCTTTGAAGCCGGATATTCTGAAGCCAACATGATCGATGTAGTGGTACTGGCCGGAGGCCGAACCATGGCTAACTACATACATAACCTTGTCGGGTTTGAGATTGACTGGCCTCTGGCTCCAGGACTTGAGTAATAATTACTGAATATTATTAAAATGAAAAGAATAGCACATTATTTTCTGATTGCCTTGGTTTTAGGTTTCGCCCTGACATTTATCACGTCAGTAGTCTTGATTGTGGCATTATCCTGCAAAACATACTATTAGCTGCTCATGCCACTGGGTTAGGTACCTGCCCATTGGGCACTGTGGTTCCGGTGATGAATAGACCTGAAAACCGAGATTTACTGGAGGCCCTGAATATCCCTGAAGACTATGAGGTAGCCATTAATGTGGCTTTGGGCTACTCCGCAGAAAATCCTCCAGTGAAGCAGCGCTATGCCGATAAAATCAAAATAATCGAATAGAAAATATGATAACACACCATAGAAATTTTGATCTTATATACTTCATATCAAGATAGGCTGACAGAAATCAATTTTTAACAAACTTTTTGAGACTATCATATCTGGCACTACTCGATTCTTGACGCCAAACTTGATTAAAAGCACAATTCAAAATGCTAAGGCTATAGATATCGCAACCTCAATTTTTAAACCACAAAGGATGCTGCAAACTATTAAACTATACAGGTTGATCCGCTCAACAAAGTAAACTTGATATTTTCAACAAAGTCTCATACTAGGGCCACTTCTAATTTTGCTATATAAATCAATAGTAAAATGGAAACAAACAGTAAAGTCTGGTTCGTGACCGGAAGCGGGAATGGACTTGGAAGAAACATAGTAGAAACAGCTCTAAAATCTGGACATCAAGTGGTAGCTACAGCACGGAAAGTTGAACAGTTATCAGATCTGAAATCTTTGTATGGAGATCAGATACTCTTGAAAACTTTGGATGTTACGGATGAAGGTCAGGCCAAAGAAGTAGTTAGCAAAGGCATTAAACATTTTGGACGTATTGATGTACTGGTGAACAATGCCGGTTATGGAGATAACCGACCATTTGAGCAAATGCCAGCAGCAGATTTTCGCAAACTAGTTGAGACGTGTTTTTTTGGTGTTGTTACACTTACCCGTGAGGTTTTGCCTTATATGAGAAAACAACGGAGTGGCCACATTATACAGATATCATCAGGAGGTGGAAGAATGGCTGTAGCAGGCCAGGCAGCTTATCATGCATCCAAATGGGCGATAGGCGGCTTCACAGAAGGGCTCGCTCAAGAAACTGCTCCTTTTAATGTGAAAGTCACAGCACTGGAGCCTGGAGGTATGCGTACCAACTGGGGTAAACGAGCCTATGCGGACACCATAGAGCTATTGCCCGAATATGAACCTACAGTAGGAAACACTATTAAATTTCTTGAAAATTATTGGGGGAATGAGAATAGTGACCCTCAAAAGGTGGCTGAAATCATCCTTAAAGTGAGTGAAGCAGATGAAGTTCCCTCACATATTTTGGTTGGAAGTGATTCATATAACCTGGTAAAAGAAGCAAGTGCTAAAAGATGGGAAGAAGCCGAAAAGTGGAAAGATTTAAGCTTTTATGCTGATTTCGAGAATGAAATGGTTCTTCCAGAATTGATGAAGAAGTAAGGTGTCCTTATCAATATGTAGGATGATAATGGATATTTCCATGCCATCCTACATTTATTTAAAAATTCCATGATTGAAGAAATTCATAATTATTATACAGCCGAGAAGGCCGGTGTGCCATATGTAGTTCTAGCTGGTATACTCCTCGTGGGTGCTGGCATTTTGATACTTTTCAAAGCCTCAGCTCATCCCATATCCAAGGGGATTGCGACAGGTTTTTTGATTTCAGGAGGCCTGCTAATTGTTATTATTCTTTCTAACAAATATTATAATGATATGATGATCAAGGAGCTACCGAATCGTATAGATGAAACTGAGTTGGAATTGCAACAATCTGAAATAGGAAGAATGGAAAAAGTTATGAATGTTTCTTTTCGCTATGCTTTCTTGGGGTTTGCTTGTTTCATCACAATATTGGCATGGTTGATGGTAGCTACACCGAGTTATTTCTGGAAAGGATTTTTTATAGGACTCTTGTTTTTAGTGTTGCTGATATTAATAGCCGATACCTACAATTCAAAAAGAAACGATGAATACCTTGAATCTTTGAAAACCTATTTTGAAAGAAGTAAGTGTATTAAGTGATAGAAAAACGTATTTATCAAAGCTTTAGAAATGGATAAAAGAGAAGCAAAGTTCGCTGAGATTGTTCAAGCATGTGTTGATGAAAAGGATTTCAAAACTGAAGCAATTGCTGAATACCACACTTTAATTCGGGGGATCTCCGGAGAAATGAATATTGTTTCGGCAGACATGACTTATACTTTTCGGGTAGGTGATATACTACTTGTTCCGCGAAATCAATTGTGTATGGTAATCAAACGTCCAAAAGATGGTAGACCTTATAAATCAATTGCCGTAGCCTTTAAAACCGAAAGATTGAAGGTATATTATTCGAAAGTCGATCAATTAGCTACACAAGTACCGAATAAAAAGATACAGACTTATCCTCCACATGCTTTACTTGAAAGTTATTTTGCTTCTCTTGAGCCTTATTTTGAATTAGAAAGCCAACTGCCTGAAGAAATAGCGAAACTAAAAATAGAGGAGGGCATAGGGATATTGCGGTCCATCGATAAAGCCGTGGATGGTCTACTTACAGACTTTTCTGAACCAGGGAAGGTTAATCTTGTAGACTACATGGAAAAGAATTACATGTTTAACATGCCATTGAAGAAATTTAGCTATTTGACAGGACGCAGCATTGCGACATTCAACCGGGATTTTCGTAAAGCCTATCACATTTCGCCACAAAAGTGGCTAATTCAGAAAAGACTAGAGTTAGCTCATTATCTCTTGAAAGAAGACAATAAAAAACCAGTTGAAGTTTACTTTGTGTCAGGGTTTGAGAATCTCTCTCATTTCTCCTATTCATTTAAAAAACACTTTGGATATTCTCCTTCTAAGATCAATTAAATATGCCCTGTCTCTCTTAAATAAGTGATTTTCAGAAAAGATTTGAAAAAAAGTAAAGATTTAACGCAACCTATTTTGTACTAAATAGTACAATACTATATCTTTACGAAAGAAATAAGGAGAATATGGCAGGGAGACCTAAAATTTTTGATGAAGAACAGGCACTAGATAAAGCTATTGCTGTTTTCTGGGAAAAGGGATACGAAAATGCTTCGGCTGAAAACTTACTTAAAGCGATGGGTATCGGGAAAGGAAGTTTTTATCATTCATATAAAGGTGGTAAGCAAGAGTTATTTGAAAAGTCGGTGAACAGAGTTGGTAGTCACTACATGAAGGACTTTAAGCAGGCCTTACGGGATTCAGCCAGACCAACTGAGGAGATCAGAAAATTTTTCTATGCAGTAGCAGATCCGGAAAGTCAGTTTGGAAAATTTGGCTGCTATTTTGTCAATGCGGTTTTGCAGGTTGATGATGAACATTTGAAATGTGTAGCTGCCAATCAGCTGGATGTTGTCAGGCAACTATTCATGGAAGCGATTGATCGAGAAAAAAATGCGGGATACCTAAAAACTGCACTTTCAACTGAGTTGATTGGCTTGCACCTCCAAAGCTTGTGGGCTGGAGTCAATGTGATTCGAAATGCAGGCAGGAGTGCAAAGGAAGTTAGAGAGGTGATAAAATTGAACCTCGAAATATTGAAATGAAAATTTTTTAACTTAAACTGTACTGATTGGTACAAAATAAATCTATTTTAATTATGAAAAACACGGCAGAACTATTAGAAAAAGTAATTGACTTTCACGGAGGCGCAGATTTCTGGAATCAACAGCAAGGGTTAGAGGCTCACTTAAATATTGGAGGTGTAACTTGGCCATTGAAAGGGCATGATGATCCTTTGAAGGACGTACAATTCAAAGCGGATCTTCATCAGCAAAAAGGAATATGGAAAGGAATTTTTAGTACAAATACCAGCTCAGAATTTAGTCCTCTAAAAGTTTCTCTTTTGGATGGGGATAAGGTGGAAGAAAGCTTGTTTCAGCCTAAAGACTCCTTTCAGGGCCACACTATCGAGACCCCATGGAGTAAACTACAGTTGGTTTATTTCTCTAGCTATGCGACTTGGAACTACCTGACTACTCCTTTCAATTTCCTAATGTCTGGAGTCCAAGTGAAGGAGTTAGAGCCTAGGGAGGAAGGAAATGAAGTATTAAGAAGGCTCGAGGTTATATATCCAGCGGATTTTGCAACCCATAGCAGAAGGCAGGTCTTTTATTATAGTGAAGAGGGCTTTCTAAGACGTCATGATTATTGGCCTGAGGTGCTTGGAGGGTCATCTGCAACCCAGATTGTAGAAAACTATAAATCATTTTCTGGCATTCAAACTGGAACGAAAAGGAGAATATACATTCTGAATGAAGATGGGAGTTATGCCAAGGATCCCGTTTTGGTTTCCATCGATATAAAAGGTTTAACATTCAATTGAGATTAGCCATGACAAAAGTTACAAAACATTTCGCCAAAGCTTCAACGCAGTACCTAAAGGTCAATGGGATTGATTTTGCCTACCGAAGGTTTGGGAATTCCAAAAATAAGGTCCCTCTAGTAGGCTTTCAACACTTTACTGGCACGTTAGATAACTGGGATCCTTTGATAATGGATGCATTGGCAGCAGAAAGAGAAGTTATCGTATTTGATAATGTTGGAGTAGGCAATAGTGGAGGAAATACGCCAAATACTGTTGAATCTATGACAGCCGATGCTGTTTTGTTTATCAAAGAATTAGGTTTATCTAAAATAGATGTCTTAGGTTTTTCATTAGGTGGATTCATTGCTCAGCATCTTGGTATCTATTATTCTGACCTGATCAGAAAAATTATTATGGTTGGAACTGCACCTCAAGGAGCTGAGGTTTTGACAGGATTCGCGCAACTAATAGAGCATGCAATGAGCCTTGATCCTGAAGAGCGCTTTCTGAAAATTTTCTTCACAGATTCAGAATCTAGCCGTGAGGCAGGTAGAAGTGTATTACAAAGACTTAATGCAAGGAAGCATGATAGAGACGTGGAGACCAGTGTTGATAGCATTATGGCTCAAATGAAGGCCATTTCAGCATGGGCAACACCCCCAGTTGAGGATCGTTTATCTCAAATTGATCACCCCGTATTCATTGTACAGGGAAGCGATGATGAAATGATGGATTCCAACAATTCATATGTACTTTTTAAATCACTTCCCAATGCAACATTAAGCTATTACCCTGATGCTGCTCACGGTTCATTTTATCAGTATCCGGAGACATTTGCTGTACAGGCCAATGATTTTCTTGATCATTTTAAATAATGATTTTATGTGCGAAAAACTGTACTAATTAGTACAATACGGACTAAACATTCGAGGAAAAGAGAATGACGAGTTTCAAAAAAAAGTAGCACAAAATGCAGAAAAGATATTTCCTGTGAGCAATGCACTTGGCTTTGAAATAAAGTTATCTGCAACACTGGTCTCTTAAATAAAAACCTGGCTCCATAAAAGGTGGAGCTTTTTAATCAATAATTGTGTACTAAAAGGTACAATTTAAAACTTAACATATAAAGCGATGAAAAATTTCATATTATTTCTATTAACTTTTTTAACATCCGTATCGGCGATAAAGGCTCAAAGCATTTCGGCAGAAAATGACCCTAGCATAGACCCTCAAATCAGAGAATTTCTGAAAGCGTTAAACAATAGTGGAGGCAAGCCCTTGGAGACGCTTAGTCCTGCGGAAGCCAGGCAGGTTCTGGTCAGTGCTCAACAATCTGTGGAAGTTGATTATTCTGGTATTGAAGAGTCAGAAAAAACCATTACGCAAGATGGCGAAACAATAACTATTCATATCGTTAAACCTGAAGGAGCTGACGCAAACCCACCGGTATTCATGTTTTTTCATGGAGGAGGCTGGGTTTTAGGAGACTATGCCACTCATAGGAGATTAGTAAGGGACCTGGTAGTAAATAGTGGTGCAGTAGCTGTATTTCCTGATTATACTCCATCGCCAGAGGCGCAATATCCTAAAGCAATCAATCAGGCATATGCAGCCACAAAGTGGGTGGCAAAAAACGGACGTCAGATTGGTGTAGATGGCAGTCGTCTTGCGGTAGTTGGAAATAGTGTTGGTGGAAATATGGCGGCAGTAGTGGCCTTGATGGCAAAGGATAAAGGGACACCAACTATCAGTCAGCAAATCTTACTCTGGCCAGTGACAGATTCCGATTTCTCAAGGGCATCTTATGAGTCTTTCGGAGAGGAGCGGTTTCTTACTACCAGTTTGATGAAGTGGATGTGGGACAATTATACGACGGATGTTAACGAACGAAAAGAAAAGTATGCAACACCTATACATGCATCCATTGAAGAGTTGAGAGGTCTGCCACCAGCTTTGGTTCAAACTGCGGAAAATGATATTCTCAGAGATGAGGGCGAAGCTTATGCCAGAAAAATGAGCGAGGCTGGGGTACCAGTTACACTTACTCGCTATCAGGGACTCATCCATGATTATGGTCTACTCAACCCACTTGCGCATGTTCCGGCGGTTCAAACAGCAATTATACAAGCTGCCATTGTACTGAAGGAAGGATTAGACTCCTCCAATTCCAACAAATAATATCAATAGATCAAAAGTCGAAATGAAGACTATTTTTATAACCGGGGCTTCTCGTGGATTTGGAAGGCTCTGGACAGAGGCTCTCCTTGAGCGAGGAGACCGGGTCGTAGCGACCGCTAGAAACCTGACAGATCTTGAAGGATTAAAGGAACAATACAAGGATCGGTTCCTTCCCCTTCAACTTGATGTGACTGACCGTCATGCCAGCATTGATGCTGTGAACAAAGCTCTGAAGTACTTTGAGAGAATAGATGTTCTTATTAACAATGCTGGATACGGTCTATTTGGAACGGTAGAAGAAACGACAGAAGAACAAGCCCGTGCACAGATGGAAACCAATTTCTTCGGTTTACTATGGGTAACACAAGCGATTCTTCCAGTAATGCGATCACAGAAAAGTGGTCATATCATACAGGTTTCCAGCTTCCTTGGACTTACAACGTTACCAATGCTAGGCCTCTATAATGCATCCAAATTTGCTGTGGAAGGGCTCAGTGAGACACTCGCCACTGAGGTTGTGCATCAGAATATTAAAATCACGCTGATAGAACCAAATGGATATGCAACCGACTGGGCTGGGGCTTCTGCAGTACAAACCGAAAGTGGGATTACTGATTATCAGCCGGTTCGAGATGCTTTTGCAACAGCAGGAGAAGATGTCTCTTCATGGGGCAAGCCTGGGGCTACCATTTCACCTGTTCTTGACTTGATTGACAATCCCGAGCCACCACTTCGCCTATTGTTTGGTAAAGTAGCTTATGCAGCTGTAGAGCAATCACTAAACAGTAGGCTTCAACAAATTCACCATTGGAAAGATGTGAGCATTAAAGCTCATGGTCATTAAATGATATAACAATACATAGATACAATATAAATGAAAACGATTTTTATAACCGGAGCTTCCAGAGGATTTGGGAGGCTCTGGACTGAAGCACTCTTACAAAGAGGAGATCGCGTGATTGCCACTTCCAGAGATATTACAAGTTTCAATGAATTGAAAGCGCAGTATTCTGATGCATTTGTGCCATTATCGCTAGATATCACTGATAGAAATGCAGTATTCGAAACGGTAAAAGAAGCCCATGCACGTTGGGGAGTTTTGGATGTTGTCATCAATAATGCAGGCTATGGCGTGTTTGGAGCTACCGAAGAACTATCAGAGAAGGACGCTAAAGAAGTTGTTGATGTAAACCTTTTTGGAACATTATGGGTGACACAGGCTGTTTTGCCATTATTCAGAGCGCAAGGAAATGGTCACCTGATTCAATTATCTAGCGTTCTAGGCCTTTGGACCCTTCCAACCCTCGGATTATACAGTGCTACCAAGTTTGCAGTAGAAGGGCTAAGTGAGGCTCTAGCTCAAGAGGTAGAACGCTTTGGTTTACATGTGACTTTAGTAGAACCGAATGGTTATGCAACAAGTTTTGCAGGTGATTCCGCAGTATTGAGTCAGCCTATTTCTGACTATGACTCTGTAAGGTCGGCATTGACAGCCAATGAGGGCATGCAAGCGCCGGCAACTGGAATACCGGAAGCAACAGTTCCTGCTATCCTTCAACTAATTGATTCTGATAACCCTCCATTGAGATACTTTTTAGGGAAAGTTGGTCTGCAACGAACCAAGCAGGTTTATGCTGAAAGATTGATCGAGTGGGAGAAATTTAATCATGTTGCCATTGCTGCACACGGCAAATAAACATATTCTTAAACAAAAGAGGCTATCCCAAATACTTTTGGGATAGCCTCTTCTCCAATTGTTCACTCGGAAGGATTACTCATACGCACATCCATGCGCTTAGCCCCTCGTGAATTCGCTGCGCTCATTTCAAACGGTTCTCATCCTTCCCTAAAATACATTTGAAATAAAAAAGCATCTCCATACGCTAATGAAGATGCTTTCACTATTTTGTGCACTCGGAAGGATTCGAACCCTCAACCCCCAGAGCCGAAATCTGGTATTCTATCCAGTTGAACTACGAGTGCATTTCCAAATTTGGATTGCAAATATAAAGGCTTCTCCGCTTAAGAATGAAGCAAACATTTAATAAAGTCAATGCTCTAGGGCTACATTTAAATAAGATTAAGAAATTCATGGATAAATACGGCACTACTCTAGCCTGAGGCTTATAATTTTGCGACATGACGATTGAAGAAGTGCACCAGCTATTGCAAAACAGAAGGTCTGTATATCCGGATCAATATTTAGATAAGGTAATCCCGGATCAGATTATCCGAAACATCCTGGAAAACGCCAACTGGGCACCTACACATAAGCTCACAGAGCCCTGGCGATTTAAAGTCATGAAGGGCGCTACCCTCAAAAAATTTGGCACGTTCATGGCAGAAAAGTATAGGTCACTCAATGGCCTGGAGTCGTTCTCGGTGGCCAAATACGAAAAGTTAAAGATGAACCCTCAGAAAGCCGGTGCTCTGATTGCCATATGCATGCAGCGTGACCCCAGAAAAAGAGTGCCCGAGTGGGAAGAGGTTGCTTCTGTGGCCATGGCCGTGCAAAACATGTGGGTTACCTCCTGTGCTTATGGGATTGGTTGCTATTGGAGTACACCCGATCTGCTGGAGTATTTTTCAGAGTTTGAGCCACTGGTAGAAGAAGAGCGCTGCATAGGCCTGTTTTACATGGGCTATGCCAACCCGCCAAGTGGCCGGGTCAAAAGAAAACCAATAGAGGAGAAAGTCAAGTGGTTATAGGCACTACCACTCCACAGTGATCATCAGATTAGGCGCAAAGCCAATGGCATAACGATCGACCAGAAAGGCTGTTGGCCTGCCTGCGCGAACGGCTTTGTCCGTGAGGTTTTGCTGGTTGTACACATTGATCAGTGAGATGCCGAAGGTAGAGCTCCATTTTCGATCTTCCGTTTTAGGTAGTTGATAGGAGGCAGAGAGGTTCAGGGTGTGCACTGCCGGGTACCTGTCTTCCAGGTCGGTATAGCTATCAATTGGTCTTGGCGCATCTGGGGGTAGTTGGTTAACAAACCTGTAGTAGCTGGTTTCAGCTTCACTCACGCGGAACGATCTGGCATACTGGCCGGAGGCGTAGTTCCAGCCGAGTGAAAATTTCCATCCCTCATGCTGCAAAGAACCCCCAACATAAAATACATGTGGTTGACTAAATTGGGACTCAAAACGGGTGTCGCTTATCGTATCCACCATGATTTTGGATTCGGCCCATGAGTACCCGACCCACGCAGAAGCATTGCTGCTGAGTTGTTTCTTGATCAACAGGTCTGCACCATATATCAGATGCGAAGCAAAGTAAAACTCCCCGCGCGATGAAAACCTACCGGCGCTGTAGTAGGAGATGTTATCTGCAGTCTTGTAGTACCCTTCCAAGTCAATAATCCATGATTTCAGGTTGAGTATGGCCCCGGCCATAGATTGAAAACCATTGATTATTCGTGTATCCTTATTATCGGCGAGTAACCAAAGCTCATTGTCAAACCCACCGCCGCTGAACTCCAAAACCTTTACCTGACTTAGGTACTGGTAATACCATCCTGCAGAACCCTTCACTGTGAGTTGCTTGTTGGCAAAGTAGTTGATGAAGATGCGCGGGGCCACTTTGAGGTCATTCAGTTTGCTATAGTAGTTGGCCCGGGCACCTAACTGGACGTACAGTTTTTTGGATGAGTTCCATTCGAAATTTACAAAAGGGGAGGCCGTATGGGCATATTGGTCAGCGCCGCGGGTTTGCACGATGGTATCTCGTACAGGAATGTCCTGATAATCAAAATAGGCGTTCTGATACTTATAGTCCACCCCAAATTGCAGGCGGTTTCCTTGTTCCATATCCAGAGAAAATTCCTCCCGAATACGGAAGTCAGTGAGCTCGTTGGTCGAGTAGATTTCCAGCGATCTCAGATTTGCTGATTTTGGTGGAGTGATCAGGTTTCTGAAGGCAAACCGATAGTCGGAAGAGGTGGCCGAGAACCTGGATACCAACCTGGAGTTAATCACCGATTTCCACTTTAGGTTAAGTCCCAGATTTTCAATCCGATTGGATTCATCCGAATTTTTTTGAGAAACCTTATAGGCCACGTCAGATCGCGAATAGACGGAAGTGAGTGTCAGTAGATTATTGTCATTCACCTGGTGAGTGATTTTTCCTACATAATCTTCAAAAAGCACATCGATATCCTCCTGCAGGTTTCCAGCAGAGTCAAGGAGCGCGGAGCCAGCGAAGACCATTTGAGAGATGGACCTGAGTTTTGGGGAGCTGAAAGAATAAGGATAAGATCTTCTGGCACCTATCGAGAAGCCTGTTTTTTTATTTTTGGAAGGCAGTTTGGCATAGCCCATTCCGTAGAGGGTATTGGATCCTATACCCGCATTCAGATTTTTTTGTGGCTCATCTGTAGAGTTGATCTCCAGGGCACCACCTACACGGCCGCCCATTTTAGGGTGAAAGCCATTTCGGTATACCTTCACATCATCCACCATTTTGGGGTTGTAGGGCGAAATAGTACCATAGTAGTGTCCACGGTGATAGATGGGGATGTCATTGAAAAGGATCAATGACTGGTCTGTAGAACTCCCCCTGATGAAAAGGTTACCCGGCCGGTTGTCTGGTGTGGTAATGCCCGGGAGGGCTGCCAGAGAGGCAAAAATATCACCATCAGTTTCGCCCGGAAGCAGGGGAAGATCTGACACTTTGATAGAAATGCTCTGGTTAGAGGGGTTCATGTTAATCCCTTTGGTCAGGTAATCCTCTATGATCACACCACGCAATTCTATGATCTGGGGGTGAAGGCTAAGTACCACCGATCTGCTGTTTATCAGCTGCTCAAAAGAGATGGGTTTGCGGATATAGCCCAGGGCATATATTTCTACCTGATCTGTAGGGTTGGGTTTATAGAGAAAATCAAGTCTGTTTGCAGACACTGTGCTGGCTATGGGCTGCCCATTGACCAGGGCCGTGGCCTGGGATGGAGCGATCGTTTTTCCATCCACCGAGTCAGAAATGCTGATGGAGTACAAACGCTCCGTGAGTGCGATGGTGTAATATGCGTCTTGTACCTGACTTACCTTGAGGGGGTACTGATTTTCAATGAACCCGATGAAGTTGGCAGGGCTCAGCGTGTCTAGGCCCCTGGGCATAGCTATTTGCTCCAGCAACTCGGGATCGTAAGAGAATTTTATCTCATTTCGCTCTTGATAACTGTTAAGAGCAGTGGTCAGCGACATGTGATCAGTGGACTGTCCCACCACCCACATGGTGAAGAGGAGTCCCAGTGATACCAAAAGCGTTTTGATCATACCCTTATGTTATTCACTAAGTGTGAGTTTACTTTCTTTCATTTCGTAGGAAATGCCCAGAGGGTCAAAAACAATTTTCAGAGCGAGTGCAAGGTTTTTATTGGGAATGGATCCCGTAAACCTACGCTCCAGCTTCACATTGTTTTTGATGATTTGTATGTCATACTCGTTTTCCAGGGTTTTCAGCACCATGGCCAGAGGCACATTGTCAAATTTGGTTTCCTCCTGAAGCCAGGAAGGTTGGGTATCCGTGACGTTGAGTTTTTCTTCCCATTGGTCATGGTGATACAGATAGCCTTCACCTGCAGATACTATTCGCGATCCCTGATTTTTATCGGTGGCCCTTACTTTCCCCTCAAAACAGATCACCTGGAAAGATTCGTCGAACTCTGACACTTCAAAGGACGTACCCAGCACAGTTACTTCGCCAGTTTCAAAAGCCACTGAAAAGGGAGTGCCCTTTTCTACCTGAAAAAAGCCCTTGCCATCTATTTGCAGTCGTCTTTCTGATGAATTCCAGTCGTCTTCCGTCCAGGATACTTTAGAATTGGCCGCCAGTGTCACGATAGACAGTCCATCGGGCAGGGTGATTTGCTTGGTTTCACCAGCTTTGGTAAAATGGACAGTGCGATCGGATCGGAGCATCCATATGCTGAAAAGTGCTACCAACACGACCGAAGCTGCTACAGACAGAGACATCCACCTGGTCATGGTCATCACCTTGCCTTTTTTGGTGACCACCGCAGGATCGAAAATCACGGACTCGTTGTCCGGAGTCCACTGATCCACCTCCTGAATGATCTGCTTATATTTTAGCAGATTGTCTGCGCCTATCTCCTGCATCAGTTGCTCCTCGGGGAGCTCACCGTTCAGCCATTTGATGATTTGATCATTATGTTCATTGTCAGCCATTTGGACCTAGATTATGTCTAATAGTGAAACGGGTATCTCTCCATAAACCCTACCTACAATTTTGAATTGGTTAGCTCATCCAGTTTGCCCTTAAGATTTTGAAGAGAGCTGGCGATGTGTTTTTCTACTGTTTTCAGCGAAATATCAAGTGTTTCAGCTATTTCTTTATTCTTCATTTTGTCTATTCTGCTGAGCAGGAAAACCGCCCGTTGCTTGTCGGATAGCTCTGATACAGCCAGTTCCAGCCGCTCTTTGAATTCATCGTGCTGGTAGATGTATTCAGGATTTGTCTCCATTTGTTTTTCTGTGGTGCCCTGCCGATACTGAAATTTCAGAACCACTTTCTGATGATCCACATCGTCCAGAAAGAGCCGGTTGGCAATGGTGAATAAATAGCTTTTGGCTTTTTCAAAAGGAACTTTGCTGCAATTATCCCAAAGCCTGATGAATGCGTCCTGAGCAAAATCTTTTGCCTTTTCCAGGTCACCGAACTTGTAAAACAGGAAATTTCTTAGTGATGTAGAGTGGTCACTATGCACCTGGTGAAAGGTTTGTTCCTCACAGACCGATTGGTGATTCATGAAACTAGGTAGATGGTTGGTCTACCAAAGGTAAAAATTTTGCTCAGTAAACCGGAAAAAATAATCCTTTTGAACGGTCAGAAACGCCTGGCTGGAAGTGATCTTATTGAATAACTGTTCAGAGATGGAGATAAAGACGCACCGGGCAGCCACTATACCCGATGACGTCTTATCACCGCAACATTTGTCTTTAGTCTCTGACCACCCGGGTCCAGGATTCACCCTCCCCGGAGATCATATGTATCAGGTAAATTCCTGTTTTCCAGGTGGATACATCCAGGGTGAGGGTTTGATGAATGTCTGTTTTTCTGACCATCAGCTCACCCGAGAGGTTGATAACTTCCACCAGCTGAATTTCATTTGTTGGATTCGAAATGAACAGCCTTTCGGTCACCGGATTGGGATAGATTTCTATGGATTCCTGAGATGGTTTGGATTGCAATACCGTAACGCTTACTTCTATACAAGATGAAGTAACAGAGCACCCATCCATGCTGGTGGTGACCGCATAGCTTCCGCTTCGGTCGGGAACGAACTCCCGGGACACAGCGCCATCGATGATGCTGTTATCCGCACAATTCACCCATTGGTAGGTAAGGCCAGTTAGGGTGCTTGCACTCAGCGTAGAATTATCCAGGCTGATTTCAGCGGGCAGGTCGATCACGGTAATGGTGACCTCAGCACTCGCAGAGCAGCCATTGTTGTCAGTACCTGTCACTGCGTAAACACCACTTGCTTCAGGGGTGAAGGGTACACCATCTTCCACTTCGTCACTCCAGGTATAACTAGCGGCGCCAGATCCTGTGAGGGTCAGGCTTTCACCTTTACAGAGGGTGGTGGCAGAAGCATTGGCCAGCACGGCTGGGGGCTGGCTGACAGTGATGGTGATCTGAGTAGTGCCTGTACAGCCGTTATCGTCAGTTCCCGCCACCGTGTAAGTGGTTGTTTGAGTAGGGGCAAAGGGCACTCCATCAGTGATGCCATTGTCCCATTCATAGGTGGCTCCTCCAGAGCCATTGAGTGTTACCTCTTCGCCTGCACAAATCTCCATTGAGCTGGCTGTGGCACTGATTTGCGGCGCTTCATTCACGGTAATCGTGATTTCATCTGTGCTTGAGCAGCCATTTGCATCCGTGCCGGTCACCGTGAAGGTGGTAGTGGACTCGATGGTAAAAGCCTCCCCATTGATTACATTTTGATCCCAGGCATAAGTGCTGGCGCCAGTTCCTGTGAGGATGATTTCCTCTCCACTGCAAACGGTGGTGGATGAAGCGTTGGCGACTGTGGTGGGTGGCGTATTCACTACTACGGTGATTTCATCCGTGGCTGTACATCCGTTTTCTCCTGTGCCGGTTAAGGTATAGTTTTTTGTTTCGGTGGGTGAAAAGGGAACTCCGTCAGTGATCTCATCACTCCAGCTGTATGAAAGTGCCCCAGAGCCGGAAAGGGTTACTGATTCGCCTAGACAAATACTTTCTGAAGAGGCACTAGCCTCTACACTCGCGCTTTGCACGGTGATGGTGATTTCGGCAGACGCGCTACACCCTCCCGAATCTGTCCCGATCACGGTATACGTGGTGGTTTGCGCTGGGGTAAAGGCCACTCCATTTCCTACGCCCTGATCCCAGACATAAGTAAGTGCCCCCGACCCGGAAAGTGTTACCGATTCTCCTGCGCATATAGTGGTGGCTGAAGCCGATGCAGTCACCTCCGGCAGCTCCATGACCGTGATGGTTATTTGATCAGATGATGAACAGCCTTCTGCTGAGGTACCAGTGACCGTGTAGGTGGTGGTTGCTTCGGGGGTGAAGGATTCACCATCAAGTACCCCTTGATCCCAAACGTAGGTAGCCGCCCCGGTGCCACTGAGTGTTACGGATTCTCCGACACAGATAGCCGTATTGTCTGCCGTAGCCTGCACTTCCGGCAGGGGATTGACGGTAATGCTAATGGATGAAGCTGCGCTTTCACAGTTGTCCAGGGTCTCGGTAACATAGTAGATCGTAGTGCCTACTGCGTCAGATGGAGTGTATGATGCTCCGGTGGTCAGTGGTGAAGACAGGTTGGCATCTGCGTACCAGGTGAGGGTACCATTTCCCCCCGTGGCGGTCATTGCGCTGGGGGTATCACCAAAGCAGTAGCTGGCATCTCCTGAAGTAGCAGGAGCATCAGGTGCGCCTGATTCGCCCACCGTACCCGAGGCAGTGATTTCACAACCAGAGGAAGTTTCCTGTATGAGGATCGAATAACTATCCGCGGCCAGATTTTCAAAGAGACCGGAACCCTGAAAGGTTGAGCCATTATCGATGCTGAAGAGGTAATCAGTTCCTGCTCCTCCTGAAGCTGTGAATGTTAAAGTGCCGTCAGTACCGCCACCACAAGTGGCATCAGTAGCAGACACAGAATAGGTGATCTCAGTGGGCTCGGTGATGGTTATTTCCAATTCATCTGTGCAGTCGTCGCCAGAGACTGTCACGGTATAGGTGCCAGCAGCTAGTCCGGTTTTAGTCTCAGAGGTGCCACCACCCGTCCATTCGTAGGTGGGACTATCCCCAAAGCCGGTGACAGATACCGTCACTGATCCGTCCGATTCTCCAAAGCAGGAGGCATTGTCCTGTGAGGCGACCGAAATGCTGGTTTCGCAGGTAGAGGAATAGGTACAACTCCCATCGTCTACATTGGCATTGGCATTATAATTAGTTGAAAATGGATCCATACAGCCAGCTACTGCCACAGCACAGTCGGTGGCGGCGGAAGATTCAGGACACGAGGGGCCTGGTCCCACCCGGAAGGTGTTATCTACAGATGTTCCTTTGAAGCATCTGGGGATGTAGGGATAGGAGTCTGTGAGCACGTAGTAATACGTGCCATAGGGATATTCCGGAGTGACCCCATATCGGCCGTTGCACTCGTCGAGGACGGTGTTGGCGGAGAAGTACTCATAATCTTCATAATAGAGGCCTGTGTAGTCTCCATCAGGAGCTGATACGCCATCTCCCGGGCGGGTGCCAGTTTTCAGTGTAAACCCGGAAGCAGCCTCCATGATGGCACTGGTATTGTCCTCAGGATCTGAATAAATGTATTTGTAGTACATAGGAAAACCATCTGCCGAGTAGCCTACGATCGGAGAGTGTGCCGAGCCATTAATGCTCAGGTCATCAGCGAAATAATCTGCCGGTACGTCGTGGTAGTGGTATTCTCCAAAAGGGTTGAGGTGGCCACCATTATTGCCAAAATTGGCGCTAAAAATATAGCGGGCTTCTACGTGCCAGTCGATGTTGTTTTCGCCAGTGGAAGTGTTTTCAAAATACTCAGCAGAGCTGGGGTCATATTTTACCCCATTCACCCCCACACCGAAGGTGTAGGTGAAAGTACAACCTTTGGTGGTTTCGGTTTCCTCATACAGCGGTGTGAACTCGCTAGCCTCTTCGGGGTACGCACACATGGCATACTCCGTATCGCTGGTGAGGAGATCAAAGGGCGAATTGTAACTGTCTGTGTGGTCAGGATAGTTGTTGGTATAGAAATATCGGACATTGTCCGCAATTTCGTAGCATACGGCATTGGCATCTTCCACCGCATAGATGTCCTCCGGCACACAGGTCTGTCCGTAGGTGAAGAGTGGCATACAGGCTATTAACAGGATCAACTTTTTCATAAGTCAGGGGTTGCGGGTTAGAAAGATGGTTTATGGCTGAAGGAAGTTGGCTTCAATGGTCTTCTTTGAGGCCTTTAGGTCAAATGATTTGCTGATGTTATCGATGGCGAACTGGGCGCGAACAAAGGCATGTTCGTTGTATCGGAGTAGAAAATCACTGGTGATACTTACTGAAGCGATGGGTTCATCCGCTTTAATCATTCGGTAGGAATAGACCACTGCGTTTTTCTCCAGGGTCACAGACACCTTCTCATAAGTGACCGGCTGACAATTGACGGTGATCTGGATGTGCTCTTGGAGGTACTCATCTCCACAGATAGAAATCATCTGATCGGGTGTGCAGTCTGCTTCCTGCATCAGGGCCAGGCTGAGCATGCGCTTGTCGATGATGCTTTTGACGTAGAGTTCGTTCTTGAAATTCTCAAAGATCAACTGACCTGCCATCTCGCTGTGTGCCAGAGAGGGGGTCTGGAGGATAAGAAGAAGGCCCAGCAGGCCTGCAGCTTTTTTTACATTCATCATAGGTTGGATTTCCGATTAGTTGAGTGTAAAACGGGAGGCCTTCAAAAAACCCTACTTTGGAGGTGAAGTTTCCACCTACCACTGCCAAACTTCACACAACCATTGGCTTCCAATTGGGGTCTTTATCTATCTTTGAATGCCAGACCATTACCTATGAGAGTATTGATTATTTGTGTTCTGTTTATTTCCCTTGGTCTGTGCATCTCCTGCGACCTGGGCCTGGGCATTCACGAACCTACGGAGCTGGAAAAACTCCCGCCTCTGACCACTACCGGTGAAAATACCTTCGGATGCCTGGTAAATGGAGAGGCGTTTGTAGTGACGAATACCTCTCAACAGGTAGCCATTTTTCAGCAAGGTCAGCTTCAGTTTGGAGGCAATATCGACAAAGATGATTTGGATGAAGGACTATCCATTTTAATTGGGGATCCTATTGAGACGAATAAGACTTACATATACGCAATGGAGCCATCTTTTTTTATGAGATACTATCTAAGAACATCAGCTTCTAATTGCCGATATGAGGTTGAAGACACCTATAAGGGCTCGATAACCTTTACAAAAATCGATCGAACCAATCTCATAATCTCCGGGACATTTGAATTCTCGACGGTCACAGCGGGTTGCGATACAGTAAAAATCACCGATGGACGCTTCGATATGCAATACATTCCTTAAAACAGGAAGTAGATCATTAACTATGAAAACCTTACTTACTATCGTCCTGTTTACCTCCCTAGGCCTATGCATCTCCTGCGACCTGGGCCTGGGTATTAATGAACCTACGGAACTGGAAAAACTCCCGCCACTTACGACCACTGGCGAGAATACGTTTGGGTATGTAATCAATGGGGACATTGTAAGCATTACCAATTCATTGAACTTTACAGCTTTTAACCAAGGTGGTTTCTTCTTTCTAGGAGGAGGGGGGATAAAATTATATCGATTGGGTGATGTGGCTACTAACCTGAATTACAACTTGGTGAATTTTGATGACGGGAAGGTTGAATTCAGTGTTTTTGATGATCAAAATCAGTTATGCTTTTACGATTCAACGAGAACAATTAACGGAAATCTAGTATTCACTTATTTCTCTAAAGAGAAATACATCGCTTCCGGCATTTTTGAATTTTCAACTGTTAACGATGATTGCGACACCATCCGTGTAACCGACGGTCGTTTTGATGTACAATACATTCCTTAAAACAGGAAGCAGATCATTAGCTATGAAGACCTTACTTACCATTGTTCTTTTTATTTCCCTCGGTTTGTGCATCTCCTGCGACCTGGGCCTGGGCATTCACGAACCTACAGAACTGGAAAAACTCCCGCCTCTGACTACTAGTGGTGAAAATACTTTTGGCTGCTTGGTAAATGGGGTGGCATTTGTAGTGACAAATACCTCTCAACAGGTAGCCATTTTTCAGCAAGGTCAGCTTCAGTTTGGAGCCAGTATGGATGACGGTAACTTAAATGAAAGTATTTACATGATTTTAGGGGATCCATTGACGGAAAATGAAATATACTATTTTACCGAGTCGAGGAATAATTCTGAGTATCAAGGACGAGATGGGAGTTTCATCTGTTTTTATGAATTTGAAGATACATATGAAGGATCATTAACTTTCTCAAGAATCGATCGAACCAATTTCATAATCTCCGGGACATTTGAATTCTCGACGGTCACAGCGGATTGCGATACAGTAAAAATCACAGATGGTCGTTTCGACATGCAATACACCCCTTAAAACAGGAAGTAGATCATTAGCTATGAAGACCTTACTTATCATTGTCCTGTTTATTTCCCTTGGTCTGTGTATCTCCTGCGACCTGGGCCTGGGTATGCATGAACCTACGGAACTGGAAAAACTCCCGCCCCTAACCACTACCGGTGAAAATACCTTCGGATGCCTGGTACATGGTGAGGCGTTTGTTGTGACGAATACGTCACGAATGTCAGCAATATATCAGGGTATAAATCAGAGAGCACTTTCTCTGTCAGGGGAAATTGATAACTCAGAAGTTGATGAAAATGTATCCATGTTTATTGGCAATACAATCAAGGAGGGTGAAAAATACCAATTAGACAATGCTACAACACATAAGGGGAAGTATGATAATCAAATAGGAAATTGTATATATGAAACTTCTAGTATATTTCAAGGATACATATATATATCAAAATTAGACTCACTAGATTATTTACTGGCTGGTACATTTGAATTTGATGCCTATTCCAAAGATTGCCAGGATACAGTTCGGATAACCGATGGACGCTTCGATATGCAATACATTCCTTAAATGGTTTTTGCAATCGGTGATTGTCTCCTTTCAGAAAACTTCATCTGCTACCCAATCAGGTATGCCTTAAAAGCCTCGTAATCATTGTTGATCAGGATTGCCTCTTTCTCTTTTTTCATGAGTTCAGATACGAAATCAGGCAGTGGTATTTCTTTCCCTAGTGCCTGCTCTACCGTGCTGAGAAACTTGCTGTAGTGGGCGGTTTCCAGGAAGAGGCCTGTTTCCTTCTTTTGTAGACCAGCTTTCAGGGCTGCATACCCAATGGCCCCATGCGGGTCCAGGATGTAGTTGTTTTCCTGATCGCACTCTTTCATGACCTTCAGGGTTTGCTCATCGCTGAGGGTGAAGCCAGAGATGTGTTTGATGATGTCTTTGAAACTCTTTTCGTGCAGTTCCAGCATCCTGGGGTGATTGCTTGGATCACTCACATCCATGGCATTGGATAGGGTAGGCACTGTAGGTCGGGGCGAATATTGTTCGTCGATGAGGTACCTGGGCACCACGTCGTTGGCATTGCTGGCAGCAATAAATCTATGAATGGGCAGACCCATTTTTTTGGCGAGCATACCGGCCGTGATGTTGCCATAATTTCCCGAAGGCACGGACACCACCAGCTTATCTTTTTGGAGCTGCTTGTATGCCTCAAAGTAGTAGAGCGACTGAGGTAGCCATCGGGCGATGTTGATGGAGTTGGCTGAGCTCAGGTTGAGCTTTGCGTTGATGTCAGTGTCGTGAAAAGCCTTTTTCACCATGGCCTGGCAGTCATCAAAGTTGCCCTTTACTTCGATGGCTTTGATGTTTTTGCCAAGTGTAGTGAGTTGCTTTTCCTGTAAGTCACTCACCTTTCCGCTAGGGTACAAGATGACCACATTCACACCAGGTACTTCATAGAAGCCGGAGGCTACCGCTCCGCCGGTATCGCCAGAGGTGGCCACCAGTATGGTGACTTCCTTATTTTCTGTTTCGTTGAAATAGCCCAGGCATCTGGCCAGAAATCGGGCACCTACATCTTTGAAGGCGTAGGTGGGGCCATGAAATAGCTCCAGGGAATGAATGTTTTTTTCTACTTCTACCACCGGGATCTCAAAGTTGAGCGCCCCCTCCAGGATTTCCTGCAGTTTGGCCTCAGGGATGTCATCCTTGCAGAATTGCCTCAATACTTCAAACCCTATCTGTGGAAGGGAGTAGTAGCTGAGGGTTTCCAAAAACAGGAAATCGAGCTCTGGTATTTCCTCAGGATAGTACAGCCCTTTGTCTGAGGGCAGGCTCTTGATGACTGCTTCTTTAAACGATACCGGACTGGACTGGCCATTGGTGGAGTAAAATTTCATCTTGAATTCGGTTCTTTTAAAGGATCTGACACCCGTTTGGATTGATTTTGGTCAAATGCAGCATGACCGGGAGATTCACCTTTTGGTACATTTTTTCAATTTTAACCATACAGGCCTTGGCAGCTTCCGAACTCTTGAAAAAGGCAAACATGCTGGGCCCTGATCCGGAAATATTGAAACCCACAGCTCCAAAGTCGAGGGTCGTTTGCTTGACTTTGCCGTATTCTGGGATCAGCTGTTTTCTGACAGGCTCAGCGATCCGGTCTCTTACCGCATGGGAAAGTAGCGAATAATCCTCACTATGCATGGCGTGGATCAGTGCGCCCACGTTGCCCCACTGCTCACGGGCATCCTTCACGGAGAGTTCTTTGGGGATTAATCCTTTGGCTTCTGAGGTTTTGATTTCCACATCCGGAAATATGATGAGCACCCGCAATGCGGCCGGTGTGGGAATGCGGAACAGCTCTAAAGGCTCGTAGCTCCGCACCACCTGAAAGCCTCCCAGTAGGGAAGGGGCTACGTTATCGGCATGATAACTTTTGGAAGCCAGTGCTTCGCCCTCCAACGCAAAATCAAGGAGTTTCTCGAGTTTCAGCGGGTTGCCCAGGAGGTGGTTGGCCGCAAACACCGCTCCTGAGGCGCTGGAGGCGCTGCTTCCCAGGCCGCTTCCCGGTTTGAATATTTTCTTAATGTGCACGTCCATGCCCTGATCACTTTCCAGATAGTCCAGCAGTGACTGGATGGCCACGGTGGCCACATTGTTTTTAGGATCGGTCGGAAGGTCGGCACCTTCTGCCTTCAGTACCTTCAGCTTATGATCATTTCGTTTGGTAAGTGTAATCACATCTCCCAGCTGCTCTATGGCAAAGCCAAAAGTGTCATAACCCGGTCCTACGTTGGCCACTGAGGCCGGTGCAAATACTTGAATGCTTTCCAAGTTTCTAAAGTCAAGAGTTCGAAAAAAATTGTTTACTAGTCGGTCTGGGCAAGCCTCAGTACGTCGGCAAAAATCCCCGAGGCGGTCACTTCAGCACCGGCACCGGCGCCTTTGATCACCATAGGCTGCTCCTTGTAGCGGTTGGTATAGAACAGCACAATGTTGTCCTTGCCTTCCAGGTTGTAAAAAGGATGGGCCGAATCCACAGCCTCCAGCCCTACAGAGCCATGTCCGTTTTTGTATTTGGCGACTACCTTCAGGCGTTTTCCTTCCTTGTTGGCAGCCTCATAAAGGTTTTTGAAGTGGGCTTCTTCTTTTTCCACTTTGGTATAGAAGTCTTCTACCGAATTGCTTTCCAGACAGCTTTCAGGGAGGAAAGAATTTAATTGAATGTCTTCATAGTCGCATTTGTAGCCACTTTCTCTGATCAGAATGACTATTTTTCGTTTGACATCCGATCCGAAAAGATCCAGTCGAGGGTCAGGCTCGGTGTATCCCAGTTGTTTGGCTTTTTTAATCACGTCTACAAACTTGGTTTTACCGTTGTATTCATTGAACAAAAAGACCAGGGTACCGGAAAGCACTGCTTCAATCTGGTGGATCTGATCGCCACTTCTTACCAGATCACTCAGCGTGGAGAGCACAGGCAAGCCAGCGCATACGTTGGTCTCAAACAGGAATCTGCTTCCGTAGCGTCTACTCATCCCTTTCAGGTTGAGGTAGTCTGCATAGGATCCTGTGGCGGCTATTTTATTAGGGGTAACCACCGAAATACTCTTTTTCAGTATTTGAGGATAGAGTCCGGCTACATCTTCAGAGGCTGTAATGTCTATGAAAATACTGTTGCGCAGGTTGGCGTTGTACATTTTCTCCAAAAATTGCTCGCTGGAGTATTTTTCTCCTGCCTGCAGGATGGATTCCCATTTCGAAAGGGGGATTCCATCATTCTCAAAGTGCATGAGTCGGGAGTTGCCCAGACCAATGATTTTGATGTTCAGCTGATGGTGCTTCTTGAGGTAAGTAAATTGCTGAACCAACTGCTGGATGAAGGCCTTTCCGACATTGCCTGTACCGATGATGAAGAGGTTGATCCTCTTGGTGACAGAAAGGAAGAAGCTCTCATGAAGTACGTTCAGTGCTTTGTTTAGGTCATCTTTGGCAATCACAGCTGAGATATTACGCTCAGAGGATCCCTGAGCGATGGCTTTGATGCTCACGCCATTTTTACCCAGTACGTTAAACATCTGGCCACTAACCCCCACCTGATTTTTCATATTGGAGCCCACCAGCGCGATAATCGAAAGGTTGTTTTCAGCCTGGATCGGGTCGATCTTATGATTTTCAATTTGCTCTTCAAACTCAGCATTGAGGGCTTTCACCGCGGCCTTTGAATCTTTCGTGTCGATCCCCACGGTGATCGAATGCTCAGAACTGGACTGAGTGATCAGGATCACATTGATGTGTGCTTCCGACAGGGCCCTGAAGAAGCGGTAGGAGAACTTAGGGACGCCCACCATGCTGTTGCCACTGAGGGTGACCAGCGAGATGTCTTTGATGCTGGAAATCCCTCTGATCAATTCTTTGTCCTGATCCCATTCTTTGGTGATCAGCGTACCCGGATGCTCCGGGTTGAAAGTATTTTTGATGGTGATGGAGATGCCTTTTTCCAGCGCTGGCTGGATGCTGGGCGGATAGATCACTTTAGCGCCAAAGTGTGAAAGCTCGAGCGCTTCCTCATAGGAAACGTGCTCAATGAAATGTGCACGCTTGACCATGCGCGGGTCGGCGGTCATGAGTCCGTCCACATCGGTCCACACTTCAAAATGATCCGCATCGAGCACTCCGGCCAGAATGGCGGCAGAGTAGTCTGAGCCTCCCCGTCCAAGAGTGGTGGTTTGGTTGTCAGCCGTAGAGGCAATGAATCCCGGAAACAGGTTTACTTTGCTGAAGGTCTTGCTGACTTCTTTGAGTCTTTTAGTGGTTTCTTTGAAATCTACGTGGGCATGACCAAAATGATCATCGGTGATGATGTAGTCACGGCTGTCATAGAGGGTCACGTCGATTCCCTCGTTTCTGAAAAACTCAGAAATGATCAAAGTAGAAAGTCGCTCACCGGTGCTGTAGATGTAGTCCGCACTTCTGGGGGTGAGTTCTCGAAGGAGCCACACGCCCTTGCAGATGTCTTCAAACTCTTCGATGATTTTGTAGAATTGCTCATCGGGTTTGTTTTCTATGAGGTTATAATAGAGCTGCTCATGTTGCACTTTCACTCCTTCGATGAATGAAGCGTAATCTTTGCGGCCGGAAGCGGCCAGCTCTCCGATGTGTACCAGCTGATCGGTGACTCCACCCACAGCCGATGTGACCAACACCAACTGATCTATAGATGAATGAACGATTCTGGCTACTTGTCTGATTGCTTCCTCACTACCTACCGAGGTACCTCCAAATTTTAGTACTTTCATATTTGACGCTTAGCTTCGGCTTATAGCCTCCGCGTTTACAGGTTTTAAAAAATCTTTGTCCACTTGGCTGATCCAATGTCCAAAAGTCTAATAATTTCAGATCATATAACTAAATAAATCTGGTTTTTCATTGAGATACTCGCCGAAAAAGTTCCTTTGTTTCATTCGGGTCAATAGGGGCTCAAAGTCTTCTTTGGCTTTGAGTTCGATACCTACGAGTGCGGGGCCTTTTTCTCGTGAGGTCTTTTTGGTGTATTCAAAGTGCACGATATCATCGTCGGGCCCGAGTACTTCGGCCACAAATTCCTTCAGTGCTCCGGCGCGTTGGGGAAAACGGATGATAAAGTAGTGCATCAGCTCTTCATGGAGCATAGACCGCTCCCGGATTTCTTCGGTGCGGGTGATGTCGTTGTTGCTGCCAGACAGGAGGCAGATGATGTTTTTGCCTTTGATCTGATCCTTGTACTGGTCCAGTACGGCCACCGAAAGTGCGCCTGCGGGCTCCAGTACTATGCCGCTTTCGTTGTACATGCTGATGAGGGAGGAGCAGAGCTTCCCCTCGTCTACCAGGGCTATTTCATCCAGATTGGCTTTGCAGAGCGGGTAGGTGAGTTCGCCTACACGTTTCACGGCCGCACCGTCCACAAACTTGTCTATTTCTTCCAATGTCACCACATGGCCTTGCTGAAATGCTTCATGCATGGCAGGGGCTCCGGCAGGCTCCACACCGATCATTTTCGTATGTGGGCTCAGGGCTTTGATAATGGAGGATACTCCGGCAGACAATCCGCCGCCACCTACTGGTAAAAAAAGATAATCGATGCTGAAGTTGGCATCTTTGAACAACTCCAGGCCGATGGTGGCCTGACCTTCTATGACTTTAGGGTCATCGAAGGGGTGCACAAACGTGCTTTTATTCACTGTGCAGTATTCCATGGCCGTCTGGTAGGCATCATCGAAGGTGTCTCCTGCCAGGATCACTTCCACTTTGTCTTTGCCAAACATTTTGACCTGCTGCACTTTTTGTTTGGGGGTGGGAGCGGGCATGAAAATCACGCCCTTCACCCCAAGTTTATAACAGGAGAATGCTACGCCCTGTGCGTGGTTACCAGCACTGGCACATACTACTCCATTGATGAGCTGATCAGGAGCGAGCGAAGTGATTTTATTATAAGCACCTCTGATTTTGTATGAGCGCACAATCTGGGTGTCTTCTCTTTTGAGATAGATGTGGGCGTCATAGCGCTCACTCAGATTGAAGCTATACTGCAAGGCGGTCTGATAGATCACCTTGCTCAGTATATTGTGTGCTTTTTTTACCTCTTCTACCTCCGGATAAAAAGCCGTATGGGTAGTATTTGTAGTCATTCTATTGATTAACTGTTTTCTGGACGCAGCTTTCTTACAGCTTTGCCGGCTTGCCACATTTCAGATTCTTCCAATTCTTTCAGTTCGGCTTCCAGTTTTACCCGGTAGTCTGGCTGAGAGTTGCTATCGATCGATTTCTGAGCTTCTATACCATCTGTCACAGACTTATAGAGTTTTTCGAATACTGGCTTGGTCGCTTCATAGAAGGGTCCCATCCAATCCAAAGCACCTCTTTGTGCAGTAGTAGAGCAGTTGGCATACATCCAATCCATTCCATTCTCTGCGATCAGTGGATAAAGCGACTGAGTAGCTTCTTCCACAGTTTCGTTGAAAGCTTCGGAAGGTGAGTGACCATTGGCTCTCAATACTTCGTACTGTGCACGGAAGATTCCCTGAATGGCACCCATCAAAGTACCTCTTTCACCTGTAAGGTCAGAAGAAACTTCTTTGTAAAAATCTGTTTCGAACAGGTAACCTGATCCCACAGCGATACCCAGAGCAACTACTCTGTCTTTGGCTTTTCCAGTAGCATCCTGGTGGATAGCAAAGCTGGAATTAAGTCCTTTTCCTTCTACAAAAAGTCTTCTGAGAGAAGTTCCTGAGCCTTTAGGAGCTACCAGGATCACATCTACGTCAGCAGGAGGAATGATGCCTGTTTTTTCTTTGTAAGTCACACCGAACCCGTGAGAGAAGTACAGTGCTTTTCCTGGAGTAAGGTATTTCTTTACGGTAGGCCAAAGGGCTATCTGACCAGCATCTGAAAGCAAGAACTGTAGGATTGTGCCTCTTTCGCAAGCTTCTTCCAGTTCGAAAAGCGTTTCGCCTGGTACCCATCCGTCGGCTACTGCCTTGTCCCAGGTTTTAGAATCTTTTCTTTGACCAACGATCACGTTGATGCCATTGTCTTTGAGGTTGAGTGCCTGACCCGGGCCTTGCACACCGTAGCCTAATACCGCTACTGTTTCACCTTTTAGTACTTCCTGAGCTTTTGATAAAGGAAATTCTTCTCTTGTTACTACTTCCTCTTCTACACCTCCAAAATTGATTTTCGCCATTGTTTTGTTTGTTTGTAATAAAATAAGTTTAAAAATCTTTTATGCTTAAATAATGTGACGGGGCATCCTCCAATTGCTTGATGTAGGCCTCGGTCTTTCTTTTTGATTTGGAAATGGCCACCCTTCCGGACCTCACAAACTCCAGCAAACCATGGGGCTCGAGTTTTTTGTAAAGATCATGAGTGTCTTTCTTGTGACCGGTTTTTTCTATGATGATGTGATCTTCTTCGATCACCAGTATGCGTGCGCCGCTGTTTCTCACCAGATCTTCAATCTTGCTGCCGTTCAAAAACACCTTGGTAGGCACTTTGTAAAGGGCTATTTCCTGATAGTAGATCTCATGGTCTTCATAAACAAAGGCTCCTAGTACATCGATGAGCTTTCTGATCTGCTTCACCACTTTTTCGATGGTTTCGCGGGTGGAATGCAGCACGATGGTGAATCGTGAAACTCCCGCCACCTCCGTAGTGGATACATTCAAGCTGATAATGTTCATTTTCCGCCTGGTGAAAATGATCGTGATGTGGTTCAGAAGCCCCGCTTTGTCTTCGGTAAGCACCGAAAGCGTGAAGTCTTTTTCCACTTTCTCACTACTGTCTTCGCTATATATAGAGTTTGACATGATTTGTTTATTAAATGGGTTACTCTAATCTGATGTCAGATACGGAGGCTCCTGATGGTACCATTGGAAATACGTTTTCTTCTTTCTCTACCACTACTTCCAGCAGGGTAGGACCTTTATCAGCCAACCATTCGTCGATTGCTGCATTCAATGCGGCTCTCTCGGAGACCTTGTTGGTTTTGATGCCGTAGCCTTCAGTGATTTTCTGAAAGTCAGGGTTGGTCAATTCGGTGAAAGAATATCTTCTGTCATGGAAAAGCTGCTGCCACTGACGTACCATCCCCAGGAAGTTATTGTTGAGAATAAGGATTTTCACGCCCAGGTTATTCTGAGAGATGGTCCCCAGCTCCTGTATGGTCATCTGAAAGCCACCGTCCCCGATCACTGCAATGACGGTACGGTCCGGACGACCTACCTGTGCGCCCATGGAGGCTGGCAGGGCAAATCCCATGGTGCCCAGTCCGCCTGAGGTGATATTGGAGTCGGTGTCTGCAAACTCATAGTAGCGGCTGGCTACCATCTGGTGCTGCCCTACGTCCGTCACGATCACCGCTTTACCTTCGGTCTTGTCAGAGATCATTCGGATCACTTCAGCCATCAAAATGGGGCCTTCCGTAGGGAATTTCTCCTTCTTAGTCACCTTCTCTTCTTCCAGTTTGTCACACTCCCTGAATTCTGCAATCCATGCCTGGTGATTATTGGACTCCGTCTGCTTGATCAATGATTGCAGTGCCTGCTTGGCGTCTGCATTGATGGCCACAGTGGTTTTTACATTTTTATCAATCTCAGCCGGGTCTATTTCTATGTGAATAACCTTGGCCTGACGTGCATATTTTTTGAGATCTCCGGTTACCCGGTCGTCAAATCGCATCCCAATGGCGATCATCACATCACACTCATTGGTTTTGATGTTGGGGCCATAGTTTCCATGCATTCCCAGATAGCCTACATAGAGAGGGTGGTTCACTGGTACTGCAGAGAGGCCCATCAGGGTAGAGGCCATCGGGATGTTGGCTTTTTCTGCAAAAGCAAGTAGCTCTTTTTGAGCTTCCGAAATCAACACGCCATGCCCTACCAGCAAAAATGGTTTTTTGGCTTCATTGATGATTTTGGCAGCCGCTGCTATCTTGTCTTCTTCCAAAATGGGGTAAGGGTGATAGCTTCTGATTTTAGTGCATTTCTTATAGCTAAACTCGAACTCACCAAACTGTGCGTCTTTGGTGATGTCCACCAATACGGGGCCTGGTCTGCCTGTGCCGGCAATATAGAATGCCCTGGCAATGGCTTCCGGGATTTCTTCAGCGCGTGTGACCTGATAGTTCCACTTGGTGACGGGCATGGAGATACCTACCACGTCCGTTTCCTGAAAGGCATCTGTGCCCAAAAGGTGCGAAGGTACCTGGCCGGTGATGGCTACCAAAGGCGTAGAGTCAATCTGTGCATCGGCTATGCCGGTGATGAGGTTGGTGGCTCCCGGGCCTGAGGTGGCAAAGCAGACGCCAGTACGACCATTGACTCTGGCATATCCTTGTGCAGCATGTGCTGCACCTTGCTCGTGTCTGGTCAGAATGTGGTTGAGCTTGTCGGCATAACCATACAGCGCATCATAAATAGGCATGATGGCTCCTCCGGGATAGCCAAATATGACATCAACTCCTTCTTCGATCAGGCATAATAAAACCGCCTCTGCTCCCGATACCTTGATCGTGGATTGTTTGGGCTCCTTCTCTACCGCTAAAGATGGTGAATTCATAGTCTTATGTTTATTCATCAGTTACGCAACCCTCCGAGGCTGATTTTACTGAATTGATATATTTCCTTAATATGCCCTTCGTAGCCTTATAAGGTGGCTTGTTCCAGGCTTTTCTGCGTGCTTCCAGCTCTTCGTCCGAAAGTTTCACTTCCAGTTTGTTGGTGATGGCATCTATGCGAATGATGTCTCCGTTTTGGATCAGTCCGAGCGGGCCACCTTCCTGGGCCTCAGGAGTGATGTGACCCACCACAAAACCGTGCGATCCGCCTGAGAACCTGCCATCGGTGATGAGCGCTACATCTTTACCTAGTCCTTTACCCATCACAGCACCAGTAGGCTTGAGCATTTCCGGCATTCCGGGAGCACCTTTTGGTCCGGAGTATCTGATTACAATCACTTCTCCTTTTTGTACTTCCTCCTGTATACCCCGGATGGCATCAAATTCATCTTCATAAATCCTGGCGGGTCCTTCGAAAACTTCACCTTCCTTGCCGGTGATCTTCGCCACGGCCCCTTCAGGTGCCAGGTTGCCATAGAGTATCTGGAGGTGTCCTTTGGCTTTGATAGGTTTATCAAAGCTGTACATCAGTCCTTTGTCATCATGCAGATCAGGAACTTCGGCCAGGTTTTCGGCCAGTGTCTTGCCTGTGACCGTCATACAGTCGCCATGCAGGTAGCCTTCTTTCAGCAAAAGCTTTAATACGCCGGGTACTCCGCCAATCTTATGAAGGTCTTCCATGAGGAACCTGCCACTTGGTTTCAGGTCGGCCAGGAAAGGGGTCTTGTCGCTAATTCGCTGAAAGTCGTCCAATCCTATGTTTACATCTACTGATCTGGCCATAGCAATGAGGTGAAGTACCGCATTGGTAGAGCCACCAAGTATCATAACAGTGGTGATGGCATTTTCAAATGCCTCTTTTGTCATGATGTCCCTTGGGAGGATATTTTTCTCCAGCAGGTTTCTGATCGCCGCTCCTACCTTTTGTGTTTCCGTCTGTTTTTCATCGCTCACAGCAGGGTTAGAGGAGCTAAAAGGTAAGCTCATCCCCATAGCCTCAATGGCTGATGCCATGGTGTTGGCCGTGTACATGCCGCCGCAGGCTCCGGGGCCCGGGATGGAGTTTTTGATGATGCCTTTGTAATCTTCATCAGACATGTTGCCCTGCATGCGGGCACCATATGCTTCAAAAGCCGATACAATGTTCAGGTCTTCGCCTTTCCATTTTCCGGGTTTCACAGAACCTCCGTAGACCATGAGTCCGGGTCTGTTGAGCCTTCCAAGTGCCATGATGGCCCCAGGCATATTTTTATCACATCCTACTACCGGCACCACCGCATCATAAAACTGGGCGTTGACCACCGTTTCAATAGAGTCGGCGATGATGTCTCTGGAAATGAGGGAGTATTTCATCCCTACGGTACCATTAGAAATACCATCACTCACCCCAATGGTGTGAAAAATAAGACCTACCAGGTCAGCTTCTCTTACCCCCTTTTTCACCTGATGGGCGAGGATGTTGAGGTGCATGTTGCATGGATTGCCCTCAAAACCTGTGGATACGATGCCCACCTGAGCTCTGTCCATGTCTTCCTCGGTGAGGCCTGTAGCATAGAGCTGCGCCTGCGAGGCAGGTTGTGTAGGGTCTTGTGTGATTACTTTGCTAAAAGTGTTGAGTTCTTGCGCCATTTTATACAATCGTGAGTCCCTGGTACTCGTCAAACATTACTTTTTGTTGGTAGATCAAGTGGAGGTTGTGTCCGATGGACCCTTCCCACTCTTTTTTGAATTTTTCTCCATTCACAGAGCTGATGTGCGTGATCTCGGTGGCGGTGCCACAGAAGAAGGCGTGATCAGCTTTGTAAAACTCTTCGGGAGTGATGTCTTTTTCGGTGACTTTTACCTTGAGCTCTTCGCAAATCTCCAGTACCGTGCTTCTGGTGATCCCGGGGAAGATGTTACCCAGCTTGGGAGTGAAGAGTTCTCCATTTTTTTCGTAAAAGATGTTGCTGCCAGGGCCTTCCGCGAGGTGACCATTGTGATCCAGGAGGATGGCTTCATCGTAGCCCAGTCGCTTGGCCTCTGCAGATGCCAGGGTATTGGCCGAGTAGTTTCCTACGATTTTGGCATCTACTACGGTGGATTTGGGGCTGGGCTTCAGATAGGACGAGATCATGGTATTGAGTGGCTCGTATCCGGGGTACTTGGCCCATTTCCATGCAGTCATGAAAAAGTGTGATTCCTTAGACGGTGCCAGGATCATGTTGGGTCCGGCAAAAACCAGGGGTCTGATGTAGGCGTTGGTGAGGTTGTTCCGGTCTATCAGGTCGTAGGCTATTTTGATGAGGTCTTCAATGGGGTAGGGTATTTTCAAGAAAACCTTTTCGGCGGCTTTATGCAGCCTTTTGAAGTGCTCGGCAGGTTTGAAGATGTTGAACCCATTACCATTGTTATAGGACCTCAACCCATCAAAAACGCCTGTGCCATAGTGGAGGGTCTGATCGAAAAGGCTGGCTTTTGCGTCCTTGGCCTTGATCCATTCCCCATCCAAAAATACTTCTGTACGATCGTCGTAGTACATGGTCAATTTGATTAAAAAAAAGCGCCATTCCGTGTTAGGAATGGCGCTTTGTGTTTATTTTATATTTTCTGCTAAACACAGCCATTCCCATTCCTAATCACAGTGGTGACCAGAATAATAATTGGTACAATGACAATATTTAGGTTGATTCTTTTCATTATTCGAAATCAAAGCTAATATATAAGCCAGCAAATTGACAACCTACCTCTTCGATTTTTTTACAGAAATAATAATAATTACGATATCAAAGAAGATTGATTTTTTTAATCAAGCTCAGTATTAGTTCAAATTGAGCATTTCCACCTTCTTTTATCTACGATGTTTAGTGATTAGATTCAGGGGCATGAGTCGTTCTGGCATGGCATTTGTTTTTCCCCCGGCCAAACAAACTTATATACTTATGAAAAAGGTTCTAACCTCATTTTTTATCATTGCAGTATTTGGAATGACCAGTGTGTCCGCACAGGATGCTGAAAAGAAGAATACGCTAAAAGCCAACCCAATGGGTCTGATTATCGGGCTTGGCAAGATCAACTACGAGCGTAAGCTTGGTGATGCCAGCTCCGCCCAGCTTGGCGTTTCTTACTTCAGCTATTCCTCTGATGGCACCTCGTTTTCAGGACTTGGTTTGTTGCCAGAGTATCGGTTTTATGTGACCAAGGAAGCGCTTGATGGATTTTATCTGGCTCCCTTTATGAAGTATAACAATTTCACATTGAAGAATGATGAGGAAGACTTCAAAGGCAGCTTGAATGCATACAGATTTGGAGCCAAGGCTGGTTTTCAGTGGCTGATGGGTAAGCGCAAGAGCTTCGTGATGGATCTGGCGTTCGGCGGCAAGTACTCAGATTTTAACCTGAAAGTAAAAGAAGGCAGCGAAGATGATTTTGATAATGAAAATCTGTTCCAGGGCTTTAGTCCGGAATTGCACTTTGCGATCGGTTACGCCTTCTAATGATCCAGCATAGATTGCATAAAAAAAAGGCTTCCAGGTTACAGGAAGCCTTTTTTGTGTTTTGATGTTTACAAGGCTGAACTCAGTTTCTGAAACGGCATCTATTTGATTACATGTAATGGATAATTGAAATTTTTATAACTTTAAAAATATCGTTTCTTTTTAAAGAAAAGTTAGGGGTGAAAAGTATCGTTTATTTATTTTCAATTCTCATTTACTGCTTTTTCGGGTGTGAAGAGCCCTATGAATTAAATTTCTCTGGGCGCGGATCCGAAACTGAAATGGTGATTTCGGGTTTGATTCATCAGGGGCCGGGGCCTTATTATGTAGATGTGGAGCGGTCGAGGATAAACTCCACTGACCGTGCGGTTGTATTCGGAGCGGAAGTGAACCTTTATGATCATTTGGGTAATTGTGAGCCGTGTCTGTCTTCTGAAATCGGTCGGTATGTTTGCCCCGGCTTAATTGTGAGGGGGGTGTCCGGTGGTGCGTACAGGATCAGTGTGCTGCTTAACGACGGTACCGAGATTTTGAGTGAACCAGATACATTGCCCATGCGAAGCGATGTTAGTGTTGATATTGACTGGAAGGAGGTTTGGTTAACTGAAACTTCCTCGTTGGGGATAGACACTAAAAAGAAGATACTGGATTTTAAAATGCGAGCTCAGATTCCTCTGGTGGAGCAGCCACTGTTTCTTTACTGGACAGCTGATGAACTGTATCAGTATCTCCAGAAGAATCAAATTTATCCATTTCAACCACCACCTCCCTGTTATCATTATGGTGATTTAGGTCTTGGTCAATTGGAGTTGCTACAACCGACGATTGGATCAGAACTGGTTTATTCAAGGGAACACTTTATTCAGCGAGATATTGATGAAACCTTTCTCCGAAAACATGTTTTTTTGATTTACCAACAATCAGTTTCTGAGGGATATTTCTTTTTTTTAAGAGATATGGAGGAATTAATTGAGAACGTGGGCTCAATCTTCGATAAGCCAAGGGGCAGGCTACGGGGTAATTTGTATTACAATGAATCTGACCTTGAAGACCAGGTAAATGGCTACTTAAGAGCTGTTTATATAGATACAATGGCACTGGCGATCTACCCGAATCAAATTGAATTTCCAGTCAACGAAGTTTGCGGATACTACAACGATACACGATGTTTCAATTGTGAAAATATAGGAGGGACCTTTGAAAGATCTAGGCTTTATGACCAAGTTCAGTGAAAGGAGGTAAGTTTTTTTGGTTATATAAACAGTTAAGAGTAAATTATATCTAAAAAAGATATGAAAAAACTTGTATTTACATGCTTAATTGCGTTTCAAGCAATGTTTGTTTATGGTCAAACTTGCCCGTCACCTGTAGAAATTAGTAGGAATCAATCATGTATTGAATGTGATTGCAGGACAGGTTCTGGTGATTTCATGTTCATTGCCACTTCTGGATGGGATACCTATAACTGGTCTGTTAGTGGAGGGACGATTACGTACGATTTTGGATATTATATTTATGTTTCAAAACCTGGTGGTGGTTACTTAGGGGTGAACGTAACGGCTGAAGACGATTGGCCTTTTTGTTCTGACACTTATGACTACTGGGGGGTCAATGTTGAAAATTGCAGTTATTGAGATTGAGCCTCTTGTCCAATCAATTATTACCATAGCTGGAAGTAGTTCATTGGATTTAGATAAAACACAAGCCTGGCTGATTGGGCCAGGCTTGTCTTGTTACAGTATTATTCGTTATGCCAGTACTTGTTTTACTTTCTCTGCGGCATCTTTGAGTACAATGGCAGACGTTACCTTCAGGCCAGACTCTTCGATGATTTTCGCACCTTCTTCGGCGTTGGTGCCTTGCAGACGCACAATGATCGGTACTCTGATGTCTCCGATGCTCTTGTAAGCTTCTACCACACCATTGGCTACCCGGTCGCATCTCACAATCCCACCAAAGATGTTGATGAGAATGGCTTTTACATTAGGGTCTTTCAGGATGATTCTGAAACCGGCCTCTACAGTTTGTGCATTGGCCCCACCCCCTACATCCAGGAAGTTGGCAGGCTCACCACCTGATAGCTTGATGATGTCCATAGTAGCCATGGCCAAACCAGCTCCGTTCACCATGCAGCCTACGTTTCCGTCAAGCTTCACATAGTTCAGTCCATTTTGTCCAGCTTCTACCTCCAAAGGATCTTCTTCCGATAGATCTCTCATTTCGGCAATGTCTTTGTGGCGATACAGGGCATTGTCATCCACGTTGACCTTGGCATCTACTGCCAGGATTTTGTTGTCTGATGTTTTGAGCACCGGGTTGATCTCAAACTGAGAGCTATCGGTGGCTTCGTATGCTTTGTAAAGGTTGAAAATGAATTTCACCATTTCCTTGAATGCCTGACCTTCCAGTCCAAGGGCGAATGCTACTTTTCGGGCCTGAAATCCTTGCAAACCGACAGCAGGATCGATCCATTCTTTGACGATCTTCTCAGGAGTCTCTTCAGCCACTGTCTCGATATCCATACCGCCTTCTGTGGAAGCCATGATGACGTTGCATCCTTTTGCACGATCAAGCAAAATAGAGAGGTAATATTCTTTTGGCTCAGACTCGCCAGGGTAGTACACATCCTGAGCAATCAATATCTTGTTGACTTTTTTGCCTTCAGGTCCGGTTTGGTGTGTGACCAGCGTACCACCCAGGATGGCGTCAGCTTTGGGCTTTACCTCTGCCAAACCTTTTGCCAATACCACTCCATTGGATCCGGTTTCGTTAATTTTTCCCTTTCCGCGTCCACCAGCGTGGATTTGTGCCTTTATCACATACCATTCTGTGCCTGTTTCTCTGTTGAGTTCTTTGGCTGCTTCATGGGCTTTTTCTGGGGTATCAGCTACGATTCCTTCCTGGATGGTTACACCATAGCTTTTCAATATCTCTTTAGCTTGATATTCGTGGATGTTCATGCTGTCTGAATTTTCTTGCGAATCTACGGCAAACGGCTTGCTTATTCAACCGAATGGCATTGAAAGTTCAGTAGATCGGGGACAATATGAGTGAAAAGTGAGTGACCACATATTGCTTTCAGCGAGGAGGAGTCTGATATGAGGGGATCCAATGACTAAACCGTAAAAAGGGAGGTTATCAACTAAAGAACATCTATATATTTGCGGCATGCTAAAAGCTGAGGGCCTGTACAAAGCATATGGAAAGCTTCCCGTCCTGAAGGGAATAGACCTCCACATCAGAGAAGGGGAGATTGTTTCTATCGTAGGGGCATCGGGGGCAGGCAAGAGTACCTTGCTGCATTTGCTGGGTACGTTGGATTCCCCTGAAAAAGGAAAAATTTTCATCAGCAATACCGACGTTTTTCAGCTCAACCAACAGAAACTGGCTGGTTTTCGAAATAAGCACATTGGATTTATTTTTCAGTTTCACAACCTGCTGCCTGAATTTTCAGCACTGGAAAATGTGATGATACCCGGGCTCATCGCTAAGCGATCAGGTACAGAGGTCAAACGTAGGGCGATGGAGCTGCTGGGGCTACTAGGGCTGCTGGAGCGAAAAGATCATAAGCCAGGCGAACTCTCAGGTGGAGAGCAGCAGCGTGTATCTGTAGCGCGTGCACTGATCAATGATCCTTCCATTGTATTTGCTGATGAGCCCAGTGGAAACCTGGATTCCAAAAATGCAGATGAACTGCATCAGCTATTTTTTGATCTAAGAAAGGAGCTTAACCAGACTTTTGTGATTGTCACCCACAATAAAGAATTGGCGGAGATGGCAGACCGAAAGCTGGAGATTGAAGATGGGGTGATCCTGTGAAGGCTCAACTGTCTGCTGGCGTAAAATTCATGCTCCTGGCCACTTTTACCTTCACCCTGATGAAGGTTTGTGTAAAGCTGATTCCTCATATTCCGGCCATTGAAATCATTCTTTTCCGATCGGTTATTTCCTTGGTCATCAGTGTCTTTTACCTGCACCGCCAGCAGGTAAGTGTATGGGGAAATAATAAGTCCATCCTACTTCTGAGAGGCGTTACCGGAGCCATCGCATTGATCACTTACTTCAGTTTGTTACAGCAAATACCCCTTGCCACCGCTTCTACGCTGCAGTACCTGGCCCCGATCTTCACGGCTATTTTGGGTATTTTTCTGGTCAAAGAAAAGGTGCGGTCCTGGCAGTGGCTTTTCTTTGCGATCAGTTTCGCGGGAGTGGTGGTGGTACAGGGGTTTGATCCGCGAATTTCTACCCTGCACCTGCTCATGGGGGTGGGTGCTTCTCTCTTTATGGGGCTGGCTTACAATTTTATCAGAATGCTGAAGACCTCCGAACATCCACTGGTGATCATTTTCTATTTCCCGCTGGTCATGCTGCCAGTGGCAGGTCTGTGGTCCGTGATGGTGTGGGTGCAGCCGGTGGGGTGGGACTGGCTGGTGCTGCTGGCCGTAGGTTTGTGTACACAGGTTGCTCAGTTTTTTATGACCAAGTCTTATCAGTCTGCAGAGCTTTCTAAGGTCTCTATTCTCAATTATATTGGTATTGTGTATGCACTGGGATTTGGCTGGCTTCTCTTTGATGAGACGTTTAACCTGATGACCTATGTGGGCATGGGGCTGGTGCTGGCCGGGGTGATAGGCAATGTGGTTTTTAAGAAGTGATAAGAAGGTGTCTCGGTACTACAATTTTTTGATTTGAGAAAGCACCTGGTCTTTGTACGACATGCCTATGGGTACAGGCTCCCCTTCTATATATAGCATGAAATCCTCCAAAATGATCTGGCTGATCCGAAGTGAATCTACCACATAAGATCTGTGCACCTGCAAATAATTGGAGGGTATTTTGGCCAGCAGGTCTTTCAGGGAAATCCGAATGATATATTTCTTTTGAGGGGTGTGAAGTATACAGTATTTGTCTTCTGCCTTGATGTAGAGAATGTCCTTTACCATTACCTTGACGAGGACATTTTTTTCCTTGATAAAAAAGCTGTCCGATAGAATGACATCTTTTTCTTTCCAGACATCCTTTTTCTCTCCGGCAAGATTGGCTACTGCCAGCTCTATCGCATTGGTCAACATCAGTGGGTCGAAAGGCTTCAGGATAAAAGCAAAAGGCTTGGTTTGTTTGGCTTGTTCGAAAATGGAACGTTCGCGCAATGAGGTGATGAAAATAATAGGAATGGCCGGATTCAGTTTGTTGGCCAACTCTATTCCATTGTGCGGCCCGGAAATGTGGATGTCCAGCAGGAGGAGATCGGGCCGGGTGGATTCTATGACGCGCAGGGCCTCTGTGCTGTCGGCTATTACATCTATCACTTGATAGCCTGCCTGCTCCACTGTAAAACGTATGGTTTCTGCGTAAATGGGGTCGTCCTCCACGGACAGTATTCGGATATTGGACATATAGTTTTTAGGGTACAAAGGCAAACCAGAAGGGTGATAGATTGTTTAGGTTTTAAGGGTGATTTTAATGTTTTTTAGGGTTGATAGATGTTGGAGATTGGCTCCTCGTTCATGGAGGAGATAGGCAATGTAAAAGTGAACACTGTGCCGTGGCCCGGGGTGCTGTCCACGCTGATGGTGCCTTTGTTGAGAGACACATATTCCTTGCAAAGGATGAGCCCAAGTCCTGTGCCTTTCTCATTTGCGGTGCCAAAGGTGGACTTGCTTTCATTCAACTCAAAGAGGGTTTCCAGTTTTTCCTTGGGAATACCAACCCCTGAGTCCTGAACCTGAATAAGCACCTGCTCTTTTTCTGTCTGGCACCCTATCAGGATAGCACCATTCATAGGGGTGAATTTGAGGGCATTGGAAATGAGATTTCGCAGTACCAGCAGGAGTGCGTTTCTGTCTGCCAGAACACAGGTAGGCTCAGTGATTTTAACCGTCAGAGCAATGTTTTTCACTTTCAACTGGTTGGTGAAAAGGCCTTCTATTTCATGGATCACGGGTTCTAGCTGGAAGCTTTCCGGGTGATAAGGGAGGCCTCCTGTTTGAGCCATGGCCCAGTTCAGCAGGTTGTTGAGGAGTGTGTCCAGTTGCTCTGCCGATTTGGAAATATTTTCACCAAGCGCCCGCAGCTTCTTTTCATCTTTCTTTTCGATATACCATTTTATGAGATTATTGATGCCTGCAAAGGAGGTGATAGGCCCTCTTAAATCATGCCCTATGATACTAAAAAAGCGGTCTTTTGTCTTGATTAGGTTTTGAAGTCTGGTATTTTGATCATCCACCACTTTTTTGTTTTGTCGCAGGGTGACATAGAGAAAAATACCCAATGCAAGCACCACCATGGTCATCATAAGGCCGGCAATCAGAAAGAGTTCGCGGGTTTTACGTTCTTCCAGGCTTGACTGTGCAGCTTTTTGTCTGGCAACTGCCAGAGCCAGTTGCTGCTCCTTTTTTTCATTTTCATAAAGCGCCTCTATGTTGGCAATCTGGCGGGTTTTTTCCTGATTCAGTACACTGTCCTTCACAGCGGAGTATTCCAGACTAAGTTGGTAGGCTTTGGAGAAGTCTTTCTGTGAAGCATAAAGCCTGGATAGAAGCAACAGAAAGTCCTTTTCAGTGTCTTTGAGCTCAAGTTCACGAGAGAGTGAAAGGCCTTTCTCTGCCAGCGCAACTGATTTTTTTATGTCGTGAAGATTCAGATAGGCCTCAGACAAAACCAATTGGGCAGCAGTATATCTTCTCGGAGACTTCACTTTCCTGAAATACTCGTAAGCAATGGAGGCATTCTCGGCTACTTTATTCCATTCCTCGTTGCGTTTATAATGGAGTGCCAAATAGTGGTGTCCCTCGGCAACCCGGTCTGCGTCGTTTGTTTTTAGCGCAACAGAGATACCCTTGTTGATATGAAAAATGCAGGAATCCCGATTGCCAATTTGTGAATACACATTGCCCAGGGTGTAATGACTCTCAGATATACCCACTGGTGACTGGGTGCTATTTTCGAATCCATTCAGGGCTTTGAGTGCGTGCTGCCTGGCTTTTCTATAGTCTTCCAGAAGCTCATAACATTCGCCAAGATTCAGGTTGAGGATGGCCTGGGTTTCTCCACCATCTTCACTGAGGTAGTTGAACGATTCGAAAAAGGACCGGATGGCAGCCGGGTAGTCACCTTGCCGCATGTACACATTTCCAAGGTTGATGAACCTGCCAGCTATGGAAATAGAATCTTTTAGGGCTTTGTGGATAATGAGTGATTGATTGTAGAATGAAATAGATGTCTGAAAATCTCCCAGATAGCCTGCTACGATGCCTTTATAATTCAGTGCATTGGCCAGTTCGGCCTGTGTGAGTTTGTCTGATGTTGCCTCAGAGGGTACTATTTTTTCCAAAGAGGCTTGAGCCTCAATGAAGTCGTTTTTGATGATGTGAGCCGCGCCAATCAGGCGCAGTGCTTTAATGTGCTGGTGGTATTTGCCTTGATTTTCTGCCAGAGATAACGCCCGTCGGGCATAAGAGAGTGTAGAATCGGGCATCCGTTTTTGGTGGTAACGTTCAGCCAATTCCAATAAAAGATCTATGTGGGTGCTGTCTGCCAGCGTTTCACGATGAAGGGTGGATTTAATGCTGTCTATCCGTTGGCTTTGCCCAAAGCCACTGTGTTGAAGGGTAATACTAAGTACAATTAATAACAACAGCTTTATCGGGTAGCTCATACAATTCTCCAGCGGCCTGCCAATGAGCTGGTTTCATCTAATCATTTGTCCTTTTTTGAAATATGTCAGTGAGGGGCGGCAAGATTCACGACATGAATTCTGGTGTTGGCGCCACAAAGCACGGCATTCGTGGACAAAAACCCAAGGGCAATTTGCCAATTGATCTTCTTTATGGTCAGAATGACCAATTCATATGCCAAGACAAATGCTATTCAGACCAACAGACATATTATCACCAACAAGAATCAAATCTCAAACCTGCTAATCTATGATGACGAACAGCTCGTCCATGATCATCAAAAATTCAATATCAAGGTGTTTTTCTTTCTCCAATAAATCTATGAATCAAGTTTACCATTTATTTCTGACCGAATCGGGTAAGAGACCCGGATTTGCACGTGTGCTGTGGAAAGCACTGAGTTTTGTGATCGTCTTCAGCTTTGGAGCCTCGATGGCTACTGCTCAGCAGCAATTATATGTTTCCACGGATACCATCTCGGCGGTTGTTCAATCAGGAGGGACAGCCGGGGTGTCTTTTAATATTACCAATTCGGGAGATGCTCCTTTGGTCATTGACTCCTATACGGAGCGAAATGCCTATGGTACTGCCAAGTCGGTAGTATTCACGAAAGCGAATTATGCCAACTGGCTCTTGCCAGCCAACCAGGATCGCATTGCACCTCATGTCTGGCTTACCAGGGATGAAACCAAGAGTTTGTTCAACGCCAAAAGTGAAGTAGCTTCAGAGACCAGCTCACCGGAGGGTACTTCCTGGGCACTGGGCACTGTCAATGAGGTGTCGCCAGGAGATTTCACCACCTTCAACACCATGCATGGTAATGATCCTCAGTCACTAGTGGGGGATACGGCTACTCTGAAGATTGATTTCGCCAATGGATCCTCCAGTAAATACTATTCTATTTACATGCAGCAATGGAGTGGTGGAAAAACCGGTGGAGGTTTTACGTATATCAGAAAGGAGATGCTCCCCTTTTACAACCTGACTGCTTCCTATACCGGGGAGATATTAGCAGGTAATACCGAGTCCGTGAGTATCCTGCTAAGTGATGCGGGATTGGAATCAGGCACTCATTACGGACATGTCGACATTGCCAGTAATGACCCCGGCCAGCCTGTTACCACAGTGGTGGTGAAGCTTGAGGTACTTCCGGTACCCCAAATTGAGCTATCGGAATCTACCATCTCTGTGAGCATGGACAATGCAGAGGGGCCGATTGAAAGGACGTTTACAATTTTCAATACTGGAGGGTCCACATTGAACTGGAATGGTAGCACGAGCACCAATACTCAGGGAATGTGTGCCAGCTTTAGTGCGTTGAGTGGTTCTATTGAGGCCGGAGCCTCCGCTGAGTATACCATCACATTTGCGGTATGTAATGAGGGCACCTATCAGTGGCCGTTCGTGATCACCTCCAATGATACTGGCCGCCCGAACGTAACGCTACAGTTGACTGCAGTGGTGGACGGAAGTCCGGAGCTGGATTACACCACACCCGTATTTGTGGAAACATATACTGGAGCATCCTCGACCGGGACTTTGATCCTTCATTCTACAGGAACTGCAGATCTGCACATCACGGATATTTCGAGTGATAACCCTGTTTTTTCCCCTACCAGGAAAACACTTACGATTAAGCCGGGAGCCAGTGTGTCCGTTCCTGTGAAGTTTATCCCCAAGTCTGCCGGATCACATTCCGGTCAATTGCTGATAGTGAGTGACCATGAAGAAGACTCTCTGTATGTTGACTTGTTCGCTTCGGCGGTAGGGGCACCTGTTTTGTCCATCTCTCCTTCAAGCCTGGCCTTTGATATGAGCCATGGAGAAAGCACTAAAGACAGCCTGGCCATTTTCAATAATGGAACATCTGATTTGGAATGGGATTTTTCGGTCACTGGGGCCGTTTCATCCGCTGGCTCTTTTTTTGAAAAGAAAGACCATGCCGACATCTCTCTGTCACAGAATCGTGACCGACTCACTCCAAACGTGGAGCTGGCAAGGGACGATGAAGGAGGGATATATAACTACCTTTCTGCGCCAATAATGTATACATTGGGGTCTACCAAAGACAATAATTCCACCAAATACAAGAGTGATTTCAGGTCTGGGGTTAATAGTAGTGCCAGTGATCTACCTGGTCAGATCCTTTCGATTTATATACCTTCTGAGGAAAGATACTTCGATTTACACATCGATTCATGGACTTGCTGCGGAGCTGGTGGAGGTCTGTCTTACACTCGCTATGAGGTATTTAAGTGGATCAATCCGGAATATAAGAGTAACCCCGAGTTGGAGGTGTTTTTTGAAAAGCCAGAAAATGTAAACACCAGCTTGCCGGAGTATCGGGATAGCCTGACGGAAAATGTATCGCTGGTGCGGAACTTCTATAGTAATATGGGTAACTACAACGGTAGTCCTGAAATCAGATATGCATTGGGCTCTGCCCGATACCTGAGTGCGGAAGACTATGTAAGTTACTTCCCGAATGCTGTGGGCAATGCGAGCGAGCTGCCCGGAAAGACGGTTTCCATCTACATTCCCGCGGAAGACAGGTATTTTGATCTGGACTTCATTACCTGGTCAGCGGATAATTATAGTAACTACACCCCAGGAGGGTATTCGTATGTGCGCAGGGAGATTCTGCCAACATCCACAGCTGCAGGCATGACGGACTATGCCGTAATCAATGTGAACGGCAATATGCCGGCGGGTACCTATTCAGGATCGGTTACCGTGGAATCAAACGATCCCCTTTTACCATCGGCCGTGGTGCCAATTACCATTACCACTACAGGAACTCCTGATATTTCGGAGACGGATCAGACCTACGATTTCGGGTCTACGGTTCAAGGGGTGGCTAAGACATTTGAAGTAAGGATTCGAAATAGTGGCTCGGATGTGCTGGAGATCGCTTCTGTGGCAATTGATAACAGTAGTTTTGAGGTAAGCTCAGACGGTATTTCTATTCCTGCGGGGAGCTCACATAAGCTTCCAGTGACGGTTCATTCATCAGTTGTTGGACCTATTGTCGCCACACTCACACTGACTACTAATGACTCTGAGCATTCTGAATATACCATTGAGGTTTCAGGTCTAATACTGGATGTGCCGGTTTTTGCCATGAACGATGTGATATTTTATGATACGCTGGCGTTTGGTAGCAGTTCTGTGCAGCAACTTTCTATTCAGAACAACGGACTCGGGCAGATGGAATGGGCAGTGGCTTACGATGTTTACTTCGAGAAGGAAGATTTTGCGCTGACTACTGATGCGTCTGCTCAGGACAGAATTACTGATCATGTATGGTTGACTCGCGCGAATGAGCGAGGGCTTTTCAATATTTTGGAAGCAGATGAGTATACTCGGGTTGCGGAGACATTCGAGTGGGGTAATGAGGCTTCTACTTATGAATCTACCGAATACAGTTATTTCACCGATTTCTGGGATGGCGGAGACCTTATGAATAATGCTAAGATCTCTATGCATATGATTCCTGATGACTTGTACTATGATTTTCATTTTACCAGTTGGACATCTGGTGAAGGCCTTGGCGGAGGTGGTTTTGCTTATGAGCGGCGCGCAGGTGTGAGATGGCTTGGCCTGGGAGCATATGAGGGTGTAGTGGAGGCCGGAGCATCGGTAGACGTTCCCCTATACTTTTCCGCAGCAAATACTACGGCGGGTGATCATGAGTTTACCTATAGGATTGCGACGAATGACCCTAATAATCCAGAACAGCTGGTTACTTTCAAGCTACATGTAGATGGTGAGCCTGAGATCGAAGTAGCGATGGATCCCCTGGATTTTGGTTCTTTTCCTATCGGAAAAACGCATACTGTAGAATCCGCAATAGAAATAAACAACCTTGGTGGCGCTGATCTCGAAATCACCCTGAGTACTGATAATGAGGTATTCTCTTTCGAAACTTCTTCGTTTGTGATTCCTGGTGGTACTTCCAAAGCCATTTATTCCCGATTCACACCGGAAACTGAAACCATCTACGAAGGAACCATCACCATCAGTAGCAATGACGCTGATGAACCTGTATTAAACCTTGCAGTTTCTGCTGAGGGTTTCTATGGCCCTGAGGTGACGGTGAGTGCAGATACCATAGCTGCCACGATGATAAGTGGAGGGTTGGTTAAAAAGACAGTTACCCTCTCCAATACCGGAGGTACCAACCTTGAGTGGAGCCTATGGTCCGGATTCTTCATGAAGGAAGAGCTGGCTGATTACAAACTGGAAGCAAATCAGCTTCATTTAAGCGATAAGGTCTGGATTACCAGAAATGGCTACAATGGGCCTTTTAACATCAAGGAAACCAGTAACTATACCTATAACCCGTCTTCGGTCAAATGGGCTTTGGGAGCTACGGAAGATCTTTTGTCAACGGCATATTCCGCCGATTGGAATAGTCTGGTTTATTCTTTGAGTCACAATTTTAACAACCTGCCCGGGAAAGTGGTATCTCTCTATATGGTAGAGGAGGGTCGATATTTTGATTTCCTTTTTACCAACTATACCAACAATGGAGCAATGGGATTTTACTACGCCGAAGTTGGTGGTATTTCTCCAAATGAGGGCGAAATTCTTCCGGGCGAAGCGGAAGTTGTGGAGTTGAGTCTGAGTGCGGAAGGGCTGGACGCTGGGGTGCATTATCAGGAGTTTACCCTGTTCCACAATGGCCTGGCGCCATCAAAAAAGTTGGTAGGTAAAATCACCGTACTTGGAGCCCCGGCATTGTCGGTGGCAGAGGAGTCCTTGGCTTTTGGGGTAGCCCCAATAGGAGATAAATCTTATCAGGAAATATCCATCACCAACTCCGGTTCGGCCAGTGGTGTGGTCAGTTTGGCTTCAGATCATCCGGCGTTCACAGTGGATTCTGAGAGTGTTCGCATCAAAGCAAATGAAACCAAAACGGTAGCAGTGGCCTTCAATCCACCATCCTCCGGTGATTTTAGTGGCCTTATCACCATCACTACAGACGATGCTGCCAATCCAAGTTTCGTGGTGGGCGTTTCCGGATCAGGAGCTACTGCAGCTACCATATCCGTAGTGAAACCCAACCTCAATGCTTCACTGTTTTTGGGAGAAACGATTACGCGATCATTCACAATCTCTAATAGTGGAGACTTTGACCTGAGCTGGTCACTGGGCACCTATGGAGAAGAAATCTCATTTGTCAAGCCGGATTATGCAGATTACAAACTTGAAGCGTTTCAGGATAGAGTCTCTGATCATCTCTGGATCACCAGACAAAATGAGCGGGGTATTTTCAATATAGCCCTGGAAACGCAATACAACAGGTCCAATTACGAATCACCAAAGGGCACAGAATGGCTTGGTGATGGCTCTGCTATACCAGGTCCTTTTATCACTGTTAGCGCCAACGAATATGGCAAGTGGAGAGATGTAGCCTACCCACCCAATGAACAGCCGGGAAGAACATTTTCCATGCATGATATTAAATCAGATCAATACTATGACATCAGCTGGGATAGCTGGACGGAGGATGGAAATGGGGGAGGCTTCTCCTACAGAAGAAAAGTCGCATTCGGTCCGGAGTACAATGCAGTATCCTTTTCTGATACGGAAGGTGTGATTGCTCCAGGTAAAACGGTCACGGTGTTAGTTACCTATAATCCGAACTCCAGTTATGACGGAGATTTCGAATTACCACTTGCTATTTTGAGCAATGACCCAGCAAATAGGGAAGTGAGGACTCCAATTTCACTTTCAGTGAAGGGAATTATCGTAGATCGGTTCCTTGAGGACTTACAGCTAAACGAAGGGTTTGGTACTCTTTCTATTGATGTGAGTGATGTATTTGTGGATGCGCAAGGAGATGTGTTGAGCCTTTCGGTGAGCAATTCAGATGAAACCGCCATTGCGGCCACTATTCTGGATGGTAATCTGGTACTGACGGAGACGGGATATGGTCATTCGTTAATCACCCTCACCGCCCGTGACGCTACCGGAAACACTGCTACCGAAAAATTCGAGATCGATGTGAACGCCAACCCGGTGGTCACCCCTCTCGAGGATGTGGAATTAACCAGGTCTTCTGAAGTGTTTACGCTCGACATTGCAGCCAACTTTGAAGATCCCGAAGGTCAGGGACTGTCTTATGCTATGATCAATGGTTCTGATGTGGTAGCTGAAGTGAGTTTAACAGGTACCGTACTGTCCATTACTCAGTTATCAGTGGGTACCTCCATGGTGTCACTTACGGTTACTGATCCATTAGGTGGCTCGGTTACGGAGGAGTTTGCAGTGAACGTGAGCGCTCTCCATCAGGAGATTACTTTTGATACCACCTATGTGAAAGTCTATGGAGATGGCGCTTTTGAGCTGGTCGCATTTGCATCATCAGGTTTGGACGTGTCTTTTGTTAGCTCGAATGAGGACATTGTGACCATAGATGGCACAGTAGCTACCGTGGTAAGCGCAGGAAGTGTAACCATCACGGCTACTCAGGTGGGTGATGATGTGTATGTGGCAGCCGAAGAAGTTCAGAATGTGCTGACCATTGGCAAAGCCACTCTGGAGGTGACTGTAGAGGATGCATCAATAACCTATGGAGAATCAGAACCGGTTTATACTCTGAGCTATACCGGGTTTGTAAATGATGATGATCTTACAGATATAGCTACCCCTGGTAGCGGGGCAGTTGCTTCTGCTTTGGTCACCAATGCAGGTACCTATACCCTGCTGGCCAATGAGGATGCAGAAGATAATAACTATGCGTTTACATACACCAGTGGTACATTGACAGTGCATCAGGCTAGCCTGATGATTACTGCAGACGATGTGTCAAAGGTTTATGGAGATGAAAACCCTCCATTGACAGTGAGCTATCAGGGTTTTGTGAAGGATGAGGATGAGACGGTACTTAATAGCCCTGTTGTAGTGCTCTCAGCGGCATCAGTGGAGAGTTCTGTTGGAGCGTATCCCATCACCGCTTCGGGAGCCACTGCAGCCAACTACCAGATAACCTACACAGATGGTTTGCTGACCATTAGTTCGAAGGAGCTCACGGTGAGTGCTATAGATCAGGTGAAGGTTTATGGCGAGTCAGATCCTGAATTGACTTATGCGATTACCGCAGGTGATCTGGTAGGGGAGGATGTGCTCACGGGAGCATTGGTGAGAGAGAGTGGAGAAAATGTGGGATCGTATGCAATCAATCAAGGAACATTGCTGGCTGGAGCCAATTATGAGCTTCACTTTGAGGAGGCTGACCTGACCATTGAACAAGCAATCCTTACTGTAACAGCTGATGCCAAAACGAAAGTTTATGGTGAGTCTGATCCTGAATTGACCTATTCCATTTCCGGAGGGGAGTTGATAGGAGAAGATGTACTATCGGGAGCTTTGACAAGAGCAGCTGGAGAGAACGCAGGCGTGTACCTGATTGGTTTGGGTAGTGTATCAGCGGGTGTCAATTATGATCTTCAGTATGAAAGCGCAGAATTAACTATCACTAAGGCGCCTCTTACAGTAATAGCTGATGCTAAAACGAAAGTTTATGGTGAGTCTGATCCTGAATTGACCTATTCCATTTCCGGAGGGGAGTTGATAGGAGAAGATGTACTATCGGGAGCTTTGGCGAGAGCAGCTGGAGAGAACGCAGGGGTGTACCTGATTAGTTTGGGTAGCGTATCAGCGGGTGTCAACTATGAGCTTCAATATGAAAGCGCGGAATTAACTATTGATAAGGCACCTCTTACTGTGGCTGCTGATGCCAAAACGAAAGTTTATGGTGAGTCTGATCCTGAATTGACCTATTCCATTTCCGGAGGGGAGTTGATAGGAGAGGATGTGTTATCGGGAGCTTTGACGAGGGTAGCTGGAGAGAACGCAGGCGTGTACCTGATTAGTTTGGGTAGCATATCAGCGGGTGTCAACTATGACCTTCAGTATGAAAGCGCGGAATTAACTATTGGGAAAGCCACGTTGACGGTGACTGCCAATGATGTGGTGATCACAGAAGGTGATTTGATCCCGGCACTTACAGTGACTTATTCAGGATTCGTGAATGGAGATACCAAAGCTGACCTTCATAAGGAGCCGGTAGCTTCTACTACGGCAACTCCTTCCAGTATGCCTGGGTCATACCCCATTGTATTGGTGGCGGAGATGGATCATAACTATTCATTCGTTCTGTTAAATGGCACCCTGACCATCGAGGCGGGTGAGCCAATACTGGGTGTTGAACGAGCGGAACTCATAGAAGTGTATCCAAATCCGGCAGTGAACTTTGTGATGGTAAAATCTTCAGAGTCCAAACCATTGGAGCTTTATGATGCAGTAGGTCATCTGGTACGATCAGGTGTTACCAATCAGCAGCTGGAGATTGGTGAATTGCCGGCTGGAATGTACTTGATCAAGGTAGAGGGCCAGGTTTTCAGACTGGTTAAAAAATGATACTAAGGCGGGGGCAGGCTCACAGAGTCTGTTCCAACCAGCCCCGAGGGGGCTGGTTTTTTTGAAATCAATGAGCGCTCCTGCAGTACCTGCAGGAGCGCTTTGTTGTTTTGGGAGTTTCCAAGATATCCGAAAACGCTTGCTCCGGAGGATATTTATTTAAAACGGTATGATAAAGAACCCTGCTTGAGCCGACTGACTATGTAAATTCTTTTTACATAGAAAGCCCTCCAAAAGGTGGGGATTTTGTATTTTCAGGATTGCTAACAGCCAGACCGCCGAATGTATTACACCGACCTGACAGATGCGAAGAGAGTTTTACAATTTCTGAAAAGAGCCAATCAGCAGGATATCGACTTGCACATTGGCTTGGGATTGGCTAGCAGAGCGCTTGAGCTCAGTATGAAGCTGGATGATACCGGCCTGATGGCCAGAAGTCTGTATAAGCTCTCAGAGTTGCACCAGGCCCTCGGTGAAATCGATCAATCCATTCATTATATCAGGGAAGCCATCGGACTTTATCAGGTGCTGGGTGAGGAGGAGCTTATTGCCCGCAGCAAATTCCAACTGGCAGAAATTCATTATAAGTCAGAAAATTATCACCTGAGCCTCATTTATCTCCTGGATTGTCTGGATATCTACAATCGGACAAAGGATTACTATAATTTGGCTGGAGTTCAGAAATTTCTCGGGGGGATTTACGAGTATTTTGGTGATGAGCGCAATGCCATCATGGCCTATGAGCGATCTGCCCAGGCTGCCAAAAGGATCGGTGCCAGAGACCTGGAGTCGGACGCCTATAACCCCCTTTCGGGTATTTACCTTAACCAGAACGACACAGAAAAGGCCGAGCAGCTCATTGAGCGGTCATTTCAGATGAAGCAGGAGCTCGGGGATAAGCGGGGATTGGCATTTGCCCTGTACGGAAAAGCCAAGGTCTATGTGAAAAAAGGGCAAAGTAACCGTGCCAAAGAGGCCTACCAGGAAGCCATACGGTTGCACAGGGAGATCGGAGAGTTGCTGGGATTGGGCATGTGCTACCACAAGCTTGGGGTGATGTACTATGAAGAGGGGGATCTGGACAAGGCGATAGAAGCACTGAAGGGAGCGTTGAATTTCGCAGGACTGTACAACCTGGTGGTGATCAAATCCAAATGTAACAACCTGCTATATCGGATTTTCAAAGAGCGTGGGGATTTTGAGAATGCCCTCGGCTACATCGAGGATTATGTGACGGAAAAGGAGGTCCTCATAGGTGCACAGACCCAGAAAGTCATCCACAGCTATGATGCCATCACTACCATGGAGCGTCTACAAAAAGATGCTGAGAACCAGCGTGAGAAGGCTGAAATCATGGATAAAAAGAATAAAGCAGAGCAGTCCTCCAAGATGAAGCAGGACTTCCTCTCTACGATGAGTCATGAGATCAGAACTCCGCTGAATGCGGTGACCACCATCACCTCATTATTGCAGGAGAGCGCCCGGGAAGATCAGGTAAGTCTATTGAGTTCACTCAGTTTTTCTTCCAACAACCTTCTGAGGATCATTAATGATATTCTGGATTTCAACAAGCTGGACGTAGGTAAACTGAGGTTGCAGCCATCGACCGTGGCGTTCAGGAAGTTGATGGAAAATATACGTCTTACCTATAGCAACATGGCTATTGAGAAAGGCATCAGTTTGAAAATGCACATTTCAGAACAGGTCTCTGATTTTTATATGGTTGACGAAACACGTATTACTCAGATTTTGGGCAACATGGTAAGTAATGCTATCAAATTTACGGAGAAGGGATCCGTCAGTCTGAATATCGAATACGGGGAGACCAAAAACAATAAAGACCTGCTCAGATTCAGTGTGGTGGATACGGGGATCGGCATAGAGGAGGACTTTATTCACGAGGTGTTTGATAGTTTCTCTCAGCCGCAGTTTCACAAAAGCAAAAAGTATGGTGGCTCGGGCTTGGGGCTGGCCATTGTGAAAAAATTAATTGAGTTGCACGGAAGCAATATCCATGTGGAGAGTCAGGTGGGGCACGGAGCCACTTTTTATTTTACCCTGTATCTGGAAAAGGCAGAGCCGCGCCGCTTGAAAACCGAAACCCGAAGGAAGAAACTCAATCCCAAGTCTATTTTGCTGGCGGAGGATAATATGATCAATGCCATGGTTTCCTTGAAGCTTCTGGGCAACTGGGGGATGGAAAGTGTACACGCCCGCAATGGCGAGGAGGCGGTAAAGTTGGCCGAGTCACAGGTATTTGATTGTATTCTCATGGATATTCATATGCCGAGCATGGATGGCATAGAGGCCTCGCAGCGCATCCGGAATACGAACAACCCCAATGTTAACACGCCTATATATGCCCTCACCGCTGATGTGATGGTGGGCTTTGGTGATGAATCTTCACAGTTTTTCAACGGTTTTTTACTCAAACCTATAGAGCAGGAAAAACTCTATGCAGTGCTGGCTTCAGTCTGATAGTGCCACTAAAATTCACACGATTTCCTGCATTTAATCTGTTTTGAGTGCCTCAGGGGCATTTTTTTGATGTGAGATGTCATAGTATCACTGGATCAATCGGGCTATGTGATCCGTCTCGCGTTATGAAATGAAGCGAATGAGCGGAGATAAGAGGGGAGATTGGTTATCACAAATTTTAAAATGCTAACCAAAATCCAATCAATGATGAAACACCTCTTACTTTCTATCGCTTTTTTACTGCTCATGATGAGCGCCGGTGCCCAGGCGGCCAATGATGGCCGGGTGCTGCTCCAGGGTTTTTACTGGGAATCTTCTCATGATTACCCGGGTGACTGGTACAGTCATTTGGAGGGCAAATCTGCGGATATGAATGCCGCCGGTATAGACATGATCTGGCTTCCGCCTCCGAGTGATGCCGGGTCATTGGAGGGCTACCTCCCCAGAGAACTCAATAATTTCGCAAATTCGTATGGGTCACTGGCTGAGCATCAGAGCCTGCTCTCTACCCTGAATGGATTGGGTATAGAAGCCATTGCAGATATTGTGGTCAACCATCGGGTGGGGTCAACCAATTGGGTGGATTTCACCAACCCTACCTGGGGAACCAACTCCATTACCGGTGATGATGAGGTCTGGAGTAATTCCGCCTATAGTGGGATCTCTCTGAGAGGCAATAACGACTCGGGTACCCCATACGCTGCTGCCAGGGATATTGACCATTCGCAGGGCTTTGTGCAAAACGACATCAAGGCTTTTTTAGACAATCTGAAAGCCATTGGCTATGACGGCTGGCGTTACGACTTTGTACATGGGTTTGATCCATATTATTTCACAGTATATAACGGTCACACCAATCCCACATTTTCTGTAGGTGAAAACTGGAGTGCCAACAAGCAAGTAGTTCAGGACTGGGTAAATGCCACGGGCTCCACAGCCTTTGATTTTTCCACTTATTACACCCTCAAGGCGGTGATTAAGGATAATAACTATTCATATCTGTCTACCCAGGGGGCACCTTCAGGAGGTATTGGCTGGGACCCACGGCATTATACCACTTTTATTGAGAACCATGACACTCCGGATTACGATCCCGGCAACAATGTATTGAATGGTAACAATGTAGGTCAGTCTTACGCCTACCTGCTGACTCACCCAGGAGTACCATGTATCTACTGGCCGCACATGTATGAGTGGGGATCAGCTGTGACCAACGAGATCAAGGCGCTGATTCAGGTGAGGAAGGATGCCGGGATTCATAGTGAGAGCCCGGTCACGATTCATCGGAGCGAAAATGGATTGTACGTGGCCTCCATTGCAGGAGATATCCATACTGTTTTCCTGAAGATGGGTTATGGCAATTGGGGGGATCCTGCGGCTGAGGGGATGGGGAGTACCTGGACTTTGGCTGCATCAGGAACCAACTATGCTGTATGGTCTGAAGGAGGCACAGGTGGTGGAGGCGGAGGAGGCTCCATGACTGTGTATGTGCAGGGTTATAGTCATGCTTATGCCTGGGATAGTAATCAAAACCCACTTCTTGGCGCCTGGCCGGGCACGGCAATGACTGCCGGGGCTGGTGGATGGAATGAAGTGACCATCTCCGCAGACTGTTCGAACGTGATCTTCAGCAACAACGGAGCAGGCCAGACAGCAGATCTGAGCACTTGCAATGACATGCCTTACTATGAGAATGGTACATGGTATGCAAGCGAGCCGGGTGGTGGTGGCGGAGGAGGTTCCTCTGGCTCTATGACGGTATATGCCCAGGGTTACACGCACGCCTATGCCTGGGATGCCAATTTGAACCCACTACTTGGCGCCTGGCCAGGGTCAGCACTGGGTGCCGGTCCCAATGGATGGAGTGAAATTAGCATTTCGGAGGACTGTGCCAACATCATTTTTAGCAACAATGGAAGTAACCAGACCAGTGATTTGTATACCTGCAATGACTCTCCCTATTACAGCAATGGAGCATGGTATGCCACTGATCCCAATGGAGGCGGAAGTACCCTCACAGTTTACGTTCAGGGCTACTCCCACTTCTATGCCTGGGGGGATGGACAGACCTACACCAATGGCTGGCCTGGCAATACACTGACTAACAATGGTGACGGTTGGTACTATGGAGTGATCCCTGCCAATTGCTCCAATGTGATCTTCAATAACAATGGAGCCAATCAGACGGCTGACTTGTATACCTGTGGGCCTACGTCTTATTATGCCAATGGTAGCTGGTCTGGGAGTGGTAGCCGGGCAGCTATTTTTGAGGACAATGACCTGACCATCTATCCCAATCCATTTTTCTCTCAAGCCAGTGTGTCATTTAGTTTGAAAACAGCCGCCCATGTCAGGTTGGAGGTCTTCAATACGAGCGGACAGAGTATGAATCTTTTTGATTCAGATTTAGCTGAGGGTGGGCATCAAATCACTTTTCACGCGAGCCAGTTACCGCCTTCCAATGCCATGTATATCGTGAGGGTGTCGGTGAATGATGAGCAATATACGCGGAAGATTGTGGTGAAGTAATCCGGTGGTTCTAACCAGCAGAATAAAAAAAAAGGGGTTCAGACGATAGTCCGAACCCCTTTTTTATGATTTGTGAATGCTTATTTGGAAGCGATGTATTCCAATAGCTCAACAACTTTAGTAGAATAACCCCACTCATTGTCGTACCATGATACCACTTTCAAAAATTTAGGTGTCAATTGGATACCTGCACCTGCATCGAAGATCGAAGTTCGGGAATCGCCCAGGAAGTCGTTAGAGACTACTGCATCTTCTGTATATCCAAGAATACCCTTCAATGGACCTTCAGCTGCCGCTTTCATAGCCGCACATACTTCTTCGTAAGTAGTTTCAGTTTTCAGGTTGACGGTAAGGTCTACACAAGAAACGTCAGGAGTAGGTACTCTGAAAGACATACCTGTCAATTTTCCATTCAATTCAGGAATTACTTTACCCACAGCTTTGGCTGCACCTGTAGAAGAAGGGATGATGTTTTGTCCGGCACCTCTTCCGCCTCTCCAGTCTTTCATAGACGGTCCGTCTACAGTTTTCTGAGTAGCAGTGGTAGCGTGTACAGTAGTCATCAGGCCAGACTCAATTCCGAATTTATCATTCAAAACCTTGGCAATCGGAGCCAGACAGTTGGTAGTACAAGAGGCGTTTGATACAAACACCATGTCAGAGGTATAAGCGTCCTGGTTCACGCCCATTACGAACATAGGGGTGTCGTCCTTAGAAGGAGCAGACATGATTACTTTTTTCGCACCAGCATCGATGTGCCCTTTAGCTGATTCTTTGGTGAGGAAGAGTCCTGTAGATTCTACAATGTACTCAGCGCCTACGTCGCTCCACTTAAGGTCTGCAGGGTTTCTTTCTGATGTTACACGAATTGCAGAACCATTTACAACCAGTTTACCGTCTTTTACTTCTACATCGCCTTTGAACTGGCCGTGTGTAGAATCGTATTTTAGCATATAAGCCATGTAATCAACATCTATAAGGTCGTTGATTCCCACCACTTCAATATTCGGATTTTCAGCGGCTACTCTGAATACCAGTCTGCCGATTCTTCCGAATCCATTGATTCCGATTTTTACTTTTGACATAATATATATTGGTTTTGAAATGTTTTGCTCAAATTCGATGCAAATCTATAACTAGATTATTCAGAAACAAATTTCCAAAAAGAACACTTTTTTAGTATTTTCAGCTCTACTGTCCTGAGCCTCAGGGCGGTTTCGATATTATCTTTGGTTGGTGGGCATATATAATTCCAACGCTGGTGGATTTTTAGTTTTTTACGCCGGATTTTGAAAAATTTACAACGAGGATGGGCTTTTGAAGAGAATTAGTTTGTGAGGAATTTTTTTTGAAAATAATTGCGGTCAACATTTGCATAATAAAGGAGCTTATCTATTTTTGCAGCACCAAAAACAAAATGGTCCGTTCGTCTAGGGGTTAGGACGCCAGGTTTTCATCCTGGTAACAGGGGTTCGATTCCCCTACGGACTACAAAAAGCCACTCATCTGAGTGGCTTTTTTTGTTTTCTGCCTTCATTTTCCTTGTGCTTGGGAAGGGATCAAGCAATATTTGTGTGGGGTAACTCTATATAGTTATATTTTTTAAAGCCAATTAATAGACTGTGAATTTAGAAAAGCAGGAACGTTCAGGCGGGCGGGGCATCCAAGCCTTGCCCGGCCGGGGCAAGCAAAGAAAATGAAGGTAAGTGGCCAATCAACTAGATTGAGAATATAAGGTATCAGATCACAACTTCACCATCCATCTATAATGCAATCTCCCCACAGGAATTCCGCTTGATCCTTGAAAGGCCTTTATAATTCCTTTATATGTGATTTACCCGTCGATGACGATAGAGAGATAATCTCTGGTGAGTCGTGGATTTTAGGCTGAAAATTTATGTTTATCTTTCATTCGATTAATGTCCATTTCCACTAAATGCTTGCTCAAATGTGCTTTTATTATATTTAAGGGTCCTTTTTGTGGTGGACGGAACTGTTCGGAGTAAAAAAATGTATAAAAAGTGGTTTAAGTTTTGAAGAGAATATAATTTAGAATGGGCTGGTCAAAATCGACACCAATAATTAACCAAACGTCATGGATTTGCTAAATAACTTTAAGGAGATTGTCATTGAAAAACCGGGAGATAAAATCATCAAACAGATTAAGGAACTGATTTCTTCTGGTCAATTGAAGCCGGGAGATAGGCTACCAGCAGAGCGCATGCTGAGCGAACGCTTTGGGGTAGGCAGAACTTATGTGAGAGATGCTATTCGCAAACTGGAATTTTACGGTATTTTAAAGACTCTTCCACAGAGTGGTACAGTGGTGGCTGGTTTTGGAATCGGGGCCCTTGAAGGACTTATCTCCGATGTGCTTGAATTGCAGGGAAGTGATTTTCATGCTTTGGTAGAAACCAGAGTTCTTTTGGAGGTAAATGCTGCACGTTTTGCGGCTATGCGCAGAACCAATGAGGACATTGGATCCATTGCCAGTGCATTGTCGGATTACGAAAAGGTTGTTTCAGAGGGTAAAAATTCAGTGGAGTGTGACTTGTTGTTCCACTTGAAAATAGCTGAAGCTAGTAAGAACTCGGTGCTTACATCCCTCATGTTGATTATAACCCCAGATATTCTTACCTACTTCAAGGAAAACAATGTATGCGGGGGTGATCGCCCAGTTACCGCTTTGGATGAACATTACAAGATATTGGAGCACATTGAGCAGAAAAGACCTGATGAGGCTGCTGACTCCATGAAAGAGCATTTGAGTGATATATTGAGTTTTTCATTGACTCAAAGCAATATCAGTGAATCGGCAGTTGCTGCAAAGTAAGCAAAGACTGAGGAACAGCTTAGGTTGAATTTGACCTACTAGGTTATCAAGTTTCCAGCTTGAGATACACTTAGCAATGAATGTCGGAATGAAATATAAAAAAGAGGCTGTCTCAGAAGGGCAGTCTTTTTTATTTAAAGAAGGCTGAGATCAATAAAGTGAGCGGCCTGTGAACTAGGGAAATTGAGAGCTCGACAATTAACTCCACAGAAATCATTGGAATAAAAAGGCCGCCTCAAACATTTGAGACGGCCTCTTTTATACTTGTTTATAAACTTTGATAGTGCTTATTTGAAATCGATAACGTAGTTATCTGTCCAAACTTCACGAGTTCCATCCACAAGTGGATCATCACTGATGAGGAAGAAAAGCACTTTGTCGGTGGTTGCTGTGAATTCCATGGAATAAGTTTGGAACTCACCCTTAGCTGCAGTAGGGTAGCTGGTTACCGTGACCTTGGCCATGGTGTTAGCCTCCGTGATAGCCGCCTCTGTTTTAATTTCCTCAGAGAGAATATAAGCAGATACTAAGTCAACAGCTGGCTCGTCAATTACTTCAGTTGCTGCTTCGAATGTAACTACGTAAGTAGCGCCTGGAACCACATCAACTACCTGGTATGCGCCTCGCTCTGGGCCGTAAATTTTAAGACCATTGGTTTTAGTGCCATCCTCAAGCTTTTTACCGTCAGTGGTCATACCACCAGCTCTGAAGCCTTCACGTCCTGTCCAGCCATCATCTGCAGTTGGTGGTTCCCACATGTCATTGTTGGCCTGGTACATTTCATGGTCAGCAGGATACAGATCAAAATCACCATTTTCAAAAGATGACTCTGGGATAACGATTGACACTACTTCTTCAGCAGTATCTGTGTCTTCAGCTTCGCCTGTTACGGTTAGTGTTACAGTGTAGTCACCTGGTGAGGTGTAAGTGTGCACTACATTAAGCTCTGTCGAGGTGTTGCCATCTCCAAAATCCCAAGCAGAACTTACAGCGCCAGTAGACGAGTTAACGAAGGTCACCTCGAATACATCCACTTGAGCGACAAAAGACGCTGCTGCGGGTACTGGAGGATCGACTTTCTCATCTTCTCCACAAGATGTTGCGAAGGTAAGAGCCCCAAAGGCCAATATAGTTGCCGCTAGGCCTCTTGAGAAAAAGGCCGTTGCCTTCTTGCCGGATAGAAATGTTCGTTTCATAATTAATTTGAGTTTAGTAGGAAAAAAGATAATTAATGGTTCTCCAATAATTGGTTGACCAATATAGAGTATTGAAAGTTGTATTGCAAGAAATCAATCAAAATGGTGTTGAAATTCTTTTTTTAATAATTTTTATACTGTCAGCGTTGAGTGATTTGTTGAATTTTTATTTTAATGAAATGCAACAGGTTGCAGATTCTGAGGGCTTTTGGGATTTTGAATGGTAATAATTCCCTTTTCACCAGTTACTTCTTCATTCATTTGAATCCAGTATGCATTTGGTCGGGTCTTAAAATAAGGTGCCCATTTCCATTGAATTCATCCTTTTATGTGCCCATTCAGAAGAATGAAAAAGCGAATTTGCTAATTATCAATTGGTAAATTAAGCAATTTTAAATTGGTAGACCAGTTTTTGGTTAAAAAATTCTATTTTGGTAATTAATCGCTGGAGTGATCTGCTGGGCTTTCCTTTGCTCAAAGGAGTAGATAAATGCCGCGATTAAATGGGGGCGTCAGTAGTCTGGTGGGTTCGGTCACCGGGGTAACAGGGGTGTGCGTCAAAATCTAAAGAGATTGTTGGGGATTAGTTTAATATGTGCCGTTCTGGGCATATTAGACGCCTATATATCAATATAAGTGCCTTGTAAATCCAGGTTTATGGGATATAGTATTACGGGAGAGTCAATAAAAAAAGTTTGGTCGACCAATTATGAGATTTCTTAGGTGAGAAATCCCCCTGAGAGGTTCAGGAATAGTTAATTATCATATTTATAAAATAAAATGCTTTTGTGATCTCAAGACTGAATTATTTTCAATTTTCTTGTGATCTTATTGAAAATAGTTATCTTGCTCCCAAGTGCAATTGGTTGACCAATCAATTGACCGATCAATCAGTTCAATTTTTTTTTCTATTGTTTAGTTGATTTAAATTATGAGAAGACTATTACTATTGAAGATTAAGAGCAAGTACGTAGCGTTATTAGCGATGTGCTTTGTGTCGTATTTAGCGTCTGCACAAATGACTGTGTCCGGCGTTGTTGCTTCGGCCGAGGACGGTCTCGGCATACCGGGTGCTACGGTTCTCGAGAAAGGTACTTCCAATGGTACCATTACTGATGTGGATGGACGCTACTCAATTACTGTATCCGACCCTCAGACTGCTGTTTTGCGTGTGAGTTTTGTTGGGTATGTGAACACTGAGGTGCAGGTGGCTGGAAGGTCTGAGATAGATGTGTCGATAGAGATGGATCTACAGCAGCTCAATGAAATTGTGGTAGTTGGGTACGGATCAGTGCGAAAAAGTGATAATACAGGGGCATTATCTTCGATAAAATCCGAAGAATTAAACGCTTTTCCTGCGTTGAGCGCTGTACAAACACTTCAAGGCCGGGCAGCCGGTGTGCAGATTCAATCTACCAACGGAGGTGAGCCAGGAGCTAACTTCAGCCTGAAAATAAGAGGAGGAAGTTCTATCAATGCCAGTAGTGAGCCACTTAGAGTAGTCGATGGCTTTGTTGGCGGTGAAATGCCACCTCCACAGGATATTCAATCCATGGAGATTTTGAAAGATGCGTCTGCCACTGCTATCTACGGATCACGGGCAGCCAATGGTGTGCTATTGATCACTACCAAAAGTGGTGGAGAAGGTAAGATGAAGGTTGACTTCAATAGTTCTTATTCTTATCAGGAGGCCAGTGACCGTTTGGATTTGTTATCAGGAGAAGACTTCAGAGATTATATTCTGGAGGTCCTTCCAAATTATGATTACAATCCTGATGTAGATACTGACTGGCAGGACGAAATTTTAAGATCAGGTCATATTTGGAATAATCAGGTGTCTGTAAGTGGAGGGAGTCCTTCATCGAAATATTACATATCTGCTACGCATTTTGAGCAGGAAGGTGTCGTGGTGAATTCAGATTATGAGCGCTACTCGATTACCAGTAATTTGTCTTTTAAGGCATCTGAAAGGGTAAATCTCGGAGTGAATCTTTATGGTAGAAGGAGCATCCAAAATGGTGTGCTTACCCAGGAAACTACCGGAGGATCAAGTAACACAGGCGTGTTAGGAGCAGCAGCCAGGTTGGAACCTGACACACCGGTACGTGATGCAGATGGCAATTATACTCAATCCAAACTGGGAGATAATATTGACAACCCGGTAGCCATTGCCAATGGTATTGATCGTGAAAGAATTACTGACAGGTTTCAGGTCAATAGTTTTGCAGAGGTTAAGATCCTTGATTGGCTTAGTTTCAAATCTACACTGGGAGCTGGTGTTACTTCTTATAGAGAGGGCACTTTTACTTCCTCACAGCTGGGAAGAGGAGGCAATGGTGGTATCGGAACACTGGAGTTTGATAAGGCCATCAATTTGCTGACAGAAAATTACTTCACTGTAAAAAAGGATTTTGACGGACACCGAATCAACTGGGTGAATGGTTATTCTTATCAAAAATCACAGGACGAAGATCTACTGGCAACATCTAGTGACTTTGTTTCGGAGGCAGTGAGCTACTGGAACTTAGGCGGTGGTGCTACATGGCCTGCACCAAATTCAGGTACTTCTACCAGAATCTTGAAATCATACTATTCCAGATTGAACTACACTTTGTTTGACAGGTATGTTTTTACTGTCACTGGTAGATATGATGGTGCTTCTAATTTCGCTGCCAACAACAAGTGGGCATTTTTCCCTTCTGGTGCGATTGCCTGGAATATTGGTGATGAGGCTTTCCTGAAAAACTTTAACCCGATCTATTCCATGAAACTCAGGACCAGTTACGGTCTGACAGGTAATCAGGCCATTGGTGCTTATGGTTCTTTGGCAACCTTGCGTTCACAATATTCAATCAGACCAGGTGAAGGTGCGTTTATTTTGGGCACCTTGGCAAATCCTAACCTGACATGGGAGACTACTTCTCAGCTAAACGTTGGACTAGATGTTGGATTGATCGATGATAGAATCAATTTTACGGTGGATTACTACAATAAACTTACCAGTGATCTTTTGTTTGATCGCCCCATTCCATCATTTCTCGGTGTAGCAGGAACGGCCACGCAGATTCAGAATGCTGGCGAAGTAAGAAACAAGGGCCTTGAAGCCGCTATTACCACTCGGAATATACAGCGAGCAGACTTCTCCTGGACTTCCAATTTCGTCTTCTCCATGAACAGAAATGAAATAGTGTCCTTGGCCGATACGGTTGGGATTAGGTATGAAGACGCTCCGGGTCATTTCAATATAGCCACTGGATTTCAACTCCTGGAAATAGGACAGCCTGTGGGTGTCTACTACGGCTTTGTTTATGAGGGAGTGACCCAGCCAGGTGATCCTCTACTGGAGGGCTCAGATGGAAAAATAGGCGGAGAGCAGTTTGCAGACCTTAATGATGATGGAATATTGAATGACGATGATCGAAAAATCATAGGTAATCCACACCCAGATTTTGTGTGGTCAATGAACAACAACTTCACTTACAAGAATTTCGATTTGAATATTTTCCTTCAGGGTGTTCATGGTAATGATATGATGAACCTTACCAGAATGGAATTGGAATCTTTTAGAGGTACGTGGAACGTGTCAACAGCCGCGCTTGATCGCTATCATCCGATAGACAATGCCAAAGGGACTATTCCATCTGCAGATACAGACAGAACCCTTAAAGTAACCTCTCGCTGGATAGAGGATGGGAGCTATGTGCGTGTGAAGAATATTGCCCTGGGCTATAATGTGCCATCATCCTTACTTGATAAGATCAACGTTCGATCATTGAGGTTTTATGTAAGTGCACAGAATCTTTTGACATTCACTGATTACTCTGGGTTAGATCCGGAAACTGCCTACAATAATTCAACAAGTAATGCAGACTCCAACAGGAATCTGGGATTGGATTATGGTAGTTACCCTAACGTGAAAACCTATACTGTGGGTCTAAACCTGGGTTTTTAAACAATTGACAGTTGTTTTATTTGTCAGTTTCTAAATAAAAAAGATAATGAAAAGAACATATTTAAACTCAATATTATTCGCGCTGATCATGGTGTTTTCAACCATGTCATGTGAAGATTTGGAAGAGCGACCAGTGGGGACATTAAGTCCTGAGGGTCTCTTTGTATCAGTGAAGGAGTTAAAAGCCGGAGTTAATGGGGCCTATGGCCAACTTGCACGTGAGGATTTTCACGGACGTAAATTGACTCTAGCACTTCTGTTGCGTTCGGACATGGTGGGTATTGGAGATCCAAGTACCCCTACCAGACGACATGCCTGCGATCTCATGCAAATGGAACAGGACAATGGCCTGGTAAATGCATTTTGGACCGTGGGATATAGAGCCCTGGCAGCTGCCAATGAGGTGATTAATGCTAAGGATAATGTAGACGGATCAGAAGCAGAAATCAATGCAGTTGCGGCACAGGCATACTTCCTGCGTGCTTATGTACATTTTGTATATGTGCGACTATTTGGTGAAATCATCTACATGGATGGTCAGCCAATAGACGATCCATATGCCGTTCAACAGTCTTCTGTATCAGATATCTATGAGGGGATAATTGCGGACCTGGATTTTGCCAAGGAATGGCTGGCAGATATTCCAGTAGATAGATCTCATCCGGGTAAAGCGGCAGCTTATGGCATGCAGGCGTCAGTTTACATGACCAGAGCTACCTCTGAGGCGGCACAAACTGATGATTGGCAAAATGCTTTTGACAATGCCAAACACGTGATCGATAATGAAGGCAAGTATGGTGTGGCTTTAGATAATAATTTCTATGATATTTTCGCACCTGATTTCGCTTCTTCTGAGATCCTGTTCAATATCACTTTCATAGCTAATGACAATCATAACATCACCCCGGGAGAACTGGGAGGATCTAATGCGGGTACAGATCAGGTAACCTCTGTTACAGGTCCTCGTGGTGACGAAAGGTTTGCAGCGCTTAATTCAGATGCTTTTGGATGGAGTGTAGCCGTGCCGGAGCTCAGTGTGTACAATACCTGGGATGGCAGGGATTATCGTAAAGCTGTGAGCTTGGATACTGCCATTACCTATCTGGGTGAGCCAGATTACCGATTTACCGAGTGGGATGGAATTAGTCAAAATGTTGCAAGACCACACATTGCAAAATACTTCAGAGCTGTAGGAGAAGCTGGTTTAAGGACAAGCACACCTCAGGGAGCAAGTTTAAGGGATTCTAATTCTAAGCAAATCATTTTACGCTATGCTGAAGTGCTCTTAATAGCAGCAGAGGCGGCCGTAGAATTGGGTAACAACGGAGCGGCTGTAGAATATATCAATAGAGTACGGGCGCGTGCAAGAAATGCAGCCGGTGCTGGTGATAGCAAGTATCCCCCAAGTCCTGTTCCAGCCGACATTACAGGTGCTGTGACAGTTCAGGATGTGATGGAAGAGCGCAGATTAGAGCTGGCTTTTGAGGGCGTGAGATGGTATGATATTGTGCGCAGAAAAATGGGTAACGTATACAGTGGTGCTGCACCTGCTCTTGAGAATAGAGATTTTGATCCTAATGTGGATTACCTATGGCCTAAGTACTACGTAGATGTGGATTTACTGGAAGGACTTAAGCAAAATGTGGGCTACGAAGGATTGTAACACATAGAGCATTGATAACTAAAAGAGGCCATCAGAAGGTGGTGGTCTCTTTTAAGAATTCAATTTTGAAAACCACATGGTACCAGAGAATAGTAACAAAAAACAGGAATGATGAAGTTGGTTGGTATCTGAGTATGGAAGGTTCAAGATTGAGATCTGTGATGCGGAATCGAAGTACTTTTGGTAAGTTTGCGCAATGTAGTCACTAGCCATCCAATGTTTGGTTAACCAAATATTGAGGAGGAATATATCGATCGAGTTCGTTAAGTTATTTGGCTTAATGATCTGATAATGAAAGAGTAAAAAGGAGTTTTGACTTCTTTGTTTAATCGTGTGTTTTTAGGAGCTGGGGGCTAATCAGACTATGGGAAATATTTTGTTCAATTATTTTGACCTGCAATTGTGACGCTCTAAATTGGTCGACCAATTGTTGGGTACAACCGATTACTTATTATGGAAATACTTAGCAACTTTAGTCGTATTAAAATTGAAACCCCAGTTGATAAGATCATCAATCAAATCAAGGAATTGATTACGTCTGGTCAGCTGAAACCCGGGGACCGACTCCCTCCAGAGCGTAAGCTTTGCGAGAAACTTGGAGTAGGTCGTACCCACTTAAGAGATGCGATAAAGAAGCTAGAGTTTTACGGTATTCTGAAGACTTTGCCTCAGAGCGGAACGGTAGTAGGCGGAATGGGGATTACAGCTCTGGAAGGTCTTATTTCGGATGTACTAAAGTTAGAAGCTAATGATTTCCGTGCTTTGGTGGAGACCAGGGTTTTGCTTGAAGTTAACTCAGCCAAGTTCGCTGCAATGCGCCGTTCGGATGCTGATCTTATTCATATGTCGAAAGCACTGAGTGACTATGAAAAGGCCGTCTCAAAAGGAGCGGATACTGTTGAGCATGATTTAATGTTTCATTTGAAGATTGCCGAGGCGAGTAACAATACCGCTCTTAAATCTCTGATGTTGATTATATCTCCAGACATACTCACACATTTCAAGGAGAACAATATATGTGGTGGAGACAGGCCAGTATGTGCTTTGGAAGAACACTACCAAATATTTGAGCACATAGAAAGTAGAAATCCGGAATTGGCCTCTGAAACCATGGAACACCACTTACAAGATATTTTGAGTTTTTCATTGGAGCAGAGTGGGTTCATCAACGGAAAAACTAAAAAGAGTTGATCAGGGTGGTGTAGCCCGGTACTCGTGATTCAGGTGTTCCTGATGAGTGTTTGCTTCTACCATCATGGGGGCAAAAACATTGAAGTAACTAAATAGATAGTGAGATTTAAAATTTACATAACAATTGTTTTCTTCTTCATACTGTCAAAATCGGATGGGCAAACGAGCCCATCCTTGATTTTGACGAAAGACGGAATCAAAGAAATTCGTCAGGGGCTTGGTCAGGTGGCTTTATTTGACCAGACACTGGCTACTGTACAACTTGAAGTAGATGCGGAGATCGAGAAAGGGATAGATGTACCTGTACCCAAAGATTTAGCTGGTGGATATACACATGAACAACACAAGACTAACTTTTTCACCTTACAGAAAGCGGGTGTGTTATTCCAGATCACCGGGGATGAGCGATATTCTGTTTATATCAAGGACATGTTGTATGCCTATCTGGATCTATATCCTAATTTAGATCGACATCCTGCTGAGCGCTCCTATGCCAGAGGAAAGTTATTCTGGCAATGCCTCAACGATGCAAACTGGCTGGTCTATGTGAGTCAGGCTTACGATTGTATATATGAGTGGCTTTCTGAGGAAGATCGTCAGGCACTCAATGGCGGCCTTTTCAAGCCGATGGCTGATTTTCTTTCTATAGAAACGCCGCAATTTTTTAATCGAATTCACAATCATAGTACATGGGGTAATGCTGCCGTAGGGATGATCGGATTGGTCATCGATGATCAGGAATTGGTCGATCGGGCATTGTACGGAGCAAGATCAGTATCGGTAAAAGCCGGCGCTGTGGACAATGATGGTGGAAGCATTATTTCGCAAGATCAAGAAATGGGTTTCCTGGCACAAATCAACCATGCGTTCTCTCCTGATGGATATTATACAGAGGGCCCCTATTACCAGCGATACGCCATGTACCCATTTTTGATCTTTGCGGAGGGTTTGTCTAATAAACGCCCAGATCTCAAGATTCTGGCCTATAAGGATTCTGTATTGATCAAGGGGGTCTACGCCCTGCTTAATCAAACTAATTCCGCGGGTGAATTTTTCCCGATCAATGACTCACAGAAAGGTATGTCGCTGGCATCGCGTGAGCTTGTGAATGCCGTGAGCATGGCTTATCACTATGGTTCACAGGACCCCAGCTTATTGTCGGTCATAGCTTCTCAAGGTAGAGTTCCGCTCAATGATGCCGGATTTGATGCGGCTAAGGCCATCGGGGAGGGGCTTGCCATGCCATTTATTAAACCAAGTATTGAGCTCAGCGATGGCGCCAATGGATATGAGGGTGCTATTGGTATCCTCAGAGGGGGTGACCTTACACTGGTGATGAAGTATGCCAAGCATGGAATGGGACACGGACATTTCGATCGGCTGGGGTTTATGCTTTATGATGAGACTGGTGAGGTCATTCAGGACTATGGCTCAGCTCGTTGGGTTAATATTGAACATAAGGATGGGGGTGGATACCTCAAAGAAAATCACAGCTGGGCTAAGGAGACTGTTGCCCACAATGCCCTGGTAGTGAATAAGGATTCGCATTTTGATGGCAAGGTTAAGGAAGCCGATAAGACGTCTGGCACTCCTTATTATTTAGCTGCCGGTGAAAGCGTTCGGATTGTAAGTGCCAGAGAAACCAAGGCCTATGATGATGTTGAGATGCATCGGACCATGGCTATGGTTGATCTTGAGGAACTAGAGCACCCATTGGTGATAGATTTATTATCGGTACAGGCGCCAGCAGAAACCAGGTATGATTTACCACTTTATTATGTGGGTGAATTCATGTCCTCAAATCAGCAACTTCAGACTAACAATGACCTGACCCCAATGGGCAAAGAGTCCGGGTACCAGCACTTATGGGCTGAAGCGCAAGCAGACCTCACGGGAGACTTGTATAGCATGACATGGTTTAATAAGAAGAGATTCTATACCCTAACCTCCGTCATTCAATCAGGTGACCAAATGATAATGACGAGGATAGGTGCCAATGATCCTAATTTTAACCTGCGACGTGACCCGGGTATTATTCACCGCAGGACAGGAGGCAATACCGTTTTTGCCAGCTTATATGAAATACATGGGAGTTACGATTACTCTACTGAACGTCCTTTAAACCTGTTCACTTCCATTGCAGATTTAAAAGTGCTGCATCAATCAGCAGAATATGTTGTGGTTCGATTTCAATTGAACAGTGGTGAGGAATACCAACTGGCCTTTTCACTCAAAGATGAAAGCGAATCAAGTCAGCATGCTGTGAAATCAGCCAAAGGACAGTGCACGTGGCAAGGAGTTTATGAATTTAAGAAAATAAAATAATTGAGAAATGGGAAGAAAAAGCGAAAAATACATTTTAACCAAGGAGATGGAATGGGAAGAGCTTGGCGGTGGCGTCTCTCGAAAGATGCTGGGCTGGGATAATCAGATCATGATGGTACAAGTGAAGTTTGAAAAGGGAGCCGAAGGCTCACCTCATCAGCACTTTCATACCCAGACGACCTACTGCGTTTCTGGCAAGTTCGAGTTTGTGATCGATGGCGTGAAACAGATAGTTAGCGGAGGCGATGGCGTGTACATCGAACCTAACCTCCTTCATAGTGCGGTCTGTCTGGAGGCGGGAATGTTGATTGATACTTTCAGTCCGGTGAGAGAAGACTTTCTCGACGGGTCGGGGGTTTCGTACTTCGGTAATAAATAAAATAGACACATAACAAAGGATAAGATGAAGGTTAAGGGACTTAGGTGGTGGATCATTGGACTGATATGTCTGGCTACCGTAATCAATTACATTGATCGGTCGGCGCTGAGCATTATGTGGCCGAGTATTTCAGAAGATCTGGGCATGTCGAAAAATGACTATGCGCTCATTCTGAATATATTCATGATAGCCTATGCAGTAGGGCAATCAGTATCTGGTCGAATGTTTGACAAGATTGGTACACGGCTTGGGTTCATAGTATCCATTTCGGTGTGGGGCGTGGCCACCATGCTGCATGCTCTGGCCAGAGGATTGTTCTCATTTTCTGCCTTCAGGGTGCTATTGGGATTAGGAGAAGCTGGAAACTGGCCTGGGGCTGTGAAAAGTAATGCCGAATGGTTTCCTGTAAAGGAACGAGCCATGGCTCAGGGCATATTCAACGCCGGAGCAGCCCTTGGATCTGTAGTCGCACCACCTTTGATTGCCCTCCTTTGGGTTGCTTTTGGTTGGAAAGTCACCTTCATCGTGGTTGGCGCCATTGGTTTGTTGTGGGTATTGCCCTGGGTACTCGTGAATAAAGCCAAACCAAATAAACATCCATGGATTACCGAAGAAGAGAAGAAATACATACTTGCAGGACAATCAGAGGCGGACAATAATCCTTCAGCAGAAGGTTTGTCAATGAGGCAAATACTCAGCCATCGTGAATCATGGGCTGTGCTGATATCCAGGTTTTTTGTGGAGCCGATCTGGTGGTTGTTTGTAGGGTGGATGCCCATTTACCTGGCAGAGACTTATGGCTTCAATGTAAAAGAAATAGGTTTTTTCGCTTGGGTGCCATACGTAGGAGCTGCGCTGGGTAGTTTGTCTGGCGGTTATTTTGCGGGACGTTTGATGCTCAATGGGGCATCTGTAGACCGGGCAAGAAAGCTGACCATTACCATAGGCGGAGTGATCATGTTTTTGGGACTGTTGGCGACCATCCTTCTGGCGGATAGTCCACTGATTTTTGTGGTAATTGTAGCTTTCGTACTGTTTGGCTTTCAGTTTATCATTAGCAATATTCAGACCATGCCAAGTGACCTGTTCAGCGGGAAATCAGTAGGATCATTGGCCGGTTTGGGTGGTACAGTAGGTGTCTTTTCGGTCATCATCATGAACTTTCTGGTTCCTATCATTTCAGAAATATCCTATACACCAATTTTTATCATGATCGCGGTATTTGTACCACTGGGAGTAGCGTCAGTGTACTTTTTCGCGAAAGAAATTAAACCAATTGATTAGATATAAATAATAAACGAATAATTAGACATGGAAGAAAAACGAGAAAATAAAGTAGCAGTAATAACGGGTGCAACTGGAGGGATTGGTTTCGAGGTTGCCAAGAGATTAGGTAAAGATGGGTTTACTGTTGTTCTAAATGGCATCGAAGATGAAGCAGGAGCGAAGAGAGTAGAGGAACTTGCCAGCGAGGGAATCACCGCAGAATATTATGGCTTTGATGTCACAAAGGACGAGGAAGTAACTTCAAATATTAAAGCAATTGGTGAAAAGTACGGTAAAATTGATGTGCTGGTAAACAATGCTGGTGGATTAGGAGGCAGATCTCGATTTGAAGAGATGACCACTGAGTTTTACCGATTTGTGATGGCCTTAAACCTGGATTCAGTGTTTTTTGCTTCGAGAGCAGCCATTCCTTACTTGAAAAAAGGAGAAAATGCTTCAATCATCAATTACACCTCAAACGCAGGGTGGAATGCTGGTGGACCAGGAGCGGGCGTTTATGGTACATCCAAAGCCGGAGTTCATGCCATTACACGAGCGTTGGCCAAAGATTTGGCTGAATACGGAATCAGAGTAAATGCTGTTTCTCCTGGAACAATCGATACGCCATTTCACTCTGAAATCAAATCGACTAAACCTGAGGTATTTGCTTCGTGGAAGAATAATATCATGCTAGGCCGATTGGGTCAGCCTGAGGAAGTAGCGTCTGTAGTGTCTTTTCTGGCAGGTAAGGATGCATCTTTCATCACTGCTGAGACAATACAAGTGGGTGGTGGTCAGGCCTTAGGAATATAATGAAAATTGGATTGTAGCTAGCGAACCGGAGCAGGGATGATGAGTTTATTTGAGTATTTGCTCCTGGTTCTTGCTGGTATAGGCGCGGGATTCCTGAATGTGGTTGCAGGAGGAGGTTCTATGTTGACCCTACCCTTATTGATCTTTCTGGGGTTGCCGCCGGCCATGGCCAATGGCACCAACCGGATAGCAATCCTTTGGCAAAATGTGTTTGCCATAAATAAATTTAGAAGAGCCGGGATCATTGATTATCCCTACAGTATTTACCTGGGACTGGCAGCGATCCCAGGGGCGGTGTTGGGCGGGTTTTTAGCAGTTGATATCAGGGGTGAGTTGTTCACCCGAATTTTGTCAATCATCATGTTGGCGGTAGGGTTGATGATTGTGTTTGATTCCGCTCGGAAGCCAATTAGTATCCACACCGGAGGTGAAAAAAGAAGCCCATGGGTAGAGATATTGATTTTCTTTCTGATAGGGATTTATGGTGGTTTTATTCATGCGGGAGTTGGTTTTATTATCATTTTCGTGCTGGACAGGCTACACCACTATCCCATGGTAAGAATCAATAGCATCAAGGTCATTGTAGCATTTGTGTACACGCTGGCGGTGGTGATGGTTTTCATTTACAATGATTTGATTCAGTGGCGATACGGATTGACCCTGGCAGTGGGGACTTCATTGGGAGGATGGCTGGGAAGCCTTTTTTCTATCAAAAAGGGTGACAAATGGATTAAGGCATTGTTGCTTGCCACGATAGTGGTTCTGTCAATAAAGCTATGGTTTTACTATTGAAGCAGGTGAAACAGGCGACATTGTAACCTGGACTGATGGGTACTTATTCTAATGAGGACATCATCTTCACTGATTCTGGAACACAAAGCAATTCCATTATCCTCAAAGCTGAGACCCCGGGAGGAGTTATACTGAATGGTTCTTCCAAACTAAACATCTACGGTAGTTATTTGATTGTAGAAGGCTTCTTTTGGGATGGTGGAGAAGGGGAGAGCAAGAGGTCATTAGACATGATGAAGATATGAGAATTTCAAGAAGAAAGTTTTTACAAAAGTCAGGAACCGTGGCTCTGATGGCTCCTTTTTTGCCATCCCCTGTTGGCGGATTCCATCCGAATGGCTCTGACGATCCCTTGAAGGTGCATATATTTTCCAAGCATTTGCAGTTTTTAGACTTCAAAGAAGCTGGTCAGATCGCCGCAGAGCTCGGGTTTGATGGCATTGATCTGACTGTCCGTCCCAAGGGTCATGTGCTGCCAGAAAATGTGAAATCCGACCTGCCTGCAGCTATTAGGGATATTAAGCAGTCTGGTTCTACCTGTGAGATGATCACCACGGCCATTACCGATGTGAACAACGAATATGATTTGGACATCATCAAAACCGCAGCCAATGAAGGTATTGGGTTTTATCGCATCAATTGGTTTGAATATCATGCGGACAAATCATTGCAGGAGTCTATCAAAGTCTACCAGCAGAGAATCAAAGCGCTTGCCGAACAGGGTAGGCAATACGATATCATCGGCTGCTATCAAAACCATGCCGGAACAAGTATCGGATCTTCTTTTTGGGAAATAGAGCAACTGCTTGCAACCGTGGACCCTGTTTATTTTGGGACCCAATATGATATCCGTCATGCCACAGTGGAGGGAGGACTTTCCTGGACAAATGGATTACGGTTGCTCCGTGAGCGTATAAAAACGATCGTACTCAAAGATTTTCAATGGGCAAAGGTCAATGGCCAATGGGAAGCCGTGAACGTGCCAATAGGTGAAGGAATGGTGAACTTCAAAGACTATTTTAAATTATTGAAAACCTATGGTTTGAATCCGCCAGTGTCCTTGCACCTGGAATACCCCCTGGGTGGAGCAGAAAAAGGTCATTATGAAATCACTGTAGATCGAAAAATTGTTTTTGATGCGATGAAAAAAGACCTGACTACTGTCCAACAACTATGGAAAGAAGCATAAAGAACCTGAACGCGAATGATTAAATTATCTATCAAGATTGACCCAATTAATATTAAAATGATGAAGAATATACTTTTTTCACTTACGACAATTTGCCTTTTGATGAGTTGTCAACTCAAGGAATCCAATGAAGGAATCCTGGTTTCTAACGCAAAGGAGCTGCAAGATGCAATCTCAAAAGCCCAACCAGGCACCAGTATTGTCATGGCCAATGGCCAATGGGAGAATGTTGAAATTCGCCTGGTAGCAAAGGGAACTGAAGATCAACCCATCACACTTCGTGCTGAAACCCCCGGCGAAGTAATCATCCAGGGACAATCTGACCTGAAACTGGGTGGAGAATATCTGGTGGTGGATGGGCTCTATTTTACCAACGGAGCGTCTCCTTCAGAATCCGTCATCCAGTTTTTCATCAATAAGGATACCCTTGCAAATAACAGCCGTGTGACAAACTGCGTGATCAAAGACTTCAACAAAGCCCAACGGAACATGACTGACCTTTGGGTGCTGTTCAAGGGAAAGTATAATCAACTCGATCATTGCTATCTGGAAGGAAAATCCAACAGAGGACCCACCATAAGGGTGGATCTGGAAGGCAATGAAAGTATACGAAACTACCACAAAATTAATGACAACTACTTTGGTCCCCGACCACCAAAAGGGGGCCCAAGTGCGGAGACAATTCAGATTGGGAACAGTAGCACGTCCATGACACCCAGCTACACGTTGGTGGCTAATAATTTGTTTGATCGATGCAACGGAGAAGTGGAGGTCATTTCCAGCAAATCCAATTTCAATGAGTTCAGAGGCAATGTCTTTTACAAAAGCCAGGGGTCACTGGTCACCAGACATGGAAATTACTGCATTGTAGATGGGAACTACTTTATCGGTGATGAAGATTCCCCACAGGTGGGGGGAGTCCGACTGATTGGGACTGGTCACCGGGTCACCAATAATTATTTCTACAACCTCCATGGGGAGATTTTCAGAGGCCCATTGGCTATGATGAACGGAATTCGACAACCGGCTGTCAACAGATACTTTCAAGTGACTGACGTGGTTGTTGCTTACAACACCTGGGTCAATTGCTCCTCACCCTGGCAATTTGGTGTTGGATCAAATGTGGATCAGAAAGAGGTGCTGCCTCGTTCGGAAATCAGATCTGAAACGCCCATTCGGACCCTAGTCGTCAACAATGTGATTTACAATTCGGAAGGAGATGAAATGCCCATTATACGTTACGATTCCATTGATGGAATCGATTTTAAAAGCAACGTGATCAATAACCAGGGTGTGGCCTTCAGAGGCGTGAATGGTCTTGAGAAAAGGGACTTCTCCATGCGGGAATTGGAAGAAAATATTTGGGTTCCAACCAGTGATCTGTCCGAAATCCAGGCCTATTATGGGTTTGAGTTTGATCAAATCGACAAAGACCTATTCGGGAATTCACGCTCTGAAAGCAGTTCGATAGGAGCCACTAATGGAGCCAGGCCGGAAAAACCTAACATTATGGATGTGTCCAAGTACGGTCCGGATTGGTACAATCCCTCTGCTGACGATTCAGCGAAGGAAACACATGCGGTCAGTACTGCAGCGGATTTTGCCAAAGCAATGAAATCCGCGCAGGATGGCGATATAATTGAGCTAGCATCGGAGCGTTTTGAATTCAATTATTCCATGGTCATCGACAAGAAACTGACCATCAAGTCGGCGAAGCCAGACTCTAAAGTATCGCTTGTCTATGCTGGCCCTGCCGGTACCCCGGCTTTCGAAATGAATCCGAAGGGGAAGCTGACTTTGAATGCGATCATTCTTAGTGGGAGTGGGGAGAATTACGCCTTTGCTACCTTGAAAGAAAACATGTCCGGCCTTTACAATTTGAAGGTGAAGGACTGTGAGTTATCTGACTTTGATTATGTCCTTAAAGCCTACAAGTATTCGTTTTCTGAATACATCAGTTTCGAGTCTTCGTTGATAAAAAATTGTAACAACGGCATTGAGCTTTCTGCAGAAGACGATGATCGCGGTGAATACAATGCTGAAAATGTCTACATCGTGGATTGTCAATTTGATCGGGTCAATAAGAACGTCATCGATTATTACCGAGGCGGATATGACGAGTCCACAGTAGGAGGCAATTTGTTAGTCAGAGGGAGCACATTTACCCAATGCGGAGCGAGTGAGGAGAATGGGATTTTGATCAACACATACGGGATCATCAATGTGGATATTTCTGGCAATAAATTTCAGAATAACCCGGTAGAGCAAGTGGCTCGACTCTGGGGTGCCAAGAACAATTCACATGCTGACAATGTAATTACAAACTCTGGAGCGCTCATTGTTGAGGAAAATCTTCCTCTGAAGTTAATGTATTAGCAAAAGTGTTGAGATGATACGTTGGTTGATTTTTGAATCGATGATCGTCTCTTCTCAAGATTATCCAGGAGTGCCGAAAAAGGCATTTTAATACGATTTAAGTACTAGTAAATTTTTACAATATGAAAGCTACAACAACCAGGGAATCCGAATTTTCATCATCAATAGGGAATATATTCTCTTACCTGATCATGTTTGTCCTCTTACAGTTTGCATCGGTTTCAGCAAGCTGGGCCCAGGATCCTGATTTACCACCAAGTGGAAATTTTGATCTTACGGATTGGAAGATCACGTTGGAGGATCAGTCGGAAGTTCAGGAAGCTGATCTATCCAATGGTTTTGAAAGACCAGCTCAGTTTTATACAGACCCCAATACCGGGGCGATGGTCTTTAGATGTCGGAATGATGGAGAAACCGGCGGGAGCTCTTACCCCAGAAGTGAACTTCGGGAAATGCTGCGGGCTGGCAATACCAGCTTCAACACGCAGGGGATCGGCCCCAACAACTGGGTCTTCGCTTCTTCCAGTCAGGCCAATCAGGAGGCAGCCGGAGGAGTAGGTGGAACGCTGACGGCTACAGTTGCCGTGGATCATGTGTCTACCACAGGAGAAGCCGGCAAAGTTGGTCGTGTAATCATCGGGCAAATCCATGCGTCAAGTGATGAGCCGTGCAGGTTATACTACCGCAAATTGCCACGAAACACCAAAGGGGCGATTTACTTCGCTCATGAGCCTACCACCAGTGCAGAGCAATGGCACGAAATGATCGGCAGTAGAAGTGACGATGCTGCTGATCCTGAAGATGGGATTGCTCTGGGGGAGAAGTTTAGCTACGAAATCAAAGTGGAGGGCAATGACCTTACTGTGACCATTATGAGACCTGGAAAACCCGATGTACAGAAAGTGGTAGACATGACCGATAGTGGCTTTGCTGATGACTGGATGTATTTCAAAGCAGGGGTATATAATCAAAACAATTCGGGAGAGGATGGCGACTATTGTCAGGCATCATTTTTTGCTTTGAGCAATGCTCATTCAACGGCCAGTAACAAGGCTCCTACATCGAGTATCACCGCTCCGTCCAGTGGCGCAACTTTTAGTGCCGGAGAGAACATCACCATTTCAGCCGATGCCTCTGATAGCGATGGATCGATTGCCAAAGTAGAATTTTTCCACGGTTCAACCAAACTGGGTGAAGTCACTTCACCCCCCTATGACTATACCTGGAGCGACGTGCCTGCGGGGCGTTACCTCCTTACTGCCACGGCTACAGATGATGGTGGTATCTCATACACTGCTTTGGGAGTGAGTATTGCCGTCAATCCTGTAGCGGAATACAATGCTCCTTATGATATCCCAAGATTTAAGGCGTTCATTGGGGAGTGTAAATTACAGGCACCAACGAGCTCCACCATTGCCACTCAAACTCAGCTCAAGGATGGCTATACAGATGATAATTTCTATGTCGTGGACGAGGATAAAGTTGCTTTTAATCAGTCCGGATCCAGCCAGCGCACCGAACTGCGGTATCTGAACAACTGGACCCTTTCCGAAGGTGATCGTTCACTGCATGCCAGAATACATATTGTTGAGATGACCTGTGATCAGGTGACCGTGCTACAAATTCATGATGACGCCAATACAGGGAGCGGACCAAATAAGCCATTGCTAAGAATCTATAAACATCAAACCAAGGAACCAGTCAATCACCTGTGGGCTGCCATAAAAACCGATAATGAAGGTGTGAATACCACACATGTGGATCTGGGTGAAGCGCCTGCCGGATATTTTGACTGTGACGTTCGATTGGTAGATGGAAGCATGATCATTGATGTAGATGGAGCCGAAAAAGCCAATATGGATGTTTCATACTGGACATTCCCCAGCTACTGGAAAGCCGGAGTTTATCTGCAGGATGACGGGGAGGCTACTGCTTACTTCGATGAGCTGTATGTCGCTGATGGATCAGGAGGAAATGTTAATCCTGTCGTCAGTATTATTTCTCCTGAGAATGGTGCGAGTTTCGTGAATGGTGATGACATCACCATCGTAGTTGATGCTTCCGATCCTGACGGTACGCTCTCTAAGGTGGAGTTTTACAATGGGCCAACCAAACTTGGTGAGGATTCGACTATCCCTTATTCATTTACCATTCCATTTGCGGTTACAGGTAGCTACATTTTTACCGCAGTAGCTACAGACAATGAAGGAGCTACAACGACCTCTTCGGAAATCAACATTGCGGTCACTGCCACCCAGACATATACTTTGACCACTTCTGCAGTCGGAAACGGGTTTGTGAGCTACAATCCCTCAGGAGGGGTCTACGAAGTAGGAACGCTCGTGTACCTGACGGCCAAACCCGATGATGGAAATCTATTTGATTATTGGAGTGGGGACGTGACCGGGACCTCTGCACAAACGACCATCATCATGGATGCTGACAAGTCAGTCACCGCTCACTTTAGTGAGGAAGAAGTTACGCTTAGTGTTGATCCAAATACGCTCGAGGCTTCCAATCATGAGATGATTGTCTATCCTAATCCGATCCATTCCAAAGCCACCATAGAGTACAAAGTATTAAAACCTGCGCTGGTAGAATTGACGATTTTCAATGTGTCCGGCCAGAAGATTGTGAATTTGGTGAATGAACTTCAAAATGCGGGAACCCAGAAAGTGGAATGGACACCCGACAATCTGCCCAACGGCCTGTATTTTGCCAAACTGAGAATTGGCAGTGAAATGAAAACTCGAAGGCTGATTATTCAACCTTCGAAGTAGAAAATTAAGGACTTGTTTTCCCAGGGATCAAACTTTTGAGGCAAGTGAAAAGTAAATAGCCAATCATGAATGTATTGAAGATTTTAAAGAAGAAAGGCATTGGAGTTTGTGTAATCATGGCAATCATTCTGTCGTCTTGTGCTTCAGGCCCGGGCTCACCTGAAATTGTTGTTCAGGATTTGCAGATGAAAATACCGGCAGGCGAGCAGGTTTTTAAAGAGGAATTGCTGGCAGGTGAGATTGCCGAGACCAAGATTGAGCACCTCGCTTATGCAGGGCCTACCGAGCAGACCATCTCGCTTTCGGGTGAGTATGTCAGCATGTTTCTGTTTGTGAGTGGGAATGGAACCCTACAGGCTGATTCAATGGTGTACAACCTGGTGCCTGAGTCCATTGCCATTCCAATGAATGACACGGATCAAGTGCGGTTTAAGGTGCCTGAAGGGGAGGAACTTCATTTTCTACAGTTTACCAAAAGGCTGTCCGCTCAAGACATGGAGGACCTGAAGAACTTCCCTGAGGAGAATAAATATGACCTGTTTTTTACACGGTTTGAGGATTGCGAACCTTATACAGAAAAGATAAAGAGTCCGAATACCGTCAGTAGAACGGTGCTCCCTGCTGATATCGTTCCTCGTGTTTCGCTGGGAACTGTGGAAGCCATGGGGCCGGATGAGGTGGGTGCTCATGAGCACCCTATGCTTGATCAGCTGTTCTTAGGGCTATCCAATAATGATGTGGTGGTTCACGCTGATGCAGCTTCTACGGCCTTTAAGGAGTTCTCGCTTTTGCATATTCCAATTGGTTCGAGCCATTGGGTCACAGTGGGTGAGAACAAGAAGATGTACTACTTATGGATGGATTTTTTCCTGACTAAAGAAGGACAGGAATGGCTGAAAACGCACAAGCCGATGAGTACCGATAACGGTGAATAGTCTCGGGAGGACGATTCATCAATAGTGCCGAACGAATGAAAGTTACTTTTTCAAAGATTGATTAATATGCGAATTGCAGCCTTTTTAGTGATTTTACTTGTTGCGGAAGTGACGCTGGCCCAAACCAGGTACAATGTTTCTTCCCTGTCAGAATTCAAATCTGCTCTTAATGAAGCAGTGAATGGAGATTCTGTTGTTTGGAGATCGGGCAGATACGAGGATGTCTTTATGGACATCAATGTGGAGGGTCTTGTGGTTACCGCAGAGAGCTATGGGGCTGTCATCTTCACTGGGGAGTCAAAAGTGGAAATAGATGCCGACAAAGTAGTCTTGTCGGGGTTTCAATTTGTTGGGGGAGATATTGGTACGGATAATGTAATCAGAAACTGGGGGAGTGATGTGCTGATTACCCAAATCAACATTCTGGGTTATACAAGTTTTAAATATTTGATAGTTGATGAAGATTCGAGACGTACTACAATCAGCCATTGCAATTTTGAGAGCCGAATCAATCTGGCCGATCAAAACATCCTATCCATTCTGGTAGACAACGAGCCTGGTTATCACAAAATTCAACATTGCTCATTCAGAAACTTTCGGGGCAGCGGCGGTGACATGGGGGTGGAGCCTATTCGCATAGGTGTAAGCAGTCAGGCGCACCTGGATTCCCGGACCATTGTGGAGTATTGCTATTTTGAAAACTGTGACGGTGATGGCGAATTGATTTCAAATAAAGCCGCGCAAAATGTCTTTCGGTACAATACCTTCGAGAACAACACCAAAGGCGAGCTGGTGCTTCGCCACGGAGATGAAGCCATAGTTTATGGCAATTTTTTCTTGAACAACATGGGCGGTGTACGCGTGCGTGAAGGGCAGAACCACTTCATTTACAACAACTACTTTTCCGGGTTGACCAGCCGCGCCATCTATTTGCAAAACGAGTCTTCGGATCCCCTGGACTCCATCCACGTGTATTTCAATACCATTGTGGATTCTGAGGAGGTGAAGTTGGGTGGATCAGGAAGTTTTCCGCCTCAACATGTTGTATTTGCCAACAATATTTTCAGCAATCCAAAGGGTGTGATTTTTGATGACCCGACAGGGACCGAGCAATGGCTGGGCAACCTCTCTTTGGGTAGCCTGGGAATAGATCGACCATCAGGTATAAGTGATCTGGATCCAAAGCTGATTGAGAACGATAAAGGATTTTTTCAGTTGGACTCAGAGAGCCCTGCCATTGATGCCGCAGTTTCCGGATTCCCGCCCATTCCTATGATTGATGGGTTGGAGTTTGATGACTTGAAACTGGACATTATGAAACAAATCAGACCTGATGAAATTGACCAAAAAGATGTAGGAGCTTCCGAATTTCCTCATACTGTAGATGTGCAGCCCTATGCCACCACATCCAATACCGGCCCGGCTTATTCCAATGACGAGTCCATATTTTCATTATCGTCTTCTGTTGTAGGGGAGGGTAGTGTCACCTGGTCTCCCATAAAGGACACTTACCGGCTAGGAGAGATCATTACCCTCACGGCTACTCCGGCAGATGGCTACCAGTTTTCCAAATGGGCTGGTGATTTAGACGGGACTGACAATCCGATGATGATTTCTATCACTGAGGATATGAATGTTATTGCTGAGTTTGCTTTGCCTGTGACGCCACCCCCACTTGGCACAGGGAGTAAGGGTGCTATTGAAATATTCCCCAACCCGACCTGCGACCTTGTACGGCTGGTACTGCCTTCCGGTAGTCCTTCGCAGCTTTCGCTCCTCGTTTATGATGTCGAAGGTAAAATCAGGTTGTCCAGACAAATGACTGTTGTTCAGGATTATCTGGAAGTGGATGTTTCAATGCTTCCCGCAGCTATTTATTTTCTAACCCTCAGGAATGCCAGGAATGGTGAGGTGGTAGAGGAGGCTGGAATACTTAGGTTGATAAAGAATTAGATTTTCCCAATATTCTGAGGTAAAACTCGAGCCAGCCAACTCATTACCAGACTGATCCCGGGGAGTAAGAAAGCATGAGCCAGCACCCCGAATTTTACTTGTCCATCACGCGAATACCATCCCAGATTACACATCTTAGATGAAGATGGTGTGCCGCACCTGGGAGTCTGCACCGAAAGGTATGAGCAATTGAGAATTGGAAATAAAGTTAATTTCTTACCTTGACCGGAGAAATATCGAATATTTCCATTTCTGACCATGTTTTTGAGTAAAAAATCCATATTTGAATATAGCGTACATGCTAGTTTCGAAATTATTACAATTATTTAACCAGACTTATTTTATATGATGACAAAAACTAACACACTAAAAATCATACTTTCATTTTTAGTTTCGGCGAGTCTTTTCGGATGTCAAACCGAAGCAAAAGATTCCACCCCTTGGGTTGATTTGTTTGATGGTGAAACCTTGACCGGGTGGTCCAAAATTGGCGGTGATGCCACATATAAAGTAGAGGATGGAGCCATAGTGGGAACCACTGTCTTGAATACACCAAATACCTTCTTGAGATCAGATGAATTGTATGGAGATTTTATCCTGGAGCTGGAGTACAAAGTGGATCCATCGATGAACTCAGGTATTCAAATCAGAAGCAACAGTTTTGACTATTATCTCAATGGCAGTGTGCACGGGTATCAGATAGAAATTGACCCATCAGAAAGAGCATGGAGTGCAGGTATTTATGATGAGGCCAGAAGAGGGTGGTTGAATACCATGGAGAACAATCCGGAAGCACAGAAGGCCTTCAAGCAAAATGAATGGAATCATTACCGAATAGAAGCCATCGCTGACACCATTAGAACATGGATCAATGGCGTGCCGGCAGCTTACCTCATTGACGATAAAACCTCCACAGGATTTATCGGATTGCAGGTGCACAGCATCAAAGAAGATAGTCAGGAGGGCAAGCAGATCATGTGGAGGAATGTTAAAATCCTCACCTCGGATTTGGGCAAGTATGCTAAAAGCTCGCCTTTGCAGCCGGTCGTCACCAAAAATAATCTGACGATTGACGAAGAGAAGAAAGGATGGAAGTTGCTTTGGGATGGTAAAACATCCAATGGTTGGAAAGGTGCTAAGTTGGATGCTTTCCCGGAAAAAGGTTGGGTAATGGAAGACGGGGTATTATCCGTGCTGTCATCAGGCGGTGCTGAGTCCAGAGCAGGTGGTGATATCGTTACAGAGGAGTTGTTCAGTGATTTCGAATTGAAGGTGGATTTTAAACTCACTCCGGGCGCCAACAGTGGCATCAAATACTATGTAGATACGGAAATCAACAAAGGGCCGGGCTCTTCGATCGGGTTAGAATATCAGATACTGGACGATGAGCTGCATCCGGATGCCAAGTTGGGCAATCATGAAGGAAGCAGAACGGTGTCCTCTCTTTACGACCTGATTCAGGCAGATACCAACAAGCCAATAAAGCCAATAGGGGAGTGGAATACAGCTCACATTAAGTCCATTAACAACCATATTGAGCATTGGCTGAATGGTGTGAAAGTGCTGGAATATGAAAGGAAAAGCCCGGAATACAGAAAACTGGTTTCAGAAAGTAAATATGTGAAATGGAAAGATTTCGGTGAACTGGACAGAGGGCAAATCCTTTTGCAGGATCATGGTGATTTGGTGTCATTTAGAAATATTAAAATTCGTCCTTTAGATAAAAATACAGCTGAGTAATGATGAGAAAAGACAGAAGAAACTTCATAATAAAAGCAACTGCAGGTGCTGCTGGTATTGGACTGACTAGCCAGCTAAATGCGATGAGTGCAAAAAGCTATTCCAAAATTATCGGTGCCAATGATCGCATTCGTGTGGCTCTGCAAGGCCTGGGACGAAGGTTTCCGGCATACAAAGACGCGATTGCTGATAAGAACAATAACATAGAGCTCACTTATCTCTGTGATGTCATGAAAAGCCAGCGGGAAAGAGCCGCTGCGATGTTTGCGGAGGTAACAAGCGATAAGCCAAAGTTGGAAAATGACATTCGCAAAGTAATAAACGATAAAAAAGTAGATGCCATATTCATGGCCACACCTGACCACTGGCATGCACCAGGAGCGTGTATGGCGATGCAGGCAGGTAAGCACGTGTATTTGGAAAAACCATGTAGCCACAATCCAAGGGAAGGTGAGTTGCTGGTGGCTTATCAGAAAAAATATGATAAGGTGGTTCAGATGGGAAACCAGCAGCGTTCTTCTCCACAATCTCAGGAAATCATCAAAGACATTCATGATGGAATCATTGGTGATGTTTATCAAGCCATTGCCTTCTACACCAGCAGAAGAGGGGCCGTACCGCATCAAACACCCGCCAGCCCACCAGAGGGACTGGATTGGGAGTTGTTTCAGGGGCCGGCACCAAGAAGACCATATACTGATAATACCTGGGATTACAACTGGCATTGGTATGGGTGGAATTATGGTACAGCAGAGACCGGAAACAATGCCACACATGAACTGGACATTGCCCGCTGGGCACTGCAGGTGAAGTATCCGGAGCGTGTAGAGGTCAATGCAGGCAAATACCAATACAAAGACGATGGTTGGGAAATGTATGACACCATGGAAGCCACTTTTAAATTCTCAGGCAATAAGGTGATCAAATGGGACGGTCAGAGTAGAAACGGATATTATAAGTTTGGTGCTGGCAGAGGTACCATCATTTACGGATCTGAAGGTTCGGTTTTTATTGACAGAGAGGGTTACAAACTCTACAGTCTAAAGGGTGAGCTTATCAGGGAAAATCTTTCTTCGGGTACGGAAGCGGGAACTGCCCTTGGAGGAGGTGGAGACATGTCTACCATGCACACAAAGAATTTCTTTGACGCCATTCGCGGTAAAGCAGCATTGACCTCACCCATTGATGAGGGCGCCATCAGTCAGATGTTGACACACTATGCCAACATCGCTTACAGGATTGACGATGCCTACGAAGTGGATGAAAATACGGGTCGGATATACAATAGGGAGGCCATGAAATTATGGTCCAGAACGTACGAGCCCGGTTGGGAGATTAAGTCAGTTTAGGTTAATTTAAGGGTTGTTAGGGTCACCTTTGATGCTTAGTGTCAAAGGTGACTTTTTATTAAATAGTGTTACTATGAAGAGACGGGAATTTGTAATCAAAAGTGGTGTGGCGGCAGCCGGAATAGCAACTTCTACATTAACAACAGCAAAAATCATTGGCCTGAATGACGCCAACAATAAGATAAAAATAGGTGTGATAGGCACCGGATCGAGGGGGCAGGGCTTAATACCCAATATTAATAGCATTGATCATTTTGATGTGGTGGCTTGTGCGGATATTCTCCCCTTTCGCTTAGAAGAAGGGTTGAGCAAGGTGGCAGATCAGCAGGTGAAAGGGTACAGTGATTATAGAAAAATCCTTGATGACAAGGACATTGATGCCGTACTAATCGCTACGCCTTTTAGTATGCATGCAAAGATTGCTATGGATGCCATTGATGCGGGCAAGCATGTGTACTGTGAAAAGACCATGGCCAAAGGCTATAAGGATATACAGGACCTGGTGAGTGTGGCCAATCGGTCCAAAAAGGTATTCCAAACAGGTCATCAATACCATAGTTCCAGATTGTACACCCATGTAGTAGACCTGATCAAAAAGGGAGGGCTGGGCCAGATACAGGCCTTTGAGTGCCAATGGAATAGAAATGGTGACTGGAGAAGGTCTGTTCCATCTCCTGATTTGGAAAGGATCATTAATTGGAGAATGTACCGAGAATATTCCGGCGGACTATTGGCCGAATTGTGCTCACACCAATTGGATTTTGCCAACTGGGTTTTAGATGCTACGCCCAACAAGGTAACTGGTTTCGGTGGAGTGGATTATTGGAAAGACGGAAGGGAAACCTACGACAACATCCATCTGATTTATGACTATCCGGAGGGTGTCAAAGCAAAATTCACCTGCTTAACGGCCAATTCAAAAGATGATTACCAAATCAAAGTAATGGGAGATAAAGGCACCCTCATACTGAGTTATGACAAGGCCTGGTTTTACCCGGAAGGAAAACTCAATAAAGAACTGGGAGAGGTAGACGGGGTGTCCGGAGCCACAGTCTCCTGGGACGAAGGAAAGGGCATTCCCATCGTTGTGGATCATATCGAACCAAGCAAGCAGGCCTTAATGGATTTTCGGGACAACATTGTCAACAACAAAAGACCAGCTTCCAATGTCATATCCGGAGCGAAGGCCGCGTTATGTGTGCAAATGGGCCTTGATGCTATGTATGATCAAAAAATTGTCCATTGGAATCCTGATTTTGATAAGCTGGGCTGATAGCCGTTTAAATCAACTTTACCCTGCCTCAGTCATCCATTTGACGGAAGAAGATTGGTCACTACCTGCTGGGTAAAACTATTCTGATATGGAAAAATATATCGGAAACTCACTGAACTGATAGATATGTAGCCCAATGAGTTTATCAGGACTATTCGGTTGAAAAGAGGCTTCTCTTTTAAAAACCAAAAACTTCAATGTTTCCGAAGTGGCCAATAAGGGTCAATGATTCACTCTACTTCAGTCGGCGATTATTGAAAAAACAATTTGGCTATGTGTCAAGTGATTTGATTAAATAATTAATCTTGATGGATGTCAATGGCATGTAAATCACAGGTTTGTCGGGCTGACTTTTAGTGTTCCTGAGAAACCCGGTTGTTTAAGATTTCCGCCAGAGGGATTCTTCTCACCTTGCTCTCAATCCAGGCAGAGAAATCAAAGAGTCGAAGTGTTTGTTGCTCATAGACATCATGATTAATGATCTCAAAATCCTTCTTTAAATTTTCCCAAAGTCGCTTTCTTTTGACTATCGAAACCGGAAGGTTAGTCTTATTGACAAAGCTGATGATTTTCTTCTCGATTTTGTATTCTTTCCCAGCGGCATTGATGTCCCTTTTGATAGATCGGGATTCATACTTTATAAACTCAGTATCCTTCAACTCATAGAGGATCATAAGATTGACCAACCGAATAGTTCTGAAGACGGGTAGGTAAGAGTAATCTCTATTGGTGAATATGATTTTACTCAAACACTTCTTTGCTTTTTGAAAGTCCCGCAAGCCAAAATAGATCAAAGCAAGATAAAGGTGTAGTTCAGCATTGCGAGCAAGGCTTAGGAGTTGAACCTTTTTGAGTAATTTGGCATCATATTTTTTCATGAGCTGTTCACAGGATCCAAAATCACCACGATCCAGGAATGGAAAAAGCTCATATAGAAAGATTAAACAAACAACATTGGTATTGAAGCTTAGAAAGGGTGTGTCGATTTTCTCTAGTTGCTGAACAAAATGACTCATCCCCTTGTACTCACGTAAACTTCTCAAGCTATCCAGTACTCCTTCGATGGATAACACATAGTAAATGGGTGGATTAGACCATAAATGTTTATTAGCCTCGTGTAAGTTGTTGAGTTCATTGAAGGAATGAAAAGCAGATTTATAATCTCCAACACTGATCAGGTAGTTTGCCTGAAAAAGCTGATGCAGCTTGCTGATTTCAAAATTCTGAATGTTTGATGAAGAAACGATGCTCATCTCGCTTACTACCAAATCATTCAACTCGGTTTTTTGCTTCTCTGATCGAGCATTACCTCGATGAAGCATGCGGTATTTCAGTAGCTCATACAGTGCTGATTGTTGATGAATCTTTTGAATGATGCGTAAGGTCTCGCTTACCTTGAAATGCTTGTGTAATAAATCTTTTTCATCCAGCCCTGGAAAATTCAACGCAAGCTGATACTCCAACTCGAGTCTGGAAGAGATGAGCAGGGCGTAGTAATTTTCATATTTGGTGGCATTCTTTTTGACTTTTTTTAGTGTGTCAAAGCACTCCTGATACAAGGATTTCTCAAAGAGAATCCGGGCTTTTAAGATCATGTCAAATAAGGAATAGTAGCTGTCCTGGTCTTTGCGCAGATCTAGCATGGTATTCAGAAGCGTCTTATAAAGGTGGGTGGCGGAGGTGTCAAATGATGCTTTTGGGAGCTTAATTGAGAACTCTTCTTTTAGCTGCTCAGAGGTTATTTCCTTGTTAGAATCAATCAGGTCATAGAGTTGGAGGTAATATGCTCCATCAGAAGAATCGGTAGCTATCCTAAAAGCTTTCTTTTCAGGTTTCGTCATGGAGTTGACTAAGTAGATTAAGGCTTCCGATTTAATCATTTGTTGTGATTCTTGTTTTATAGTTATCAAATATTGGGAATATTCATTGTTTTATATCAACTAAAGGCTGAAAAATTAAAAATGTCAAAATTTTGAAAATGTGATTTTGAACGATTATTGATCATTTTTGAATGCTTGGATTGCATAGGTTTGATTGAATTTAAGCGGGAAAGAAATGCTATCTAAGAAATCAATTGGTGCTTTAACAGGAATGGCGGTGTTTGGAATAATCTTATTTCTCCCCACTCCTGATGGTATGAATCCAGAAGCTAAAGGAGCTGCAGCGGTAGTGGCGCTTATGAGCGTCTGGTGGATAACCGAAGCAATTCCTGTTTATGTCACTGCATTTATTCCGTTGGTGCTATATCCCTCTATGCACATACTATCGCCAGCAGAAACTGCAGCTAATTATGGGCATAATTATGCACTCATGTTTTTGGCGGTTTTCTTTCTGGCAAAGGCCATTGAAACACAAAATCTTCATAAGCGAATTGCACTTACAATTATTCATGTCTTCGGCACAAGTCGACAAAAAATCGTTTTAAGCATGATGATAGCAACAGCTTTGGTCTCTATGTGGATCGCAAATGTCACTACAGCCTTAATGATGTTGCCTATTGGTCTTTCCATCATTGGTAAGGATGAAGACGTTGAAAAGAGCAATAGATTTGCGCCGGCATTAATGCTTGCTATTGCCTACTCAGCGTCTATTGGAGGGCTTGCCACGCTTATTGGCTCCCCAACCAATATGATTTTTGTGGGGATTTTCGATAAAATGTTCCCCGAAGCTCCACCAGTTAATTTTTTTGTTTGGCTAAAGATTGGAGTCCCAATACTTGTGATATTGATCCCGGTGTTTTGGTATTTCATTATTAACTACTTTAAAATAGATGGAGACCTAAGTAAAAACCTGACAATTATCAAGGATGAGCTGGATGCATTGGGTAAAATGAGATCAGGTGAAAAAAGAGTTTTGTATATAGCAGCGGTTACCGTTTTTGCCTGGGTTTTCAAAAACGACCTAATCTTTGGTTCATTGGTTATTCCCGGATGGACTGGTTTATTTGGGATTTCTGGTCAAATACATGATAGTACCATTGCGATGGCTTCAGCTATTATATTATTCTTGATTCCGGCAGGTGACGATAAGCGATTAATAACCTGGAAGGAAGCTAGTCAGGTACCTTGGGGTGTTGTGATGATCGTAGGAGGTGGATATGCTGTGGCCGAAGGTTTTGTGTCCACAGGATTAGCCGATTGGTTAGGAGGGCAGCTTTCATTTATTAGTGGCTTCTCTTTTTTCTACATTTTAATAACTGTAATGGCCTTTGTTTTGGTTTTCACCGAATTCAATTCCAATACAGCCAGTGCTAATATTTTGTTGCCCGTGTTAGCAAGCACGGCCATAGCGGCGAGTGTTAACCCACTTTTGATAATGATTCCCGCCACAGTGGCATGTTCCTGTGCTTTTATGATGCCCGCTGCTACGGGGCCTAATACTGTGGTGCTGGCAAGTGAAAGAGTTTCAGTTTCTCAGATGGTTAAGACAGGGTTTTGGCTAAATCTGATTACTTTATTTCTTCTGACTATGATTCTATATTTCATAATCGTTCCTTGGTTGGATTTAGAAATGACTTTACCGATATGGGCAAAATAATAATGGTTGTTTTCGTAAAATTTTTAATGGGTTCAAAATGATTGCAACGGCAGGGAATAATGGTGAAAAGGACAGGTCGGACTGCTTGGTAACTTTAAAGTTGGTCCAATCTGGAGGCATCCGGATCGAGGTATTGAGCAAGGTCAATGCGCTTTATGGAGAAGACATCAGGCTTCTGTGTAAATCCATTCTTGATTTTTTCTCAATAGAACACGCGGTTCTTGAGGTATCAGACAAAGGTGCTTTGCCATTTGTAATGGCGGCGCGTGTAGAAGCAGCGATAAAGCAGTTGAAACCAACTGATGAGCAATACCTCTTGGAGATGCTGCCTGAAAGCCTATACCATACTGTAGCTGATCAACCTCGAACTACACGCTTGTACCTCCCTGGAAACACACCTAGTTTGATGATCAATGCGGGTATCCATAAGCCAGAGGGAGTGATTTTAGACTTAGAAGATGCGGTTGCTTTTCATAAAAAAGGAGAAGCACGTTTGCTGGTCAGAAATGCGCTGAGAAACCTCAGTTTCATGGGGGTCGAACGGATGGTCAGGATCAATCAAATACCTGCAGGGCTGGAGGATCTTGACTATGTGGTTCCGCATAATGTCAACCTTGTACTGGTGCCGAAATGTGAAAGTGCGGCGCAAATTCATTCAGTAAATGAAAGGATTGCCCTGATTCAAAATAAAAGGGGTACACAGCGTCCTGTCTGGTTAATGCCAATCATTGAAAGTGCGCTGGGCGTTTTGAACTCTTTTGAGATCGCAAAAGCTGCAGAAAACGTTGTGGCGATGGCCATTGGCTTGGAAGATTATGCCGCCGACATGGGGGTGAATAGGACAAACGAAGGAGTGGAGTCGCTCTTTGCTCGTGTTCAGGTAGTTCATGCATGTAAGGCGGCAAGGATACAGGCCATTGATTCTGTATTTAGTGATGTGGGGGATATGATCGCTCTGAAGGCCAATGTGCAGGCGTCAAAGGCTTTGGGTTTTGAAGGGATGGGTTGTATTCATCCACGCCAGATTTCAATAATTCGCGAAAATTTTGCGCCGAATGAAGTCGAAATTGAGGCCGCGAAAAAAATTGTTAAGGCCTTTAAAATAGCTTCTGAAAAAGGACTGGGGGTTGTTTCTCTTGGCACAAAGATGATTGATGCGCCTGTCGTGAAACGAGCAATGCAGACGATCGATCTGGCAGTTGCGCTTGGTCGACTAGAAAAAAATTGGAGCGATAAGGAATTAGAATAGCAAATTATGAAAGGTAAGGATGCAATGGTGGTGAATGCGATAGGTAGATCGGTGCCTACGTTGGTTAATGGCAAATCAGAAATACCATATAAAGGAATTGGGAAACATCGCCCCAATGGCAGAAAATTCGGGCCACTAATTTCATCTTGTGCGGACTTTCCTGCTGATGGAAACAAGCTTGTGCCTACATTAAAGCAAGCATTAGTCGATGCGGGGTTGAAAGATGGGATGACTATTTCGACACACCATCATTTTAGAAATGGGGATCTTATCGCCATTCAGATTTTTGATATTGCCGCAGCATTGGGAGTTAAGGATTTGGTATGGTTTCCATCCGCTTCGTTCGATTGTCATGCGCCTTTGATAAAGCATTTGGAAGATGGCACTATTCATCACATAGAGGGTAGTATGAATGGGCAACTTGGCAGGTTTACTACGGCTGGTAAAATGAAAGGTGTGGGGGTGTTGCGATCTCACGGCGGGAGATATCAGGCGGTTCAGGATGGTGAAGTTGAAATCGATATTGCAGTGATTGCTGCTCCATCAGCAGACTCATTTGGCAATGCCAACGGTGTGGATGGCCCTGCTGCTTGTGGGCTGTTGGGCTTTGCTCTGGCAGACTCACAATATGCAAACAAAGTGATTGTAGTAACCGATAACCTGGTTCCGTTTCCATGTGTGCCCTGGCATATTCAAGGGAACTATGTGGATCATGTTGTTCAGCTTGAACAGGTAGGAATTCCAGAAAAGATTGTTTCGGGCACCACGGCAATTACCAAAAGTCCGGATCGATTGTTTTTAGCCGAATTGACTTCAAAGTTCTGTGATCAGGTTGGGATTATTCGTGATGGCTTTTCTTTTCAGGCAGGAGCTGGAGGGACAGCACTTTCGATTGGAATTTATTTTGCTGAAATGTTAAAAGCAAAGGGAATGAAGGCACGTTTTGCACGTGGTGGAAGCAATAAGTTTCTGGTTGAAATGTTGGAAGATGGTATAGTTGAATATATCCTCGATGGGCAGACTTTCGACTTGGAAGGTGTGAAGTCAATGCGAAACAATCCGAACCATGTCAACACCAGTCCTTTCACCAGTTACAATTATCATGGTAAGGGTAATTTCGCTCAATTACTGGATGTGGTGATATTAGGTGCAACAGAAGTGGATGTGAACTTCAATGCAAATGTGGTGACACACTCTGATGGCGCTTTATTGCATGGTATTGGTGGGTGGCAGAATTGTTTATTTGCGAAGTGTACCATACTCCCAATTCCACTTTTCCGGGATCGGATTCCTGTGGTTCGTGAGGAGGTCACCACCATTTGTGGTCCGGGTGAATTAATAGATGTGATAGTAACCGAGCGAGGTATTGCGATTAATCCATTGCGCACCGACCTGTTGGATAAAGTTAAGGATTCGGGTTTGCCAATTAGAACCATTCATGAGCTCAAGGAGGAAGCCGAAAGAATTTGTGGTGTTCCTCAAAAGCAGGTTTTTGACGATGAAATTGTCGCTGTGGTAAAGTGGGTGGATGGTACCATCTTAGACTCCATCAGAAAACTGCGGAACTAAGCGTTCGTTTGCTCTTCTTCCTCACCTTCTATTTCAAGAAGGTTTGGTGTTAGTGCAGAAAATTTCAGAGTGTAATTAAGTAATTCCAGTAGTTCTAATCATCTTGTCCAATACACTCCTTTAAATTCAGAACAGTCAATGAATGCTGCTAAAACCTCTTTGTAAATGCAGAATGGCATTTTTAGGGAAATTACAAATAATTAAATGTCAGGTGATTATAATAGGAATAGTGTAATTGTAAATATGATTTTAGGGCATTTATTGACAATTTTCAATCGTTTATAATATTACCTTCACTTCAATAAGATAGATACAAACAACAAACATGGGCAATAAAAAAATTCTTGTTATCGGAAGTTGCAATACAGACATGGTAATAAAATCGGATCGACTACCTATACCAGGAGAGACGGTCATCGGAGGAACTTTCCTAATGAATGCAGGGGGTAAGGGAGCCAATCAAGCTGTGGCAGCAGCTCGTCAGGGAGGTAAAGTCACATTCGTTTCTAAAACTGGAAACGATGTGTTTGGAAAGCAATCCATCGAGCTTTATAACGCTGAGGGAATCAACACTGACTTTATATTTTCCGACGCTAAAAACTCATCTGGGGTGGCGTTGATTATGGTGGATTCTCATGGTGAGAATTGCATAGCGGTAGCTTCAGGCGCAAATGGCAGTTTGGTTCCCGACGATATTGAAAAGGCTAAAAACGAATTAGATGCGGCGGACTATGTCTTAATGCAATTAGAGATTCCCATGGAGACTGTAGAGTATGCAGCAGAATTGGCCTGGAAAAAAGGCACTCCTGTAATCCTAAATCCGGCACCAGCCAGAACCCTGTCAGACAAATTACTCAAATGCCTCTTCCTTGTGACACCAAACGAAACCGAGGCGGAAATCCTATCTGGAATCAAGGTATTTGACTTTAATAGTGCTAAGCAGGCTGCAGATATAATTAGCAACAAGGGTGTACCCAATGTGGTGATTACCATGGGTGCTATGGGTGCTTTTATCAAGGAAAACGATGAGTATTCTTTGGTGGAGGCCACCAAAGTGGATGCCATCGACACTACTGCTGCTGGTGATTGTTTTAGCGGTACACTTGTGGTTGGCCTTTCAGAAGGTAAAACCATACAAGAGGCTGTAAGAACAGCTTCAAAAGCGTCCTCAATAACTGTAACTCGCATGGGTGCTCAGTCATCCATTCCGTACCGCAATGAATTACAATTGATTGAAAACGGGCTATCTAAATAATGTAGTAATACTAAAAGAAGGACTATGAAATCACATTCTAGGCAACATTCTATACTTTTTGTTTATCTGTTTCTTGCAGTATTTGTGACCTACCCGATTACTAAAGTGATGGCCCAATCAAGTGGTGAAATCATCATTAAGGGGAAAGTTACGGATGAAACAAAAAATTCAATCCCGGGTGTCAGCGTGTATGTCAAAGGCACACAGACGGGCACAATTACTGATATAGATGGCGGCTATGCCTTATCCGGGCCATCAGAAGGGATTTTAGTTTTTTCATCGATTGGCTTTGAGACTGTCGAAGTTTCAGTGAATAATAGAAGTGTGATTGATATCCAAATGAGCGTGTCAACTCAGGCCTTAGATGAAATTGTGGTAATAGGATACGGTACAACGACTAAAAAGGAAATTACCGGAGCGGTCACCACTGTGAAGTCTGAAGATTTTAATAGAGGAGGATTCAATGATCCAATGGGCTTAATTCAGGGGAAGGTAGCAGGCTTGACCATCACCAAACCGAATGGTGCAGACCCAATGTCTGGCTACCAAATCCTTTTGCGTGGAGTGAGTACACTTACATCAGGCCAGGGACCATTGATTATTATTGATGGAGTCATTGGAGCTGATTTGAAGAACATTAATTTTCAGGACGTTGAATCATTTGATGTACTTAAAGATGGTTCGGCAGCAGCCATCTACGGCACAAGAGGTACAAATGGTGTTATCATCATCACTACCAAAGCGGCAAAAAAGGGACAGCAAGTACTGGAATACTCAGGTCAGGTTTCGGTGCAAGTGGCACCAAGAGGTGTCAGAAACTTATCTGCCAAAGAATTTAAACATGCCATAGAAACTTATCAGCCTTCTAAAACAGGTAGTCTTTTTGGTAGCGAAACAGATTGGTTTGATGAAATCACCAACGATCTTCCGGTCAGCTACCAGCACAATATTTCGCTCTCTGGAGGAAGTGAAAGTTTTTCTCATCGTACGTCCCTAACGCATAGTACTGATCAGGGATTGTTGCGAGATAATCTTTCAGAGAGGATTCTTCTTAAGACTAACATTAAACAAAAAGTATTTGATGATAGGTTACTGTTGGATTTCAATTTCACTAACAACTTAAGGAAATATAGCCCAGCCAACTACGACCTATTCAGTCAGGCATTCATCCAGAATCCTACACAGCCTGTCTATGATGATTCTGATCCGGCTACAGGAGGCTATTCATTCAAACAAGGCCTGGGTTATTACAATCCTGTTGCCATGCTGAATGAGAGAACGCGAGAGGGACAAACGAATGACATAGTCCTAAACCTTAGAGCAACACTAGAGATCACAGGTGATCTTTCCTGGAGCAACTTCATCTCAACACAAAAATCGGAATGGGAAGAGAATTCCTATAAGACGAAATATTATCCTACTATTCTCGGTATAAATGGGGAAGCAGAAATATCAAATGGCCGCAATAGTAATACGCTATACGAAAGCATGTTCAATTACCAAAAGGAAGTAAACGATCATGATTTTCAGGTAGTTGCCGGATATACCTTTCAAGAGTTCGAAATGAATAGCTCTTATGTGGGAAATTACAATTTCGATACGGATGTGTTTCTTCACAATAATATTTCTGCAGGCTCATTCTTTAGAGAGGGAAAGTCCGAAATGGGTTCTTACCAGGAATCAAGTAGGCTTATAGCTCTCTTTGGAAGACTCATGTACAATTATGATGAAAAGTACCTTGCGTCGATCTCCTTGAGAAGGGAGGGCTCATCTAAATTCGGAGATAACAACAAATGGGGGTTGTTTCCGGCTGTGAGCTTAGGCTGGAGACTGAGTGAAGAATCACTTTTCAAAAACATTAGCTGGATAAATGATTTGAAACTTAGGTTGGGTTATGGGGTTACAGGTAATCAGGATTTCAGTCCTTACAGATCATTGATTTTGTTGGAGCGCGTGGGTAGTTTGTTTTATAATCAGGAGTGGATCAATTCTTACGGTCCAGGGCAGAATCCAAACCCTGACCTGAAATGGGAGAAGAAGCAAGAGTTAAATGTTGGTGTTGACTTTTCAGTGTTTGAGCGGCGGCTCAGCGGCAGTGTTGAATATTACCTAAGAAAAACCAGCGACTTGCTTTGGGAATTTCAGGTGCCAGTCCCACCTTATTTGTACCCATACTTATTTACCAATGTTGGAACCATTAGTAATCGGGGGGTAGAACTTACGTTGAACGCTATGCTTATGAAAAGGGGCAACTTTGCTTGGAGTTCTACTTTCACCGCCAGTCACAACAAGAATTTCCTGGACAAAATTTCAAATAGCGAGTTTACGCAATCAACCTACGAAACAGCTTTTCTGGGAGGTACCATAGGCGTGTGGTCACAACGAATCAAAGAAGGGGAAGAACTCGGTACTTTTTATGGACCCGTTTGGTTAGGTGTTGATGAGCATGGTAACGACATATTTAAAAATCAAAACCCCGTTGGAGAGGTAGATAAGAGTAAGTGGGAGAAGATCGGCAGTGCTAACCCCATTGCAGTGCTTGGCTGGAGTAATGCTTTGACCTACAAAAACTGGAATCTAAATCTTGCGTTTCGCGGGGGGATCGGAGGCAAAGTGTTGAATTCTAACAGGTTATATTATGAATCCTGGACCGCCATTGGATTACGCAATATTGTACATACACAATTGGAGAACCCGGAATTTATTAGAAACGTCACCTATTCATCAAAGTATATTGAAGATGCTTCCTTCTTAAAACTGGACAACGTAACGCTTCAATACGGTTTTGACTTGAATTCAAAATACATATCCAGGTTAAGTGTATCAGGGTCGGCACAAAATGTTTTTTGGATTTCGGGTTATAAGGGGATCGATCCTGAAGTTAATCTTGGGGGCTTAGAGCCCGGCATTGACCGATTATCCTACTATCCAAGAACGACCGCTCTTACTCTGGGAGTAAACGCGACCTTTTAATTTCTAATGAATCGAATTATGAAAAAGTATACACTTACTATAACATCATTCATCTTGTTAAGTCTCCTTACAGTTTCTTGTTTCGACTTATCAGAATCCGTTTATTCCGAAATACCGGTTGATGATTTCTTCAATTCTGAAAAGGATGTTATTGCTTATGCAGGACGCGCATACGTAAAGCTTCAACCCTATCCAGAGGAGCAGCGACTCTGGTCACTCGGGCAGAATGCCTCTGATGAAATGGTCATTCCACAAAAGCATAATGGGGAGTGGTATGATCAGGGTAGATGGGAGGAGATACAAAAGCATACACTCAACAGTGCTACAGCGGGAAACAAAATATTGACCAAATCATGGGATATGGTTTTCGAAGGCATCACAGCGTGCAACGAAACTCTCTTGGTAATTGATCCAATAGAATTTGAGAATAAGGAGCGAGTGCTTGCCGAGATAAAAATTCTGCGCGCTTTCTATTACTACTGGGCCATGGATTATTGGGGTAATATCCCATTCTCTATTGATTTCAGTGAGAAAGATCCGCCACAGCAAAAGGACAGAGCGTTTGTATTTGATTTTATAGTTCAGGAGATATTGGACAATGTAGATGCAGTGCAAGATGTGCCTACGGCAGAGTATTATGGTAGGGTTACCAAAGGAATGGCCTATACCTTTTTAGCTAAAATGTATTTGAACGCTCAGGAATGGATCGGCCAAAATAAATTTGCGGAAGCCGTATTGGCCTGCGACCAGGTGATAGCATTGGGGGCATATCAAATTGAACCCAATTACTTTACCAATTTCGAAGTGCACAATGAGGGTTCGCGGGAGAATATATTCGTTATCCCATACCACCCACAGCTTACAGATGAGCATTTCTATTGGCAGAATCTGACGTTGAATTCTGCAAGTACTGCTACGTTTAACTTGGCAGGCGTGCCATGGGATGGATTCGTCTTGCAGCCAGATTTTTTCACGAAGTATTCTGAGAATGATATTCGTAGAAATTCTTTCCTGTTTGGACAGCAAAATGACATCAAAGGTGATCCGATTGTAATCGGAGGAGAGCCCTTCATATACAGTCCTACCATTCAAGATTACAATTCGAGAGGTGAGTGGGAAGGTGCGCGATGTGCAAAGTATGAATATCAGGAAGAGCTCAGCTATGACGTGGTGGATATGGAAAATGATTTCGTGCTCTTCAGATACGCGGATGTGCTTTATACAAAACTGGAAGCGCTACACCGTCTGGGGAGAGCTGGTGAATTCATTGATGATCCGGATCTTCAGTTGATTAGAACACGCGCTGGACTCACTCCTTATACCGTAGGCGATCTCACAGATTCTGAATTATTGGACGAACTAGGGAGGGAATTTGCCTGGGAAGGTCACAGACGACAAGATCAAATTCGATTTGGAGTATGGGGAAATTCCTGGTGGGAAAAACCCGCTTCAGGTACGGCTAAAAAGCTTTTTCCTATTCCTCAAAGTGCCATCAACACTAATCCAAATCTTACTCAAAACCCCGATTGATGATGAATAGAAATTTAATATTAGTAATCGCGATTTCAACCTCATTGCTATTTTCAGCGAAAACTTCGGAAGCTCAAAGCGGCTCCAAAAGTATTTCAGTGAAAGAGCTGAGGGATAAGATAGCAGGAGCTTGGGTAGGTCAGATGATTGGTAATATCTATGGTCTTCCACATGAAAATAAGTATGTGAGCGCACCCGGTGACGAAAGTAAATGGCCATATGGGTACACCAAAAATCTGGACAAGCTTAGAAAATACAAAGGAGCCTTTTCAGATGATGATACCGATGTAGAGTACATGTATCTGCTCAATATGGAAAAGTATGGGTATGAACCTACGTATGAGCAAATGCGTGAAGCCTGGATGTACCATATTCGCGACAGAGTTTGGCTCGCCAATCGTGCTGCCTTAGGTCTAATGCATTTCGGTTACACCCCACCATTCACAGGGGACAAGAATATCAATCCGCACTGGTTTCAAATTGACCCTCAGCTAATCAATGAAATATGGGCATATACCGCTCCGGGGATGGTGCAGTATGCTGCGCAGAAATCTGATTGGGCTGCTCGTATCACTAGTGATGACTGGGGTGCCGAGCCAACAGTTCACTACGGAGCAATGTACGCAGCGGCTTTTTTCGAAAAGGATATTCGCAAGCTGATAGACATAGGGTTAAAAGAGCTCCCTGCTGATGGTCGCTATGCACAAACCATTCGTGATATGATTGCATTGCACAAAAAGTACCCTAACAAGTGGCAAGATGCCTGGAAGGAGATGGCAGAAAAGTATTATGTGAACGAACCTGACCTCACCAAAACCATTTGGAATGCAAACCTCAATGGAGCATGTGGAATATTAGCAATGTTGTACGGAGAGGGTGATTTTCAACGAACCCTTGACCTTTCTTGCGCCATGGGTTTTGATGCGGACAATCAGGCCGCAACTGTTGCCGGTCTTTTAGGAATAGTATACGGTTTTGATGCGCTTCCTGAAAACCTGTACCTACCAATAGAGGGTTGGGTAAAGCCTTTTAATGACACCTATATTAATATAACGCGTCATGAATTGCCAGATGCAAGTATTGAAGATCAAATAGACAGGATGTTGGCTATGACCTTAAACCTGGTGAAAGGTAAAGGTGGAAAGGTGACAGGAGAAGCAGGGCAGGAGAAAGTGATTATTAACACCAAAGCCACTTTTGATGTGCCACTTGAGTTCTATATAGGCCCTGCTGCAGTTTTAGAGGTCAATAAAGCAGTGGACTTCACCTTCTATAGTGAGGCAAATAAAAATTACAACTGGACATTGGTCCAGGGTGATTTGCCCAAGGGTACATCTTTCGAAAAAGGGCGACTCACAGGAGTGCCTGAGATACCCGGGAAATATAAGATCACCATCCAATTGGATAATGGAAAGAAATATTTAAAGAAGGATTTTGAACTCCTGGTCCGCAATGAAAACCTGGCGAACTCAGCTAAATCGGTACTGGCAAATGTGAACACATTGAATAGAGACGTCCTTGACTCGTGTTGGACAACATTCGGTAATTCAATGTATTCTGATACTCCGGAAATTATTCGCGATGGGAAATTGAATGGTGCAGGATCAGTTTTCTATAGTTTGGCTGCCAAAGCAAAAATCCCCAAAGTGGATTATTATGGATATGAGTGGGAAGAAGATCAAGAGATAGATATGCTGGTATTTAATACTGGCGGAATGGAAGAGTTTGGTGGGTGGTTTACCTCCCTGAATGTCCAATACAAGAATGAAGAGGGAAAGTGGGTAAGCGCAGAGCGGACGAGCATTCAGCCGGGTTTACCGGATACGGATATTGTCTTCTTCCAGCCCCATTTCGCGGAATATGTCATCACCTTCAAACCAGTAAAAACTAAATCAGTCCGGATCATTGGTGATGCCATGATTCAGGATCATTGGAACAAGTACACCAAAAATGTATCGGGCTTTACGTCCATTGCCGAATTGGGTGTTTATAAATCAAAATAAAAAACAGTAGCATGAACTATATATTGAATCCAATAAGTAAAATATTTTCTCTGGTCACCGCACTTGTGTTGTTAGGTTGTGGCAGCACTACTGCACCAGCAGATGTGAAGTCGGAAGGTGTTCTGGCTGAGAGTGATTTTAGCATTTCAAAGGATGACCTACAGAACAAGATCAAAGGTGGTTGGGCAGGCCAGACCATTGGTGTGGTATATGGTGCACCTGTAGAGTTCAAATACAATGGCTCTATGATTCATGATGCTCAAAACATTCCCTGGAATGAACACTATGTGAAATACTGGTGGGATAAGAAACCAGGACTTTTCGATGATATCTATACCGATCTCAATTTTGTACAGGCATTTGAGACCCATGGTCTTGATGCTTCCGCAGATTCTATAGCCAGGCATTGGTCCAATACTGCCTACCACTTGGCTCATGCTAATCAGGCGTCTCGTTATAATATCCTGAACGGCATCATGCCACCTGCTTCTGGTCATTGGAAAAACAATCCCCATGCAGACGATATAGACTTTCAGATCGAAGCAGATTTCATCGGCTTGATGGCACCGGGTATGGTGAACGAAGCAACAAAAATCGCGGATCGGGTAGGGCATGTGATGAACAGTGGAGATGGCTGGTATGGAGGAGTATTTGTTTCCGCTTTGTACTCACTTGCGTTTATCTCGGATGAACCCACTTATATCGTTGAGAATGCCATCAAGGTGATTCCCGAAGGGACCGAATTTTATGAATGCATCAGCGATGTGATAAAATGGAAGAAAGAGTTCCCGAATGATTGGAAGCAAACATGGTTTGAAGTTCAAAAGAAATGGAACCATGATACCGGCTGTCCAAAGGGAGTCTTCTTAGGGTTTAATATTGAAGCAAAAATTAATTCAGCATACGTGGCAATTGGTATGCTGTATGGAGATGGTGACTTTTCAAAGTCAATAGATATTGCTGCCAGATGTGGACAAGATGCGGATTGCAATCCGGCAACTGTCGGTGGTGTATTAGGTGTGATGCTTGGCTATGATCGTATTCCGGACTTTTGGTTAAAGCCACTTCAGGAAATCGAAATGGATGATTTTGAAAACACCACAGTTTCACTCAACAGGGCTTACGGATGGAGTATGAAGCACGCTCTGGGAATGATTGAAAAGGCGGGAGGATCCATTGATGGAAGTGAAGTCAAAATACCTCTGGCCGAACCGATTCCGGTGGCATTCGAACAGAATTTCGAAAACACTTATCCCATAGAGCGAAATAAGATTGACGAATCATTTACGGATGAGATCAACTTCGAATTTACTGGTAATGGATATTTACTATATGGGAATATGGCCAAACGATCTAAGGTGGATGTGGCATATATAGATCGTGTTTCTAAAAGAACCTACGGATCAGAGTCATTTGGATTGGCCGAGCCAGATGATCCATATGTTGCCATTATGGAAGTGTACATAGATGGTGAGCTGGATCAAACAGTGAAGCTCCCTATGATGAATTCTGCCCGCAGATTGGAGCCCGCTTGGAAATATCAATTGACAGAAGGTAAGCATACCCTTAAACTGAAATGGGTGAACCATGATCCTAAATATGAATATAGGATTAATGATTTGATTGTCTTTTCAGAAAACGAACCATCAAGTAACCTACCGATACAATGAAAGTGAATTTATCCTATATCTGTTTAGTAGCGATTTTGCTTGTTTCAATCAATGCTTGCAAGGAGCAAAATGATAATCAAGGACTTTATTCTCAGGAGTATGCTATTTCAAAAGAGGACTTAAAGGATAAAATCCGTGGCGGTTGGGCCGGGCAAACGATAGGAGTGACATTTGGCGGACCTACAGAATTTCGATTTAAGGGCACCATGATTCAGGACTATCAAAACATAGTTTGGCATGATCACTATATCAAAGAAACTTATGAATTGGATCCCGGATTATATGATGACGTATACCTTGATTTGACCTTTGTAAATATCCTTGAGAAAGTTGGCCTTAATGCCCCCACAGATTCATTCGCAGTGGAGTTTGCCAATGAGGACTACAAGCTTTGGCATGCCAATCAGGCGGCTCGATACAATATCTTGAATGGCATCATGCCTCCGGCCTCTGGTCATTGGATGAATAACCCACATGCCGATGATATAGATTTTCAAATAGAAGCAGATTTTGCCGGAATGATGGCTCCGGGTATGACCAATACTGCATCTGATTTTTGTGACCGTATCGGGCATATCATGAATTATGGTGACGGTTGGTATGGGGGGGTGTTTATCTCGGCCATGTACACGTTGGCATACACTTCGGATGATCTTGATTTTGTCGTTTCTGAAGCACTTAAGACCATTCCTTCACAAAGTATGTTTTATCAAACAATCGCTGATGTAATCAAATGGCACAAGCAATATCCAAATGATTGGAAAGAGACCTGGTTTGAAGTTGAAAAGTATCACTCATCCGATAAGGGTTGCCCAGAGGGCGTATACAATTCCTTCAACATTGATGCGCGATTGAATGCTGCATATGTGGTAATTGGATTGCTGTATGGGCAGAAGGATTTTTTTGAAACAATGGATATCTCTACCCGGTGTGGTCAGGATTCTGATTGCAACCCTGCTACAGCGGCAGGAATATTGGGAGTGATGATGGGGTATAAAAACATTCCAGACTATTGGAAACCGGCATTGGAGGAGGTTGAAGATTTGAAATTCCCGTATATGGAGATCACACTGAATGAGGTGTATGATTTAACCTTTAAGCACACACTTCAATTGGTGGAAGAAAACGAAGGCAAGGTCGATGATGACAGTGTTTTTATAAAAGTTCAGCAGCCAGAGACTGTGCCATTAGAACAATCATTTGAAGGTATGTACCCGAGTGAAGAGAGGTACCTGCGTCAACATTTCACCGATAAAAATATCAATATCGATTTCACCGGAAACGGAATAGTGGTTCTTGGGAATGTGAATAGCCTCTGTGCTCGATCTTCCAGCGATTATGTTGCGCTATTGGATATCTACATAGATGGAGAGAAAGTGGATCAGGTCAAAATGCCTTACGACTACATTGTGAGAAAGTACGACATCTACCATAAGTATCTATTAGAAAACGGCCCTCACCATGTTGAGATAGTTTGGGTCAATAAGGATGCTGATTATAGCATATACATGAAATCAATTGTGATCTATGCAGATGCTCCGGCGAAACCGCTCAACTCTAAAAAAGTAGCATTGAATGACTAGAATGGAACGATATAGCGCAAGTCTGCCATTCATGCTATTGGTACTCATCTTGATGCTGAGCCTTTTCGGCTGCAAAGGTGAACCGATCATGGTGGATGAGCCTATTCCGTTTTCCAGATTACTTGAAAATCAAAAAATGTCAAGCCAAATTTTTAAGGTAGACATTAATTATGCAGTGCTGCTTCCTGAGGATTACAATGAATCCACTGACGACTATCCTGTTGTCTACCTATTGCATGGCTTTGGAGATAATGAGAAAGCATGGTACACCAGTGGCAGTATCAAGTACTATTCAGATCTCTACAATGATCAAATAGTCCCTATGATCTATGTGATGCCAATAGGATATAATACCTATTATGTAAATAGGTATACTGGTAGCTATCCATATATGGATATGATTACCACTGAGTTGGTGCCAACAATCGATAGCCTGTTCAGAACAATGCGGGATAAGACTGCAAGAGCGGTAATGGGCTATTCGATGGGTGGTTATGGAGCATTGATACTTCCAGCATTGAATCCGGATGTTTTCACGATCGGTGTTCCATTAAGTATGTCATTTAGGACAGACGAACAGTACATCAGCGAGCCACAGGGTGTATTTGATTACCAATGGGGGACTATTTTTGGTGGGAAAGGTGCGAGTGGTGAGGCAAGGCTTACCGACTATTTTAAGCAGCATAGTCCCTTTCATTTTTTTTCGTCTTCCAATAAGGATGAGTTTGCCGGATTGAAATTTCTAATAGACTGTGGTGATGATGAGGAGACATTGACTATTACAAATGACGCCTTGCACGCCCTGATGCGTGACAATCAAATACCCCACGAGTATAGGGTACGTAGCGGTGGTCATTCATTCGACTATTGGAAAAAATCCTATCCTGAGGCACTAAAATTCATCAGCAATTCTGTTCAGGGGATTCCGCACCCTTCTAATCCAGAGCCTGTCACAATAGGTGAGCGTATCACGAGCAGCGATTTTGAATCAGTAGAAATCTCCGGTGTTGAGATCAATATATTGAAGCCCGTGGACTATGCGACAAGTACTGTGGACTACCCGGTTGTGTATGTGATTCATGATTACGAAGAAGGTCAGCGGGAATCGAACGTTACGGAGATCTTTTCTCTTTTGCGAAATGGCATGACAGCCGGCACGCTGAAAAATTCTATGGTGGTTGAGATTCCGGTTTCTGAAAGCATTGAAAGTGATCGCATAGCGGAGATCCTCTCATATGTAGATACTCAATATCGTGCACTCACAGATAGGGCCAGCCGGGTCATTTTAGGAAACGCTTTAGGGGGGTTGCATGCTGCAAATCTTGCTGCAGAAAACTCAAGTCTATTTGGCTCATGCTTTTTATTTGACGCACAACTACAGGAAGAAGGCGTTGATCCTCAGACAGACATTTTTTATTACCTGGACATTTCGGATGATGGCGATAGCTACAGAGGCTATCATCATTTCTATGTGAAAATAAGAGAGACAGATATTGGGTATGAATATCGGGTGAGGCAAGGAGCGGAGTCCTTCCAGTCGTTTCTAAATGGTTTAAGTGAATCCTTTCCTTCGTTGAGGAAAAGTTTGAAGAATTAGTATGAAAAAGATGCATTCTATATTGATCGTTCTTTTGCTAAACTTTTCCATAGGTTTTGCACAGGAGAACTTACGAATTATCGAAGGGCTCTCGATCGAAAGCGAGATATTGGGACAAACCGTCAAGTATTCGATCATTCTTCCAGAGGAGTACCACGCTACCAAAAAATCATATCCTGTGGTCTATTTACTTCATGGTTTGGGAGATGATGAGTCTTCATGGTTAGAATACGGTCGTGTCAATCAGTATACAGATGGAGCCGTGAAGCAGGGAGAAATTCAGCCGATGATTTATGTGATGCCGCAAGGGTTCCGAAATTATTATGTGAATGACTATGCGGGTACATTCCTGTATGAGGACATGTTTATCGATGAGCTTGTTCCTTTTATTGATAATACCTACAGAACAATTCCAGACAGGGATCATCGCGCAACGATGGGTTACTCCATGGGCGGGTACGGGGCCCTCATCCTACCGCTGAAACATCCTGAGGTTTTTACTATTAGCGTTCCGCTAAGTATATCTGTTCGCACAGATCAACAATACATGACAGAAGACGCATCAGGATGGGATGATCAATGGGGGAGACTTTTTGGCGGTGTTGGTGAAACAGGAGAGAAGCGCATCACAGATTACTATAAGCAACATTCTCCCTTCCATATCTTCAAAGCGCCAAACCTCACAAAGTTTAGTGACCTTAAACTCTACATTGATAATGGTGATGACGAATATACGCTTTGCAGAAGCAATGAAGAGTTGCATATTCTACTTCGAGATCGCAATTTCCCACATGAGTTTAGAGTTAGGGACGGAGGTCATGAATTTTCGTATTGGCGGGAAGCATTGCCCAATGGCCTGCGCTTTATCAGTGATGCTTTTGATGGAAAGAAATACAGAGGTGATATAAGAGCGGTAGAGGATACTATTCCTACGAACGCTGATATAAGGATAATTAAGGAGACACAATATGAGATTGTACTGCCTGATGAGTACAGCATATCAAATCGTTTGTATCCGGTGGTTTTTTTTATTGGTGACTTCCAATCTCAAGAGAAGAAGGACATTATTGAGAAAGTCCAATATGGCATGGAGACAGGCCACTTAGCACCAATGATAGTAGCTTTTATCAATGAGGATGAGAAAGGGCTTCTTCAGACAATCATACCTAATATTGAAAGGAATTACAGAGCAAGAAGTGGCTATCGATTTCGGGCACTGATAGGCTATAACAAGGGCGGAGCAACAGCTCTGGAATATGCACTTAACCCGGAAGTCTTTACATCCTGTGTTGTTTTTGATGCGCCATTGGATTGTAGCTCCCTGGAAGAGGCATTTAGCAAGAATAAAAAGGCGCTTCACCGAACATGGTATTTCATCAATACAACAGAGAATAATCCAAATTATCAAGCCAATGGCTGTGCTCATGTTTTTTTACGTGAGGAAGACGTCTACCACGAGTATCGTGTCAGGGAGAGCACAGGAAGGGACGCCAATGATTTAGTTGGGCTCTCTGAAGCATTAAGGTTTACTCAAAGAAAAATTCACAGATAACCAAATAGACCTATGTACATTATTAGTAGTTACTCGATTGCAGTGTTCTTTACCATCATCACTATGCTGTGTTGGGGGTCATGGGGCAATACTCAGAAATTGGCGGCAAAGACCTGGCGCTTTGAATTGTTCTATTGGGATTACGTCATAGGAATCCTCATCCTATCCGTTCTTTTTGGTTTGACATTGGGAAGCACAGGTGATCAAGGTCGGGGATTTGTTGAGGACTTGGGACAGCTGAGTAGCAGCACCATCTGGAGCGCAATTATAGGAGGTGTTATTTTCAATGCTTCCAATATTCTTCTTTCAGCATCCATTTCAATAGCCGGCATGGCGGTGGCATTTCCCCTGGGTGTCGGAATAGCCTTGGTGTTGGGGGTGATAGTGAATTACGTGAGTGCACCCAAAGGCGATCCTGTTATGCTTTTCATCGGTGTGGCATTGATCATGATTGCTATCATTTTGAATGGAATTGCTTCAGGAAAAATGACAAAGGATGGTAAAAAATCATCGTCAAAGGGAATCTGGCTTGCCTTAATCGCAGGAGTACTCATGTCTTTCTTCTATCGGTTTGTTGCTGCTGCTATGGATGTCAATAGTTTTGAAGCACCATTGGCAGGATTGGCAACGCCTTATACTGCCTTCTTCATTTTTGCGATCGGTATTTTCATCAGCAATTTCCTTTTCAATACAATCATCATGAAAAGGCCCTTTGTCGGACAGCCTGTTACCTACAATGAATACTTTAAAGGGAGCTTCTCCACACATCTGGTAGGGGTAATCGGTGGATTGATCTGGGGGCTTGGAATGATTTTAAGTATTCTTTCTGCCGGTAAAGCAGGTACCGCAATATCCTATGGACTCGGACAAGGAGCTACAATGGTTGCGGCGCTTTGGGGAGTATTTATATGGAAAGAATTTAAAGGAGGTGGCAGGTCAGTGAATATGCTTTTGTTCTTAATGTTCCTGCTCTTTATTTCCGGACTTGTGCTCATCATACTGTCTGGAGGAAATTAATATAAGTATTGATGAATCAGCTTTATATGGATAATAAGTAGCGTGTATTTAAAATAATTTTTAACCCGATTAAACGATTAAATTATGAAAAAGTATCTGATGTTTATGAGTGCTATTGTACTTGGAGCTAGTACAATATTTATGAGTTCGTGTAAAGATGACGAAGGAGGGGATCCTGTCATTGTAGAACCATCATTAATTAAGACAATCTCTATTGATTATTCAGGAGGTGCTGGAGAGGAGGTTGAGTCGTGGCAATTTAACTATGACGACAATGATCGTATAGCGAGTATTGATGTTTTTTGGAATGGAGAGTCAGATGGAACAACCGTTTATGACTATTCTGTTGCCAATCAACTCACTATTACCAGAGGAGAGAGTTCAACCGTATATATTCTAAATGCTGAAGGATTGGTAATCAAGGAGCTATGGAATGATGAGGGAACCGAATGGGAAGGTTACGAATACAACTCAGATGGACAAATGATCAAGGTTGTTGAGCACTATGGTGGTGTCGATCATTTGAAGTATGACCTGGTGATTTCGGAAGGAAATGTTACCAACAGAATCCGCTACAATGATGACGGTACGGTACGAGAAGACCGTGAATTCACGTATACAATTGGTGACAACCTGAGTGGCATCCATCAAATCTATCAAGTGGACTCAGAGTGGAAAAATGTGGGCGGTACATTCGGTAAGCAGAGTGCCAAACTGGCTGATGGCTACCTTCGTAAGATTGCCGAGGATCCTTCCTCCGCGTTTACAGCAAAGTTTGTGTATACTTTTGATGAGCAAAACAGAGTCGCCACACAGACCAAAAATGGCACTAGCAGTGGCGGTCCTTTTTCAGAGTCATGGGCATATACTTATTATGAGGATTAATTACTCAACCATTACTAGCATCAATGAGGTTTGATTTGGAGGGAAGTTAATGGGATGAATGTATTTATGTTTAGTCCGGTTTATGGTTGTCATTATCCCCCAAAGTCACTCCTTTTGAATTGAAAAAAGTTCTACAAAGGATATGTAGCTACTTAATTATCGTAGTAAAGCATAGGTCCCTTCATAGTACAAAAAGCCACTCTCAGGAGTGGCTTTTTTGTTTGGGGAGCCTTATCGAGCCTATGGTCTCGTTCTAACTTATTCTGAAGTTTCCTGAAATAGTCAGCGTTTCATTTTAAAGAGGCGATCAGGTTTTTCACTTCTTTGAATTGAACTTACGCTGATCCAGGCCTTTCGCAGCCTTATGTTTCTCGCGCTCGTAGATGAGAGGGTTAAACACATGTTCACGCTGTTGACCACAATGGTATTCCAGGATTTAATATATTTATTGGATCGATCAATCCAAAAAGAAACATCCCCCCCTTATAAACGCAACACTTACCCCCTTCAATTAATGGTCAATACCCCGTTTTTTGTTAGAAATAATTTTCAACTCAATTTTAAGAAATCATCATGGGGAACCACACGCTAAACATATTCAGGGGTCATCTATATGCGTATCTCATCCTACTGTCAGGTCTATGCTTTGGACAGGTAGCTAATATTTTACCCTATCCCAATAAAATAGAATTGCTCAAGGGAGACTTTTTGTTGGATCAGACTACCGGGATCATATCTGGTAAAGAAAGCAAAGGGCTGGCTGAAGATCTGCATGTTTATCTGCAGGACGTGGGGGTGCCTGTGCTGCAGGTCAAAGCAAGTAAAAATATAGTGTTTGAAAAGAAACCGGCATTTGGTCGGGAGGAATATGAGATTAACATCCAGAAAAACGAAGTGAAACTTATAGCATCAGGTGCCACAGGGTGGTTCTATAGCATCCAGACCTTGAAGCAATTGATTCCCGATAACGTGAATTCTTCTCAGGGAGTTGTCCTTAAAAATATGCGCATAGTTGATGGTCCCAGATTTAGCTGGCGGGCGTTCATGTTGGATGAGTCCAGACATTTTCGTGGGAAAGAAGGGGTGAAAGTTCTTCTGGATGAAATGGCACGACTGAAAATGAATGTTTTTCACTGGCATCTGGTGGATGATCAGGGCTGGAGAGTTGAAATCAAGAAATACCCTCTGTTAACACAAATTGGAAGTACCCGGTCGAGTACACAGGTGGGTCCTGAAAAATATGACAGTCCTATACAAACAGGGGAGCGTCATTCCGGATACTACACCCAGGAGGAGATCAGGGAGATAGTACAATATGCCGCTGAAAGGCAAATTACTGTGGTGCCAGAGATCGAAATGCCCGGTCATGCCAGTGCCGCCATTGCGTCATACTCCTGGTTGGGGGCCTCCAAGGAGAAAATTGATGTACCCACCACCTTTGGGGTGTTCTACAACGTCTACGACGTGTCAGATCCTAAAGTTATTCAGTTTTTGCATGATGTGCTCGATGAAATTATGGACTTGTTTCCTTCTGAAGTCATTCACATTGGTGGCGACGAGGTAAAATATGATCAGTGGAAAGAATCCCCCTCCATTCAGGCATATATGGCAGAGCAGGGACTTTCAACCCCGGCAGAATTACAGGTGCATTTTACCAACAACATATCGGCTTACCTTCAGAGCAAGGGTCGTCGTATGATGGGGTGGAATGAGATTTTGGGATTGAATTTGCATCACTATCAGGATGAATCAGACACTCAATCCGACCAGGAGCTTGCCAAAGAGTCGGTGGTGCACTTCTGGAAAGGAGATCTGGCTATGGCTACCGAGGCGGCTTCTTCTGACTATGACATTGTCAATTCATTGCACTCCAATACCTATCTAAATTACGCCTACAGAAATATCCCTCTGCAGATGGCTTATGAATACAATCCAGTTCCGGATGGTCTGCAGCCCCAGTACCATGATAAGGTTATTGGCCTGGGCTGTCAGATGTGGACAGAATGGGCTCCGAGTAAAGGGCAATTGCATTATCAGATTTTCCCGAGGATTGCCGCCTATGCAGAGGTAGGGTGGACCAATGTGAAGCAAAAAGATTACACCAGATTTCTCTCCAGTTTGGAAGTGTACAGCAAAGGCTGGGAGGGGAGAGGAATTTATTTTGCCCCAATCCCGATAGCCCAGTCCGTTGAGAAAAGCAACTAGTCTAAGAATTGACCTAAGCCATATTACCTCACTTTAATAAAAATGATTATTTTATGATGTGATGAACCTGTGTGAGGGCTTAACTGAAAATGGAATGGTCACAATTGACTTGGTAATTAGCGGGATCAACAAAGCACTACAGCAAATGCTCCTTGCCTTTGGCATGGGGCTTTTTGTATTGGAGCTAGGTGCACAGCCTGATATTAATCGCATTCATACCCTTGATCAACCGGTGACCGATGTGTCCGATCTGATTCAGGATGAGGCTGGGTTTATCTGGATTGCCACTTACGAAGGGGTAATAAAGTATGATGGCTACACACTGATGCCTTTTCACCCCGTCAATGAGCCGGATCTCCATCTAAGGATTCAGGGCATTGAAGAAATTGTAAGATCATCCTCAGGACACTTGTGGATTGCCCACCAAAGGGGAGTTTCGTGCATTGATTTATCTAGTTCCAAATACGTTCTGTTTCAGGGTGTCGATGGCAGTAGTACCTACTCTCTGCTGCAGAATAAGTGGGCCTATCGCCTCACGGAGGATCAGGGTGGCGATATTTGGGTGGGCACTTTGGAAGAGGGGTTGACCAAGATATCGTGGAGTCATAACCTGGAGGATCGGCCCCTGCTAAGTACCTATTTTGAGAATTCTACCATCGAGTCACTGAAGACTTCAGAAGATGCGCTATGGGTTTCGATTAAGGATCTTGGTGTCTATAGAATGGCCTCAGACGATGTTTTTCGACACATTTGGCCCATCAGAAAGGAGAGTGCTGATGTCAAAATCCGATATTCAGATATTGAAGTAGATCAGAAAACCAAGTCAGTCTGGTTGACGTCCTGGGAGGATGGGCTGTCCCGGTTACAGATGGATACGAAGTTTTCTGAGGTACTACAGTTTCACAACTGGAAAGCCCAGGATAGTCAGCCAAGTGCGTTTTACAAGGCGGTGCGGACCAGTGATGGGATCATTTGGATCGCTTCCTACGGGTTGGGGCTCTATAACTTTGATCCGACCACTGAAACCTTCCAAAATTTCCAATACAATCGGGACAGCAAGAACAGCATCCCAAATGATATCATCATTTCACTCTTTAAGGACAGACAGGAAAACATCTGGTTAGGCACCTTCGGTAATGATATTGCTGTAGTGCATCCGGGCAGAAATCAGTTTATGAGGCCCACACTGCTCGATGATGAGGCTGATATGAAAAGCCAGAAGAGCGTGGTGTCGATAGTGGAAACCCATAACCAAACTATATGGCTAGCCACTTCACGACGCGGGGTTTACCGATCCACCTACCTGCCCAAGTCAGGCGTGCGGGAGGAATTTGAAAAAGTAAGAGAACTCTCAGGTCTGGGCCCTGTGGATTTTTTGTTCAAGGACTCCAGGGATAATCTGTGGATCAATATTTCGGTAAAGGGTTGGTACAAATACGACACACGTGAGGGGCACCTGAGTAAGATTACCTGGATTGAAAATCAGTCTGTCGACAGAATAGCCGATGCCATAGAGACTCCGGATGGTAATTTCTGGATGGCCACCAGAACGAACGGTTTACTCAAGATCAATAATCAGGAAAAAACCACCAAACGATACAGGAATATAGAGGGGGATTCTTCTTCGCTGAATAGCAATGCGGTTTACTGTTTGTTTTCCGACAGTTCAGGGCGGCTATGGGTCGGGACCAACAATGGGATAGCCGTCAAAAATATAGGAGTCGATTCCTTCGTGCGATTGCAACATGATCCTGACAATGATCATTCATTATCCCACAATGAAGTCAATCAGATAGTAGAAAGTGATGGAGTTATCTGGGTGGCTACCATGCGAGGACTTAACAAAATCTCCTACAGTTCGCCACTCGGGGCAGACCGGTTTTTGATTTATGATCAAACCGACGGACTGGCGGATGATAATATTAAATCCATCATTGCGGCAGACAATGGACAGATCTGGATGGGAACCAAATACGGAATTTCGTGTCTGCAAAAGCAGACTGAGCGATTTTACAACTTTGATCTTACAAACAACCTACAGTCATACTCCTTTAATCCCCGATCCATACTCAAAGATCGGGAAGGCTTTATTTATTTCGGGAGTATTCTCGGGCTAAACATCATTCATCCTGATAGCATTACGTTCTCGGAAACTAATTTTCCGGTGAGGTTGACCCAGTTTCGGTTGCTAAACCAAACGGTCAGTCATGGAGAAGTCATAGCTGGCAGGGTCCTCCTCGCAGATGATATCTCTCAGACTGAAAGAATTGAACTGGCCAGTGACGAGAATTCGATTTCGTTTCGTTTTTCCACCCTCAACTACAAGAGCAATCACATTGACCACTTTCAGTATAAGTTGGAGGGATTTGATAAACAATGGATCAAAACCAACAGCAACGAGGCATCATATACCAACCTGGACCCTGGAACATATCGGTTTTTGGTAAAAAAGGAATCACAGACAAGCAATAACGGGGCTGAGGTAGAAGTGATCATCCTTCCTCATTTTTTGCAATCCACAGAAGCAAGGATCATCTACATTTTGGCTTTAATAGGGATTTTGTACCTGATCCACCGGATCATAAAATCTAACAATGAGTTGAAAATAGCCAAAATAGAGAAAGCCAAAGAGCATGAACTCACACAAACCAAACTCAGGTTTTTTACCAATATTTCCCATGAGCTAAGAACTCCGCTTACCTTGATTAAAGGTTATTTGGATGAACTGGTAGTAGCTAAGGCCACAGATGTGAGATGGGGTAGCCCACTCAATGCGATCTATCAAAACACACAAAAACTCCTCATGCTTATCAATCAGCTTTTGGACTTTCGAAAGATCGAGAATGACAGCCTTGGAGTGAGTGTTTCCAAAGTAGATGTCAATGAGCAAATCGATGAAGTCATTAATTTTTTCCGCTATTCTGCCGAGCGCCAGTCCAAAAAAATAGAGTTCCACAGTGACTTTTCAGGTCAGTACTGCTGGTATGATGAAGATAAGCTGGAAAAAATTCTATTTAACCTGATTTCAAATGCCTTGAAATTTTCAGATTCCGGAGGCACAGTCAGAGTGACCCTTCTGGTGACGGATAATAAGGGGCATTTAGGCAATAAAGAAATCAAGAAAGTAATGATTTTGGAAGTGAAGGACACCGGACGAGGCATAGACAAGGCAAATCTCGAAGGAATCTTCAGGCGGTTTTATCAGGTAAACTCGGAAGGAGAAGAACACTTTCAGGGTTCAGGAATCGGGTTGGCCTTTACACAAAGGCTTGTGGAAATACAGCAGGGGATGATTTCTGTAGAAAGCGAACTCGGTCAGGGTACTACATTTAGGGTTGTTCTTCCAGCTTCCAAAGACCACATCGCAGATTATATACCAGATGAAAACATGGAACTCACCGAAGGGAACCAGCATCGTGAGCTCAATGGGTGGCCGGATCTGTTAGAAACGGAGGTGCACGAAAATGATCCAGGCGATGTTGAGCTGGTTTTTACCGTACTGATTGTTGAAGATAATGCGGAGGTTCTCACCTTGCTCAAGCGGGTATTCAATACTGACTACAGGGTCTTTATGGCTAAAAATGGTCAGGAAGGTCTCGAATTGGCCCGGGAACTCCAGCCTGATATAGTGATTAGCGATGTGGTGATGCCGATCATGGACGGGTACGAGCTATGTCGACAGTTGAAATCCAATTATATCACCTCTCATATACCGATTATTCTATTGTCAGCCAAAACCTCTGATGAACATCAGGTTGAAGGTTATGAATTTGGTGCTGATGCCTATATGACCAAGCCGTTTAACGGAGAAGTGTTAAAAAGCCATATCAAAAGTATCATTACATCTCGCAAGATTCTACGGGATCGCTTTGCGATGGAACCTCATGTGGAGCCGAAAGACATTACAGTCAATTCTGAAGATGAGCGTTTCCTCCAGCAAGCCATAGATTTGGTAGAAAACAATCTGAAAAACGAATCATTCACCACAGAGATGCTGGCGGATCAATTGAATCTGAGCCGCACTGTGCTCTTTCGAAAGATGAAGAACCTGACCGGTTGTTCGGCTAATGCTTTCATTAAAAAAATCAGAATGAAACAAGCAGCCTATTTGATAGAGAAGAATTTTGGCAACCTCACGCAAATCTGCTATGAGGTGGGCCTCAACGATGTGAAACATTTTAGAAACTCCTTTAAGGAGCATTTCGGGGTTACCCCATCCGATTATAAGGCGGGGAGCAAACCCTCAGAGCTGAATCGCAAGTGAAAACCTATTGTAAAGGCTTTGTGAAGGGATTACAGAAACATTTACCCCTTATTTTCGCAACAATGCCCCCCAGCTTTTCCCTCGTTTTTTGGCGTAGTTTGTTCGGTGAACGGATACCAAATGGTGTCTGTCTGACTCCCTCGGGAGTGACTACCAAACCAAAAAAACTAAAGTATGAGAAAGTATTTATTTTACCTCTTTTTAGCATTAAGCACTTATGGCGGTTTCGCTCAGAACACCGCCCACAATGACTGGGATTTGTTGGATAAGTCAGTTCGCCGTGGACACTGGTCCTGGCGAAATCTTGGAACCTCCAGTGCTGAGGTTCAGGATGCTTATTTGGATTTCTGTGCCAATAAGTCCATCTCAGAAGTGTACATGTATTGCATACCTGAGTGGCAGTGGTCATCTTCTCTCAAGAATGACTCTGAAATTGGATCTCTGGCTTACCAGGATTCCCTGGCGGCTTTTATTACCAAAGCAAATGCCAGAGGAGTCAAGGTTTGGGCGCTCTATTATAACTGGGCGTTCATAGAGACTGATGAGGAAGGTAATTATCTGTATAGGCCAGATGGATCTCTGATGGCCTCAGTGGATACTATGGGCAATGTGCCCAATAATGAACATATCACAGCGGCGAACCAGATCATGGATGCTGTTGGTAAATTTAATCAGCGTCATCCCAATGGTGGGTTTCATGGGGTTCAGTTTGACCAGGAGCCCAAGAGTGAGCGGTTCCATGTTCCTTACCTCGATTATTGTAAGACGGCCACTCAGAGAGCAGATGCCTGGAATGTGGTACTCAAAAGTCAGGGTGCGCGTCCGTTCTATCATTCAGCGGCACTCCGTCCATCATGGGTAAGCTATGAGACGATCACTTATGAAGGTGAAAATAATTATGTGGCTTATCACTACATAAAAAATGCTCATCATGCGGCCATGATGAATTATACCAGCAACAATAACAACTTCATCTTTTTCGGGTCAAGACTGCTACATTGGGCAGATTCCTTGCCGGGTAAAAAGTTTGTTTCCGTTGGTATAGAAACAGATGACATCCTTGGGCTGTGGGAAGGTTCTGAGTATGAAACCTATGCTGACGAGATCTATGCCGAAGATGACAATACCCGGTTCAACTTGTTTGAGTCCGACATGGACAGTGCCCGGGGGGTATTCGAGCAATATGCCTCTTTTGATCGGATAGCCATACACTCAGATGGGTACATTGCACATTGGTTTGATGGTGCAGGCATTGATAGTGTGGGGCCTCCTCCCGGAGGGACAAATTTTGTGGACCTAACTGTAGATAGTTCTCCCAATGCCAATGCTGGATGGTGGGATACAGGTACCAATCAGTCCAATTTACTGGCCAATGGCGGCTTTGAGGATGGTGACTCACCGTGGGTTTGGGGTTACCTGGGCAATGGACGTGTTTCCAGCAATGCACAAACAGGCACTTATTCTGGTAAGATAGTCTATGACAATCAAGTAGCCAGGACCGTTACAGGTCTGAAGCCCAATCAGCAGTATGTACTGTCAGTAGGTGTAAAGGCTGCGAATATCGGGTCAGTGTCTTACATCATCTTAGAAGATTATGATGGAGCTAGTGCTTATCAAAGTACCACAGTGAATGCGGGCACTACTTATCAGACTCAGTCGGTGACCTTCACCACTGGCGCCAGTGACAATTCCGTTGCTATATCAGTTTATAATGAATCTGCCGGCAATGATCTGTTTGTAGATGATTTCGAACTGACAGAGGTGCTGCATTCGCCTGGATTAGTGGCGGCAAATCTGGGTTTCGAAGAGGGTGATAGTCCCTGGACATGGGGTTACCTGGGCAATGGAAGAGTGGCAGAAAACCCGTATTCAGGCACCTATGCCGGTAAGGTCGTCTATGATAATCAGGTGATCAGGACGTTTGGTGAGTTGAAGCCCAATAGCACCTACAAAGTGTCGGCTTATCTCAAGACCTCCTCCTCGGGCGGTACGGCATACCTCATTGCCAGTGATTTTGACGGAGCCAGCTCTCAGATCAGCATCACGGCCAGCACTGACTCCATTTACAACATCTTCGAAAATACCTTCACCACAGGGGCTTCAGATACATCAGCCCAAATCTCGGTATACAATGAATCCGTGGGAAATGATTTGTTTGTAGATGATTTTGAAATAATGGAGATAGTGGGGCTCGTGGAATACCAGTTTGATAACATGAGTTTCGAAGAAGGTGATTCCCCGTGGGTTTGGGGCTATTTAGGAAATGGCCGAATTTCCGGCAATGCCCGTACTGGAACCTACGCCGGTGAGATCGTTTATGATAATCTCGTGCAGCGCACTTTTACAGGACTCCAGCCAAATACTGAATACACGATATCGGCATTTGCCAAGGCGGCTTCATCTGGTTCTACAGGATACCTGATCGTTGAGGATTATAACGGACCCTCCTCTGAATATAGCGTGACCATCAATGCCGGAACCAGCTATTCGTTAATTCAAAACACCTTTACCACTGGTGCAAATGACAACTCTGTGGTAGTTGTGGTCTACAATGAGAGTCCGGGAAACAACCTTTATGTGGATGATTTTGAACTGGTGGAAGGCTCCGGTAGCGCCCGTAATGCCGATGTGGTGCCCATTCCGTCCAAGGAGGTTGCTGCTCTCACGATTTATCCCAATCCGGCAGATAACTTCCTGAGAATTGATCTGGAAATTGAGTCCCAAATTCACGATCTTATGATTTATGACATCAATGGTAAGGTGGTTTTGATCAAAGACGGTGAGGATTTTACATCCCTCGAAGTGAATCAGGTGGATATATCAGGACTCAAAAACGGAATGTATATGGTATCCGTGATCTTGAAAAATGGCGAACAGATTGGTCGAAAGTTAGTGATCCATCGCCAGTAGAGGAAAATCAGAACTCACTAAGAACCAGCTCTGGTAAAGTCTATTGTCGATAAAATATTGAAATCATGAAAAGAAGAATACAAAATATAGTCATACCCATCAAAATGGTGCTGACCTGCATCATGTGCCTGCTGTGTGGTATAGGGTTAGCTGAAGGATTACCGTCAGTTGAGGGAGAGAAGATCAAGGTACCTGCTCAGGTGTTGGATATTTCGGTATCTGGCCGAGTAACCGACTCAAAAGGAGAGGGACTTCCTGGGGTGAGTGTGGTGGTGAAAGATGCCAGTTCAGGGACCATTACTGATGTAGATGGTAATTACCGACTCCAGGTACCAGACAATGCTGCCCTGATTTTCTCCTATGTGGGGTTTATTACCAGAGAGGTTAAGGTTAATTACAGGTCTGTAATTGACGTTGCTCTGGAGGAAAACTTACAGGAGTTGGATGAAGTGGTGGTCATCGGCTATGGTACCCAACAGAAAAAGGATCTTACAGGGGCTGTGTCATCATTGAGTGAGGAAGACTTCAATGTGGGAAGTATTTCCAGTGTGGAGCAGCTGGTGCAGGGCCGTACCACCGGGATACAGATTTCTACTCAGAGTGCAGAGCCAGGTGGGAATTTCGTCATCAGGGTTCGCGGAAATAACTCTATTCAAAACGACAATCAGCCAATATATGTGGTGGATGGCTTCCCTATGGATAACCTGGATAACAGCATCAATCCCAGCAATATCAAGTCGATAGAGGTACTCAAAGATGCTTCGGCCGCCGCTATTTATGGCACTAGAGGTGCCAATGGAGTGATCATTATCACCACCAAGCAGGGTAAATCCGGTGCAGTCAATATCGACTACAATGCGGAGTACGGTCAGCAGGTGGTTTCTAATCTGGATGCCTACGAGTTTCTAGGCACCAGGGCGTTTACAGAAAATGATAACCTCATCCAGCGTGTAAATGGTGCAATGGAGATGTATTCACCATCCAGAATAGATTCATTAGAGCAGTATTTTGGAAGCACCAATTGGCTCCAGGAAGCTTTTAGAGATGGAGCTACGGTCAACCATCAGCTGGGAATAAGCTCTGGCAAGGAGAATTCTCGGGTATATTTTTCTGCTGGATATTTCAACCAGCAAGGTGTAGTGCCCAGCACTGAGTTTTCAAGATACAATACCCGGATCAACTTAAACCAAAGGATGTTTGATGATAAGTTGACCTTTGGTCTGAACACAGGTATCACGTACACCAATACCAACTTTCTGGGATTCAATGCCAGCAACCTTCAGACAAATATTCTTAGAAATATTTTCGCTGATGCTCGTCCATTCGTCCCCAATAGACTAGATAACCTCACCGAAACGGAAATCCAACTACTGGGTGGTACCAGGCCCATTAGTCCACTACAAACGATAGAAGCATCAGACAATGAGGCCAAGTCGACTTACATCCTTTCTACTGGATTTGTGGAGTTGGAAGTACTAGAGGGGCTGAAAGTCAAAGCGCTGGGGGGCAGCCGCATGTTTAATGGCAAAGAGTATGGATACCTCTCTCAGGAAAGCCACATAGTGGCAGGCACTTTGCAGCCAGGAGAAGCTGCCCTTACTAATAACCAGTCTTATGATTTGTTGTTTGAAGGGACGATAAACTATCAAAAGCGCCTCGGTAAACATGGTTTGAATTTACTGGCAGGTTATACCAACCAAAAGGTTATTTATGAGAGTTTCAGAGCAGGAGCTCGGGATTTTACCACCAATACCCTCGGATGGAATGCCCTGCAGGCGGGAGCCATTCCCACTACGCCATCTTCAGGAACCAGTGAGCGCAAATTGATTTCCTATTTGTCCAGGGCCATTTACGATTATGATGATCGTTACTTACTGACACTTACCTTTAGACGAGACGGATCATCTAAATTTGGGGCGAACAATAAGTGGGCAAATTTCCCGGCTGCTGCCGTAGGATGGAAAGTTCATAATGAAGCCTTTATGTCCGGTCAGTCCCTGTTATCCAACCTGAAGCTAAGGGCCAGCTATGGTATCACTGGATCTGAAAGGTTTAGAGTAGGTCTGGCACAGACTCAGTTTCAGGCCAATGCCCCCGTGACCCTTGATGGCGATAATCAATCCATTGGTACGGTGCCAAGTGTTTTGGGCAATGATAACCTCCAATGGGAAGAGACAACTCAAATGGATCTTGGTACAGATATTGGCTTATTCAAAGATCGGATCGTTCTTGAGTTTGATTACTATGTGAAAAACACTGACAAGCTCATTGTCACCAAGTCGTTGCCTCCCTCACTGGGGTTTGGATCCATCATCACCAATGTGGGGCGTATTCAAAACTCTGGGGTCGAAATACTACTCTCCAGCAACAACGTGACCTCCAAAAACTTTAGCTGGGTGACAGACATCAACGTGTCTTTCAATAGCAATGAAATCAAAGAAGTACTGCTTCCTGAAGGATCAGAGTTTCTGGAAGGAGCTGAATTGAAGCCAATCGGTCAGTTGGATCGGGCACCCTACACCATTATTCAAAAAGGCATTCCCGTGAATTCATTCTATGGCTATAAAGTGAGAGGAGTGTTGCAAGAAGGAGAAACTGACGATTTACAACCATCGGCGGTTCCTGGTGATGCCTTGTATCATGACATAGATGGAGACAGTGCCATCACATCCGCCGACAGAACCATTCTGGGCCATGGTTTTCCAAAATATCTGGCCGGACTCACCAATACCATCAGCTACAAATCCTTCCAGCTGTCCTTTTTCTTCAGTGGTGTATTTGATGCCGATGTACTCAATGTCAACAGAGAGATAGGCTACAGAACCAACCGCCTGGAATCAGCTTTGGAGCGCTGGACCCCTGAGACACCCGATGGTACCAGACCATTTAGAAATCACTCAGGTCAGTTCTGGGTCAATGATGATCTGGTGGAAGACGCAAGCTTTATTCGATTGAAAAACATCTCCCTCTCTTATGACCTTCCGGTCGATAAAATGGGATTGAAATTCGTGCAAAACCTGCGACTATATGCCTCAGCTTCAAATCTATATACCTGGACTAATTATTCAGGTTTTGATCCGGAAGTGAGTGCCAGGGTCAATTCAACCACCAATTTGAACATTGGTTCAGGGGTGGATCTATATTCATACCCGCTCCAGAAGTCTTATGCAGTAGGGGTAAAAGTGAAATTTTAAAATCGTGTCAATCATGAAATGCTTAAGAATTAAAATACTATCAATATTGCTCGCTTTGACCTGCTTGTCATGCGAAAATGACCTTACAGAAGAGCTCAAGGGCAGCCTGAGTGCCAGTACGCTGGTATCAGAGTCTGACGCGAGAGCCCTGGTGGATGGTATCTATAACCAGATGCTGACCGGAGGTTGGTTTTATTACGGATCGGGTCAGATGGTCAAGCTTAATGATGGGATTACCGATGTGATGGTGGAAGGCCGAACCTCTAATCTGGAGCAATATCACTGGACCGAGAGCCATGCCGACATGGTTTGGTCATCGGCCTATGTGTTGATCAATCGAGCCAATACAGCACTGGAACTCATAGAGGGGATGGATGAGTCCAGCTTTGCCTCGGCGGATGCCAAAGCAGCATTAATGGGTGAAGCGCTTTTCCTTCGTTCACTTGCATACTTTGATCTGACAGGGCTGTTTGGTGCGGTACCACTTAGGCTGGGAGCTACCAGTGATCCAAATGAGCTTCCAAGCCGCACACCCGAAGGAGAAGTCTATGCACAACTCATCTCTGACCTGGAAACTGCAGCAGAGGATTTGCCTCCGGTACAGGATGGTGTGGGCAAGGCCACTCGTGGTGCTGCCCTTACCCTGTTGGCTAAGATTGCGTTTCGTCAAAAGGAATGGTCTTCCGCAGAAGGGTACATTGATCAGGTGATCGATCTTGGAGTTTACGATTTGTTTGAGGGGCAGTATGGAGCGCTTTTTTACGAATCAAACAGAAAAGATAATGAGTTTATTTTTGTAGTGATGTCCCTGGGTGCGGAGTACAATAAGTCCAATCACCATATCAAGTTTTTTACCCCTTGGGGCTATGATACCGGATGGTCAGAGACGGGTGTCCCCCTCCAAATCTACAACATGCTAGACCCCTCAGATGCAAGAAATGATGTGATAGAGAATGACTTGTCAGGAGCTTACTACGCTTATGTTCGGGATTATGGCACTGCCGCAGATTGGAAAGGCTTTGCCCTCCTCACCAAATACAGTGGATTTCGCCGGGATGTCACTGCACCTAATAGCATATGGGCCAATTACGCATCTTCGGCCCTTAACCAGCCGGTGTTCAGATATGCGGATATACTGCTGATGAAGGCTGAGGTAGAAAATGAGTTGAATGGCCCCACGGGAGTTGCCTACAATGCGATCAATGCAGTGCGAAATCGAGCAGGATTGGAGGGCTTGCCTACTGGGCTTGATCAGGGAGCATTCCGAACGGCCATTTTGAATGAAAGAGCGCTCGAGTTGGTCGGAGAAGGCCATCGCAAGGATGACCTCATTCGACATGGAGTGTTCGAAAGTACCATGACCCAATATCTGGTGGATCAGAATTATCCCAATCCCGTGACCGTCACACAGGACTATCGGGTGTACCCAATTCCACGACAGGAGTTGGACCTCAACCCTAATATGGAACCCAACCCGCTAAATAAATAAACCAAAACAAGGAGCCCCGACAAGGGGCTTCTGCTGTACCATGCTCAGTAGACTATATATTTTCGCTTTAGCCCTGTTGATACTTGCCTGCGCCCGAAGAGGTGAGGAAGGGGTGTGCTTTATACCTCATGAGATTGGCACTATAGAAATATATCAACGACCGGATAATTCTCTCCGTGTCGGAATAGATGTGCAGACCAATCCAGGCAAAGATGTCTACGTGACCTATTGGGAAAAGTGCGATTCTCGTTTGGAATGTAATGACAAGAAGTACTACTCAGACCTATCCTCAGCAGACACCCTTCATCACCTCGTGTTGGTGGTTCTTAAGCCTGCTACCACTTATGAATTCCAGGTGGTGGTGCAAGATGAGCTTTGCAAGACACTGAGCAGCACCTACGAGTTCACTACCAACCTCCTCTCCCCCTGGGTTCCGTATTTCCCAAAACCAGATAGCATGAAGCAGGTATCCTTTTCTGGGTATGTGGCTTTTCAGGCCAGAAAGGATCAGGGGTACCTCCTGATGATCGACGATACCGGCGAACTGGTGTGGTATCAGAAAGCACCAATGAATGTGAAGGTTTCCAAATACACATGGAAGAATACTTTCTTGTCTATCCTGAGTGACGATACGCTCCGTTTTTCTTCGGGCAATCACATCGCAGAGGTAGGCTTGGATGGAAATGTGCTGTTTGAGGTAGAGAAAGGTGAAGGGGCTTTTAATAAGACAGTTCATCATGAGATTGATTTCGATGAGAATGGGAATATCATGAGTCTGACTTATGAGCAGGAGGTTGTGGACCTCTCTTCAGTAGGAGGAGGGAAGCAAGACATAGTTCGTGGTGATGGTATTCTTATTTATGATCCTGTCAAAAATGAAAAGGTATGGGAGTGGTCCGTTTTCGACGTATTTTCCCCACTTGACTATGCCAATATTTTGAATGAACGCGGAGATTGGTTACATGCGAACGCCCTGGTGAAAGACACCCTCGGGAACTACCTCATCTCCTTTCGAAACTGTAGCCAGATTTGGAAAATAGATGGAGTAACCGGCGCGCTCATTTGGAGGTTGGGCAGAGGAAGTGAAGATTTGTTCCTTCCTGAAGATTTCCTGTTCAATGGTCAGCACAATATTCATTTTGATACGGAGGGTTACCTTGTGATTCTGGACAATGGAAACAGGCATGCTCAACCCGGGGTAAGAAACGCAAATCCCGACTACCCAGCCAGATCAAAGCCGGTTTCCAGAATGCTCACACTCCACATAGACGAGGAGACCCGAAAGGTAGATGTTGTGGGAGAAGTAGTGTTCCCAGAGGTGTATATGACAGAGTCTCAAGGCAGTGCCGGGAGAATTTCAGATGAACTTGTACTTTTCAATAGCTCCACCAAGAATATCCTCTCTTTTGTTAATTCGAAAGGAGAGGCTCTGGGGAGTCTGCTACTGGAGTATCCGTCTTATCGGGCACAGTATATTCCGGATTTGAACCATTCAAAAGCTTATGTGAATAAATTTATTGAAGAATGACTAAAGACAAAATAATACCTATTCAACTGATTGGAACACAAAGATCTGGGTCCAACCTACTCAGGCTTATGCTCAATCAGCTCACGGAGATCACTGCACCGCATCCTCCGCATATATTGAAGACCTTTGTGCCATTGATGGATCGATATGGAGACCTTTCCATCAATGTCAATTTTCAAAATCTGATCAACGATGTATGCAAGTTTGTAGAGTTAAATCCGGTAAAGTGGAATGATTTGTCTCTTGATCGGGATCTTATCTTTGACCAGCTTCAGCATTCCAGAAACATATATTCCCTTTTCGAACACATCTATGCAAGATATGCATCTTCCAAGGGAAGCAGGTTCTGGTGCTGTAAAAGTCTGACGAATGTTCATTTCGCTGAGGAACTGCACAGCCACGGAATCAAACCGTATTATATCCACCTTTATCGCGATGGTCGTGATGTAGCTTTATCATTTAAAAAAATCATGGTGGGTGAAAAACATACTTATCACCAGGCGAAAAGCTGGAAACGTGATCAGGACCAGGCGCTCGCCATAGGAGAGAAGCTGGGGTCTGAGCGGGTGATCAGGGTAGCTTATGAAGATCTCATCACCAATCCTGAAGCGCAACTCTCCAGAATTTGTGCCTTTTTGCAGATCCAATTTAAGCCACAGGCCCTTGACTACTTCTTGTCAAGAGATTCGCAGGAAACTGCTTTGTCGGGCAAAATGTGGCAAAATGTCACCAAACCTGTGCTTCGTGGCAATATGTGCAAATACTTAAAGGAGTTGCCCAGGGAAGACGTCCTTATTTTTGAGGCAGTGGCTGGTACTACACTTGACCGACTAGGGTATCCACTTCATTATGGTGACACAGCCAGAGCGGTTACTTTTTCAGAAGTTGATTTGATCAACTTCGATCGGGAGAATGAGTTTCTGAAGAAACGGGCAGTGGAGCACTCGGATCCACTCGATAGAGCTAAAAGAATGCCACAGGAGCAACTCCTCTCACGGATCAAATTGGCTTTTGAGCCGGTCCCTCTAACTGATTAACCAAGCTCCTTTGAACCAACTCTCAGAAAGACGAATAAGCCTGTGGCAGCTATTGATTTCCGTTCTAAAAGTGGGGAGTATATCGTTTGGTGGATATATGGCACTGGTTTCCATTTTACGTGATGAGCTGGTAGACCGCAGGCGGGTGTTGAAAGATGAAGTGATTATGGATGCAGTGGCACTAGCTTCTATTTTTCCTGGCCCCTTGGCTGTCAATATAGTGATATACGTTGGTTATAAGCTGAGGGGAAAAGCGGGAATGCTCATTGCCTTTACCGGTATCATTTTACCTGCTTTCGTGTTGGTTTACATACTCACCTACCTCTATTTCGAATATGGAGATGTCCTCAATGTAGAACCCATCTTTAAAGGAGTCATGCCGGCGGTCGTTGCCATTATCCTATCCGTGGCTATTAAAATGACCAAATCGCACATCAGACACAGGGTGCAGGTGCTATTACTACTGATTTCTATTGCGACTTTGTTGACCTTTACCGGTTTCAAAAACATCATTGTACTCGTGGCAGGAGGAGCCATTCTAGGCTACTTATTTTTTCGGCATGAGGTTCAGGGTTCTAATGATTTGAATGAAATACCGGTCTCACGATTCAATGGAAAAGATGTACAGGTAGTGGCTCTGGCCTTGGTTGCTGTAGCCGGGGTGCTACTGGCTTTAGCGCTCTTTGGTGAGAAGAGTATGGTTCTCCAGCTGATCTCGGTTTTCAGTGCCATGAGTCTGAGTCTGTTCGGTGGCGGGTATGTGTTTATCCCTATGATGCAGGAGGTAGTGGTAGAGTCACTGGGATGGTTAAGCAATGCGGAATTTATTGATGGCATTGCTCTTGGACAGGTGAGTCCGGGGCCCATCATGATTAGCTCGGTTTTTATTGGCTACAAAGTGATGGGGATTACTGGGGCCTTGGTAGCCACAGCTGCGATGTTTTTGCCCTCTGGTATTCTGATGGTGGCGGGTTCACAGATGATATTGCGCCATTCGGATTCCATACTATTTAAATCCGCTATGAAAGGGGTCTATGCGGTCACCATCGGGATGATCTTCAGTGCTTGTGTGAAGATCGGAATGGGCCTGGAAGTAGATGTGGTTCCAATCGCTATTTTCTTTGTGGGTTCTCTGTGCCTGATCAGGTATAAGATGAACCTTATCTATGTAATATTGAGCGCGGGCTTGGCCGGGAGTTTTTTTATGTAACGACCGAAGAGACTTCTGAATAGTTAGAGAAGCTACTGATGCCATGTTATGACCATCAAGGGATGGTTCTAATGTTTTTTACCCAAAAATTAATAAACGTCAAATAAACGTTTATTATATTTGTGAGGTGGAGTGAGCAGTAGATTCATTCTTAAACACCGACTTAAACCTCTTCTATGAACGATCTATCTCAAAGGGTAAGCAGTCATTTTGCGGAGCAATTTGGAGCCAAACCAGTGCTGGTTCGCGCTCCCGGCCGCATTAACCTCATTGGTGAGCATACTGATTATAACAATGGTTTTGTCCTGCCTGCGGCTGTGGAGCACGCCATTTTTTTTGCCATTGGTAAGTCAGATAATGCAGACAGGTGCAGTTTGATTTCTCTTGACTTTGAGGATCGATATGATTTTGACCTGGCAGATATGCAGCCACTGCCGACTGACTCCTGGCAAAACTATATCCTCGGTGTGGTGGCAGAAATACAGAAGTCGGGCCGCCAAGTGGCCGGGTTCAATTTGGTGTTCAGTGGGAATGTGCCTCGAGGATCGGGTATGTCGTCTTCAGCAGCCCTCGAGTGCGGCACTTGTGCCGGGCTCAATGAGCTGTTTGAGCTGGGTATTCCCAAAGTGGATATGGTGAAGATGTCTCAGATGGCTGAACACCATTATGCCGGAGTAAAGTGTGGGATCATGGATCAGTTTGCGAGCATGATGGGCGCCAAAGATCAGGCCCTGCTACTGGATTGTCAGAGCCTGGAGTACAGGCATTTTCCCATCGGGCTGAATGACTACTCACTGCTCCTTTGCAACTCCAACGTGACGCACAGTCTGGCGAGCTCCGAGTATAATGTGCGCAGGCAACAGTGTGAAGCTGGGGTGTCAGGCCTTCAGAAGAGATTTTCAGGAATCAGTTCATTGCGGGATGTGAGCATGGACCAGTTGAATCAGGTGCAGAGCCAACTGGATGAGGTAGTCTATCGCCGCTGCAAATATGTGATCGAGGAAAACGCCCGGGTGAATGAATTCACCACAGCACTGACGCAATCAGATCTGATAAAAGCAGGGGAAATCCTGAAAAGTGCTCAGAAGGCCATGAAGGATGAGTATGAGATCACTTGTCCGGAGATAGACTTTATGGCCGATTTTGCCAATGCACATGAGGACATACTGGGCGCACGAATGATGGGGGGTGGCTTTGGTGGATGCACGCTTAATCTGATCAAAAAGGGTCGGGAAGCCGCTTTCATCGAGGCGCTTAATGAGGCGTATATGGATCAATTTAATCAAGAGATCACACCCATTCAGGTTAATATCTCCGACGGGGTTTCTCTAATCAAGGTATGATATGAAAGCATTTGACAAGCCACATAAAAGATACAATCCACTCACTGATGAATGGGTGCTGGTATCACCCCACCGGACCAAGCGGCCCTGGCAGGGAAAGACGGAGGAGGTAGAGGAGACGCGCCGACCCACACACGATCCATCCTGCTACCTGTGTGCTGGCAACGAGCGCATGGGAGGACAGCACAACCCGATGTATGAAAGCACTTTTGTCTTTCAGAATGACTTTGCAGCGCTACTGGAGGGAAATGAGCAAATGGAAACCTCCAAAGGGTTACTGCGCATGCAGGAAGAAACGGGTCTTTGCAAGGTGATCTGTTTCTCCCCGGATCACTCACTCACCATGCCCGAAATGACCATAGAGTCGCTGACGGAGGTGGTGAAAGTTTGGAAGCGTGAGTTTGAAGCGCTGGAGCAGATTTCTTATATCAGGAATGTTCAGATTTTTGAAAATAAGGGATCCATCATGGGCTGCAGCAACCCACACCCACATGGGCAAATCTGGGCACAGAGCTCGGTCCCTAATGAGATTGCCAGGAAAACCCGGACACAGCAGGCCTATTATGTAAAACATAAGCGGAGCTTGCTGGAAGATTACCTGGAACAGGAACTGGAGGATGGTTCACGAATTATTTGCAGGAATGAGCATTTTGTTGGTCTCATTCCATTTTGGGCCGTTTGGCCATACGAAACGATGATTATTCCAGCCAGGCATTTTCAGGCGATCACGGATATGACCATCGAGGAGGAAGTTGCTTTTGCAGACATACTTTCAAAAATCACCATCCGCTATGATAACCTCTTCAAGTGCTCTTTTCCCTACTCGGCAGGCATGCAGCAGCGGCCTACCGATGGGCAATCACACGAAGGATGGCACTTTCACTATTCTTTTTACCCACCACTGCTCAGGTCTGCCACAGTGAAGAAATTTATGGTGGGTTATGAAATGTTTGCCAACCCTCAACGAGATATTACCGCTGAGCAAGCGGCCGAAACCTTAAGATCACTTTCTGAAAAGCACTACAAAAATGGATAACACAAAAACGATATTGGTCACCGGCGGAGCTGGTTACATTGGTTCACACACGGTGAGGTTATTAGCTGGGCTGGATTATCACATTGTGGTCCTGGACAATCTGGTGTATGGGCACAAGGAGGCAATTGTCAATGACTCGGTAGAGCTGGTTCAGGGGGATATTGGGGACGAGGAATTATTGCAGGAGCTGTTTAAGAAACATCAGTTTTCGGCGGTACTGCATTTTGCGGCTTATGCGTATGTAGGGGAGTCGGTATCTGATCCTCACAAGTATTATGTGAACAACGTGGCCAGACCACTGACCCTGCTCAAAACCATGGTGGATCATCAGTGCCTGAAGTTCATCTTTTCTTCCACCTGTGCTACTTATGGCAATCCGGAGTATGTTCCGTTGGATGAATCACACCCACAAAACCCTGTGAGTCCCTATGGAAAGAGTAAGTTTTTGCTGGAGCAAATGATCAAAGATTATGAGACTGCCCATGGGTTGAAATACGTGTTTTTACGCTATTTCAATGCCAGCGGTGCATCAGAAGATGGGTTGATAGGAGAAGACCATAACCCGGAAACTCACCTGATCCCGCTAATCCTGGATGCAATCACTGGAGATCGTGCCGCTATCAAGGTGTTTGGTACGGATTACCCCACGCCGGATGGCACCTGTGTGCGGGATTATATTCATGTTAATGACCTGGGAAATGCTCATATCAAAGCCCTGGAATACCTCAACAAAGGAGGGGAGTCGTTGGCTTGCAACCTGGGCACCGGGTTTGGCTACTCAGTGATGGAGGTGATCAAGGCTGCCGAGGAGGTGACAGGGATGCCGGTGCCTTATGAGCTGGCAGAAAGGCGGGCCGGGGATGCAACTGAGCTGGTGGCTAATGCCAAGCTAGCACTGGAAAAGCTGGGCTGGGATCCAAAATACAAAGAGATTTCAGACATTATACAGACTGCCTGGAACTGGAAAACCGGAACAAGAAAAGGGAGGTTTTGAGGAGATCAGCAATGGCGAAGGAAACACCGTGAAGTTATGGCTCATTCAAGGAACAAAATAGAGCTGGTCGAAAACTTGATTTCTAATGGATAATGTATTTGAATTGCATCATGATGTTTACAGAATTTGTGAGCAGACGAACGTATTTCTTCTCCATTCAAAAATAATCAGATGTTCAGACAGATGACAGCCGGGTTTGCCCTGGTTTTGGGACTTTCAGTACACGCGCAGGACCTGTTGCAATATGTGGATCCAATGATTGGAACCGCGCGAATGGGGCACACCTATCCGGGAGCCACAGCACCTTTTGGGATGGTACAACTAAGCCCTGATACTGACACTATACCGTACGCTGTGGATGGCAAGTATACGGGGGATGTTTACAAGTATTGTGCAGGTTATCAGTACGAAGACAAAACTATCGTGGGGTTTAGTCATACCCACTTCAGTGGTACGGGCCATTCAGATTTGGGGGATTTCCTTATTATGCCCACTACCGGAACCCTACAGCTCAATCCAGGTACGGCTGATCACCCTGAGAACGGTTACCGATCAATTTTTTCTCATGAAAATGAGATGGCGGAAGCGGGATATTATAAAGTCAAATTAGATGATCATGGTGTTATCGCAGAGTTGACAGCCACTACCAGGGTAGGGGTGCATCAGTATACTTTTCCGGAAGTAGCTGAAGCACATATTATCCTGGATATGATGTATGGTATTTACAATTATGACGAGAAGACCACCTGGGCTTTTATCCGAATGGAAAATGATACCCTCATCACGGGCTATAAATCCACGAATGGTTGGGCGAGAACTCGCACGGAATATTTTGCCATGGCATTCAGCAAACCGGTAAAGTCCTACGGATTTAAAAGCTACGAAAAGCACCCTTACAGAGGTTTTTGGGGACGGTTTGATCAGGAAATGAATTTCCCAGAGGCTGCCAATGAGAAAATCAGGGCGCATTTTGATTTTGATGTGGCAGCTGGTGAGAAGATACAGGTTAAACTGGCTCTTTCTCCTGTGAGCACAGCTGGTGCATTGCGCAATCTTCAGACTGAAGTACCCGGATGGGATTTTGAAGAGGTCAAAAGACAGACGCAGGCCAGTTGGAATCATGAGCTGGGCAAAGTGACGGCTGATTTGGGAAATGATGATGACCTGACCAGTTTCTATACCGCCATGTATCACGCCTTTCTGGGCCCCACAGTCTATATGGATGTAGACGGGCAATACAAGGGATTGGATCAGAATGTGTATCTCGCAGATGCTTATACTAACTACACGAGCTTTTCACTCTGGGATACTTATAGGGCGCTGCATCCATTGTTTAACATACTACAGCCGACTAGAAATCAGGACATGATCCGGTCTATGATGGCGCACTATGATCAGAGTGTTCATCATATGCTTCCTATCTGGTCACATTATGCCAATGAAAACTGGTGTATGATTGGCTATCACAGTGTGTCCGTGATAGCAGATGCAGTGATCAAGGGGAACGCGGATTTTGATGTGGAACATGCATTGAAGGCTTGTGTGCAAACGGCGAATACCCGATATTTTGATGGCATTGGGGAATACATTGATCGGGGGTTTGTGCCGGAAGATAAGAGCAGGGCATCCGTCTCCAAAACCCTTGAGTATGCTTACGATGATTGGTGCATAGCGCAGATGGCTAAAAAGCTCGGGAAGAAAGATCTCTATCAGGAGTTTATCAGGCGTTCTGAAAGTTATCAAAATGTCTTTGATGAGAAGGCAGGGTTTATGAGACCGAAGCTGGCCAGTGGTGAATGGGTGGAAAAATTTGATCCGCTGGATACACACTGGCAGGGGTTTATAGAAGGGAATTCCTGGAACTACAGCCTTTATGTGCCACATGATCCAAAGGCGATGATAGAAATGATGGGAGGTAAGGCAAGATTTACTACTCATTTGGATTCACTGTTTTCAATGGAGCTGCCTGATCGGTATTTTGAACATACTGAAGACATTTCCAGAGATGGGATCATTGGTAACTATGTACACGGGAATGAGCCATCTCACCACGTGGCATATCTGTATAACTGGACTGATGAGCCCTGGAAAACACAGGATAAGATTCGAATGATTTTGAAGGCTATGTATCAGCCAGCAGCTAATGGGCTGGGAGGGAATGATGATTTTGGGCAGATGAGCGCCTGGTATTTGTTCAGCTCTATGGGTTTCTATCCTGTGGCACCAGGTTCGGATCAGTATATGCTGGGGAGTCCCGCTGTGCATTCGGCTACTATTCACCTAGAAAACGGCAGGGATTTTTTTATAGAAGCCAAGCATCAAAGTGATCGTAATGTTTTTGTGAAGAAAGTAGAACTCAACGGCAAACCTCTTGGAGTGCAATACATCACTCACGAACAAATGATGGAAGGTGGTAAGCTGACTTTTTATATGACCTCAAAGCCTAATCAATAACCCGATGCAAAAAATACAATTGACCTTTTTGATCGCATTTTTCACCATGGGCCAGCTGGTTGCTCAGTCCGGAAACCCCCTTTTTGAAGGATGGTACGCTGATCCCGAGGGCATCGTATTTGATGACCTGTATTGGATTTTCCCTACCTATTCGGATGCGTATGACCGGCAGGTATTTATGGATGCCTTTTCTTCTCCGGATTTGATTGCCTGGCAGAAACACGAACGGATCATTGATACCGCAGCCATTGCCTGGGCCGACAGTGCGATATGGGCGCCTTCGATCATAGAGAAGGGTGGGCAATATTTTCTCTTTTTTGCCGCTAATGATATTCAGAACAATGATGAACCAGGCGGTATTGGAGTGGCGGTAGCGGATAACCCCGAGGGCCCCTATAAGGACTATTTGGGAGTGCCTCTTCTGGGAAAAATTGTCAATGGAGCCCAACCGATCGATCAATTTGTTTTCCAGGATATAGATGGTCAGTATTATATGATTTACGGTGGATGGAGGCATTGCAATATTGTGAAGCTCCAGAATGATTTTAGAGGTTTTGAGCCGTATGCGGATGGAAGTATTTTTAAAGAGATAACCCCTGAGGGGTATGTAGAGGGGCCATTTATGTTTATCAGGGGAGGTAAGTACTACTTTATGTGGTCTGAAGGAGGCTGGGGTGGCCCCAACTACAAGGTAGCTTACGCGATGGCCGACTCACCGTTTGGGCCCTTTAAGCGAATAGGAGTGGTATTGGAGCAAGATCCAGAGATAGCTACTGGAGCGGGCCATCATTCACTGATCAAAATTCCGGGCCAGGATGAATGGTACATAGTTTATCATCGCCGACCACTTTCAGAAACTCACCACAATCACCGGGTGACCTGTATAGATAAAATAGAGTTTGACGCTGATGGATTAATCAAACCAGTGAAGATTACCTTCGGGGGAGTGGCCAGGCGCCTGTTGGAAGCCAGATAGTCACTGTGGAAATAAACTACTCAGGTGGCCATAATCGTATCCTATTTTTTCTGACAGGAAACGAGATTAGTTAATGGTCAGATCAAACAGATCGTGATGATGGATGGTATCGATATTTTTGTGATCGAAATCGAATGAGTTTTCATTTGGGGTTGAGTTGTTGACAAGATGAATTCAATTGATTGTTGTTACTCCTGGTAAAACTCGGTGAGTTCTTTCATATACACTTCATGCCATCCATCCACTATGTCATCATAGTCCTGATCGGGGATGTTGGTGTGATTGACCTCTATGGAAGTGCCCTTTTTGTGAGGGTGAAATTTCAGCGTCACAATAGAGGGCGTGTCCTGCTCCCCAAAGTACCACTGCTGACGGATCATTTTGCCCTCTTCAAACTCCAGATTTTTACCCAGGATGCTTCCATCCCAGAGTGAAAACTCTGAATCCACCTCAGGTTTGAAAATAGCCGGGGATCCTGTCCATAGTTCTATGGTTGGTTTGAAGGTAAGCGCGGCATACACTTCTTCGGGTTGTCCCGCTACAATGAAATATTTTTTAAAATCCGCCATTGATGACAAAGGTAGGGCGTAAATAAAAAAAGGATGCCTATTGGCACCCTCTTTTCACTTAACCAGTTATTTCTTCTTTACTTCACGAGCATTCTTTTGATCAAAGCGCCCTCACTGCTGATGATTTTGTAGAAGTAGATTCCAGGCTCAAATTGATCTGCGTTCAGGATAAACCGATGTTTGCCGCTGGTGAGTTCGTGATCTACAATGGTCATCACTTCTTTACCATCCATGGCATATACCGAGAGTCGGACATTTTGGGTCTTATCCAGGCTCATTTCTATGGTGGTAAAGTCGGTAAAGGGGTTGGGGTAGTTTTGACTGAGCGAAAATCCAGCGTTTTCCACTTGTGGGAAACCTTCAGATGTTCGGGCAGAGCCTGACCAGCCATTGTCATACCAGCCCTCTCCGCACCTGGACAAGTCCCCGGTTTGTGCGCCTCCATTGTCATTGAAGACGATGCTGGCACAGGTGGCATCCGCTATGGTATATGACCACCAGCCATTGCCATCGTTGGTCATTTGTGCGCCAGGCCAGGTGGTACCAGCCACGGAGGATGGCGTCACATTCCAGTAATGCATTTTGGCAGTGCTCCAGCCGGAGGGCTTTTGATAGTGAATGGTCAAGCCGGCAGAAGTGCCCGGTAGATCATCATACCAGGTGCCATCCATGTACCAGCCTTCTCCACACCGGTAGAGATCTGCGGTTTGGCTGGCGCCATTGTTGCTAAAAATCAAATTGGAACAGGCAGCATTACCTATGGTATAGCTGTACCAGCCATCGGCCTCTGCTGTCATGGTTTCTCCAGGCCAGGTGGTCGTCTGGCCGGAGGGAGTCGCTCCCCAGAAATAGACCTCAGGGCTGGTGTAGCCATTCGGCTTGAAGTGCACGATGAGCCCGGAAGCGGGGGGCTCAAAAGTAAAAGCTGCACTCACTACTGTGGAGCTGGCACCCTGACTGTCCACTGCCAGCGCCTTGATGGTAAGGTCATCAGAGACTGAAAGGGCTGTGCTGTATACGCTGGAGGCAGTGGTTGGTGTACTACCATTCAGGGTATAGTAGATGGTCGGGTTTGGATCTGAATCGTCAGTAGCCGAGAGGGTCACACTCACATTGTCGCCATCCGTGAAAGTGCCACCCTGCGGGGAAATGGAGACTACCGGTGGTTGATTGGTGGTGACCCGGGGATCCGTATCTTTCCATACTCCATTGATGTCATACCACCCATCTGAGGAGCGGGAGAGGTCTGCGGTTTGTGCGCCACCATTGTCATTGAATACTATATTGGCACTGCTGGCATTGGTGAAATCATATCGGTACCATCCATTTCCTTCTGAGGTCATGGTCGGGCCAGGCCATGTGCTGCCGGCACCGGAAGGTGATAGGTTCCAATAGTGGATGTTGGCGGTAGACCATCCGGAAGGTTTCTGAAAGTAGACCGTGATTCCTTCTACTGCCCCAATGGTATAAGTGTGCGAAAGCACGGTTGATTGTCCACCCTGATTGTCCACTGCCATGGCCTTCAGTGTGGAGGTGGAGCTGATGGTGAGTGCGCCACTGTATACTGCACTGGAAGTAGAAGGCGTAGAGCCATCTAAGGTATAGTAAATGGTATTTGGCGCATGCTGTGAGCTTGCTGAAAGCGTGACTTGCACGGGGTTGCTATATACACCTCCGGAAGGGTTAGCACTCACCACAGGCTGGCTGGGCCCTGAGCCTGCCTGGAAGAAACCTACGCCGTTTTCGCCGATCATTCCTGGTCCGTTGAGTACATAGATACCCGCCGACCCTGACTGTACAGTGAAGCTCAATGATCCATTCGAAACGTTCTGTTCGTTGCCGGTGACCGCATCCCGATAGATACCATTGGTAAGGCCGGAGAAGTTGAAAGTGGCGGAGCCATCCTTAGCCAGTCCTACGGCTACTTCACTGCTACCATGGGTTCTTACATAACCCACACCATTTCCTCCTGCATTTCCATCCCACCTCCAGGCGCCCTTCTGCAAGGCCGGAATCGCCCTGCGCATGGCATTCAGTTTTTTGATGTGCTGATAGATAATGTGGTTGGGTGCGTTGGCAAATTCGGCTCCATAGTATGCGCGGCCCGTTTCGTCAATCGATTTTTCTATACCTGTGGCATCGTGGATGTCTGCGTATTCTCCTTTTTTAAACTGGATTTCTGTGCCGTAATACACCACCGGAATCCCTCGCCAGGTAAACATAAAGTTCATACAGGCGGCGAGGTTCTCGGCACTGCCACCATATCTTCGGTTCCAGTCGTTATTTGGGCCAAAGTCATGGTTGTCCAGCCAGGTGAGCAGGGTAGATGGGTCGCTGTACAAGTGATCGTATCGGGCCGCGGCCTGCACATTGGCAAAGCTTTCTCCTGACTCGAATACACCATGGAAGGTGGCCTCCGCATAGAAATCCAACACAGCGATATCCGAGTTTTGAGAAGCGCCTACAGCACCTCTCCAGGTGTACCAGTGTGGGTTGATTTCTTCCACATTATGGAGTTCATGTCTTTTCTGAGCTACCTCTCCGAAAATGAAAAGGTCTGGATTCACTGCATGAAAAGCATCTTTGAAAGCGAGCACATCGTCTTTGCTCATGTGTTTCATGGTGTCCCAGCGGAAGGCATCCACCCCCATATTGATGAAGGTGGTGTAGGCGGCGATCAGGTAGTTTTGGACCACAGAGCTTCCGGTATTCAGGTCGGGGGTGTCTCCCGCCAATGCCCGGTTGTACAGGTTCTCCGTATCATCCCAGCCTTGTGCGAATCCGTTTCCGGAGTGATGGTACCAGTTGGGATCTGAAGTGTCTACGTAGGATTGGGTGCTCGGCCAGTTATAGTTTTGCAGGTTTTGATTGTAAGGTGCGGGCATGGTAGGGATGTTGGCCCGGCTCCAGATCTTACCGTCGTCCGGATTGGGAGTGATACCATCGTACTCCCAGTTGGGGTTGGGCTGGAGCGTATTGCCATTGGAGTTCTGCCCCCATGGCTGGTTGGGGTCGGTGTTGTATTTGATTTCGGCCTGACCTTTGATTCCAAATCTGCCCGCATGGTTGGTCACAATGTCGAGGACGATCTTCATGCCTCGGGCATGTACTTCATTGATCAGATCCTGAAAGGTGGCGCCTGGTGACTCCAGTCTGGGGTCTACCCGGGTGAAGTCCCATGCGTGGTACCCGTGATAGTCCAGCGGGCTCCTGTTGTGGACGATGGGCGTGATCCAGATGGCAGTGAAGCCCAGGTCCTGAATGTAATCGAGTTTTTGGATGAGCCCTTTGAAATCACCCCGCCAGGTAACGTCCTGAGGATCGGTAATGGAAGGACGCACATTGGGGTCAGGGTCATATGAACTCCACTCATTGGGTGCATTGTTGGATGGATCTCCGTCAAAAAATCTGGAGGTAAGGAGGAAATAGATCGTTTCCTCCCGGAAATCCACCTGTCCGAAAGAGAGATGAGTAGACAGGCAACTCATCAGAATGATCAAAGCAAGGGTTGCTTTTCGCAAAGTGTACATAGGTTGTTGGTTTGGTTGAGAATAACTTTTGAGCCCATGAGTTTCCTCACGGTACAACACAAGCTTACCCACACCACATTTCCCAATCGGCACATGTTATCACTTGGGCGCTATCAGTCCTTTGGTGAAAGTATCATTTCATGTTTTAGCACTTGGTTCATTTCTCTAACCAGCTAGTATACAGTTGATTGGATTTGATAAGGAATAAGCCATTTATCCAATGAAAAATCTGAGGGATTCATAAAGTACCACCATCTTAAAAGTGTTTGGTGGTACTTTATTGGTGAATTATGAGATTGGGAATACGGTAGGGTTATGAGAGCCTTTTATTAATATATTGAAAATCTATCATGTGTTTTATTGAAACTACCTCAAACCCATTTCATTTCCTCGGTAGTTCCTTCATGGATCATTTGCTTGTGGTACTCGCGGGGAGTATGTCCTTCCAGCTTTTTAAAAGCCCGGTTGAAGGTGGTTTTGGAACTGAAGCCTACCTCATAGGCAATCGCCAGAAAGGTGAGGTTTTTATGGTCTGCCTGATTCACCAGCCGCTTAAATTCCTCCACCCGGTAGAAATTGACAAAGTCATAAAAATTTCGGTCGAATCCTTCATTGATCACCCGCGAGAGTGCATGGGTGTTGGTCTCTATCATTTCTGCCAACTCCAGAAGGGTAAGCTTGGGATTGAGAAAGGGTTTCTCATTGAGCATGAGCTGGTGAAGCTGTTCTTTCAGGTTGTTTACAGACTCATCACTCAGACTGGAAAAACGATATTTTTCTGAGGTTTCGGAGATCCTGAAGAGCTCTGGCTGGCTGAGTGCAAAGTAGGCCACCAAAAAAGGGGTGCCTGCGAAAAGGATCCAGGTGAGGTCTGAAGTGGTATCGGTAATCCTGATGGTGTCCATCTCTCCGAACAAGCCAGCTCCACCGATGAGGTATGTGGCCAGCCAGGTGAAGAGGCAGATGCTGTAGAGGGTAAGTAGGCTGTTGAGGTAATAATGACTTTGATCGAACGACTGTGTGTTATCCATTTTCTCCGTGTAAATCTTGAGAACACGCAGACTTCTGAGCCAGTAGATGAAGTTATAAATCAGGCCGATACCTGCAGTCAGAGCAAACAACCAGTGAAATTCCCGATTGACCATTTTATCTATGAAGGTCTCCCGATCCAGGACGAAAAGCGGAATATAGGTAAGCATGAGAATACCGGCCGGAATGAAACTGATCCACTTGCTCATGGAGATGCGTGGCCTCACGGCCAGAAGCGACTGAAAGTAAAAATACAGGAGGGGAGCAATGGTAAAATAGACCATGTCTGGCAGCAAAACGAGCCGGGGCTCCCAGTGAAACATTTGGCGATAGTTCATGAGAATCCTGGCTGCAGAAGCGATAATGAACAGGGCCAGGGCCAACGAAAGGAACCTGTTGGCTTGCACATTGGCATTGACCATCCAGTTGAAGGCAACCAGCAGCAGGAAGGCGATTACCGAAGCAATGATGAGGATGAAATCATAATAATTCACCTTTGATCCTGAGAAATCTTCCCAGGTTTTGATGGTGGCATAGAGCATCACTGGTCCACCTTCGGTTCTGCGGTATTGTCTGTTGCCAATGGCTCGGCCGTCGCTACCTCCTTCCACGGTCTCCCAGGTGCCTCGGGTAAATTTATATTCTAAGTGATCCGGAGCACCCTTGAGGGTATACGTGTAGGTATTGTCTTCGAGTTTGCTGAATTTATAATCAGGGTTGCCGGGCTCCCATCGGTTGAAGTTGCCGGTGAGGTAGATGGTAGCGTCTATGGGTGTATTTTCCGGTAGGGATTCGATCACAAAAGTGTAAGTGTCGCTGCTATCCAGGTCTTCCCAGGTTTTTATTTCATCCTCCACAGAGGTGATGGCGTTTCCGGTGTGTAGCAGCTGCCTGTTTTTTTTGATTTGACCAAAGTCATCCCCCTCTACAGATGGCCATGTGCCGCGGGTATACTTGTATATCAGCGTATCCAGAGGCGTGGAAATTTGTAGGGTATAAACACCTTCCGAATTGGGGTGTAGTTGATACATCCTGTCTCCGGCTATCCAGTTGTTGAAGTTTCCGGCAGCATATAGTTCCGCATTGGCCGGGGTATTGGCGGGCTGCGAGATTACCTGAAGTTGATATTTCCTATCCGTTTGCGCATCTGCTCGGATGGTGAAGAGTAAAAATACCAGCGAGACCAGGAAAACTTGAGGCAAATGAGTTGGGCGCATTTGGGGTTGGGGTTGAGGCTGTGTGGTTAATTCAAACGATTGAAAAAACATGACAGGCTGATTGTTATTTATTTTGAACTCATCACTGGATTGGCCATGCCAAATCTGTCAGATGAATATAACTAAAATCACAGGAAAGTTAAGCGGAGGCTATACGACTTGCTATTTTTTCGTGGCAGAGCATTCCCGATAAATTTGAGAGGAGTTCACCATTTTCTTCAATAAATGATCGAAGGAACGGGGCTCTTCTTTTCAAAAAAGGAGTGCCTTTTTTCAGATAGTCTTTTCAGTTTTCAACTGACCTGAGAGGGATTCTTGCCGAAGTGTTTTTTGAAGCTTGTGGCGAAGTAGTTAGGATCAGAAAATCCTGTTTTGTAGGAGACTTCACTGACCGAAAGATGCTCTTTAGTGAGGAGTTCGTAGGCAGTATTGAGTCTGTAGGTTCTCAGAAATGTCATCGGTGTGATTCCGGTGAGTGCTTTCACCTTTCTGATCAGGCTGGATTTGCTGCAATTCATCACCTCGGCCAGTAGTTCGATTGACAAATCAGGGTTCGTCAGGTTCGCTGTGATAAAATCTCTCAGTTTGTTCATGAACTCCTGATCGTACCTGGTGATGGTTTCTTCTGGTTCATTGATTTTTTGCAGACCCCGAAACTTCTCACGAAGTTTCTGTCGATTCTCTAAAATGGAAACCGCCGATGCCAGAAGAAATTCGGTTTTGAAGGGTTTGGTGATGTATATATCTGCCCCATAGCTCATGCCTTTTATTTGCTTGTCCAATGAACTGTTAGCGGTTAATAGTATGACTGGGGTATGAGAGGTGTCTATGTTCGACTTAATTTTTTTACAAAACTCATAACCATCCATTTTCGGCATCATTACATCACTAATGATGAGGTCAGGTGTCTTTTTTAGCGCGAGACTCAATCCTTCCTCTCCATCATAGCACTTTATGACCTTGTAGTCTTGCTCAAATATTTGCACCAGAAATTCGTTGAGCTCGGGATTGTCCTCGCAGATCAGCACAGTGGGTAAATTGTACCGACCAGACGCATTTGTTTGTACCGGCTGACGGCTATTTAATATTGGAGGCAGATACCTGTAATTTCCTTTAGGCTTGGTGTTTAGTTCTGTGGGGGAGTAGGATTCTTTCTTCCATGGCAATTCAATGTGGAATTCGGAGCCGGTTCCTGGTTGAGAGACTACATTGATCGTTCCCCGATGGCTATTGATTAAGCCTTTGACGATAGCCATGCCTAACCCGGTGCCAAATTCCTTGTTTTCCACTTCATGACCTGTCTGGTAATAGCGATTAAATAATAATTTGACTTCATCTTCGGTCATGCCTTTACCTGTATCTGTAATGCCAAGTAGCATTTTGTCTCCATCAAGGCTACAGTTAATATTGATCTTTCCGTTTCTTGGGGTGAATTTAAGGGCGTTTGACAGGACATTCCAGAGGATGCGCTTGACTTTTTCGGTGTCTATGAAAACGGGTGTTAAGCACTGGTTGTCGAGTGTCAATAGGATTCCCTGCTGTACACATGCACTGTGGAAGGGTGCATACAAATCTTGTAAGAACCGCACCATGTCCGTTTCTGAAACCTCGAGTTGAAGCGTGTCAGGGTTGTTGATCTTTCTGAAATCAAGGAGGTCAATAATGAGGTGATACAAACGATCTGAATTCCTCTTGATCAACCCCAGGTTGTTTTTTCCCCGATCACCAATCGTTTGATCCTGTAGTAGTTCTTCGAGTGGGGCTGATATCAGGGTAAGAGGCGTTTTGAAGTCATGGGTGATGTTGGTGAAAAACTGCAGTTTCTTTTCATTGAGGTCTCGTATGGTTTGAATCTTGTATTCAGAAAACTCCAGTTCCTTTAGCATGTGTGTACGGTAGAGCATAATTCTATAAATGATATAGCCCAGGCCAATCCCTACAAAAAGGTAAACCAGATATGCCCACCATGACATGTACCAGGGAGGCGAGATGAATATCTTTAATGTAGTTGGCTGGTCATTTTGCGTGCCGTATTTGTTGGATGAGCTTACCTGAAACTGATAGCTGCCGGGGGATAGATTAGTGTAGGTGGTTTGTGTGTTTTCTTCCAGGTCAATCCAATCTTTCTCAAGCCCGAGCATTCTGTATTTGAACTTATTGAACTTTGGAAAAGAATAGTCATCATTAAAGAAGTGAATCGTAAATGAATTCCTGTGAAAGGGTAGTTCCAGGTTAACCAATGATTCAACAGGACTTGTCAGTAGTTCATCTCCCAGGGTTTTAATGCTTTGATTTTGAAAGGTAATATCTGAGATAATGGTTTTTGGTGGAGGTGATCCCTGGGGGTGTGTGTTTGTAAGGGTTAGCACGAACCCCTTCACTGTACCAAAGAGGAGGTTGTTGTCCTGTAGTACGGTGGAAGTAAATGGGGTAAACTCTCTGGAAGGGAGTCCGTGCCTATGGTCAAAGGTAGTTACCTCACCGCTGGTATCTATTTTGGAAAGCCCGGAGATGCTACTGATCCACAGATGATTTGTATGTTCTTTTTCTACTCTTAGTAGAAAGTTGGACGGAAGTCCTCCTTCTATATCTATTTGTCTTATTATTTCTCCGTCGGAGGAAGTGAGTATTAAGCCCTCGCCGCGTGTGGCCAGCCAGAATGTCCCATCGCTGTTCAGGTAAAAATCATTGATGGGTAAAGGAGGAGTCAGCACAAGCTCGAGTGTTGCTTCGGCGGTGTTTATCCGGTATAATGACTTTCCAAATACATAAGCGTAGAGTTCGTCATTAAACTTCCGAAGTGCCTGGGATTGAAATTTGAACACTTTTTCTCCACTTTCCTTGAGAGCGATGGGCGTTGCGGACCCTGTCTGCAAATCCATTGCCACCATTCCTTTATACATGGAGTTTACCAGTACCCGATGGTCTGGTAGGTTATACAGAAAACTAATGTTTTGTTCCTGTCCTTCTATACCGAACGGGTAGAAGGTTTTAATGTGCTCAAGGTTTTTGGTGAAATATCCCATTCCACCGTCGTAGGTACCTATTAGGAGGTGTTCATCATGGGTCTCCAGAATGGATAATACCTTGGAGCCACTCATTAGTTTTTGACATTGGTCAAACCCTATCTCCATACTTTGGCCACTGGATGGGTCTATTTTCACAAATCCAGCTGGAGTTCCCAATAGTAAATTACCGGAGTGATCCTGATAAAAGGCTGTGGCACTTTCTGAAAGATTTACTAAATCCGTTGAATAAAGATCCTGAAGCTTTTGAAACTGTAGCTGATTGGAGGATAGGGCATAAACCCCGGCATCATATGTTCCTATCCAGATGCTTCCCTTATCTATTGACAATATGCTTTGTATGTTATTACTGCCTATGAGGTTTTTTTCACCTTGATTGTGGGTGCGGTGAGCCAATATTTGCTTCCTATCATCTATAATGAACACACCATTTCCATCAGTGCCCACCCATAGCTGATTATTGTGGAGCACTATATCTTTAACAGGGTGGTTATTTTGAAGTACTACTGGCATAGCGGTATCAGCTGTCAGATGGTAGAGTTGACCATCTGATGTGCCAGCCCATACCTGATCGTTGATGGTCTTTAGGCAAGTAATTACCTTGGAGTCCAGGAGGTGTTGTTTGATGACAAGGCGTCCTTTTATGATCTCTCCTATGACGAGCCCGTGGTTCTTGCCTTGCCCGAGGTACAGCTTGTTGTTCTGAAGCACGACCTGCCGTAGATAGGATTCTTCATCTAACTCAATTGCAGAAACTTTACCATTCCGAAAATTGTACATTTTGTCTGGCGTGATAAAGTATATCTCATCCCCCGATGCAGTAAGATGTCTGATATCACCCAGTGATACTTTGTCAAAAACATCATGAGTTCTGTCCAACAAGAATAAACCCTGGTGTGTCCCCACCCAAATGTCGTTTTGATCTGACAGAAAAATAGAGGTGATCTCGATACCATTTAGAGCAGCGTAGGTTTTGAATCTATATCCATTGTACTGAGCAATACCATTTTGTGTGCCGATCCATACATAACCGAGCGAATCCTTTACAATACTTTTGATTTTGTTCTGAGGTAGCCCATCTCTGTCGGTGATATTGACAGAATTAAAATCAGCTTGAGCCCAGACAGTTTTAAGGCATAAAATAAGGAAGAGGATTAAGCCGAATTTGTAAGTCGAACTGTTGGAAATCATACCGGTCAATATAAGCGAAATAGCTTATATAATTGATTATTTGGCAAATTGAAGCACTTTTAATGATGTAGATTGACACTTATTCAAAGAAATGTGCTCCTTTTTTAAAGAGGTAATTGATAACTCCTTGCTTGCTTTGTGACAGGACTATTAGGTGCTCATGCATGCCTTTATCAATCAACCTAAAATGAAGTATATGAAAATAGTAAAACGATGTTGGGTTTCTCTGGTGCTACTCTGTTTGGGTAGCATGCAGGTGCTGGCGCAGGAAGCCAGAATTTCAGGCAGGGTCATTTCTGCTGAAGACAAAGGATCACTCGTGGGAGTGACTATCCAGGAAAAGAACACTATGAATGGTACCATCACCGATATAGATGGCAACTATACCTTGACTGTCGCATCAGAAGAGGCCGTCCTGGTTTTTAGTTACATAGGGTTTCTCGCTCAAGAAGTTTCCCTGAACGGGCGTTCTCAGGTGAATGTCACCCTACAAGTAGATATGTCTGAATTAGAGGAAGTAGTGGTAGTAGGCTATGGTACTCAGGATAAGAAAGATGTAACCGGAGCGATATCTTCAATCAGAACAGAGGAGATACAAAACCTTCCACTACGTAGTGTCGATCAGGCATTGCAAGGCAGGTCAGCCGGTGTGTTTTTCGTACAGAGTTCGGGTATGCCTGGAGCAGGCTCTTCTGTGCGAATTAGAGGAGGGAACTCTATAAATGGAAGCAATGAGCCCCTGTACGTAGTAGATGGAGTGCCCATATCTTCTGGGCAGGGGGATGCCAACTCACTGAATCCACTCAATACCATCAACCCCAACGATATCCAATCAATAGAAGTGCTCAAAGATGCCTCAGCCACATCCATATACGGATCCAGGGGAGGTAATGGAGTGGTGTTGATTACGACGAAGCGTGGCAAAAGTGGTGAGGGAAGAATAAGTTTCAATGCTTATCATGGATTTCAGAAGGAAACCAACCGATACGATTTGCTCAATGCCAAGCAGTTTGAGACGCTGGCCAATGAGGCAAGCCTGGCAGATGGAGGTCCCCTTTTATATGACCCCAGTCTGAATCCGGTATCTACAGACTGGCAGGATGCCATGCTAAGAGACCTGGCACCAATGACCAACTATAATGTCTCAGCTACAGGAGGTGACAATGGTACCAATTATCTGATTTCTTTTGATTATTTCAATCAGGAAGGGGTTATCAAAACCTCCGATCTGGAGCGATACTCATTCCGACTCAATTTGGATAAGGAAGTCAAGCAAAACCTGAAAGTAGGGAATAGCTTAACAGCTAGCTATGTAAAAACCAACCGGGCTAACAGTGGCTCTATCTTCTCCATGCTCACGACTGCTCCAAATCTGCCTATCAAGCAGCCTGATGGGAGCTACACCCAATACAACAATCAGGGAATTGGGTTTAATAACCCCATTGCATTGCTGGATGGGTATCAAAACTTAAATAAGACCTTCAGAACTATAGGAAATGCATTTGCTTCATGGGAGATCATCGAGGGCCTGACAGCTCGCACATCCTGGGGACTGGATGCGAGTTTCAATAAAAACGACACCTACATGCCTCAGAGTGTGTTTTCAGGTTCTCAGGTAGGTGGTGATGCATCTGTATTCACAGCGCAGACTTATACATGGCTGAATGAGAACACCATTAACTATAAGAAGACACTTGGTGAGCACAGCCTGGATCTACTGGGAGGATTCACTCAGCAGTCGTCCAGATACGAATCTTTGGGAGCTTCAGCGCAAGGTTTTCTCAATGATGTGACAGGTACATACGACCTGGGGCTGGGTAACCCGGATGCAGCGCAGCTGCCAAGCTCATTGGTAGCAAATTGGGTAATACATTCTTACATAGCCAGAATCAACTATGGATTTAAGGATCGGTATCTACTAACACTTACAGGTAGAGCGGATGGGTCGTCGAGGTTTGGTGCCAACAATAGATTTGGCTACTTCCCCTCAGCGGCAATTGCATGGAGAGCCATTGAGGAAAGTTTCATTCAGGATCTGAATGTATTTACCGATCTTAAATTTCGTGCGAGCTATGGTATTACAGGAAACCAGGATGGCATAGGAAACTATCCTTCATTGGACCTTTGGGATGGTACCAAGTATGTGTTTGGAGACCGGATAGTGACAGGGATCACTCCCTCTCAAGTGGGCAACAGAAACCTGAAATGGGAGCGAACCTCTCAAGCAGATGTAGGACTGGAAATGGGCTTCTTTAAGAATAGACTCACGTTTGTTGCTGACGCGTACTACAAAAAGACCAATGACCTATTACTTAGAGTGACTATTCCTACCACTTCAGGCTTCAGCTCAGGAATGAAGAATATTGGAGCTGTGGAAAACAAGGGTGTGGAGTTCTCGGCTAATGGAGTGATTCTGGATCGGGGCTTTAAGTGGACATCTGGATTCAACATTACCTTCAATGAAAATAAGATTACAAGCCTCGGAGGTGAAGACGAGATCATACCTGCCTCATCTCCGACAGTCCTGAGGATCAATCAGAGCTTGGGCACATTCTACGGTTATGTTTCTGATGGATTGTTCCAAAGCACTGAGGAGGTAGCTGCTTCAGCTCAGCCTTCAGCAAAGCCTGGTGATGTGAGATTTGTGGATTTTGATGAAAATGGAGTCATCAATGAAAGTGACCGGCAAATTATAGGAAATGCTCAACCGCAGTTTTTCGGAGGGTTTAACAACACATTCTCTTATAAAGGGTTTGACTTGTCGGTCTTGCTGCAGTATGTATACGGCAACGACCTGTATAACCTGAATCTTCGCACACTGGAGAACCTGACGGGTAACCAAAATCAGCGGACTACAGTGCTGAATAGATGGACTGCCGAAAATACAGATACCGATGTGCCCAGAGCCACGGCAACCAAGCCAACTGATGTGTCTTACGACAGGTATGTAGAAGACGGATCTTACCTCCGGGTAAAAAATATACAGCTGGCTTACACCATACCTTCAGGTGCGCTGGACAAGCTGGGTGTGAGTGTCATGAGAGTATATGTCAACGCCCAAAACCTCTTCACATTCACCGACTATACTGGCCTTGATCCAGAGGTGAGCAGGTACGGTTCTGACAATATTAGTCAGGGCTTTGATTCGGGAGCATATCCTAATACCAAGGTGTTTACAGCAGGTTTCAATCTATCATTCTAAATAGAGTAAAACGATGAAAAAAATATTCTATACGATTCTTACAGCAATGGTTTTGAGCGCATGCTCTGACCTGGACATAAAGCCAGACGGTATCAACACAGCGGAAAATCTCTTTGAAACCGAACAGGACGCGGAGGCCGCGGTGAATGCCATGTATGCGTCCATGCAGACGCATGATGTATACAACCAATTTATGGAAGTGGTGCAGTCACAGGGGACTGATGATGCGGAATGGGGCTACGGCCGCAATACAAGTAACATCAACAAACTGCAGATGGATAAATTCCAATTTGATGCATCGTCAGATCTCATATACCGATTTTGGGAAAACCATTATAAGAACATCAACAGGACCAATATTGTATTGGATCGGGTGGCCGATATGTCTATAGATGAGGAGGTTAAGTCCAGGTTTTTGGGTGAAGCTCATTTCTTGAGAGCCATGATGTATTTCAATATGGTTCGTTTGTTTGGCAAGGTACCTCTGGTTACCAAACCCACTACCACCCTGGAAGGCCTTCAGGTACGGCGCACTTCTACCGACTCTGTTTATCAGCTCATCATTAGTGATCTGATGGCTAGTGAAAGCAGTTTGCCCACCCAGTATAGCCCTGATGATTATGGCAGACCCACCAAAGGTGCGGCTACGGCACTGCTGGCCAAAGTTTACCTGACCAACAAGGAATATGATAAAGCCAAAGAGTCAGCTCAAGCAGTGATGGAAATGGGACAGTATACACTGTGGCCTACTTATAAGCAGGTTTTTGATATCGCCAATGAGAATATTGGAGAGTCGATTTTCGAAATTCAGTTTGTAGGTACCGGAGGCACGGATGCTTCAGTTAGCTCTTCTTATCAGGGATTTTTCAAACCACCTGCTTCGGTAAGGGCTCCAGAAGAGGGCGGTTTTTCAGGATATGGCGATAATCCAGTTACCGAGAATCACTACAATATTTATTCGCCTGGTGACAATCGCAGAGGTGTGAACGTATTATACGAGCCCGGCGCTCCTTCTTCGATTCAGTTTCCATACTATGTAAACAAATATCAAGACCCGCAGGCGACCAATGTTTCAGATGGAGGCAATAACTACTATATCCTGCGCTATGCTGATGTGCTGCTGATGTACGCAGAAGCAGAAAACGAACTGAATGGACCTACGGCATTGGCTTACGATGCATTCAATCAGATCCGAAGAAGAGGTTTCGGTTATCCATTGGAGGTGCCGTCACCTGCCGATCTCACTGCTGGTCTGTCCAAGGAGCAGTTTTTGGATAGCCTCATGGTAGAGAGAAGGCGTGAGTTTGCTTTTGAGGGGCAGCGGAGGTTTGACCTACTAAGATGGGGGAAACTAAAAGAAGCTGTAACCGCACAAGATCCATCCATTTTAGTGTTGGACAAACACTTACTGTTTCCGATACCGGAGCAGGAACGACTTGTGAACGATCTCCTGGATCAAAATGATGATTACTGATACCCAAAAGATGAAAACCATGAAAAATATTCAATACATCATAGCATGGGTTCTTGCACTTTGTGTGCTTGCGGCATGCGAATCAGAGGCAATTGACGAAATTGGCAACCCCGAATTTTATGTTCAGGTACCCACTACAGCCCCTGAGACGGCCTTCCCTAATAAGGTGATAAGCTTCCCTATCGAAGTATATGCAGATGCGGGCTTGGAAAAGGTGGAGCTTAAAGTCGACTTTCAAACTTTAGATGGATCTGAAATCACATCATTTGATGATCCAAAGCATTATCAGTATCAGTTTAGCTATATGCCGACTAATGCCGAACTGGGAAGCACACAGGAGTTTGTGGTGGTAGCGCATGATAAGAGAGGATTTACCTATGACGTGAGCTATTCGGTGCAGGTTGTTCTGGAGCCGGTAAATATGGAGTTTACACTTCCAGAAGTTTTACCGGATACACTTGAGGTGGGCGATACGTTGGACTTTGAGGTTCAAATCAAATCTGAAGATGAGCTGGATAAGATAGAGACTCTGCTATATGATAATGCGATCGAAGGACTTACCGTATCCTCTTTCGAAAATCCATTTGCTCATACATACCATTTTCAATATGTACTCGTGTCCGAGGATGGAGGTAAGGACGTCACCTTTACGTTCCGCGCCACCGATGACGAGCTTAAGTCTGATGAGGTAAGCTATACCTTGTTTGTGATAGGTGAGCGTGTGCCATTGGCAATAGACACACACCTGGATGTGGTACTGGGAATGCAGGGTAATTCTGAAGTGGGACCATTCATAGACCTATCGGAAAATGTAGTTTATACAGTTCCGGAGGCAAAGGCCAATAGTGCCAATGTGGATATGGGTACGTTTAGAAGTGGTTCTAGTGGTATCAATCTATTCGCTCCTACTTACAGTAATGCGGCTCAATTTATCTACAACAGCACCAATTGGGGTGACGACTGGTTGGGTAACTGGACGGTAAGAAACAGTCTTGAAATCAGGAGGGTGTCAGCGGAGTTCATGACATCCGAAGACTTCTATGCCATAGAGAATGATAAGCTGATTCTGGAAGCCTTTGAGGCCAGTGAGCCTTCTGCGGAGAACATTACTAAAACAGAGGAAGGGGAGATTCTCGCCATTAAAACTACCAATGAAGAGTATGTGCTCATTTTGGTAAAAACCCTGGTAGCCAGCTCATCAGGTTCGATCACCTTCGACTATAAAGTGCAACAATAAGAGAAATGGAGGGGAGCCAATTGGCTCCCCTTTTACCAAAGTATTATATGAAATTAGAAAACCAAGTTATGTTTCGATTGAAGACATCCCGATTTAGAAACAGCATTTTTGTAGCCCTGATTTTTTTAAGTCTGAGTACTTATGCCCAGTATGACATCTGTGTATATGGAGAGACCTCTGCTGGGGTAACGGCCGCCGTGCAGGCAGGTAGAATGGGCAAAAATGTTGTACTCATTTCCAATACCAATCATGTGGGAGGTACCACCACATCAGGGCTCACTGCCACAGATATCAACTCCCACCTTTCTATTGGGGGCCTCTCCAGAGAGTTTTATCAGCGTATCTATCAGTATTATCTTCATCCGGCTGCCTGGAAAAATCAGGATAGAGAGGAGTATTTCGAATCCATCGTGAAGCGGGTATTCCAGGGCAAACGTGATTCACTGTCCATGCAATGGGTGTACGAGTCTCATGTGGCGGAAGATATCATGCGCACTATGCTACTGGAAGCAGGTGTAAAGGTAGTTTTCAATCAGCGACTTGATCTGGATAATGGAGTGTTTAAGAATGGCAAGTCCATAGAGCGCATCAAGATGGAGAGTGGAGAAGAATACACTGCTCAGGTCTTTATCGATGCTACTTATGAGGGAGACCTGATGGCCAGGGCCGGAGTATCATATGCCTATGGAAGAGATTCGAATAAGGATTTTAATGAAACTTATAATGGGTTCCGAATGAATGACATCATTGGAGTGCAGAGTGAAAGTGGGGAGATTTCTGTGGATCCTTATTTGAGAGAAGGAGACCCATCTTCTGGTCTGCTGCCTTTTATTGAGAACAATCCGGACATCAAACCCGGAAGTGCTGATAAGCGCATGCAGTCTTATTGCTATCGTCTTACCCTTACTGACGATCCAAACAATATGTTGCCCATAGAAAAGCCGGAAAATTATAATCCGCTTTGGTATGAAGTGCAGGCCAGACAACTCGAACTGGATCCCAACATCCCATTGAGGAAAAAGCTCATTACCCTTACTCCAATGCCTAACAGAAAGACGGATACCAATCATTTGGATTTTGTAGGCGCCAATTATGACTATACAGAGGGTGACTATGAAACACGAGAAAAAATTGCTCAAATGCATAAAGATTATGCACTAGGCAAGCTTTGGTTTTTGGGCAATGACCCCAGAGTACCGGAGAACATCCGTGAGGAAATGCAAAACTGGGGACTGGCTAAAGATGAGTTCATTGACAATGGCAATTTCCCTCATCAGCTCTATGTACGGGAAGCCCGCAGAATGATGAGCGACTATGTGATGACAGAGCACAATTGCACCGGAAATGAAATTGCTCCTGAGTCAGTAGGGCTGGCCACGTATTGGCTCGACTGCCACTATGTATCTACAGTAGTAGATGAAAAAGGTCAGCTGAGAAGAGAAGGAACCTATTGGATGGGTACGCCAAATTACCCCATTAGCTACCAGTCGATCCGTCCTAAGAAAAAAGAATGTGACAACCTGTTGGTACCCGTTTGTTTGTCAGCTTCTCATGTGGCTTTTGGATCTATTCGCATGGAGCCGGTCTACATGGTATTGGGGCAGTCGGCGGCTACAGCAGCTGTGCTGAGTATAGAGAATGGACAAAGTGTACAGGACGTTCCTTATGAGCAGCTGGAAGAGAGGTTGATTCAAGATGGTCAAATCTTAAGAAGAGATTGATGTATAAGCCACTAAAAGCAACAAGTTTATTGATCGGGTTCCTTCTGATCATGGCCTGTGAGCAAGAGGTGGTAAACAAGCCTGGCCAGGTTGATGATCTACAACTCGGGCCAGCCAAAGTTCAGGTGAGCAAGGCAAGTGGCACGTGGAAGATGTATAAGGATGGTACGCCTTTTTTTATCAAAGGAGTGGCAGGAGGTCAGTATTACGATCGGATAGCGGAATTGGGTGGCAACACAATCAGAACCTATGGGATCAACGACTCCACCATGACCATCATGGATAGTGCACATGAGTCTGGTCTGTCCGTAGCGTTTGGGTTATGGCTTCAGCAGCCCGAGTATGGTTTTGATTATACTGATTCTGTTCAGGTTCAGGAGCAGTTGGATATCCTTACCCGGCAAGTACGTGAATATAAGGATCATCCGGCATTGCTTTTTTGGGTTCTTGGAAATGAGCTGGACGGACATTACGATAGCAATGTAAACAAACAGGCGATGTGGGAGGCTGTAAATCAAGTGAGCGAAATGATACATCGTGAAGACCCGGATCACCCCACCACTATAGCCATTATCAATTCCAGTGTAGAAAAGCTGCTTGATATGCAAAAATGGGCACCGGATCTTGATTTCTTTTCCAGTAATGCCAAGTATCCACAATCTCGTTTGGTAGTACCGCACCTCGAAGAGGCTGGATGGGATATTGGCTTCATACTGAGTGAATTTGGAAATAGGGCTCTTCCTCAAGGATTCCCTGAATCTCCGGCTCTGTCCTGGGGTGCATTAGTCGAGCCCACATCTACCGAAAAGGCTCAGTTCATTGACGAGATTTACAGTAATGATGTGCTGCCTAACATTGCTTATGGCTGCATGGGGTCATTTGCTTTTTTATGGGGTGATCAGGCCTCTCATCAATCAGGCAGTAGACGCAATTGGCATGCTTTTTTTAATGAGGAGGGTTATACATACGGTGCAGTAGATGTCCTGCAATATGGATGGACGGGCGTCTATCCGAACCATAGGGCTCCCGTTATTTCCGATCGCACTGAATTTCTGCTGAATGGGAAACAGGCGTTCGATGGGATCACGCTCGAACTAAACAAAACTTATCAGACAGTGGTCAATGCCGAAGATACAGATCCTCTTACCTATCAGTGGGTAGTCGTACAGGAGGGAGCACCACAGGGCAATCGTCCTCCGGGTCTTGCTGGCTGGGTGGTTGCCGATAATGGCAGCAATGCTGAAATTAAAGCCATTAATACCGGCCAGTACCGATTGTATGTTTTTGTGAAGGACAATTTCGGCAAGGTAGCCAATGCTGTGATTCCATTTATTGTAGAGTAAAACTTAAGAAACAGGTATGAATCAAACGTCAAGATCACTTTTATGGATTGTTTTTTCAATCGCCATGTCACCAATATTCTATGCCTGTCAGGAAGAATCCATCGACAAGGAAGATGAGGGTCAGAATCAGGTTTCAGAAGATTATCCCACAGATGGTCCTGTAAAGGCCGAAATCATCTACGAAGGTGAGATACCCCGGCTCTACCGAAACGGTCAACCCTATTTTATCAAAGGGGTTGCCTATAACAACTTCCTGGATTTGGTACCAGCATATGGTGGCAATTCTATCCGTACCTATGGGGTCAACGAAGACACCCAGATCGTACTTGATAGTGCGCTGGAGTACAAGCTCACTGTTTGTCTCGGCATATGGGTCAACAGGGAAACCGACGGCTTTGACTATGACAATGAGGAAGAGGTAGCCAAGCAAAAGGAGCGCATCAGGCAAGAAGTGTTACAATTCAAAGATCATCCGGCGGTAATGATCTGGGGGATAGGGAATGAAGTAGATTCCAGATACACAAACTATAAGGTGTGGGATTTTATCGGTGAGGTTTCGGACATGATTCATGAGCTCGATACCAACCACCTGACTACCACGGTGCTTGCTGGGGCTGATCCTACTGACATTGAAGAAATCGCGCTGCGCGCACCCTCTTTGGATATCTTGAGTGTGAATACCTACAATGCCATTGGTTTGGCTCAGGGCAAAATAGCCGGAGCAGGTTGGACCAAGCCCTATATGATTACCGAATGGGGCCCAAACGGTACCTGGGGTAACGTACCCATGACACCCTGGGGCGGCATTTATGAGCTGACCAGCACAGAGAAAGCTCAGGTCTATACGGATGTTTATTCACAGCACATCGCCGCAAATATCAACAAAGGGTGTATCGGCTCTTATACCTTCCTGTGGGGGTATCAGACCCATGGAGCGGTAGCTACCTGGTATGGTTTGTTCACCACCAAGAAGAAACCACTGGCGGCTGCACAATCAATGTACTACTCATGGAAAGGAGGATATCCGGCCAACCGGGCACCCCGCATTGAATCATCTGAAAGCCTGACGCTAAACGGGAAAACCGCATTCGATGACCTTGTGCTCAAAGTGGGAGATGAAAATTACGCCAGTATCAAAGCAGTTGATTTGGAGGCTGATCAGTTGACCTACGAATGGCAGATAGTGCGGGAAGGGCTGGTGATTTCCAAAGATCAGCGTTTCGAAGGCTCTTTGCCTGGTTTAGAGGGGCTATTTACATCCAACGATCAGAAATCAGTGAAGTTTAGCATGCCCGGTGAAGGTGAGTACAGATTGTATGCATTCGTGCATGACAGCCATGAAAATGTAGCGTTTGCTTCGATTCCATTCAAAGTAGAAAAATAAGCTTATAAGATGAGACTATATTATAATAAAGGATTAGTGAGTTGTCTCTTAATTTCGTTAGTCGCAATTTATTCATTGAATAGTTGCCAGCACGTGGAAGGACACCAAAAGAAGGACTATTTAGATCCAGATGCTTCAGTGGCACACCGGGTAGAAGACCTGTTGTCCAAAATGACTTTGGAGGAAAAGGTGGGTCAAATGAGTCAGTATGTTGGTTTGTTTCATCTAAAGAAGTCTGCTGCTCTCAACACTCCGATCGACCTAATGGCCGATGACGCCAACGCATTTTATCCCGGTTTGAGTGGCAAGGATCTCTATGACTTGATTAAGGCGGGCAAAATTGGTTCGTTCTTACATGTACTGTCAGCCAAAGAAGCCAACGAGTTACAAAAAGCTGCCCAGCAAACCCGGCTGAAGATCCCATTGCTTATCGGCATAGATGCTATACATGGAAACGCACTATATGAAGGAGCAACTGTTTACCCCACACCACTAAGTTTGGCATCCACCTGGGATACTGATCTCATCAAGAGAGTGGCGCAGCAGACTGCTAAAGAAATGCGTGCCACGGGATCACATTGGGCTTTTTCTCCCAATGTGGATGTGGCTCGTGATCCCAGGTGGGGTAGAGTGGGCGAAACTTTTGGAGAAGATCCTTATCTGGTGGGTGCTATGGGTGTTGCCATGGTGGAGGGGCTTCAGGGAGAAGATTTCAGTTCACCGGACAATGTGCTGGCCTGTATCAAGCATTTTGTGGCGGGAAGCGAACCTGTGAATGGCTTGAATGCTTCACCAATGGATGTGAGTGAGCGGACCCTTCGTGAGATTTACTTCCCCCCTTATCAAAAAACCATCGATGCGGGTGCTTTCACAGCCATGGCCGCACACAACGACATCAATGGCGACCCTTGCCATGGCAGCAAGTACTTGCTGACTGATATTCTCCGAGGTGAAATGGGATTTGATGGATTCGTGGTGAGTGACTGGATGGACATAGAGCGACTCAAAACAGTACATCGCGTGGTGGATTCTCAGAAAGAGGCCTGCTACCTTACCGTGGATGCGGGCATGGACATGCACATGCATGGCCCCGATTTTCTGGAGCCGGTAATGGAACTGGTCAACGAGGGCCGACTAAAGGAAGAACGTATCGATCAGTCGGTACGCAAAATTCTCGAGGCAAAATTCAGGTTGGGCCTTTTTGAAGACCCTTTTGTCAATGAAGACAAGATTAGTGAATCCATTCACACCTCGGCGCACACCTCTATGGCGCTGGAGGCGGCTCGCAAATCTATTGTCCTGTTGAAAAATGAGAATGTTTTGCCTTTATCTACAGATAAAGTGAAGAGCATCTTCATCACTGGCCCCAATGCCGGCAACCACACCTTGATGGGAGACTGGAGCTTTGAGCAACCAGAAGACAACATCACCACAGTGCATGAGGGCTTTGAATTGGTCAAACCACAAGGTATAGACCTGAACTACTACAACATGGGTAAGCAGGTGATTGAGATCACCGACCAGCACATCGCAGAGGCTGTAAGCAGGAGCAAAAACCATGACGTGATCGTGGTGGTGGTAGGCAGCAATTCTCTGAGGTATGAAAGTAAGCTTAAGACCAATGGTGAGAATGTTGCCCGGGACAACCTGGATTTGGTCGGCAAGCAGCAGCAGCTGGTAGAAGCACTACATAAGACAGGCAAGCCTCTGGTGGTTGTTTTGGTAAACGGGCGACCGCTCGGTGTGGAGTGGATTGCGGAAAACGTACCAGCCGTAATAGAGGCCTGGGAGCCGGGAAGTGCCGGTGGGCAGGCCATTGCTGAGGTTATTTTCGGACAGGTAAATCCCTCAGGGAAACTTCCCATCACCATTCCGCGCAATGTGGGGCAGGTACCCTCTTATTACAATCACAAGCGTGCACATTATGTCAAAAAATACAAGTGGTCCAAAACTGGAGCCCTATACCCTTTTGGTTATGGTCTGAGTTACAGCAAGTTTACGTATGGTGATCCAGTGCTGTCAAAAGCCGAAATAGCGGCTGGTGATGTGGTGAAGGTCAGCGTTGAAGTGACCAATACAAGTAGTTTGGAGGGAGAGGAAGTGGTGCAGGTGTATATAAGTGATCTCTATAGCTCGGTTACCCGACCTATGAAAGAACTCAAGGCATTCGAACGAATCAGTCTGGCTCCCGGAGAGACCAGGAAAGTGACCTTTGAGTTGGACGAAGAGGCTTTCGCTTTTTATAACCTGGACATGAAAAGAATGATAGAAGCTGGAGAGTTTTTGGTGTCCACCGGAAGTTCTTCTGCCAATGAAGATTTGAAATCAGCTAAACTTATCATCCAATGAAAATTAAAATATTCGCATTTCTCATCCTTTTTGGGTCAATCATTAATGGATGCAATACCTCCAATGAAGGAATAGGTACTTATGATTTGATTGTTTACGGGAGTACTTCATCTGGTATCATAGCTGCGTACACCGCTAAGATGAAGGGGCTCGAAGTGTTACTGGTTTCTCCAGATAACCATCTTGGTGGCTTGACAACCGGAGGTCTTGGATATACCGATATTGGAAATAAATATGCCATTACAGGACTGGCTAAAGATTTTTATAGAAGAATAGGTGCGAAATACGGCACGTTTGAACGCTGGATATTTGAGCCACATGTTGCTGGTGAGGTGTTTCAGGACTACATAAAGGAAGCTCAAATCCCTATTCTAGCAGGGCATAGACTTTCCTCGGTGAATATGGAGGGAGCGGAAATCAAAGAGATTATCCTGGAGAATAATGTGAATGCGCAGGAGCTTAAAGCGTTATCAGCGCGGGTCTTTATTGATGCTTCTTATGAAGGGGACCTGATGGCCAAAGCTGGAGTGTCATATACAGTGGGGAGAGAAAGCAACGAACAATACGGTGAAACCTATAATGGAGTACAGCTGAGAAAGCGTCACCAGTTTCCTGACTTTATAGATCCGTACAAGGTCAAAGGCGACTCATCAAGTGGTTTGCTCTGGGGAATCAGCCCCGAGCTTGTTGCAGAAGATGGCACAGGTGATCAAAAACTGCAAGCTTATAATTTCCGAATCTGTTTGACCAATGAAGCAGACAATAAGGTGGAGATCACACGTCCGGCAGACTATGATTCCTCCAGGTATGAGCTGTTGCTCAGGTTGTTTGAGGCACAGCCAGACAAGCGGTCGCTCAACGATTATTTTATCTGGAGTAAGATGCCTGGAGGCAAAACAGACATCAACAATCGTGGAGGTTTTTCTACAGACATGATAGGCATGAACTATGACTATCCTGAGGCCTCTTACGAGGAGCGTGAAGCCATAGTGGCAATGCACGAAAGTTATACCAAAGGATTGCTTTACTTCTACAAGGCAGATCCACGCGTACCTGAGCAGCTTAGAAAGGAGATGCAGGAGTGGGGATATCCCAAGGATGAATATACTGATAACAATCATTGGTCACCCCAGCTGTATGTAAGGGAAGTTCGAAGGATGGTTGGCCAGACGGTCATGACACAGCATCACTGTCAGGCAAAGGAAGTTGTTTCAGACCCTATAGCTATGGCAGCTTACACCATGGATTCGCATAACTGTCAGCGTGTGGTGGTAAAAAAGGATGGGGTGGCCATGGTGAAAAATGAAGGAAATGTGGAGGTCGGCGGTTTTGGGCCATATCCAATTAGTTATGGTGCTATTATTCCACAAAGGGCAGAATGTCAGAATTTGTTGGTGCCAGTGGCTATGTCTGCAAGTCACATCGCTTATGGATCTATCAGAATGGAACCCGTTTTTATGGCTTTGGGACAAGTAGCAGCTTTGGCCGCAGATTTAGCCATATCCAACGAGACAGGAGTTCAGGAGGTTGATTATCGGGCGATACAGCAGGAGATTGCGTCGGACCCATTATCCAATGGAGAGGTTGCGGAAATTCTCGTGGACAATACCGATCAATCTGTGAGTGCTACAGGTAATTGGGAAGCCGTAAACAGCCATTGCTATGGAGCAGATGCTTTACAAATTATGGGTGAAGGTATGGCCAGTTTTAAGCCCTCTATTGCTACGTCAGGTCAATATGAAGTCTATGTCTATTTTAGTAAAATAGAAGGCGTGGCACCTGTCACCAAAATAGGAATAACGAGTGGTGATCTTTCCGCCAGCGTGGACATAGTAGCCGAGGAAATAGAAATAATTGGTCAGACTTCTGGTGAATGGGTGGCTGTTGGGAAGTACCAACTGAATGCTGATCAAACCAATTCTGTGACCATTTATGGAAATAAGGAAGGACTTGTAAGAGCAGATGCGGTATTGTTAGTTCCAGAAACCTTAGCCAAATGATAAAACATCTTTGGTTTATTGGATTCGTCGTTTTTTTCCTTAGCAGGTGCAGTCAACCTACTGAAGACGGTACCTCGCAAGGAGGCGTTGTAGCTAAAGCAGATTCGCTTCTTGCCCTCATGACATTGGAGGAAAAAATCGGTCAGATGTATCAGTGTTTGGGCAGAGGGCATGCCAGGGTGGGAGATGGCGAAAAGGCACGTGATCTTATTGAGTTGGTCAAGGCTGGTGGAGTAGGCTCAATACTCGTGCCCGGGGATGTACATGATGTGGAGGAGATGCAGCGCTTTGCGGTAGAAGAAAGCCGTCTCGGGATTCCACTCTTTTTTAATTATGATGTAATCCACGGCTTCAAAACCATCTTCCCTATGCCATTGGCCATGTCCTGTTCCTGGGACACGGCATTGGTCAAAAGAGCACACCGCATTGCAGCCATAGAAGCGTCAGCAGCAGGGATTAGTTACAATCATGGGCCAATGGCCGATGTGTCGCGCGACCCACGTTGGGGACGGGTGATGGAAGGAAATGGCGAAGACCCGTTTCTTTCATCGTTATTTACTGAAGCCTCCGTTGATGGATTTCAGGGAGATGGGATAAGCCATGCAAATACGATTATGGCTTGCGTGAAGCATTTTATCGGCTATGGTGCCGTAGAAGGTGGTCGTGACTACAACACCGTGGATATTGGTGAGGAGACTTTGCGCAACATCCATTTACCTCCCTTTCAACATGCCATAAAAGCCGGTGTGAGCTCCGTGATGACCTCCTTTAATGTGGTTGGTAGTGTTCCTACGGTTGCTCATGCGCCCTTATTGCGAGATGTACTTCGTTCGGAGTTGGGATTTGAGGGGATTGTGATTTCCGATTTTGGAAGTGTAGGGGAATTGATCAAACACGGTTATGCCAGAGATGCAGCTCAAGCTACTTCGCAGGCGCTGGACGGGACGGTAGATATTGAAATGCAATCGCGTAATTACCATGAAAATATAAAGCGGCTTGTTGAAGATGGGCTCCTGGATGAGTCAGTCATCGATGAAGCGGTAAGGCGAATAGTGATTAAAAAGTATGAACTGGGCCTGTTTGCTAATCCCTATCGCTTTGCTACTGAAAAGTATATCGATAGCATCACCTTGTCAGTACCACATCGCGAAATCGCTAAAGAAACAGCCATGAAATCCATGGTATTGTTGAAGAATGATGGGGTGTTGCCCATTTCTTCTAAAGTGAAACGGATTGCTATACTTGGCCCTTTTTCCAACTCCCAAGACATATTGGGAAGATGGTCGGCCAAGGGAGATACCAGCGAAGCTATTACCCTGCTGGCCGGAATGAAAAAGCAGTTTCCGGAAGCTGAGATTAACTGGTTGAATGTGGGCGATTTTTGGGAAAACTCGCCCCTGCCAGAAAGGAAGATTAAAGACCTGACCAGAGACGCCGATTTGATTCTGTTGGCTATGGGCGAGCCAAAGGAAATGTCGGCCGAGGCTGCTAGCCGAGCCACGCTGGGCATTCCTGGCAATCAACAACGTATCGCAGAACTAGCTCTTGAATCGGGCAACCCAACAGTTTTGGTGTTATTTAATGGACGTCCGCTGACTATTCCCTGGTATCAGGAAAATATGAATGCCATTCTTGAGGTCTGGTTTCCGGGAACCGAGGGAGGCAATGCCATAGCAGAAGTTTTGGCTGGTCATTATAATCCGTCAGGTAAACTCACGATGACTTTTCCTCGGGATGTGGGTCAGGTGCCATTGTACTATAACCACTACAGCACCGGTAGACCGGCCGCATCTTCGCAGTATTCTTCTAAATACATTGATATTCCTAATGGCCCGCTTTATCCATTTGGTTTTGGTCTGAGCTATTCTGGTTTTGAGTTTTCTGATTTAATAATCAGCCGGGATAGTATGAAGTTGAATGAGCAAATGGAGGTTTCTGTTCGGGTAACGAACATAGGGGAGGTCTTTGGAGAAGAAGTTGTGCAGCTCTATTTGCGGGACTATGTTGGCGAGGTGGTCCGACCAGTCAAAGAATTGAAAGGATTTAGAAAGATAGGACTTGAGGCTGGAGCATCAGAGAAGGTTACTTTTTCGGTTACACCAGACATGTTGAAATATTGGTCTCCAGTCAGTCGTGATTACATTGTGGAGCCCGGCCAGTTTGCGGTAATGATAGGTGCCAATAGTGCGGAGTATTTGGAGAAGGATTTTGAACTGACAAATTGATATGATTACACTTTGTGTTTCAATTATGGTTTTAGTGGTTGGGTACTGGTTGTATGGTAATCTGATCGAACGAATTTTTGGAGTGGATGAAAATAGGGCTACTCCGGCCACTTCCAGAGCAGATGGAGTTGATTTTGTAATCCTTCCACCCTGGAAGATTTTCCTCATACAGTTTTTAAATATTGCGGGTTTGGGCCCCATCTTCGGGGCAGTGGCAGGAGCCATGTGGGGGCCGGTAGCCTTTCTTTGGATTGTGCTCGGGAGTCTCTTTGCCGGAGGCGTTCATGATTACTTCAGTGGTATGCTTTCCATCCGTCATGGAGGTCAGAGTATTTCTGAGGTTTCGGGATATTATCTAGGAAGCTGGGTGAAACAATTCATGCGTGGGTTTACTGTTTTGCTCATGATTATTGTAGGAGCTGTTTTTCTACTTGGGCCAGCTAAAATACTAGCTGGTATGACCGATTCGATTAGCCTCTTCGGATGGGTGATGATCATCCTCGGTTATTACATTCTTTCTACCATCTTACCGATTGATAAAGTGATCGGTAAGCTATATCCCGTGTTTGGGATGGCGCTGATTTTCATGGCTGTTGGGCTTTTTATTTCCATGTTCACGCAGGGTATGGTCGTGCCGGAGTTGTCTATGTCCAGTTTTTCAAACTTCCATTATACTCCTGATTCTTTTCCCGTATTTCCGATGCTTTTTGTGACCATCGCTTGCGGTGCTATTTCGGGGTTTCATGCCACGCAATCTCCACTCATGGCTCGCTGTATTTCCAATGAAAAACAAGGAAAGCAAGTGTTTTATGGCGCCATGGTTACTGAGGGAGTGGTGGCGCTGATTTGGGCTGCCATCAGTATGAGTTTCTTTGGTGGGGTGGAGGAACTGAACCTTATGATGCTTGAGAACGGAGACAATACTGCCCTAATGGTGAATCGAATTTCCAATGGCGCACTAGGAACCATCGGTGGTTTGCTGGCCATTTTGGGCGTAGTAGCGGCACCCATTACTTCAGGAGATACCTCATTCAGAAGTGCTCGCATCATCATCGCGGATTTTATGAAAGCGGATCAAAAATCGATCAAGAATAGATTGTTGATTAGCATTCCACTTTTTGTTGTTGGGTATCTATTAACCCTTGTCAATTTCGGAGTAATCTGGAGGTATTTCGCCTGGACGAATCAGACATTGGCCACTGTGGTTTTGTGGACGGTTACCGTATATCTTATGCGAGAAAAGAAGAACTTTTGGCTGGCTTTGATTCCATCAACTTTCATGACAGCCGTGGTGGTTTCCTATATTTTACTTGCGCCTGAGGGGTTTTCGCTCCCAGTAGAGATGTCAATTTTTGCCGGTATGACCGTAAGCGTTGGGATAACAGTTTTTGCGATTTTCAAGAACGCTCGAATTAAAAGAGTAGAGATAAAAAGAATATGAAGAGACTAACAGCCTTGATTCTTTTTGTTGCCTTAGTAGCATCATGCGATAGAAAAACCGCTACTAAGGTGGAGCGACCTGAGAAACCAAATATCTTGTTGATTATCAGCGATCAGCTCAATTGGGACTTCTTTTCCTCCATGGGAAATCCATATGTGAAAACGCCCAATATAGACCGGCTGATGGCCAGTGGGGTGCGTTATGATCGAGCATATGTAGCCAACCCAGTGTGTATTCCATCACGGGTCAGCATGTTTACGGGTCAGCGCCCAACATATTTTGGTTTTCATGTGCCAAAAGGAATTGAACACAATACGGTCGCTGTAAAAGAGTATGTTGCTGTGAATCCCATAGCCACACAAATGCAGCAGGCTGGCTACAAAACGTACTATGGAGGTAAAGATCATTTTGGATGGAAAGAAAATTCCTTTAAGCCTCAAGATCTTGGTTTTGAAGTCTACGCCAATGGCAAAGAATATCGAGGAGTGGATTGTGTGCCAAAGGCGATTGAAACACTTAAAAACCATAAGACAAACTATACAGATCAGCCATTTTTCATGGTCACTTCACTAATGAATCCGCATGACATCTGCTATGCGCATATCAAGGACAATAAGTTTGATATGGAAAAAATAGAAGATCGAACTGATGGAGGGGGCTGGCAAGATTTGCTTAGAGAGTCAGTTCTCGCCAATCTGCGCATTCCTGAAGGTGAAGAGGGAGCTGGTGGATTTGAGCCAACCGATTATTATTTGAGGAATTCACCTCCATTGCCGGATAATTACATGCCCCAATCCAACGAACCAACTATCATTTCAGGTGAAAATGGTGAAGATGGAATGGCAGCTTCATTCGGTCGATACAGAGGACAATACGATTCGACTGATTGGAAACTTCACCGCTTTGCTTACGTCAAGTTTGTAGAGGAAATTGATCGGGAAGTTGGCCAGTTGTTGGATGGTTTGGAGGCAAGCGGAATGGATAAGAATACCGTCATCATATTCACTAGTGATCATGGCGAGATGAACGGCGCACACCAAATGGCCGGCAAGGGATTGTTCTTCGATGAGGTGTGTCATGTGCCTTTTGTGGTGACCCATCCTTCACTGGCCGGTGGCCGAGTGGATGACTCCAACTTGGTTTCCAATGGCCTAGACTTGGTGCCAACTCTTTTTGGCCTTGCGGGTGTTAGTTCCGCGAGGCAATTCGAAGGAAAAGATTTGTCCGCATTGTTTTTTGATGCCGATGAGAAGCTGGACCGAACGCACATTCCTGTAGAGGTTTCAACAGGTATGGGGCTTGTCTCTTCTGATTTCTACTACGGTATTTATTTCAACGGAAGTGAAAATAATGAGCAGCTTTACGACATGCGAAAGAAGCCTCTGCAAATGGAAAACGATGCTTTGGATGCTGAGTATGAAGAATCATTAAATGCTAACAGGGAGGTTTTCAGAAAGTTGAATAAGAATACGCTAAAATCATTCGATTTTCCAGAAGGCTATATGAAATTTTTGAATCAGGAAAATTGATATCATGAAGAAGATACTTTTTAGAGGCTTGTGCCTGTTTTTCCTTTTTGGAGCCGAAGCAAAAATCACTTTGCCGGCTATTGTTTCGTCAAACATGGTGCTTCAACGAAATACCACAGTGGTACTTTGGGGCTGGGCTGATCCTAAGGAGAAATTTACGCTGGAGGCGTCATGGGTTGAAGAGCCAATAAAGGTTATGGCGGATGCTGAAGGAAATTGGAGAGTTGATGTTGTCACAACCGGAAGCAAAGAAGAACAAACCATTGAGATCGAGTCTCAGGATCAAACCATAATCCTTGAAAACATACTTTTTGGAGAGGTTTGGCTATGCTCCGGCCAGTCCAATATGGTCATGCCTGTGCGAGGCTTTAACGGTCAGCCCACCTTTGGTAGCAATGAGGCTATTGCCAAGTCAGCAAATGCTAAAATCCGCCTATTTGTAGTCCCGCAGATCGGAGCAAAAACACCACAAATTGAAATTGGGAAAATGGCTAGCTGGGAGATTGCTTCTCAAGAAAGCGTATGGAAATTTAGTGCCATAGGATATTTCTTCGGACAGCAATTGCAAGAGATTTTGGATGTTCCTGTGGGGCTTATTCAGTCAGGAAGAGGTGGTAGTCGTGTGGAGGCCTGGATAAGTAAGGAAGCGCTGAATGAGTTTCAGGAAGTGAACATTGAGAATGCAGATATGTCCAAATCGAGGATCGTTCCAACCGCCCATTTCAATGGAATGATCAACCCGATTACTCCTTATACAATAAAAGGAGCTTTGTGGTATCAAGGGGAGGGGAACTTCACTAACCCTGAGAGATACAAAACGATTTTTCCGGCCATGGTTGAGGACTGGAGAACGCGCTGGGAGATGGGGGACTTTCCATTCTACTTTGTACAAATCGCCCCATACTTCTACAACAAACCAGATGCTTTTAACACGAATACCAACTCCGCGTTCATGCGAGAGGCCCAACTCGAGTGCGTGGATTTAATTCCCAATTCGGGTATTGCAATCGCATTGGATGCGGGTGAAGAATTGAATATTCACCCGGCTAAGAAAAAAGAAGTGGCTGATCGGCTGCTTTATAATGCCCTAAGTCAGACCTATGGATATGCGTTTGTAGATGGAACATCCCCGGTCTATGATTCAATGGAAGTAACTGCGGAGGGACTTCTTTTGAAATTCAAAAATGTGGATAGAGGCCTATATGCTTTCGGTGAGTTGAGTGGGTTTGAGATTGCTGGAGAGGATCATGTGTTCTATCCTGCTCAAGCGAAAATTGTAAATAGAAGGGATGTGCTCGTTTCATCAGAAGAAGTAAGCCAGCCATTAGCTGTGCGCTATGCCTGGAGTAACTGGGTGGAAGGAACTTTATATGAAGACAGTTTTCTGCCAGCTTCATCATTTCGTACAGACAATTGGGAAGATGCTTCCAGAGCTCAAAAAGAAGAATAATGAGGTTTTTTCCACTAGTCTTGTGTGCTTTTATCTTACTGGTTGAGCGGTCAGAAGCACAACAATTACCCAACATCCTATGGATTGTAAGTGAAGATAATAGCCCATATATCGGGTGCTATGGAGATAGTCTGGCTACCACTCCCAACATTGATCAGCTCGCGAAGGAAGGCCACCTTTATACCCATGCCTACGCCAATGCTCCAGTTTGTGCGCCTGCACGAAATACCATCATTACCGGAGTATATGCCAACTCCAATGGCAACCAAAATATGAGAAGTAATTATCCGCTATCGGATTCCGTTCGGTTCTTTCCCGAATACCTCAGAGCACTTGGTTACTACTGCACCAACATGTCCAAGAAAGATTACAATACTTCCACCACAGATACCTTTTGGAATGAGTCTTCCCTCGAGGCACATTATGAGAACAGGGAGGAAGGACAGCCGTTTTTTCATGTGGTCAATACCAGCATTTCACACGAAAGCTCGCTGCATAGGTTCACTCCTGATTCATCGCTAATGCACCGGCCGGAAGAAATGGTTTTACCTCCTTACCACCCCGATACCAAAGAAATCCGGCATGATTGGGCACAGTATTATGATCGGATCACCCTGATGGATCACCGTGTGGGTGAGGTGCTTAAGGAATTGGAGGAGAGTGGACAATCCGAAAATACCATCGTCTTTTACCTCAGCGATCATGGGGGCGTACTCGCAAGAAGCAAGCGTTTTGTATATGAAACAGGCACGCATGTTCCCTTTGTGGTTCGAATACCTGAAAAATTCAAAACGCTGCGGCCGTCAGAGGTTGGTGAGGCTGTAGATGAGCTCATAAGTTTTGTAGATATGGCACCAACCATGCTGAGTATTACCGATCAATCCATTCCTGGGTACATGCAGGGCCGACCCTTTTTAGGTCCGAGAAAAACGGAAGAACCTGAGTTTGTCTTCATGTTTCGAGACAGGATGGACGCCAGTTATGATTTAAGTCGGGCAGTCAGGAGTAAGAAATATCGATACATCCGAAATTATCTCCCGCATGAAATCTATGGGCAGTACATCGACTATTTATGGAAGGCTCCATCCGTAGGTTCCTGGGAGCAGGAATGCACCAAAGGAAATTGCAATGAAATGCAAATGGCTTTCTGGAAGCAAAAACGGGCAGAGGAACTGTATGACACAGAGAATGATCCATGGGAAGTGAATAATTTGGTAGACAATCCCGAATACGCAGATGTTTTGGTAGAAATGAGAGCGGCCAATCGATCTTGGATATTGAATATTGGAGATGCGGGATTTATTCCGGAGCAAATGCTTTTGGATCTTGTTAATCAGACAAATAAGGCCGCCTATGACCTGATGAGAAACGACACATTCGATCTGGAGGCTATTTTGAACATGGCTGAAAAGGCCACCGAAGGAGGAAATATTGACCTGTGTTTGAGGGGGTTGAAATCGGAAGAAGCTGCCGTTCGCTTTTGGGCAGCTGTTGGTTTGAGAATTCGTTGCGACCAACTAACGAAGAAACATAAAAAAGCGCTGAAAAGAGTTTTAAACGATGAGTCTCCTGACGTGGCAGTGTTAGCAGCGGAAACCCTATATCTCCACGGAGAGAATGACTTAGCCATCAATGCCATCGTAAGGGTTCTCAATCAAACGGCCAGGCCTTTTAGCAGGGCAAGAGCGCTGAGCTTTATCCGCGAATTTGAAATAACCGATGAAACCGTTAAGGCAACGGTGCGCTCTACCTACAACAATTCATTTGAGAAAGATCGATTTAGGTATGACTTGTTAGCTTCTGAGGTGCTGATGAGTAAATGGAGCGATACCGCCAGGTAATGCCATTATTGGCAATTATTTCATGATTTCTGACGCTTTATTGAAGGTAGTTTTATCATTTAATGAATTGATTTGAACTTATCCAAATGAATAAATGATGAAAAAACTTTTACTAGCATTCGGAGCACTATGCTCTTTTTTAGTAGTTCAATCTCAAGGTGTGGAAGTCTACATCGAAGAGAGCGGCGGAACCTTTCAGCTATATCGTGATGGTAGCCCTTATTACGTTAAAGGGGCTGCTTTTAGTGGTCATTTTCTTGATTCACTTTCAGTATATGGAGGCAATTCCATTAGAACCTATTCCACGGATTCATCCACGATTGATTTGTTAAACAAAGCGGATTCCCTGGGGATTACAGTCACTATGGGACTCTACGCAGGGCGTGAGGAGGATTTTTTTAACTACAATGATACTGCGGCGGTCAATGCACAACTAGAGGATTTTAGAAATTTTGTGAGAATGTATCGGGATCATCCGGCAGTACTGATGTGGTCCATCGGGAATGAAGCAGATGCCAGCTATACCAACTATCGGTTGTGGGATGCTGTCAATGACATTGCGGCAATGATCCATGAGGAGGACACACTGCATCCTACCATGACGGTATTGGCCTCTGCCCATGATGTGGACATTATTGAGATCAAGGCAAGAGCTCCGGAAATAGATGTACTGGGGATCAACGTTTACAAAACCCTTGATAATTTGGAAAATCAGCTGACTACCAACGGGTGGACAAAACCCTATATCGTCACTGAGTGGGGAGTGGATGGCACCTGGCAAACGAATGAAACGGCCTGGAATGCTCCCATAGAGCTTAGCAGCACAAGTAAAGCTTATATCTACCGAACACGTTACAGCAGCTATATAGCTGCTAACCCTATGGGGCAATGCCTGGGGTCCTATGTTTTTGTCTGGGGTCATCAAAACCACGGAGAGGTAGAGTCATGGTATAGCCTGTTCACGGTCAATGGAGAATCCACTGAAGTAGTAGAGGCTATGCAATACTCCTGGACAGGTAGCTATCCGGCAGAGCGCGCACCTCGCATTACCCAGATGGTGTTGAATGGGCAGGAGGAAACTGATAATGTACGTCTTTCAGTAGGAAGTATGAACTGGGCCACTGTGGATGCGTATGATCCCAATGGTGATGGTATCAGCTATGAATGGTATGTGGTCAAAGAAGGATATGACCTGGATGACGTAGCCTCCGGTGAAAGCCTTCCCGGATTGGAAGGGTTGATTACTTATCAAAGTGGAGATAGTATTGCGTTTTCGGCTCCCTCTACAAAAGGGGCATATCGCCTTTATGCGGTGGTGCATGATGGAAATAGTAAAGTCGCTTTAATGAACATACCCTTTCAGGTACAATATGCCACAGATCTTTTGATGGACTATGAAGGGACGGGTTCGTTGCTTTTAGACTCTTCCGTGGGGACGTACAGCGTGATAGTCAACCCATATCAGGAAACAGGTAATTTGACAGACTCTGTAGGACGATATGTTGCTCCTGGGTCAGATCCTTATGATAAATTCACCTTTTCCAGTGGAGTGGCAGTAGAGGATGCCGGGAAGTTCAAGAATGGTGATTTTAAAGTAAAGATGGAACTGTACACTAACGCGCCGGTAGGTACACCATTGCAGCTCAACTTTCATAATGCAGATGCAGCTACAGGCAGTTATCCGGCTGGAAGAAACAGCGTTTATAAAACCACGGTACCTGCACAGAACGAATGGAGGTCTATCACATTCGACTTCTACAACATTCCAGATCCGTCTATCGGAGACCATTTGGTGGATCAGCTCGTATTTGCCTTTGATGCGGGCACCAGCTCTTCATATACTTACTACTTTGACAATATCAGGATTGAAAAAGAATCTGAGGATAAACTGTCCTCCGATATCGTTTTTGAGAACTATGAAACGACCAGTGTCATCTCTCAGTTCAGTGCAAGTGGGAGTTACTCTGTGGTGTCCAATGAGTGGATTGAGAGCGTAAACAAAACGGACTCAACTTCCATGTACATCAGAAACGGTGCATCTACTTATGATGGGCTTACGTTTGTCAATGAGGCAATTGAAGATGCTTCCGAGTATGAGTTGGAAGCCAAGGCATTTGCCATTAATCTCAGAACCGCCGCACCAGTGGGCACGCTGATGCAAATTCAGCTTAGAAATGATTCTATGCTGGGCAGCTCACCTGCAGGTAGGCACAGTATCTATGAAGCCAGAACGCTAAAACAGAGTGAATGGCATAGGGTAATCTTCAATTATGTAAGCTCACCTGACACTAGTGTTCCAGACAATCTCGTAGACCGGATGGTGTTTTTGATGTCACCTGGAGTAGCCACAGCGGATACTTTTTATATAGATAATATTCGGGCAATAGGTGTGAATGCTGTTGTTCCGTCATTACCAATACCCTGGGATAATGCTGATATTGGGTCTGTAGGGCTTGCTGGTAGCACGGTAGATAAGTATTCTGGTCAGGTCTTTGTGATTCAGGGTTCGGGTAGTAATATATGGGGAAGTTCCGATGAGTTTCAGTACGCCTATCAGCCTTTTTCTGGAGATGGAGAAATCATCTGCATGATTCCCTCAATATCCCCGGATGTGGATGATTATATGAAAGCCGGATTGATGTTTAGAGAGACGCTAGATGCTGACTCGAAGCACGCTATGGCATACATCACTCCAGAAAATGGAAATGCCTATCAGGCCAGACAAAACACAGGCGGAACTTGCACAAAAAGTTCTGATGCAACCAGTATAGATCGCTGGCTGAAGCTAAAACGATCGGGAGATTTATTTGAAGCCTACCAATCTAACGACGGAAACACCTGGGTATTAATAGATAGCTCCAGCGTGGTTATGAGTAGTGATCTCTATGTTGGCCTGGCTGTGACTGCTCACGACAACACCAAAAAAGGAAAAGCGACATTCAGGGACATATCCATAAGCTCAGCTGGTGGTGCTCGTATAGCTGCCACATGGAAAGCAATGGAATCCCCAAAACTGAACATTTACCCTAATCCTGTAGAAAATTACCTTCATGTAACTATGGATGGAGTAGTGGATTATCTGGATGTTTTCACACTTCAGGGTGAACGAATCCCCGTAAACCAACAAACATCGGAGGGCATTACTCAGATTGATATGAGTCAATTGAAATCGGGTGTTTACTTATTGAGATTAAGTGTAAATGGTAAGTACTATAACCGCATGGTGATTAAGAGATAATGGTCTCGAGAAAACACCAATGACGGAATATTAATTGTCCCATACGAACGACAAAAGCCACTCGCAAGAGTGGCTTGTTTTGTGTTCTACACACAATGATTTTGGATCAGGAATAAAAAGTTTTGGTCCATTGCACAAAGCATCATTGAAACAGGATATTTTACATCTGATCAGAAAAGTGTGACCGATCAACAAACTCACGTCTTAACCTGAAAATCGATCAGCTATGAAAAAAATCAAACAAGTAGAGGTAAGAAACATCCGAATGGCTGACTATCAGGAGCTCAAGGATGCCATGATAGAGGCCTACAGCAGCTGGCCCGGCATTTTCTGGGGGGAGGAATACATCAACAAGCTTCTGGAGATTTTCCCCGAAGGTCAATTTGGAATCGTGGCAGATGGCAAAGTAGTGGGTTGTGCACTGGCCATCATAGTTGATTATGGCAAGTTTGGAGACGAGCACACTTACAAAGAGATCACCGGCAACTACTCCTTTGACACCCATAGCCCTACGGGTGATATTCTGTACGGGATAGAGGTCTTCATCCGACCAGACTACCGGGGGTATCGATTGGGCAGGCGCCTCTATGATGCCCGAAAGGAACTTTGTGAAAAATTGAATCTCCGTGCGATCATTTTCGGTGGCCGAATCCCGAATTACCACAAGTATGTAGATACCCTGAAGCCAAAGGAATACATCGATCGGGTGAAGTTTAAGGAGATTCATGATCCCACACTGTCCTTTCAGCTCTCCAACGATTTTCACGTAAAGAAGCTCCTGACCGACTATATGCCAGGTGATGAGGAGTCCATGGAATTTGCTACCCTCTTGCAATGGGATAATATCTATTACAAGCGAAAAGGAGCCAATAAACCTGAGTACAAGCCAGTGGTCCGCTTGGGGCTGGTACAGTGGCAGATGCGACCGTACAATACCATGGATGAGCTTTTCCAGCAAATAGAATTTTTCATCGATGCAGTCTCCGGGTACAAAAGTGATTTTGCCCTCTTCCCGGAGTTTTTCAATGCACCACTCATGGGGCAGTGGAACAATCTCAGCGAGCCTGCTGCTATTCGTGAGCTGGCCGCTCATACCGAAAGCATTCGTGATCGGTTCGTCCAGCTGGCCATTAGTTACAATATCAATATCATCACTGGCAGTATGCCTTTGATGCGTGACGGCAACCTCTACAATGTGGGCTATCTCTGCCGAAGAAATGGGGTATGGAGTCAGTTTGAAAAAATACAGGTCACTCCAGATGAAGTGAAGTTCTGGGGGATGTCGGGAGGCAAAGGGATTCAGGTATTTGATACGGATTGTGGTAAGGTGGGTGTTTGCATTAGTTATGATGTGGAGTTCCCCGAGATTCCGAGGATGATGGCTGCCCAGGGGATGAAACTGCTTTTTATCCCCTTCCTGACAGATACACAAAACGGATACTCAAGGGTGAGAAACTGCGCTCAGGCACGGGCTATAGAAAACGAATGCTATGTGGCCATGGCCGGTTCGGTGGGCAACCTGCCCAAAGTGCACAATATGGATATCCAATTTGCTCAGTCTGTGGTGTTCACTCCATGCGATTTTGCCTTTCCGGTCAATGGTGTGAAAGCGGAAGCCACACCTAATACAGAGATGATCCTGGTAGTGGATGTGGACCTGGACTTACTCAAAGAGCTGCATGAATCGGGGAGTGCACGCAATCTGAAAGATCGGCGAACAGACTACTACGATTTGGTACTGAAGGACTGACTCTTATGATCATAGGGTTTGGCTGAAGGAGGTTTGCTGGCTGGAGCGCCAAAGTCGGGCGTCCAGCGCCATGCATATATTTCGGATAAAGGGTTTGCCAGCGTCATTGATTTTGATCCCGGTATCAGTCCATTGAATAAACCCATCTGTTACCAAAGTAGCCAGGAGGTTGGTATTGAAGCCAAACCCAATCTCCAATAGCTCAGAAACCTCCCATGTGGTTTCAAAATTGCACATGAGATTCAGAATATGCCGCCGGATGATCAAATCTTCCGTGGTGAGCTGATGGCCTCTGGAAATGGGTAGTTCATTTCGGTCGAGGCGCTCGTAATACCTGCTCAACAGTTTTTCATTTTGACTAAATGCCGTCCAGCTATCGCTGATGGAGCTCATGCCCAGCCCAATCAGCAGATTGGTGTCTTGGGTGGTATAGCCCATAAAGTTGCGATGAAGTTTACCGGTGGCAAAGGCTTCATAGAGGCTGTCTGTAGGCAGTGCAAAGTGGTCCATGCCAATGTCATGATAACCATGGGTCATCAGTGCCTTTTTGCCGGTTGCATACATTTTTTGTCTCTGCGCTGGGCTTGGAAGGTACTGTTCGTAAGACTTTTGAGCAGCTTTGACCCAGGGCACATGGGCGTAGCCATAGAAAGCAATGCGGTCTGGCTTTAAGGCAATGGTCTGAGCGATGGTTTGAGCAATCCCTGAGATTGTCTGCTTAGGGAGACCATAGATCAGGTCGTAGTTCAGACTGGTGAATCCATAGGTACGAGCAAGCGCTGTGATCTCTTTCACCTGAGAGAAGGATTGTTTCCTGTTGATGATTTTTTGCACTTCCGGATCGAAATCCTGAATGCCGAGGCTCATCCTGGTAAAGCCCAAGTCAGCCAGTGTCTTCAGGTGTTCCTCTGTCGTGTTATTGGGGTGTCCTTCAAAGCCAAATACGAAATCGTCAGAAAGGGTGGCCTCATGAGTGAGCCCGTCGATCAGGGTTTTGAGGTTTTCTGCTGAGAAAAAGGTGGGGGTACCACCTCCCATGTGAATCTCCCTGATGATGGGTTGACCTCCGAAAGTGGCCAGATAGAGTTTCCATTCTTTCAGTAAATAGGTGATGTATTTGCTTTCTACTTTGTGGTTTTGGGTGATCCGAGTTGTACATCCACAGTAGGTACATAAGCTTTCGCAAAATGGGAGATGAATATACAGGCTGATTTCTTTACCATTTCTCCAAAATCCATCACTGACCGCTTGCTTCCAGCGACTTTCGGTGTGGTCTTCTGTATGCCAATGGGGGATGGTAGGGTAGCTGGTATAGCGTGGGCCTGGGACGTTGTATTTTGAAATGAAATCTTGCATGTAACAAAGAAACTCTGGCGAAAGAGGTTTATTCCTGACAATCATCATTACCAGTGCTGATTTTGGTTGTTTCTGTTTTCAGGGCTGCTGCTGGCTTACACCAGATGATTAATGTCAGTTATGAGCCTGAGTACTGTCAGACCCTGACCTGTTTGAGCAAGCTAGTTTTGAGGGTGCCTGAAGTATATATGACATCATCTGCCCGGATTTCTCCAAAATTACGCTGCCATCATTGCGGTACCTCGTGTGAGGAAGACCACATCGAATATGAAGACAAGGATTTTTGCTGCCATGGCTGCAGGGCGGTTTATGAGTTGATCGAGCATAACAATCTGGGAGCATACTATCAAAACGGGGAGCTGCACGCTGGTAGGGTAGCCGAGGAAAAGGAAATTCACCGGAAATACTCATTTCTGGATCAGAAAGAGGTGAACGAGGGGCTGCTGCATTATTCAGATGCCAACCAGTCTGCAGTCAGGTTTTCTCTGCCGGGCATTCATTGCAGCTCTTGCATTTATCTGCTGGAGCACCTGCCCAAGTTAGAAAGCCGTATTTTCTCCGCCGAGGTTAATTTTCTCCGAAAGGAAATCACCATTCTCTTCTCTAAAGCAATTACCCTGCGGGAGGTGGCCATCGTCCTGGCCACATTGGGGTATCCGCCTGCCATTCATCTGGACAGTGTGGAGGCGCCCAAACCCAGAAAGTCAAATAAGCAGATATTGCGAATAGCAGTGGCGGGTTTTTGCTTTGGCAATAGTATGCTGATGAGCCTGCCTGAGTATCTGGATTGCGCATTTCAGGCCGAGGAGTCATTCAGGCACTTGTTTGGTTGGATCAATTTGTTTTTATCGATTCCAGTGGTCTTTTATGCGGCTCAGGAGTACTATAATAGTGCCTGGAGAAGCATCCGGCATGGATATATGAATATAGACGTACCCATTACCCTGGGTATCTTCACACTTTTTATCAGGAGTGGATATGAGATACTATGGGCTGCGGGTCCGGGCTATGTGGACTCCCTGGCCGGTCTTGTCTTCTTTCTGTTGCTGGGCAAATGGTATCAGAGCAAATCATATGAGGCCCTGTCTTTTGAGCGGGATTATAAGTCTTATTTTCCCGTTTCGGTAACGCGGGTGGTCAGTGGCCAGGAGGAGCAGGTATTGGTGAGAGATTTGAAGCCAAATGACTGCATCGTTCTTCACAATCAGGAGTTGATCCCTGCCGATGGTATTTTGCAATCCGGTAAAGCCAAAATTGACTACAGCTTTGTGACGGGAGAGGCTGACCCCATACCTGTAAGTGAGGGGGAGCGCGTGTACGCGGGAGGCAGGCAGTTGGGTGGGCAGATTGAAATAAGTCTGGAAAAAGCCGTGAGCACCAGCAAACTCACTCAGTTGTGGAATAATCAGACCTTTGCCAAGATTGCCAATCCCTATGACAACCTGATAGACAAGGTGAGCAAGTACTTTACTGTGGTGATCCTCCTACTTGCCCTGGGCACAGGAATATACTGGAGTGTGGCAGATCCTTCCAAAATATGGGATGCCGTTGCTTCCGTGCTGATTGTGGCTTGCCCGTGTGCACTGGCGTTGGCCTTGCCCTTTGGCCTGGGACATGGCATGCGCATACTCGGTCACCAGGGTGTTTATCTGAAAAATGCCGGTATTATTGAGCAGATGGCTAAAACCGAAACGATTGTCTTTGACAAAACGGGGACGCTCACCAAAAATAATCCCTCCAAAGTAAGTTATCAAGGTGCGGAGTTAAACCCTATACAACTATCCCTTCTCAAAACGGCCTGTGCCAATTCTGCCCACCCTATCAGCAGGCTTATATTAGGCACCATTGCGGAGAGTGTAGAGAAGATGGCCATCACAGATTTCAATGAGCAGGTAGGAAAAGGCTTGCGGGCTGAGATAGCTGGTCATGTAGTGAAAGTGGGATCGTCGGCATGGATCAATCACTCCTCCAATACGGTACAAGAGACCACGGCCTACGTGGACATAGACGGTGTTTTTATTGGGTTTTACAGCATCAGGGCAGAGTATCGTGCCGACATATTTTCTGAACTGAAACATCTGCGGAACGACTACAGACTTTGTTTGCTTTCTGGAGATAATGCGTCTGAGGCACCCACTCTGGCTCCATATTTTGACCAATGGGCATTCAATCAAAAGCCAGAAGAGAAGCTGTCCTTTTTACAAGGGCTTCAAGGTCATACGCTGATGATTGGTGACGGGCTGAACGACGCTGGTGCACTCAAGTCTGCCAGTGTGGGATTTGCAGTGTGCGAAGACATCCATCAGTTTAGTCCGGCCTGTGACGCGCTGGTGGAAGCTGACTCACTGAGCCGAACGGGCAGCATCCTTAGGTTTTCCAAAGTGGTCATGCGTGTAATTGTGGCCGCATTGGTGATCTCTTTTGTGTACAATATTATAGGGCTGTCCTTTGCCGTTTCGGGCCACCTCACCCCGGTGGTCTCGGCCATTCTCATGCCCATCAGCTCAGTTACGGTGGTGGCATTTATCACGCTGGTGATAAATGGCATCTCCAAAAAGTACTTTCGGTGAGGTTTTTTTGAGGGTTTCTTTTTCTCCACTGACAAAAATCAGTCGAACGATTGAAAACGCTCATAAGATGGGGTGACTCATCCTCGTAATCTTGCTTTGATAATTATGAGTGTAATCATCGTCTTAATCGGATTCAGCATCACAGTAGCCTTAGGGTTCTTGCTCGCTTTCATATGGGCTTCCGGAAGCGGTCAGTATGATGATGACTATACCCCTTCTATCAGGATACTTTTTGATGACGAACCAAATCAAACTTTCTATGTCAACAACGACTCTCACCAACCCGCCCGAAGAAAAGGGGACGGTAAATAATGGCCTGGATACGTTTTACTATGACAACTCAATCGTAAGGATGTTCCTTATTGCCACCACTATTTTTGGGGTGGTGGGGATGAGCGTTGGGTTGCTGGCAGCGTGTCAGTTTTTCTGGCCAGAGCTCAATTTCGGATTGCAGTACACCACTTTTGGGCGGATCAGGCCTTTGCATACCAATGCAGTGATTTTTGCATTTGTGGGCAATGGTATTTTCATGGGTGTTTACTATTCCCTGCAGCGACTTTGCAAGGCCCGGATGTTCAGCGACCTGCTGAGTAGAATCCATTTCTGGGGGTGGCAGTTGATCATACTCGCTGCGGCCATCACCTTGCCATTGGGATACACTACAGGCAAGGAATACGCTGAGCTGGAGTGGCCGATTGATATTGCCATAGCCATCATCTGGGTGGTCTTTGGGATCAATATGTTTGGTACCATCCTCAAAAGAAGGGAGCGCCATTTGTATGTGGCCATTTGGTTTTTCATTGCCACTTTCGTGACCGTAGCGATGCTCCATATCGTTAATTCGTTTGAGCTGCCTATCAGTTTCATGAAAAGCTACTCGTGGTATGCTGGTGTGCAGGATGCATTGGTACAGTGGTGGTATGGGCACAATGCGGTCGCATTTTTCCTGACCACCCCATACCTGGGATTGATGTACTATTTCATCCCCAAGGCGGCCAATCGTCCGGTTTATTCCTACCGCTTGTCCATTATCCACTTTTGGGCACTCATATTCATTTACATCTGGGCAGGCCCCCATCACCTGCTGTACAATTCCCTGCCTAACTGGGCTCAGTCTTTGGGTACGGTTTTTTCCATCATGCTCATTGCTCCGTCGTGGGGCGGGATGCTCAATGGACTGCTGACACTGCGCGGCGCCTGGGACAGAGTGCGCGAAGATCCTATTCTGAAATTTATGGTGGTGGCAGTTACCTGCTACGGTATGGCCACGTTTGAGGGGCCAATGCTTTCCCTGAAGAACTTCAATGCCATCGCTCACTTTACTGACTGGATCGTGGCGCACGTCCACGTAGGGGGACTCGGATGGAATGGCTTCATGACTTTTGCCATGCTCTATTACCTCATTCCCAGGTTGTACGGTACGCAGCTGTTTTCTAAAAAACTCGCCAATGTACACTTCTGGGTAGGAACCATGGGCATTATCTTCTACACCCTTCCTATGTACTGGGCAGGCTTTGTGCAAAGCCTCATGTGGAAGCAGTTTGCGCCGGAAGGCACCCTGGTCTATAGCAACTTCCTGGAGACTGTGACTCAGATCATGCCTATGTATATGCTGCGGGCATTTGGTGGCGCCCTGTACCTGACAGGGGTTTTTGTGATGGTTTATAACCTGATAAAAACCGCGCAGGCTGGTACGTTCATAAGAGAAACAAAGGCTGAGGCAGCCCCACTTACGAAAAATTACCGTCCTGCGAAATCCGAACATTGGCACAGACGAATTTTTGAATGGAGGCCTATTACCCTGCTGGTATGGAGCCTTGTGGCAGTGGCTATTGGGGGGATTATCGAGATTGTTCCTACATTTTTGGTGCAATCCAATGTGCCCACCATCACAAGTGTGAAGCCCTACACCCCATTGGAACTGAATGGTAGGGACATCTATGTACGTGAGGGCTGTTATACCTGTCACTCTCAGATGGTGAGGCCTTTCCGATCAGAAACCGAGCGGTATGGTGAGTATGCCAAAGCGGGAGAGTTTGTTTATGACCACCCGTTTCAGTGGGGGTCTAAGCGTACCGGGCCGGATCTCCTGAGAGTCGGTGGTAAATATCCCAACAGCTGGCATTACTACCACATGCTGGATCCCGCGAGTATGTCTCCGGGTTCTATTATGCCACCTTATCCATGGCTCTTTGAGCAAGACTGGGAAAAAGAACTCCTCCCTAAAAAGATCACCGCGATGCAGACGCTGGGAGTGCCATACGCCGAAGGCTTTCAGGATGAAGCCGTAGCAGATGCTGAGCAGCAAGCCAAATCCATCTCGGATGACCTGGCGACTCAGGGAGTCAGGGTAGTTCCTGACAAAGAAATAGTGGCGCTAATTGCTTATTTGCAACGGGTGGGTACAGATATTAAGAACATTGGTGAAACCAAAAACGAACAGTAATCATGCTAAAATTTGTAAAACACCATATGGAGACCATTGCGGGAATTGAAGTATTCCCCCTGATCTCACTGATCATTTTCTTCGTTTTTTTCCTGGGGCTTTTTATTTACGTCCTTAGGTCAAACAGAAAGCAAATAGATGAAATCTCCAGGATACCACTGAATATAAACGATGAAAGCGATGAACTACTCTAAATCCGTATTGATACTCCTCTCCATACTGGGCGGGCCGGTGATGGTGCAGGCACAGGATACTGCTTCAGATTTTTATACCTTATATCAGGTGGAAATCGTGCTGACCGTAGGGGCACTGGTGGTTGTGGTAGCGCTTTTGGCGCTCTACACTTCCCTGTATGCTTTGTCGGCCATCATGGGAGCCAAGCACCAGTCTGCTCCGGTAGTGCCCGCCGAGGGATTCTGGAGCCGCATATGGCATAGGTTGAATAATGCTGTGCCTTTGGAGGAAGAAGCTACGGTAATGACCGACCACTCCTATGACGGAATCAGGGAGCTGGACAACAAACTTCCACCATGGTGGCTTTATGGTTTTTATCTCACCATTATTATCTCTGTCGCCTACATACTCCATTTTCATGTGTTGGGAACAGGCGCCCTGCAGGACGAGGAATACTACACCGAGATGGAGAAGGCCAATGCGGAGGTGGAAATGTATCTCGCGTCCCTGGATAATCTTATTGACGAATCCTCAGTGACCATGCTCAATGCATCGGAAGATCTTGCTGTGGGGCAGAACCTGTTTGTGTCGAAGTGTGCAGCATGTCATGGGCAGCTGGGTGAAGGTGGTGTAGGACCCAATCTTGCGGATCAGTATTGGATTCATGGGGGTGATGTTCAATCCATTTTCAAAACCATCAAATATGGTGTGCCGTCGAAAGGGATGATTTCATGGCAGGCTCAGCTAAGTCCGAAGGAGATGCAGCAAATTTCCAGCTATGTGTATACTCTGGAGGGCACCAATCCACCCAACGCTAAAGCACCTCAGGGTGAGCTTTTTGAGCGGGAGGCGAGTGTTCCATTGGATAGTGTAAAGGTGGCCACTGCCGGCAGCTGATATGACACCCGATATCACAGATTTATATAAAGAACAAGAAGAAGAGGCCTCTTATCGAGACCACATTTCTACCGTGGATGAGGCTGGTAAACGGGTGTGGGTCTATCCCAAAAAGCCCAAAGGGAAATTCACCAATTACCGTATGCTGGTCAGTATACTGCTGCTGGTATTTCTTTTGGCTGGTCCCTTTATCAGTATAGATGGAGAGCCACTCCTTTTGATGAATATCCTGGAGCGGAAGTTCGTTATTTTCGGTCAGGTTTTTTGGCCTCAGGATTTTCATCTGGCCGTGATCGGAATGATCACCACTGTGGTTTTTATCATCCTGTTTACCATCGTTTTCGGTCGGATTTTTTGTGGTTGGCTGTGTCCGCAGACCATTTTTATGGAATGGGCCTTTCGTCGGGTGGAGTATTGGATAGAAGGCGATTATATGAAGCAAAAGAAGCTGGATCGCCAGGCTTGGGATGCTGAAAAGATTTGGAAAAAAGGGAGTAAGCACTTCGTTTTTCTGGCCATCAGTACAGTGATCATGCACACCTTCATGGCCTATATCATTGGGGTGGATCAGACCTGGCAGCTGATCCAAAGCGGGCCTGCAGAAGAGCCAGTGGCTTTTGTGGTGATGGTGGCACTTACGGGAATGTTTTATGGGGTTTTCAGTCGCTTGCGGGAGCAGGTGTGCACCACCATATGCCCATATGGCAGGCTGCAGGGCGTGTTATTGGACCGCAAGAGTATAGTGGTGGCCTATGACTATCAGCGTGGCGAAACCAGGGGTAAATACCGAAAGGGAGAAGACAGGGAGGCACTGGATAAGGGAGACTGCATTGACTGTAAGCAATGTGTGTATGTGTGCCCCACGGGCATAGATATCAGAAACGGGACTCAGCTGGAGTGTGTGAACTGCACGGCGTGTATGGATGCCTGTGACTCCATTATGGATGCTATCGGTAAGCCTAAAGGGTTGGTGAGGTATGATTCGGAGGATCATATTGAGACAAAGACCCCCTTCGTGTTTACGGGAAGAATGCGGGCGTACTCCCTGGTATTGCTGGCACTGATGGGAGTGTTGGTGACCTTGTTGATGATCCGTTCGGACCTTGAGACCACCATCCTGCGCACACCGGGCATGATGTATCAGGAACGACCAGATGGTGCCATTTCTAACTTGTATCAGCTAAAAATGCTCAACAAATCGAATAACATTTATCCGGTGAAATTGGAACTAATGGAGCCTGCAGGAAGCATAGAAATGGTGGGCGAGGATATTGTGCTCAGGAAGCAGGGCATGGAAGCGGGCGCATTTTTTATCATTATAAATCCCGAAGAGTTGGATGGACTAAGCACTTCAGTTGAAGTGGGTGTGTTTTCAGACGGAAAATTATTAGAAACGGTCACGACAAGATTTTTGGGACCTTCCTGAACTAATTAAATGAAAAAGTTATGAAATGGAATTGGGGAAAAAGTATAGTGTTGGCATTCGTGCTGTTTTGTGGATTTATCAGCTCCATTGTGGTAGCGGCATTTCAGCAGGATTTTGATCTGGTATCTGATACCTATTATCAGGATGAGCTGGTCTATCAGGAGCGGATCCAGGAACATATTAATCTTGCTCAAAGTGGAGCAAAGGTTTCGATTACTCAGGAGGGTAGGAGTGTGGTTTTTAGCTTTCCTCAGGAGTTTTCAGGAGCGAAGGGAGAGATTCACTTTTATCATCCATCCAGATCTATTTTTGATCGGAGCTTCAGTATCTCACTCGATGAGAACAGACAGCAGACCATCTTTGGAGAGGAATTAACCAAGGGGCGGTACAAGGTGAAGCTCACATGGACCAGTGGCGGGGTAGACTATTTTCAGGAAGAAGGAATATTCATCAGATGATCGTGGCGTTTGTGATCGGGCTATTTGGGAGCGTTCACTGTGTGGCCATGTGTGGGCCACTGATGCTCACCTTTACCGGTACGAATGGGAAGAACACGTTTATTTCCTTTGGTTTATATCACTCGGGCAGACTTCTTTTCTATGGTTTTATTGGAGCCATATTCGGATTGTTAGGCCTTTCTGTGAGGTTTTTCGAGGTGCAGCAGTATCTGTCCATCCTCCTTGGTGCCACCATTCTTATAGTTTACCTCTTTCCCAGAATCAGAACCAGGATAGAAGGGGCCTATCACCGCTCATGGTTTTTTCAGTCTTTGAAAAATGTGCTGACCAAGTATTTCAGCACACGCATGCGCTGGTTTGCTGCCGGACTTCTCAATGGCGCCCTGCCTTGTGGTTTGGTCTATCTGGCTGCTGCCGGAGCACTCCTTTCTGGGGGATTGACGGAAGCTTTTTTCTATATGATTTTATTCGGATTAGGCACGCTCCCCATACTGGCGGCTTTTCGCTTCGTCTCCCACTATGTGCCTGGGTTGTCCCATCGGTTGAACAATCTGATCACTCCGGTGGGGCTGCTCGCCGGGATTGTATTGATCTCCCGGGGGGTTCTTGCTGTGGCGCCGGATGTGAACCAATTGATCAAGGCGCAAATCATGCAGGTGATGACAGCCTGCGGGATTTGATTCCCTTAGGGAGCTGATAAAACTGGGTGGATATCAAACACCAGCCACAGACATAGGCGCGTACAGTCTGATTTCATGTTCAAAAGTGATTATTGGTCAAGTCGCTTCCATTTGTATATATTGAAGATCGAATCTTATTACACCCTATTCCAATGAAAGTTACCTACCTCCTGATGATTCTTTTTTTGGCAACAGCCTGTCAGAAACGCAATGAATCAGCAACTCCTTCGCTCATGAAATATGATGAAAAACTTCGTCCGCAGTACCATTTTACACCCCCCACTCAGTGGATGAACGACCCCAATGGGATGGTTTTTTATGAAGGAGAATATCACCTCTTTTATCAGCATTACCCTGACAGTAACGTTTGGGGCCCTATGCACTGGGGGCATGCGGTATCAGAGGATATGGTCAATTGGGAGCATCTGCCCATTGCGTTGTACCCGGACACTTTGGGCTATATTTTCAGCGGTAGTGCGGTGATTGATTGGAAAAATACCAGTGGCTTGGGCACCGCTGACAATCCGCCAATGGTGGCCATCTATACCTATCATGATCCGGTGGGCGCAGAGGCTGGAAGAAATGATTTTCAAACGCAGGGCATCGCCTTTAGCCTGGATAAAGGTCGTAGCTGGACAAAATATGAAGGCAACCCCGTGTTGGCCAATCCAGGAATCATCGATTTTCGCGACCCGAAGGTGAGCTGGGACGAAGCGAATGAGAGGTGGATAATGATTTTAGCCGTTTTGGATCATGTGAATATTTATACTTCGCCAGACCTCATCCGATGGGAGTTTCAAAGTGAGTTTGGACATACCATAGGTGGGCATGGTGGCGTATGGGAATGCCCGGATTTATTTTCACTCACAGATCAGTATGGTGATGAGAAATGGGTAATTCTGTTGAGTATCAATCCGGGAGGCCCTCAAGGCGGCTCTGCTACTCAATATTTTGTGGGAGATTTTGACGGGACGGTTTTCACTCCGGTGGACTCCGTCACCCGATGGATCGACTATGGTGCGGATAATTATGCCGGTGTTACCTGGGCCGACATTCCTGAAATAGATGGAAGGCGCTTGTTTTTGGGCTGGATGAGCAACTGGCAATATGCCAATGTGGTGCCCACTTATGAGTGGCGAAGTGCTATGACCATCCCCAGGGAGTTGTCGTTGCATAAATCGGAAACCGGATATCTGCTCCAGTCGAAGCCTGTGCCGGAGCTGGAGACACTGATGGGAGAGGCCGTTGTTTCACATGAGTCCACAATGGATTTATCTACTGAATCCTATCTGGTGGAGCTTACCAATGTCAAGGGACAGAGTCTGGATATCACATTCTCCAATGAACAAGGTGAACGACTGGTGGTGAAGCTTACTGCTGATCGATTGGTGATCGACCGCACCAAGAGCGGCGACACTTCATTTAGCGAAGATTTTGCAGCCATTCATGAAGCCCCACTGGGCGGAATAAGTGTATCGGACATTCAGATCTATATGGATCGATCTTCGGCTGAGGTTTTTGTTAATTATGGAGCAATTGTGATGACCGATTTGATATTTCCGACCACTCCCTATACGAAAGTATCTGTGAGTGCTTCAGAGGTGAAGATGAGTCTCACGCCCATGGCTTCTATCTGGAAGTAAGGGGATAATAAAATACAGGCTCTACCCGATTTGCTTTTGATACCTTTTTCCAATGTTATCATCAGCAAACTCAATCTTTGGGTGGTGTACCTATCTGTCCAGCCGCAGATTTGAAGGTAGAGGCCTGCATTTCATTTCCATCAATTTCAAGGTTATAAAAAAGTGGCTGCCTCAGGGCAGCCACCCGATTTATTTTTTGATCAGCTTGATGATCCGTGTTTGCTCACCCTGTATCATTCGGGCAAAGTAGAGACCGGGATTGGCAGAGCGAGTATCCCACTCAAATGTATGAGTTCCTTTTTGCAGGGTGCCATGATGTAAGGTTCCGATCTGTTGACCTACCTGATTGTAGATCACCAAACTGGTTTCCTGTGCCTCATTCAGGGTGACAGTAATTGTAGCCCAATCAGAAAAAGGATTGGGAGCACTGATAAATACTTCTTCCAATACCTCAGGCGTTTGCGTAGGGCTTTCAGGCGTCCATCGGGCGGCAGGCAGTGCATCCAGATAGGCTCGGTAGTTATTCGAAAACTCATATCCGTAATTGATGTCCCAGTTGATGGACCAGGTCATCATTCCCCTGAAACCGGAATAGCCATTTCCATTGATAAGGGTATAATTACCGCCATACGAAATGCCTTTGATCAGGTAATCCAATGCGGTTTTTACGGTGTTTGGATTGGTATATCCACCTCCAGCAGCAGAGGGTGAAGCAGGGAGGCCTATGGCCACCTGGTCTTCACGGAACGCAGGGAAGGATGTGGGGTTGCCTGCCACCGAGAATCCTCGAAGTAGCATTTCCCCCATGGCTACCTGAAAGTCTGCCGTTCCCTGAGAATAGCATTGGTTATCCAGCCCCAGCATACAGCCCGTGTTGTAATGCTGCACATGGATTAAGGCCATTCGATCTTTCAGCGCATAGAGCACCGGTAAATAGGCCCCGTATATTCCTCCATAGGTACTGTAGCCACCTTGTACATAGGCCGTTTCGGGCGCAGCTGTGAGAACAAAGTCGGAACCAAAATTGGCCAGTACGGCCTCCATGCCATTGATGAAATTGACCACACGAGGGGAAGTGGGGAAGCGAAAATCATTGTCTCCGGCTCCCAGCGAAAGCGAACTTCCCTCCAGGTCAATATCCAATCCGTCAAAACCGTATTCATTGATGATGCTGGTCATTGTACTGCTAAAGTTCTGAGCGTGTGTGGCGTTTTCCAGATGGATCGTCCCGTTGGCACCACCGATGGAGATGAGCACTTTTTTGCCCTGACTTTGGAGGAGGGCCACATCATTCTTAAACTCCTGAGTAGTGGAGTAAATGGAGTTGTCAGGGACGAAGCTCATGGAGGAGCCCCCCTGCACAGTAGGTTCAGCAAAGGCGATATTGATCACATCCCATTTGTTGGAGATGTCTCGGAGTTTCACTACTCCCGAACCATTGTCAAAGTTGTGCCAGTAGCCCACCAGAACTCTGTCAGGAAGATCACCGCTGGGATTTCCCCCTGATGTTACGCTGATATATACCTGTGTGGAAGTGGTGCTGGCGCCTTCATTGTCTGTGACTTTGGCGGTAAGTGTATAGCTGCCGGCAGATACGTTCACCCAGGAGTAGGTGTAGGGGCTGCTGGTATCCTCAACCAGGAGGTTTCCGTTTTGAAAAAACTCTACTTTAGCAACAGATCCATCCGGATCTGAAGCCGACGCTGTAAGGTTGATGGTACTTCCAGGGGTGAAGGTACTACCGTTCGACGGAGAGGTGATATTTACCGTTGGTGAATCATTACCTCCTGTGCCACCGCCACACTGCCCTATCAGGTTCCAGGCATCCTGCCAGTTGGTTCCCGTACCCGGGGCATAAGCCTGAGCACCCCCATTGCACCAGCCAGAGTATGGCCACTCTTTGCACTGATAGACGCTGCCCACATTTTGAACCTCACTACCCGCATTGTAGCCACCACCTTCAGTGTATTGAGGGATGCCATTACAATCCCCTCCGGTCGAACTTTGCACCGTGATAGAAACACTGCCGGGTGTGGTGGTAGCGCCCAGGTTGTCGGTGATGACGATGCTGAGCGCATAGCTGCCTTGCGAAACGTTATTCCATGTGTAGCTATACGGACTGGAGGTGTCCTCACTCAGGTAATTTCCATTCTGAAAAAATTCAACTTTGGAAACCGAGCCATCCGCATCCGAGGCAGAGGCGGAGATGGCTATGTTGCTTCCCTGTGTGAATGTAGCTCCATCGGATGGAGCTGTGATGCTGCCTGAAGGGGGATTATTGCCCGCGCTTTGCACAGTGATGCTTACAGCCGATGAGGTGGTTGAAGCATTGTCATTGTCCGTAGCCACGGCCGTGAGGTTGTAATTACCTGCTGCCACACCAGACCAGGAGTAGCTATAAGGACTACTGGTGTCTTCCCCGAGCAGGTTGCCGTTTTGATAAAAAGCGACTTTGGTTACAGTCCCATCCGGATCGCTGGCCGAGGCATTGATGGTGATCGTAGCGCCAGCAGTGAAGGTGGCACCGTTGGATGGACTCGTGATGGAAGCACTTGGGGGAGTGTTTCCGCCTGACCCACAGGCGCCCAGATTGATCCAGACGTCCCACTGACCAGAGTGTGTAGCCGGATCTTCATTTTGAGTCCACCATTTGGCTTCATAGCCGGTGTTGTTATGCTGCACCTGATCCCCCTGAGTATAAACTGCGGCAGAAGACCAGGCTGGTAAACCGGTGCAATTGACCTGAGCCTGTGCAGATTGGATGAGGAATAGGAGTACAATCAGGATGGATACTTTCCAGAGACAGCTGAGAAAAATAGGTTTAGGTTGGTAAAAGGTGTTCATAGGTTTTTGGTTTGGTTGGAAATGATTGAAAAAAAGCGGCCACAGCGGAAAGTAGGTTGGTTGGACTAAATGGTAATGAGACCTTCGCTGCAGCCACTTTGAGAAATAAATTGTTATTGCTTGATCATCTTACGAATAATCAGTTGATCACCAATGCTCACATGACAGAAGTAGATCCCTTCTGGCAGCTGAAGTGCATTGATGGAGTGATGATGAGTTCCTTTCCCAAGAATACCCAGAGATTGCTCATGAACCAACTGACCCGCCGTGTTGTACACAATCACTCTGGTAGGAGCAGACTCATGCACTTCCAAATCAACAGTGAATGACTCAGTGAATGGATTGGGGTAGGCAATGATCTGCTGATTCGTTTGAGACACCTTCACATCGGTCATTCTGGCTCCTGATCCACAGGCACCCTGGTTTTCCCAAACATCCCATTGGCCTGAGTGGGTAGCGGGATCTTCATTTTGGGTCCACCATTTGGCACGGTATAGTGTTCCATTGTGTGATACCTGGTCATCGGCATTGTACACGGCAGACGACTGCCAGGCGGGAGCGCTACAAGTGGATGAGGAAGCCGTGACGGTAATCTGTTGGGAGCTGGTATTGCTCTCGTTGTCCGTGGCTGTTACAGTGAGCGTATAGGAGCCGCTTGACGCTGGTGTCCAGCTGGCTGTATACACACTTCCCGATCCAGAGGCTGTTAAGTTTTGACCCCCGGCATTAAACACCACACTGGCGATGCTGCCATCGTCTGTGGCATTGGCTGTGAGCGTAATGGCCGAGCCTGTGGGGATAGTACTCCCATTGGTCGGATTGGTGAAACTAACGTTTGGGTTGCTTCCGTTTGGGTCACAATTATCTGGTGCCGCCTGATAGATGGCATTCAGGAGCGAGAGTGATACATTGTTGGTAATGTCCTGAGACAGTTCCCATATCATGATACCGGAGGCCTGACTTTCGGCCAATGCCGTTTTTTGCTGGATGGTGGTGATCCCATTGTAGTAATCTCCATTGTAAGTATCCGCATACGGGTCCGCACCCTCACTTACCAGTGTGGCGTAGGATTTCCAGGAAGGTCTCGCATAAAAGGGAACCCCCAGTACCGCTTTGGAAGCTGGCAAACCCCGACCCAACCAGTAGTTGAGAGTAGATACTGCGTAGCTATAAGGCGAATGGGTGGAGCCACTGCCGCCATCATAGGCCATCAGATTCAGAAAATCTACATACTGGAACACACCACTCAAAATGCCATCTGCATAGTATCCCTGTGCCGCTACAGCAGCTGTCAGCAACTTGCCATTGGCGTGCATGGTCTGGCTCAGTACCTGCATCATGGCTTCATAGTCCTGAGGCGTATTGCCCTCACGCGGGTATTCCCAGTCAATATCCACGCCATCAAGCCCATACTGATTACACAAGTTGAGCAGGTTGGTTGCAAAGTTGTTTCTGCCCGTAGGGGTAGAAGCCATTCCTTCAAAATCCGCATTGTTAAAGTCGGACCAACCACCTACGGCGATCATGACTTTCACTCCCTGGGCATGACCTTGAGAGACTATTGATTGCAGTTTGGAGGGCTGTTCTACTGCAGTAAGTCCGCCACTGGAGGTAGGTCGGATAAACGCATAGATGATGTGACTCACTTTATCATATTGGATGTCATTGGCTGAGCCACTCCATGAAGGCATATAGCCCACAATTTTAAAATCGGAAGTACAACCACCCACCGTATTGACTGTAACATTCACGGCGGTAGAAGTGCCAGTAGCACCCTCATTGTCTGTGACCACCGCACTGAGGCTATAGCTGCCCACAGCGGCTGAAGTCCAGGCATAGCTGTAGGGTGCGGAGGTGTCTTCACCGAGCTTGGTGGCACCAGCGAAGAACTCTACCTTGGACACCGAGCCGTCATCCGAGGCACTGGCGCTGATGGTAATGGTGCTTCCTTCATCATAGCTGGCTCCATTGGCCGGCGAGGTGATGCTGACCGTAGGTGGGTTATTTCCCTGGTTGGCTACTGTGATGGTTACTGCCGAAGAGGTGGTGGTGGCACTTTCATTGTCCGTGGCCACCACGGTGAGGCTATAACTACCAGCTGCCACATTGGTCCAGGTGAAACTATAGGGAGCGCTTGTGTCCTCTCCCAGTAGGCTGCCATTTTGGAAAAACGCTACTTTGGTGATACTGCCGTCCGCATCTGTGGCACTGGCAGAGATGGTAATGTCAGCTCCGGTCGTGAAAGAAGCGTTGTTGGCAGGACTGCCAATACTGGCAGTGGGTGGGGTGTTACTTCCGCCTGTACCACACTCATCCACATAGGTCCACGCATCCTGCCAGTAGGAGCCGGTACCAGGCTCATAGGCCCAGGCAGCGCCATTGCACCAGCCGGAGTAAGGGTATTCCTTACATTGATAGACGCTTCCATCATTTTGTACCTGACTTCCTGCGACATAACCACCATTTTCAACGTATTGAGGTGTGTTGTTGCAATCACCGCCACCTCCGCTGGTTTCTACCGTGACACTAATGGATGCGTCAGTTGTGGCATTTTCATTGTCATAGGCCCGTGCAAGAAGTGTATAACTGCCTGCTGCTCCGGCTATCCAGTCGTAACCATAGGGAGCGGAAGTATCTTCACCCAGCAGGGAGCCATTGGCATAAAAAGCTACTTTACTGATGCTGCCATCAGAATCAGAAGCGCTTGCTGTTATGCTCACGGATGCGCCTTCTGTGTGGGTAGATCCTGATGCAGGGCTGGTGATGGATACTGTAGGAGATTGATTAGGCACTGTACCAACGGTGATGTTTATACCCGATGAAAAAGCCGTGCCCCCTTCATTGTCGGTAGCTTTTGTTTGTAGTGTGTAGCTTCCCTGAGCCACATTGTTCCAGGTGAAGGAATAAGGAGCGTTATTATCTGATCCGAGAAGGGTACCTCCTGCATAAAACTCGACCAGCGAAACACTGCCATCTGCATCACTGGCAGAAGCAGAAATGGTGATATTATCGCCCACATTATAGGGGGCGCCGTTGGTTGGGGAAGTAATGGAAGTGGTAGGATTCGTATTTCCTCCGGTACCGCCGGCTGCAAATTGCTGGTTGACAGTGTTGATCAGTGGTGCATTTACACTTGACCATCTTTTCAACTTTGTACCAAAGTTGGTGGCAGTTCCACTGAACTCCAGATCGCCATAGACAGTCCACACTATCGCTCCCGCCAGGTTATGGTCTACAATGTAGTCGGCTTTCAGTCCTATCGATTCCTCATCGTCATAGCTAAGGAAGTAATTGTCTTTTACCAGATAGGGTACTTTCGCCTGATCATCCCAGTGGCGTGTCCATCCACTGCCTGCCCCCAATGCCTGCTGCTTGATGTAGTAGTGATTGGGCGTGCCATCATAGACATCCTTTGGCCAGTTGGTAAAGTCTGCACTGGTGGAGATGGGGCCGTCAGGCTGCACGGTTTCTTGTCTCTTGAGCGTAGGTGCATTCAGATCAGCTGCACCGTCGGTCACTACTCCACGCCCATAGAAAGGCACTCCAAAATTGAGTTTGGAAGCAGAAACCCCATAAGACATGAGCGCATCATAAGTAGACTGCCAGTTGAAGGTAGGTGACTCAGCGCCATCGTAGGAATAGATGGGTGAGTTATGACCAGCGATGTTTGAAAATCCACCATTGAAGTCATAGGTCATCATATTGAAGTAATCCATCGTGGCGGATAGTGCGGGCCAGTTGAAGTCTGCCAGCTTGACCGGGTCAGCCGAAAAAGCTGCGGTGATCAGTTTGTCTGGTCCAATGGCTGTTCTGATTTCCTGAACGAGGGTTAAGAAGTTGCCATAATCGGCCTGAGTGCCGGTGAAGTTCATTCCAGAGTAGGGGCCCGGATACTCCCAGTCAAGGTCGATCCCGTCAAAGCCTGTATTGATCAGTTTCTGGCAGTCTGCCACAAACTTGGCCCTTTTCACCGGATCTGCAGCCATTTCAGGGAAATGCTTGCACATGCTCCAACCCCCAATGGAGGCCAGCACTTTCACACCATTTTGATGGGCGAGTTCCAGCAAGCCCGGAGCGCCATCCTCCTTATGGAGAGGCACAGGAAGAGAGCCGCTGAGTCCCCAGGTAGGATGCGACCAGGAGTTTCCACCCACGGTCACATCAAATCCCTGAGCAGCGGCCCTGTCGGCAGCCTCCTGGTTGATGTATTGGATGGGATCGATCTCTCCAAAAATGATGTGCATGTCCCAGCTGCTGTAGATATCTGTGAAGAAGATATCTCCCGGTGCCTGCACGGCGCCTGGCTGGTAGATGTTTTTATTGCGGAGATCACCACTGTGCAAAGATCCGTCCTGTGCTACTCCAAAGAAGGAGTAGTTGAGAATGGTGTATTTGGCATAATCAATGTTGAGGTGCGTGAGAGCTCCCTGTGCCGGTAATCCGGCGTTGGTGGCCTTCCAGGCATCCCAGTTGGTGATGTAGCCCACGATTTGTTTATTATGATCAGCAGTGGTGGCCGTCCCGCCAGAATTCACCTGGGCTTGAGATAAGTAACCAATGGACATAGAAAATCCTAGTAAGAAGACTTTCCAGACCCCTTTTATTGTAGCATAGAGATTATACATAGTAGCTTTTGCTTTTTTGTTTTGAAACAAGGTATTAGCTACACGTTATCGCGATAAATGAGCCAGTCGGAGGAAAAAGGAATAGTAATATATGATTACGGCCTGTGGGATAAAAAAAAAATAGCTGAACGACAATACTTCGGCGCTAAGTGGATACATGTGATATAGGAGTGCTGATTTGTACAGATGGATTTGGGCTCTATCCATCAGGAGAAGCCGTGGTATTTTTTATATTACCTGATCTTAAAATCAAGAGGATGGAGAAGGACTTTAAGCGAGCGCTATCTATCACCGGTACGATCCGGTTTGAAGACCTGAAGGTTACCCCCAGGGCGGAATATGCAGCTGGTGTGCCCGCTGTGGCGGTAGCCTTGAAGCACGCCCGGATGGAAATGGGACTTTTTCGGGGGCTGAAGACACTTGCTCATATGAATCAGAAAGACGGATTTGACTGCCCGGGATGTGCCTGGCCAGATCCCGACGACCGATCCCAGCTGGGAGAGTACTGCGAGAATGGCGCCAAAGCGCTGGCGGAGGAGGCCACACTGAAGCGTGTGGATGCTGATTTTTTTCAGCGCTATTCTGTTGAAGAGTTGTCAAAATTGACGGATTATGAGATAGGGAAGAGCGGTCGACTAACACAGCCCTTTATTTTGGATAAGGGATCAGTTCATTACCGCCCCATCAGCTGGCAGGAGGCTTTTGATCGCATCGGAGATCACCTTCGTCAGCTGGAGTCGCCGGATGAGGCTTTGTTTTATACCTCAGGTCGTTCCAGTAATGAGGCAGCATTTCTCTACGGACTTTTTGTCAGGGCTTTTGGTACCAACAATATGCCGGATTGCTCCAATATGTGCCATGAATCCAGCGGTGTGGCGCTCACGGAGACCCTGGGAATTGGTAAAGGGTCCGTGACTTTGGAGGATTTCGGAAAGGCAGAAGTGATCATGGTTATTGGCCAAAACCCGGGTACTAACCACCCCCGAATGCTTTCCGCTTTGCAGCAGTGCAAGGAAAATGGAGGGAAGATCATCACTGCAAACCCTATTCCAGAGGCGGGATTGGTTCGTTTTAAGAATCCGCAGGAAGTGAAAGGTGTATTGGGTGGAGGTACCGTACTCACAGATATTTTCCTTCAGGTGAAAATCAATCAAGATGTGGCGCTGCTCAAGCTCATCATGAAGAGATTGCTGGCTTTGGAAAGGTCAGGTCGGCCGGTCTTTGATCAGGAATTTATTCAGGAAAAAACCAACGGATTGGAGGCGCTCACGAAAGATTTGGACAGCCATGACGAATCTACACTGCTGGCTGCATGTGGAGTGCCTTCTGGGAAAGTGGACGAGGCGGTGGAATTACTGGCTTCTCACCAGAAAATCATCATCTGCTGGGCGATGGGGTTGACGCAGCACAAAAACGGCGTGGATAATATCCGGGAGTGTGTGAACCTGCTGCTGTTGAAAGGAAGTATAGGCAAAGAGGGGGCAGGGACTTGCCCGGTTCGGGGACATAGCAATGTGCAGGGTGACCGGACGGTGGGTATCGTTCATCACGTCTCTCCGTCCTTCAATCAGGCCCTCAAAGACACATTTGGTTTTGATCCACCGGAAAAGTCCGGCTATGATACCGTGCATGGTATACAAGCCATGCATGCCGGAAAGGTGAAAGTGTTCATGGGTCTGGGTGGCAACTTTGTTTCGGCTGCTTCCGATACGGCTTACACAGCCGCCGCTTTGCAGCAATGTGACCTCACAGTGTCCATCAGCACTAAACTCAATCGTACTCACCTGATCACCGGCAAAACAGCGATTATTTTACCGACGCTGGGTCGATCGGAGCAGGATGTCAGAGAGGGGGTGCCCCGGTATGTAACGGTGGAAAATAGTATGGGCAAAGTACACCGGTCTCGAGGAAGGCTGACACCAGCCAGCGAACAGCTTAGGAGTGAGGTAGATATCGTATGCGGTATTGCACGGGCTTACTTTGGTGACACGGGCAATATACCCTGGAAGGCGTTTTCGACCAACTATGACCTGATCAGGGAGAAAATAGAAGCCGTAGTGGCTGGATTTGAGGCGTATAGCAAACGGTCTGAAGCTGGCGGGTTCTATTTGCCTAATAATGCACGTGCGGGAGATTTTTCGAAACTCCCCGGAGGGAAGGCCCGGTTTAGCATCAATCGTTTGGCTGATCATGGTTTGAGCCAGGAGGACTTTGTGCTGATGACCATCCGATCACATGATCAGTTCAATACGACGATCTACGGTTTGGACGACCGATATCGTGGGATTTTTAACGAACGACGGGTGGTGTTTATGAATGCGCTGGATATGGAAAAGTTGAAGCTTCAACAGGAAGATGTGGTGGATCTGGTGAGCCGGTACGATGGTGTGGAGCGACGTGCAAGCCAGTTTAAGGTGATTGCTTATGATATTCCCATGGGGAATCTGGCGGCTTATTTTCCTGAAACAAATATGCTGGTACCCATCAATCATTTTGCGGACAAGAGTCACACACCTATCAGTAAGTCTATTGTGGTAAGGGTGTTGAAGTGTCAATGAATCAATTCTGCTCAGCCATTACAGCCAGTAACCTTTCCACATCTTCCCTATGGAGCATCCCCAGGTCTGCGCGCATGCAGTTGGCCGCCCCACAGGCCGCTCCCAGATTGGCAATGGACTGATGCGGGAGGTTTTGCAGTACACCGGCAATGATTCCGGCCAGCAGGCAATCGCCAGCACCTATGGTGCTGATGACTTCTTCTATTTTGGCCAGTGCATGGTGCATTTCATTTTCACTGATGAGGTAAAGACCCTTTGAGCCATCGGTGATGGCCGCCAGATCACAGTACTCCATGATTTGCTTTTTGGCAGTATCAAATTCAACCTGAAAATACTCAGTGATCTCTTTTCTGTTGAGGTGAAGACCGTAAGGCTGTGCTTTCAGCGCATTGGCCAATTGGGGGCCTGTACAATCCAGAAAACTTCTGACGGAAGCCTTTTTGGCCAATTCGATCACCTGTTGATAACCATTTTCCGGGCTTCCTTTGGGCCATGAACCGCAGAGGGCTATCAGCGCGGTGTTGGGAAGCATGGTTTCTATGTTATCCATCAGATGCCTGAAGTTTGAATCAGTCACCACCGGACCTGGACCCAAAATTTCCGTATCATCAAAATCACCCCTGGATTTGAAGGTATAACAGCTTCTAGACCATTCGGAAATCTCCGGACCAATGAACTCAATGTTAGGATAATACTTGTTACAGGCTCTTTTGATCCAGATACCCGCTTCACCGCCCCAAAACCCTACAATGGTCACCGGAATACCCAGTTCGGAAAGGGCCATACCTACGTGTAGCCCTTTACCACCAGGATAACGCGTCTCTTTTAGGATTCTATTGGGTACTCCCTGAGTAAATCCCTCCACCCACGCGAAAATGTCGATGGCTGGGTTGGGGCACAGAACAAGAACCCTTTTTTCTGCTGTTGTCATCATTTAGCTAAGTCTGCTCCAGAATCTTTTTAAGACCACAATGGAGACAACCGTCACGCCCATCAGAATGATCGCATTGAGGTATCTACCATAGATGAATAGCCCTGTTCCCATCAGGAAAGCATATATTCCAATGGTGCCGGCAATCATACAGAGAATACCGATCGGCACCTTCCACGGCCCGGAGGGCTCAGAAAGTTGCAGGCCATCTGCCTTGGCTTTGTTGATGATTTTTGTCCACCCGGGTCCGCCAGGACTTACCTTATTGATAAAGCTGATCATCACCTCCATGCTGGTAGGCTGCGAGGTGTAGGCCACAATGATCCAGCCCACGGTGGTGATGCCTACTCCAATGACCAGCTCCATCCATGACGCCAATGGCTCAAACCCCATCATCTTATGAAACACCCCAAAATAAATAGCCACCAGAAAGCTGATGATCATTGCGGCCATTTCGCTGGCAGCGTTGATACGCCACCAAAACCAGCGGAGGATAAAGATCAGTCCGGTGCCAGCACCTATCTGAAGGAGGATTTGGAACGCACCCAGGGCATTGTCCAGCAGTAGGGCGAATATCATGGTGAGCACCATCAACAGCACAGTGATGATCCTGCCTACGTTCAGCATCTCTTTTTGAGTAGCGTCGGGTTTGGCAAAACGCTTATAAAAGTCATTGACGATGTATGAGGCGCCCCAGTTGAGGTGGGTGGAGATGGTGGACATGTAGGCTGCAATGAGCGATGTGACCACCAGCCCGAGGAGTCCGGATGGGATGAATGTGAGCATAGCCGGGTACCCCATGTCGTGGTTGATAATGCTTCCGGCATTTGGAAAGGCCGTACGGAAACTTTCCAGGTCAGGGAAAACCACAAGCGAACAAAGCGCAACGATAATCCATGGCCAGGGGCGCAGGGCGTAGTGCGCTGCATTGAAAAACAAAACGGCCTTAATAGAATGGTCTTCATTTTTGGCCGCAAACATCCGCTGTGCGATGTATCCACCACCACCAGGCTCCGCTCCCGGGTACCATACACTCCACCATTGTACCAAAAGCGGGATTAGTAACAGCGTGATGAAAATTTCGGGATTGGAAAACGAAGGGAATAAATCCAGCTTATCCACCACATTTTCATGCTTTAGGAGATTGGAGAGGCCTCCTACTTTGGGATGCTGAAGCGAGACAACTGCAGCGATGATGGCTCCTCCGATAGAGAGAAAAAACTGGACAAAGTCGGTGATCAGTACGCCTTTCAGCCCACCAAGCGAGCTGTAGATGACGGTAACTGTTCCGGCGATCACGACTGTTTGGAGTGGACTCAGCCCCAAAAGGACTCCTCCTATTTTGATGGCGGCCAGAGAAACGGTGGCCATGATCATTACATTGAAGAGTAACCCCAGATAAATGGCCCGAAATCCGCGAAGAAACCGCGCGATTTTCCCGCTGTACCTTAGTTCGTAGAACTCCACGTCGGTGACCACACCGGATTTTTTCCATAGCCGGGCATATATGAAGACCGTTAGCATCCCCGTGAGCAGAAAGGCCCACCATGCCCAGTTGCCAGATACCCCGTTTTGGCGTACAATGTCCGTGACCAGGTTGGGGGTGTCTGTAGAAAAAGTAGTAGCGACCATAGAAACCCCCAGCAGCCACCATGGCATCTTCCCTCCGGCTGTGAAATAATCGGAAGCATCTTTATTGCCCCATTTGGCTGTCCAGATGCCAATACCTAAAGAGATGATGAAAAATCCGATCACAAAGGACCAGTCCAAAGTACTTAATGCCATAATTAATAACTTTACGAAAGATAAAATTCGCTTAAATATAGAAATATCATTCTAAAACTTTGTTTTTTGAAAACAAAAAGTTTCATTTACTTATTATTTGGAAATTTAGGCTAATCAGTGAAGTGAATTGAGCGAATATTTCCGGCACTAAGATCTCCATAAAGTGTACAATACCAGCCGGGGAATGGAGAATATATAGGGATGAATTTATAATTAATGAATAAAATGGATAGAAGAAATTTTGTACTAAAAACAGCCGCGGGTGCATCATTGGCCATGATGGCTCCTTCATTTGCGTTTGGTCTCGGTAAGGGCCAGGATAAGATCAGGATCGGATTCATTGGGGTAGGAGCGCGTGGTACTGGTCAGTTGGGGCTTACCCTGCAGCGAAAAGATATTTTGGTCACTGCTGTTTGTGATATCGATCAGGAGCGCCTGGCGAATGCGTCCAAAATGGTGCAGGATGCTGGGATGAAGAAGCCGGCCACCTTCGGTGCCGGACCGTATGACTATCAGAAATTGTTGCAGCGCGAGGATGTGGATGCGGTGATTATTTCTACACCTTGGCTTTGGCATACGCCTATGGCCATAGATGCGATGGAAGCTAAAAAGGCTGTAGGGTTGGAGGTAGCTGGTGCTTTCGATATTCAGGAGTGCTGGGCCCTGGTAGATGCCTATGAGAAGACCGGTACACCTTTTATGATCCTGGAAAATGTAGCTTACAGGAGAGATGTGATGGCTGTACTCAATATGGTGCGTCAGAATCTGTTTGGAGAGATTATTCACCTGCAGGGTGGTTATCAGCATGACTTGCGCCATGTCAAGTTCAATAATGGACAACAACTCTATGGTGGTGGCGTAGAGTTTGGGGAGAAAGGATACAGTGAAGCCAGGTGGAGAACGAACCACTCGGTGAACCGAAATGGGGATATTTACCCTACCCACGGACTGGGGCCGGTGGCCAACTATATCAATAACAACCGAGGTAACAGGTTTGTCTACCTCACCAGTACCTCGTCAAAAGCCAGAGGTCTGCATGAATACATTGTGGAGCACCCGCAGGGAGGGAAGTCTCACCCCAATGCTGATGTGGAGTTCAAGCTCGGGGACATTGTGACTACAGTTATTAAATGCGCTCAGGGCGAAACCATTGTTTTGAGTCACGACACCAATTTGCCAAGACCGTATTCGCTCGGATTCCGGGTGCAGGGTACTGATGGTATCTGGATGGATGTGAATGATGGTATTTATATAGAAGGCAAAAGCCCTGCACATGAGTGGGAGAGTGATGCTGCTTATATGAAGCAATATGATCACCCGCTTTGGAAGAAGTATGAGTCTGACTCAGCTGGTGCTGGCCATGGAGGGATGGACTTCTTCGTAATTCATGCCTTTGTAGAGGCTCTTAAGCGAAACGAACCCATGCCAATGGACGTCTATGATTGTGTGTCGTGGGCGGCGGTTACCTGCATGACGGAGCAATCCATAGCCAATGGTAGCGCACCGGTTCAGTTTCCAGACTTCACCAGAGGTAAATGGCTGACCAGAAAGCCCATCTTTGGGTTTGATGACCGGTACTAGGTTTTCATAAAATTTTCCAGGTAAAAAGCTCAGGTTTCAGACGAGGCCTGAGCTTTTTTGATTCATAACGGACAAAATAGGTGCTTATTTCATGGAAAGAAAACGTTATAAATACTTAGCGTCAAGTAAAGAAAGTAAAAGAAAGATTATAAACTTTCAAAAAGTTTACTAAATTAGACTATTCAGTTTTGATAAGATAAGGAAAGGGTTGAGGCGATATGCTGAACACATGAGCGGTATTCAACCAAATATTTTATACTTATGAAAACCATTTTTTTCCAACCAACCTATTCTTTCTTAAACCGGAATACTTTCCGAAATGCTTGCAGGGCGGGTTTCCTGTCCTTACTGTTCTTTCTGACGTATGCGGTGCAGGGCGCCAATGTTTATGTTTCTACCAGCAGCGGACTCGCCAGCGCATGTTCGGGTGCATCTTCGGGGGATGTTATATTTATTGCTGCGGGTAACTACACCGGTCCGTTCCTATTGAGTGGCAAGAATAACGTCACACTCAAAAGCTACAACGGTACTGTGAATCTGGAGGGGAGTTCCAGTACGGGCACCAATGGGATCAATATCCTGCACATTACCAATTCAACCAACATCCTTGTGGATGGTCTGGTGTTTCGTAACAATTGGGGGAATACCGGAAATGGTATCATTGTCAATGGCACCGGTAATGAAATTGATATAGTGAATTGTGAGTTTTACAACATTGGCTGGACCAATTCGAAAACGACTATGCCTACCTCCGGGGAAAATGCCCATGCCATTGTGGTGGTGGGAAGTACCTCCTCAGCCATTCAGAACGTGTTTATAGGCAATAATAGCGTTCATGACTGCATTACCGGATACAGCGAGAGCATTACTCTGGTGGGTAACGTTCAGAACTTTTTAGTGGAAGGCAATACACTGGATGGTAACACCAACATAGGGATTGATGCGGCTGGTCATTTTTCTTGGACCGGGGCTCCTGCCAGTGTTAATTACGCCCGAAGCGGAATCATTCGTGAAAACGTGGTGAAAAACTACGCCGGTCCTGCAGCGCTGGATGCGGCAGGTGGTATCTATGTAGATGGAGGTAGTTACATTACCATAGAGAACAATATTGTATTCAACTATAAGGTAGGGTTCTCTGTGGGCTGTGAAGTGGCCGGAAAGTCCAGTACTGGCAACATTGTCAGAAATAACCTGGCTTACGACTGCACCTTGTCCGGGTTGTTTCTGGGTTCGAATACCACAAGTACCGTAAGTGGGACTCAGGTCTATAACAATACGTTTTACAAATGCGGTACCGGAACCTATGACAATGGTCAGATTGCGCTACAGAACAACACCAGCAGTGTGATCAAGAATAACATTATGTATCCTACCGACTGGCGGTATGCCATTGTGCAGATGGGAGGGACGACCACCACCAGCCACACACTGGCTTATAATTTATACTGGCGCGACAATGCCAATACCTCCAGCTTGTTTTATAACGTATCCGGAGATGCCAACTCAGTTAAGCAAAACCCACTTTTCGTGAATGCCGGAAGTGATAATTATTCGATTTCATCGTCTTCTCCGGCGGTGGATGCGGGGGATCCGTCCTTTGCCGGCTCTGGTCAGGAAGATCTGGCGGGCAATACCAGAAAGCAGGGGAGTGCAGTGGATATCGGAGCTTATGAAACCGCTGGGGCTTCACTGAATATTACGGTGGATGGTGCTACCAGCGATTGGTCATCAGTGTCCACTATTGCTACCGGGGGCACTAATCTTACCTCCCTCAAAGCTGCTGACAACACCTCTAATTTTTATGTATTGGCTCAGGGAAGCTTTTCAACTAATTACCAGGTTTTTCTGGATACTGACAATAACTCAACCGGCAGTAATGAATACACTAGTAGTAGCTGGTCTTCAACGGGGTTTAATTATATGATCGAAAATGGGACGCTGTATCAATATACAGGCACCGGCAGTAGCTGGTCATGGAGTAGTTTTGGTGGTATCACTGCGGTGAAAAACAGTTCGGTGTTGGAGCTGTCTGTGCCCAAATCTTCTCTGGGGATATCTGGCTCCGTGGTCAGAGTGGCTGTGGCTTCTCTTAATTCAGGGTATAGCATGGTGGGGTCTATTCCTTCCGGTACCAGTGGGGCGGCTTATACCATCGGGTCAGCCGGTAGCAGAGTGGCAGTGGAAGCTCCCGTTGCTTTATCTAACATGCTATCAATTTTCCCTAATCCTGCAACGGACTTTCTTAGGGTAGCGCATGTGCAGGACCGTGAAGGCGTGGTTGTGATCGAGGTGATAGGTGTGGATGGGAAGCAATATGCTGAGTGGAGTGAGTTACTTCCTCCGGGATCCCATCAGTATGAATTATCCTTAAAGGGAATGTCAAAAGGAATGGCCCTGGTGAGAGTAGCAGTCAATGGAGAAACCATGGTAAGGAGGATTATCATCAGGTAAGGTGTAGTGCTGCCAGATGATTATTTGGCCAATCTGTGTCTTTTACACACAAAAGAAAGTAAACGAAAGAAACAATAATATATTATTGTTTCTTTTGCTTTTTAAGTGAAATTATATACTTTCGTTAGGTAACCAAACCTAACCTTATATCTCATGAATCTCAAAATTTTACTTTCGTTTAGTTTTTTGGTGCTGATTACCGTGTTCCCATGGTCAGGCAACGCACAGTCCAGATCCACTACGCTCTATGTGGATGCCAGCTATGCTGGAAGCTCTTCTGACGGATCATCCGATGATCCGTTCAAAACCATCAAAGAGGCACTTGATTATCGTCAGTCCACACTTGGCCTGGCAGGAATGGTTTCCGATGAGGAAATCATTGTTCGTGCGGGTGTGTATGCACCGGATTCCAATGGCATGATTGTTTTGACCCAATACAATGGTGGAACCGGTAGCTATTGGCTTACCCTCAAGACAGAGGGTGAGGTGATTATAGATGGTGAAAATCTTTACAATAAGAAATTTGCAGCACTGATAACGATCACTTCAGCAGCTAAAAATGTACGTGTGCAGGGATTCAAATTGCGTGACCACCGATGCAATCAAAGCCTGGCCACTACCGAGACGATCAATGGCACCCCCACACTGGTGAAGGATACCAAATTCGGAATTCAGGTAGCCAACAGCGGGGAAAATATTGAGATCATTGGCAATGAAATCTATGATTTCTCCTGGACGGTCAACGTGGATCCGATGAAAGACCGATTGGATTTCACCGCGGCAGAGATCGATACTTTAAAGTCGGCGGCACCCAATGACAATATCGGGCCCATTAGTATTGTGGGTACCGATTCGCTTCCCTTGCTGAATGTGGTGGTTAAGAATAACCTCATACATCACGTGATTCCGGGCTGGACAGAGGGTATCCAGTTGAACGGCCACCTCGATGGGTTTGAGGTTTCTAACAACACCATCTATGAAGTCCAGAACATCGGCATAGTGGCAGCTGGTCATTATACCTGGGTGCCCGACATCCAGGGAGCTACCGTTTCTTCTGCTGAAAACTATGCACGAAATGGCGTGATCAAAGACAACAAAGTATGGAGTTGTCGATCACCAATAGCCGCTGCCGCTGGTATTTACTGTGATGGCTCGCAGAATATTACGGTTGAAAATAATGAAGTTTCCGATTGTCAGGTGGGCTTTTCCATAGGCAATGAAAATAGCGGAGTGCACTCCGGTGGTCATATTGTGAGAAACAACCTCTCCTTTAACAACTCATGGACGGGTCTGGTACTGGGTGTGCCTTCTGCAGCCAGTGGTAGCTATATCAACAATGTTTCGATTACCGGAAACACCATTTATGGCAATGGTGGTGTATCAGATACCTATCTCGGAAGTTTGGGTTCTTCTCAGCTGATCATTCAGAAGAATATTAAAAACCTGACCATCAAAAACAACATCATCTATGCTACCGCCACCAACAACCTGGTGACGTTTGCCATGGCTTTTGATACCACATCCTATTACAGCACGATAAGCTTTGATTACAACCTGTACTATACCAACTCCACGGCAGATCCTGCGGTGGGTATTTTCGATTGGTCACAGCTGGGCAGCGGATATGATTCTTATGGCACCTTTGCCTGGTATCGTGTGAACCGTACCGATCAGGATGAACACTCCAGTTTTCAGAATCCCGTGTTTGAGGACATAGTGTCTTCCACTCCCGATTTCAGGCTGCAGTCTACCTCCCCAGCCATAGACGCTGGTGACCCAGGGTATACCGTGGGCACTGGGGAAACTGATGTTTTCGGAAATGAGCGTGTTTTTGGTGATACCGTTGATATTGGAGCTTTTGAATCTTCCTCTGTGGCGGCTGGTGACATTGCTGCTACCATCGATGGAGTGAAAAGCGCGAGCGAAGGGTATGATGCCCTTCAGACCGGCGTGACTACAGGCGTTTGGAGAAATATTCACGCCTATGACGACAATCACTTTATCTACATCTATGGTGAGTATGAGGGGACCATGGCGGAGTACAGCATTTTTGTGAATACCAACTCCAGTACGGGGTATGACTACATCTGGACTGAAAAGTCTGACTACTATGTGGATGGTACGCTGAACCTGCTCAATGTTTATTATACGGCTGCCTCACCTTCCTGGCCATTTACTGCCGAAAATTCGGTGATGACCATTCGCTTTGTGAAGACAGACTCTACCATAGAAGGCCGAATACCCAAATACGCTTTGGGCATAGGGAGTACCGGTACTGTGGGGCTGGGCATAGAAGGACACACGAGCGGTTGGTCGAGTAGCCTCGGCTCCATCCCGGTGGAAGATGCTGCCATGGTTTACCTGACACTCGATGGCGGCTCTGATGCCGGCAGCTTGGCTATCGATGGCTATAAGAGTCCGGTAGAGAATTACTCAGCGCTCATCACAGGGGTGACAGGTAGCTCTTTCAAAAATATTTATGGCTATACTGATTCGGATTATATCTATCTCTATGCTGAAATAGACACGTCTGCACTGTGGGAATACAATGTATACATCAATACCAACGGAGCTACCGGCTATCAGTATTTGTGGACGGATAAATCTGACTTTTATATAGATGCTAACTACAATCAGCTCAATGAATATACCGGCAGTGGCGGGTGGCCTTTTGAAGAGTCTACCAACTCCGCGGGTATCGAATTTGTGATGACACCCCTGGCCGTGGAAGGCAAGGTATTGAAATCGCTCATTGGTGTGGGAAGTAGTGGCACCATCGGCATAGGCCTTGAGGGGCATACCAAAAATTGGGGAGCCAGCCTTGGTGGAGTACCTACCTCAGGAAGCATGGTATACCTATCGTTGGCAGGTACAGGCTCACGGGTGGCGCAGGAGACCATTGTGGAGCTTCTGGAGGAATCGGCCCGTGCACAGCTGGTCATGTATCCCAATCCGGCGGTGGATCAGCTCACAATCAGTCATTACCTCAATGAGGATGGGCCTGTGTCTGTAAGTGTGTTTGGGTTAGATGGTCGCAAGTACCTGTATCAAGAGGAGTTTCTGCTCAAAGGGAGCCACCAGCAGGTGCTGGATGTATCCGGTTTGCCGAGAGGAATCGCCCTGGTGAGAGTAGAGAGTCTATCAGGTGTTACCACCCATAAGGTGCTGATGAAATAGACCGTTTATAGACATTGTTCAGTTAAGTTTGAGTCATCCCGGTTTTCGGGGTGACTTTTTTTATTTATGACCTAGAAATTTAATGAACGGCTTTTTATCTGATTTTCAGGCAGGTACGATTTATTCACGATTGGGTAACAGAGAGGAAAAATCTTTGAGCGAAGATTAATCTATAATTGCTGTGTGAATATGACACAGAAGTCATTTTTTTTTAGTAATATTAATAAACCAGCGATCTGAAAACTATCCGGACTCCATCCCGCCTTGGAAGGTTCCGGAAGTGACAGGATCTTATCCGTAACTCACTTAAATGGATATGATGATGAATACACAAGTACGAACAATTACCAAGGCGGATTACCACACCGAAGTGCGCGATCTTGCTAAAGGAGAACACCTCCAGAGTATTGCCTGTATCGAAAAAATAATGGAGCATGCACAGAAACTGAAGACCAATGGGCCCAATACCCAGCTGGCCGAAGTACGCCTGCAGATGCTCCAGGAGATGCTTCAGATTCACCAGGGACTCATGTCCTGAGGAAGTCTCCGATTACCTCTTTGTTGTTGACCTACAGGATAGGTGCGTTGCCAGGAGCCATGTGGTGAACTTAATATCCACCAATGAAAGTGCCGAAGATGCCAACCGCAAGCTCGGCCCACACCAGCAGGAGGAGGATCAGCAATGCTATTGAAAATGCTATTCGATAAAGGGTGCTTTTTACTTTTCTCAGGATGAGATCCAAAATGAATCCGGCACTGAGCAGGATGATGGCTGCTACCAGAAAGTCGAACACCGACCAGGTGACCTCATCTGTCAATTGCATGGCGATAAGTGGGATCAGCAGTAGGAGGGCTACGACTATGACGATTTTGAGTGGTCGATTGTTTTTCATGGTCTTGGGGGGTTGGTAGAACACAGGTTAAAACAAATATACTTTCTGGGGAGATAACTTGCTGGTGGTTAAAGGTGTGTCCCAAATTCCTATTCTTTATTGCACAAATGTATCCAAGTGAATACATTTACCGTATGTATTCCATTGAGAAGACTGACGTATTTGACAAATTGGCGGATCAAGCAGAATTCCTGTGGGGAGATTGCATTAAAGATGGATAGTGGGGTCGTGATCTGATAACTTATATACATCAATCCATTTGACTGGCTACTTGCTCTTCATTTTCTTTGCTTGCCCAAAGAAAACGAAGCAAAAGAAAAGGCACCAACGCAAAAAATCATTTTGACCAATCGTGTTAGGGCTTTTTTAGGAATTGTTAAAGTCAAAATGATTCACGCTTGCCTTGGATGCCCCGCCCGCCTGAACGTTCCTACTTTTCTAAATTCACGGCCCAGTAATCGGCTTTACTAAATATAATTATATAGAGTTACACCACACTAATATTCCTTGATCCCAAATGGCTAAGAAAGTTGAAGGACCAAAGGGCGAAAGCTAAAATCCTGTTCAGAATTCAAAGAATTAAGGAGCAAGGAAATTTTGGTGATTGTGAACCAGTCGGTCAAGGGATTAGTGAGCTGCGAATTCATTACGCCAAGGGCTATCGAATTTATTTGAGAGAATACAATGGCAGAGTTGTGATACTTCTTAACGGCGGGACAAAATCATCGCAACAGAAGGACATAGATAAAGCCAAGGTAATATGGTTGAACTATAAAGACGAACTTGAAGATGGCAACTAAGGAGATAACAAAATTCGATATTGCAGAGTATCTGGAAGATGACGTAATGATTGCGGAGTATTTGAACACAGTACTTGAAGAAGGTGACGCTGAAGACATCATAACAGCTCTTGGGCATGTCGCTAAGGCCCGAGGAATGTCAAAAATTGCTGAGGAAACGGGGTTGAGCAGACCAAGCCTCTACAAGGCATTATCTCAAGGATCAAAACCTCAATTTGACACAATTCTTAAAGTGCTTCGAGCAGTCGGTGGTAACTTGAACGTTTCCACTCCTTAACTATACGCCTCACAACAAGCGGTAAAAATGCATGTGGCTACTATCTTACCTGGCCTTCTCAGAGGGTCTCCACCAGCGAGACACGGTAGAGAGTTGCGCTAGTCTAAAATCGGAATGAGGCAACGGGAAGAGACGTCATCCATGTTTCTGATGGTTGACACCCCCCCTGAAAACGGCAATAAAGGCGACCATTTGCAGGTGCTTGTTGAGTTCCGATCCATTGGAAAAATATTCATTTTCATATCATCATTTTGTATCCGAAAAGACTCTACTTTCGAGCTTGACGATAAGCAGATGCATATATGAAGCGAATAGGAACAACAATTAAAGGGAAATCAAACGTATTCAAAGGGTTCCTACTTCTTATGTGCCTTTTGACCGGCACTACTGGTATGGCTCAAGTGCCTGTTAAACTTTATTTAGACTCACCTTATGGATACACAGAGAGTGTGTATTTGACGGGAAATATCAACGGCTGGGCCTATCAAAATGAGGCTTATCAAATGGTGGGGCCGGATGCAAGAGGCCTGTTTTCTATTACGCTCGATCTGGCCGAAAATAGTGATCTGACTTATGCTTTTGATGTGGATTCGGGCCCGTACCTCTCGGATCCTTTCAATTCCCTGGATCCCGTTTATGATGGTTTCTCTCAGCTGGCCATAGCAAATCCAATGATCACGTATTTACTTCCACAAGCACGCGGACAGCAGGTGCCCACTCCGATGGATTCTATCTGGGCACTCCTGGCTTTTAAGGACAGTCAGCCAATTACCGAAAGCTCCATATCACTCAAATTGAACGGTGTGGAAATTCCCGATGCAAGTCAGTATTATGATGCGGTCTCTCGTGAATTTGTCTACTACCCGGGAGACCTTCCGGCTGGGGAATATGTAATCGAACTATCGGTTTCATCCAGCGCCGGTACCGCCGTTCGATCAGTCACCGTGCAGCGAGCTCCAGCCATCATGATCAGCAATAAAATCAGTCGCTACTTTTCTGAAGAGATTACTTTGTATGGAAGGGTGACTTCCTCGGAGATCACTGAATTTGAACTTGAAGTGAATGGAGCCATCACTACCGTGAGCGTAACGGATGGTGAATTCAGAGCTCCTGTTACACTAGTGGAAGGTGTTAATTCTATTGTGGCTGCTCCGGGTACGAGCAACAGCGTAAGTAAAGAGATAGAATATGTTTCCCTGAACAAACCTCAGCTAGCCGTCACGGCGGCTGTTACAGCCGATTTGCAAGTGGATTTGGATGTGAACGTGACCAATCAAGGTGAAGAAACGCTGACCTATGAGTGGACACAAGTATATGGTCCTGAGCCGGCTCAATGGTCAACTACCAACGCAACAGCTACCCAGGTGACGCTATCGGTGCAGGATGGTGACTACCATTTTCGGGTTACGGCCACCAATACCCGAGATGAAAAGTTCATTGCCGGACAATTGGTCAGTGTGAGGGAAGGAAAAGCATCCCTTATTAGCCGCTTTGACCCCTCACCATGGATGGAGAAGATGGTTATTTATGAGATCAATCCCAGGTCATTCAGTAATGCTGGCACACTAAGTGGGATCACGGCAGGTTTGGATGAGCTGGTAGATTTGGGCGTAAACACCATTTATTTGATGCCCATATTTGAGTCCAATGAGTACTCCGGGTATTGGACAATCGACTACTACGAACTGAATGAGCTTTTTGGAACGAAAGAGGACCTCAAAAATTTGGTAGACGTGGCCCATGAAAAGGGGATTAGGATATTCCTTGATTTATCGAATAGCCATACTTCCACTTTCAATCCCTATTTTGAGGAGCCTGTCGCCATCGGTTCAGATTCGCCATTTAGCAATTTTTACAACTGGTCAGGGCCCCCGGCACTGGACAATTACACCTTTTCATTGAGCTATTCGATTCCCGATATTAATTACAATGATCCATTGGCCACTAACTACATGCTTTGGGTTTCGGAATATTGGATTAGGGAGTTTGATATTGATGGCTACCGTGGTGATGTGTCCTGGGCCATTTACAAGCGAAATCCAGCATTTTGGCAGAAATTCAGGGAGCGCATGAAGAATGTGAAGCCTGATCTTTTTATGGTTTCAGAATCCTTCCCACCCTATGATCAGGTGTTCAATGACGGGTTTGATGCCGTCTTTGACTTTAACCTTCGGGGGTATGGATATGAAGATGCAAACATCATCACCAATCTCTTTAATGGCAGTGGGTCATTGGATGAGCTGGATGCTGTCATCCGATTCGATTACCCCAATGCCGGGCTTCCGGTCCGTTTTGCAGACCTGCACGATTTCGATAGAGCTACCATGTCTTTTGGTTTGGCGAAAGCCAGGCTGCTGCAGTCACTCATATTCACCGCCAGAGGGATTCCTTTTATCTGGTCCGGGTCTGAGTACGGTGTTGATAAGGGGGCCTATAATTATGAGGTTTATGCAAGAAACGACCAGTTTGGCCTTCGGGAGTACATGAAGAAACTGATGGACATACGTGCTCGCTATATCAGCAACTATTCCTCAATGGATCGCATTGAAAACTCGAATAATACTGAGGTGTATTCCACCGCCATCAAAACGGACCGTGACTTTGTGATTGCCGTTCACAACTTTTCTGGAAGCGAGAAAACCGGCACCATGGATATTTCGGATTTATCACTCAATTGCAGGAGCAGTTTCATCTTAACCAACCTGCTGGATGACAGCCAGGAGGAATTGACCTACGATGAATTACAGTCCTATGCCTATTCCGTTTCAGCCTATGGAAGTCTGCTTTTTCACATTGGAGAAGGAGATCCATCTGCAGTAGCTATTGAGGGAGCCAGCGAGGCCTGTCAGACCAAGTCTTTGGCTTATTCCATAGTAGACGGCTTTGATTCTTATCTCTGGTCTGTGTCGGGTGGTGAGATCTTATCCGGACAGGGTACATCGTCGGTGGAGATCAATTGGTCAGACGAAGGGGCGGGCTCAGCTGAGGTTGACTTCACGATGGGGGGAGGATGTGTGACATCTACTTCCTTGGAAGTGATGATTGCTCCGGCTCCAGTCGCAACGATAACCTTAGAGGGTGATCTGCTGGTAGCCTCAGAGGGGGCCAGTTATAGATGGTTTCAGGATCAAGTTGTAATGGCCGCTACCACCCGGCAAATAGAGTGGGTACATGGCGCTACGTATCAAGTGGAAGTAACCAATGGAGCGGGTTGTTCTACGCTTTCCGGCGAAATAAGCCCAAAGGTATTAGGGCTAGACGAGAGTGGGTTTAAGGCCATTCTGTACCCAAATCCCACAACAGACGAGGTGAACATTCAGCTGAATTCTTTGGGTTCCGAACCAGTGGTTATTGCGGTACGAAACTTGGCCGGGCAACTTATTCAGTCCAGTGTCTTTCAAGGCAAAGACCAGGCAACTTACCGCATGGATTTCGCGGGCTATACTCCGGGCATCTTTGTTCTGGATATCCAGGCAGGCGGTTTGCACCAAGTTTACAGGATAGTGAAGCGATAAATGAGGGCGTTTGAGTCTATTGTATCCATAGCTGGTGATGATTTGTTCGAGAGTCAAAATCCACTAGATTTGGTATGAGGCGGGCTGGAAGCCAGGAGGGAATAGCCTGTTCGGATGTTAACTAATACTGAATACCTCTATATTTGTCTTGTGAAGAAGATGTACATCATTGCAGGGCCAAACGGAGCAGGTAAGACAACTTTATCTTATACTATTCTACCTGAAATCTTCGAGTGTGATGAGTTTGTTAACGCTGATGAAATTGCAAGAGGGATATCTCCATTTAACCCCGAAAGAGCTGGCATCAGAGCTGGTCGCATAATGCTTGATCGGATCAAGGAACTGGTCTCAAAGGGAGAGTCTTTTGCATTCGAAACAACTCTTTCTACCAAGTCATACAGGAGCTTTATTAAAAAGGCAATGTCTTCAGGATATGACACCACATTGCTTTTTCTTGCTTTGGATTCCATAGAACTTGCAAAACAGCGTGTAAAAACCAGGGTGTTAGAAGGTGGACATAATATACCGATAGACACGATTGAACGACGGTACTCGAATGGACTTTCTAACTTTTTCAAAATATACAGGTCACTGGTCAATAGATGGATCTTGGTGGATAATTCAACCGAGAACTTCGAATTTATTGCTGAGGGATCTGGTACAGATGTCATAATTCGTAGTGAAACAAAGTGGTCACAATTAAAAGACGCATACAATGGGAATTGATGAACAACTCCGTGAACTGGAAGAGAAAGTGAACCTTGGACTTAAAGAAGCCTATCGAAAAATGGCGGAATTCAAAAAAAAGAATAACAGCCCGTTAGTTGTATCCCGCGATGGGAAGGTAATCTCAATACCTGCAGAAGAAATACTCCCTACAACAAACGCTAAAAATGAGTAGCAGGGGGGTGTTAGCCGAAGGTTCCATGAAATTTCAGAAGATGACTGCCAAAGAATTTATTGAGACTCTGAATATTATTGGTCAGGAATATTCTGACACCATTCCAAAAAGGGAGATTTTTTCTTTGGCGAAAGAATTCAAACTCATGCCTGTGCGTGAAGTCGTGAAATTGCTGAATGCCCAAAATTATGACCATCGACTGGGTGCTGTATCCATATTGGACTGGAAGGCCCGAAATAAGGGGACATCGGCAGAAGAGAGGAGGGAAATTTACCAGGCCTATATGGATCACCATAAGAGTATTGACGACTGGGGGATGGTAGATAGGGCTGCGCCATACGTAGTGGGGGGATATTTATTTGACAAGGACAGATCTCCGCTTTACGAATTGGCAAGATCTGCCAATCCAATGGAACGGAGAACGGCCATAGTGAGTACCTATTTTTTTATCAGACAAGATCAAATAGACGACACTTTTAGGATTGCTGAAATGCTAGTACACGATCCTGAGCATTTCGTACAAACTGCAGTGGGTAGTTGGATCAGGGAAGCCGGCAAAAAAGATGAAGTGAGGTTGAGGGCCTTTTTAGACAAGTATGCCCAGGGTATGCCCAGAGTGGCGTTAAGGTATGCCATTGAGAAGCTAAGCCCGGAGCTTCGCAAACACTATTTAAACCTTTAGGGGTAACAGCTGCTCCAATTAACCAGAAGATTCCGGTATTTGTCCCTCGCTGCGCTGGTTCAAAACCAAAATGACGTAACGGGAAGAGAACGTCATTCCGGTTTCTGAGGCAGGAAGAATCCCGGATAGAAGACCTTTAAATCTTGTAACCCTTTCCTAAAATATTGTAACAATCCGCTCCCTCATCATTCTGATGTTTGTGCTATCAAAAGTTTAAACTAATGGTTCACAAATAGCTGATTACAGTAATGACCTCTTCAAGAACTGAGTGGACATCACCATTAAATGTGGATCGAATTCATTTCAAGGAATTAAACAGAGAAAGATGAAAGCATCTCAAATGCCACTTTTAATCCTACTACTGTGTTCCCTATCCGTTTTGGCTCAAGAACAGGACAGATCGAAGGCAAAATACGGGGAAAGAACTGCACTCAAAGTAGAATACTTCGGAGAATTGGTCCTGCATCCAGGCCTTAGTCTGGGCTTGGATTATACCATGGTCAGAAACAGTTGGGTCACCTTACATTGGGACACTGACCTTGGTGGTTACTGGCATCGCTGGAACAACACATCCGTTTTTTTGAAAACATCCTTCGGCTCGCGGTTTGCGGTGGGGCCTGTATTTGCAGATATAAACTTGGGTGTTGGCTATATGCACTCCTGGGCGGCTGGTGTCATGTATCAAAGAACTGAAAATGGTGGTGTGGAAAAGGCGGCCAATTTGGGCCATCCTCACTTTATGCCAAACGCATCATTTCTGCTGGGTTGGGATGGAAGCAGAAGAAATGCCCTGCCATGGACGATTCACATTGGCCCAGAAGTTTATTTACAGTATCCCTACAATCATATTTTCCTTCCGCATGTTGCCGCTAAAATCGGTTTCACTTACAAATTCAAACAACGATGAAAAAATTAGAAATACTTCTGACTTTCTCGCTGCTCATGCTCCTTGTCGCATGCAAAAAGGAAGATTTTTATCAAGGAGATCACTTCTTTGTGAAAAATGCAGGTGCGGAGATGCCTGTATATGTTAAGGGCAATATCCAATCCGGTACTTTCATTTTGTTTTTGCACGGAGGCCCGGGTGGGAATGCCTCGCTTCCTTCATTCATGCCAGTATCCAAAGAGCTCGAAAGCGACTATGCGTTTGCCTATTGGGATCAGAGAGGATCTGGTCTCTCCATTGGAAACCCCGATCAAAAAACGTTTACTGTTGAGCAATTCGTTGATGACCTTGATCTTGTGGTGGAGGCGATAAAACTTAGATATCATCATCCTCGCATTGTGTTTTACGGTATCAGTTGGGGAGGAGCTCTGGGTTGTGCCTATTTGAGTACTAAGGACTATCAGCAAAAGGTTGATGGATTTATCTGCATGGATAGTGGTCATAATCTCGTAGACGGACTTCCAAAATCTGTGGTATTTGTAAAAGAATATGCCCAGCGTCAGATCGACCAGAGCATTGATGTCGAATACTGGACAGAAGCGCGTGATTGGTGTGCAACCCAACCAGACATGACCAAAAAGGAAAACTACTTTAAATATGATGGTTACCTCACCAACACCAATGCTTACCGCAAAGACCCAAACCAGGTGGTTCAAGGCCCGGAAGTGGGTGCTACGGGCACAATGAATTCCTATCTGTCGCTCGCCATTTTCTTCAATGGTCAATATCTGGTGCCGCGCTTCAATATTTTAGAATTGAACCTCAGCGAAGACATGGCCAAAATCAAAACCCCATCGATTGTAATTTGGGGAAGACATGATGGTGTAAATACCATTGAAATGGGATATGACGCCTACCACAGTATTGGAGGTCCCGACTTTCAGGACAAGGAGCTCGTCATTCTCGAAAACAGTGCACACGAAGGATATATCGAAGAACAGGATTTGTTCATTCACACCTTCCGAAGATTTGTAAACGGACTTTAAATCAACTCATACGCTAAAAGAAATCAAACCATGAAAGCAATTGCCTACACCACCTACGGTCCACCCAGTGTGTTAAACATGGTGGATATTGAAAAGCCAACACCCCAACCTGACGAAGTACTGGTGAAAATCCATGCAACGACTGTCACTGCGGGAGATGTCCGCCTGCGCAGCTCAAACTTCCCTCCAATTGCCTGGATTTTTGTCCGACTTATTTACGGATTGTTCAGGCCGAAAAAGGAAATATTAGGCCATGAATTTTCTGGAACTGTTGAAGCCATAGGTAAGGATGTTGCCAGGTATAAGGTGGGCGATGAAGTGGTTGGCACTCCTACCATGCTCGCCACTGGTTCTTATACCGAGTATTTAAGTATTCCAGAAAACAGGAAAAAGGGTGTGCTGCGGTTAAAACCTAAAAGCCTTAGTTTCAATGAAGCCGCTGCTCTGCCTGTGGGAGGAATGACAGCTTTATTTCTTCTGGAAAAAGCAAAGCTCGGTAGAGGTCAAAATGTATTGATCTATGGCGCATCAGGAAGCGTAGGGACCTATGCCATTCAAATTGCTAAGGCGCAGGGCGCCAGGATAACAGCAGTATGCAGTGGTTCCAATTTGGACATGGTGAAATCACTGGGGGCAGATGCTACACTTGACTATAGGAGTCAGGATTATTCTTTGCTTGAGGAAAAATTTGATATCGTGTTTGACGCAGTTGGGAAAACCTCAAAATCAAAAGCTTCAAAAATTCTAAAACAAGAGGGACGCTTTGCATCGGTTCAGGCGCTCACCAGCCCTGGCCAGAGGCATCTGGAGGTACTCTGCGAACTTGCTGACAAAGGAAAACTCAGGCCATTTATCCACAAAACCTTTCCCCTGCAGCACATGGTGGAAGCTCATCAGTATGTTGACAAAGGGCGGAAAAAAGGGAATGTGGTTATCGAAGTGGACAATGACGGATGACTTCATCAAAACATGACAATAGAGGTATCATGGAAGTAGTGATATACCTATATGATGGAATGACCATGCTTGATGCCATTGGTCCCTATGAACCGTGCAGAGCTTCAAGACATCCGTGCAGCGTTCCAAGATGGCCGTGCAGTGGTTCAAGAGGACCGTGCAGTGTTTGAAGATAACCGTGCAGAGCTTCAAGGCAACCGTGCAGCGTTCCAAGAAGGCCGTGCAGAGCTCCAAGGCAACCGTGCAGCGTTCCAAGAAGGCCGTGCAGAGCTCCAAGGGAACCGTGCAGAGGTTCGAGACAACCGTGCAGTGCTTAAAGATAAGCGTGCAGTGTTCCAAGAAGGCCGTGCAGTGTTCCAAGATGGTCGTGCAAAGTTTCAAGATGGCTGTGCAGCACACTCCTATAGCCGATAATGGTTTGTTTGAAATTTAAAAACGGTTAGATTTGGTAACGTTGTAAGGCTTAACAACCATTGGTGGTTGTTAGCCTGTTGTTGAGGCCCATTGTAGCCAGATCAAATGAAATCAGAACTAAAAGAAAAACTCTCTTCGCTTCCTAACGACTTTTTACCAATTGAGAGATTTGTTAACAAATACGCTGAACGAGAATCCCGAATTGATAATCTTGGAACGATCCAACTAGCAAAGAATCCTGAATTTACTGAAGCCTATTTTATAAACCTTTTTGAGGGAGCCCAACAACTCTATTTTGACAACTTCCTAACTCAGTATAACCATGTAATTCCTGAACCTATAAAGAGTTTCTTACGAATTATGAATGGTTTCCATTTCTGCGATTTCAACATTTACGGTCTAACTCCAAGTCTTTATAAATCAACTGATGGACTTTTGGACAGAACAGTACTTCAACCATTGGATATAGGAACGGCTAACGAAGATTGGAAGCATGAATTCAAACGGTCTGACTTCCATTTTGGAAGCCGGTATTTTGACGATGAACAGAATTGCGGTTACTTCTTAGAGGGTGATATCATCCGAAGTTGCCTGACAACAGGCGAGGTTGTGGGAACTTGGACGAATTTCTCAGACTTTCTAACATCTGAACTGACGACTACCGAACAAAACGAAACAGGCCTCAACAATCACTAGCGCGAATATGCCTGTGTGCTTTCTGCCAGTCTCAGTGCAAATCGACCGCTTCACCGCCCATTCTGCTACTTTTATTTCCCTTCCCTCCTTTTCGTCTTTCTGGCTTCAGACTTGCGGAACGCAGTGCTTCGTAGATACTGTTGCGGGGGTTGGTCAGTTTCGCTAGTTTAGTGCTCTTTACAACTGGTGGGCATACTCTCGCTAGTTAGACGTTGGTATCCATTACAGAACTAGCAAATGAATTTGAGAAAAGCACTAATATTTCTGGCTGTATTAACAATTCTTGGCGGTGCAGGATACTTTTTAGTAACCATAAAAAGCTTTGCTGATGGCGTCATTGAAGACTCAAAAAGAATCGAGGAACTAAAAAAATCAGGTGCATTCGATGAACCAATAATTGTCTCAAAGGATTCCTTAACTCAAAATATAGTTGATTCAACTTCTCAAGAAGAAAGTGATCCTAAGGAATGGTTAACAACTACCATCACTGAGTTTTTTGATCAAAACTCTCATCATCATTTCCGGGAAATAACTACTGAAAAGTACGCTAAATATAAGCAAGATGCACTTTGTGTTGTTTATGACTGTGATAACTCTCTAACTGAAGAGGAATTCAAACAAAAGTGGAATGACACTTACGACATTACTTATGCTGGATTTGGAACAGGCTTTCTAATCGATCAACAGGATTGGTACAAGATTGTAGTAACGAAGTGCGAACTAACTGATCAATCAATACGGGGAACATATATTTTCAATACAGAAGTAACTGACACAGGTTTCGAACTAACACACTCGAACGAAATAACGGTCGTACTAACTGCTAACGGATTCAAAATTGATGATGTAAAGAGACAAAAATAGACGGATGCCAACAAGCGTAGCTGTTGCACAACCCCTCCAAAATCTAAACAAGATCGGTAGACTCCTTCTGTCCTTGTTGAAGTTGCCCCAACGAGCGAGATCCGCCGAGCGAGGGCTTCTCCCCACGATGGGCCTACACCTCTATAGCCGATAATGGTTTGTTCGGGATTTAAAAACTGCTAGATTTGGTAGAAAGCGGCTGGCAGCCAGGGTGGTTGTTGCCTGTTGTTGAGAGCCATTATGCGATACCTCATAGTTTTTCTGATAACACTGAATATTACTGAACCCTCATTTGGGTGTGTTTGCGAACCGATTGATTCCACGAATGTCCAAGATTGGATTAACGAAGCAGATTTTGTCGTGGTTGGTGAGTATTTGACGAACATCAACCCGAACATAGAATTACGCACTAAACGGAACGAACAGAATTTCGGGTTCGACATTTTGTTTAAAGTAACTTTATTAATCAAGGGAACACTTTCATCGGATACAATAGCATTGATTCAATTTGACAATGGTAGTTGTACCGAAACATTCGAACTTGGAGAGAGGTATGTAATCCTTGGAACTCAAATTAACGAATTCATTTGTCGAGACAATGAACTACCAGAAGTTGAACCTGATTCAACGGGCGAATATCCACCTTCGAACTTCCCACCTCCTTCTGGTTCAATAGACGAACAAGGGACTATGGGCTATTACTATTGTGATAACACAGAATCAGAATACTGGAATTCGATTGCAACGAACTATGCAACTGCATACGTATCGCACTGCACAGCCATATATGCGAACTCGAAAACCGGTAGACTAATAAAGAAGAATTAAACGGCTCTCAACAGGCGATATAGCGAATGGCCAAACTGCCTCTTTGATACTTCAGTGCGACTCGACCGTGAAGCTGCCCATTCTGCTGGCTTTTGTGCCTCTAACTACTTTTTTCTTTCTAGACTTTGACTTGCAGAACGCAGTGCATTGCGGATACTGTTGTGGGGGTTGGGCAGTTTCACTACTTTAGAGGTGTTTACAAAGGACATGGCCACTCGCCATATCTGATCGATATCAATTTCTCCCAGATCATAAATTTTGCTAAAATGAAAAAAATAAGAATCACAATTCTTCTACTTGTAAGTTGCTCGGTAGCTTGGAGTCAAACAAATACTTTTCCATCTTCAGGAAATGTTGGGATTGGTACCACTAGTCCAAATTATCATCTTCATGCTGTCGGCTCGGATAGAGCAAGATTTGAACAAACAGAAGGGGTAATTGATATTGTAGCATATGGATCTAGCGGGAATGATTTTGACAATACGGCTGGATTGTTTGCTTCTAATAGGAGTGCTTTATTAATGACTGGGCTTTCAGGGTCGGGTGACATCAAGTTCATAACCAGACCAAGTGGATATGTGGAACGGATGACAATAAAAAGTAATGGTAAAATAGGCATTGGAACCTCGAGTCCTAACTATCACTTTCATGCTGTCGGCTCGGATAGAGCAAGATTTGAACAAACAGAAGGGATAATTGATATTGTAGCATATGGAGCCAGTGGTAACGATTTTGACAACACAGCTGGATTATTTGCTTCAAATAAAACAGCGCTAATAATGACTGGACTTTCAGGTTCCGGTGACATTAAATTCATAACTAAGCCTAGTGGTTACTCAGAACGAATGATAATAAAGAGTAATGGCAACATAGGAATTGGAACTTCAAGTCCTGAGTCCAAACTAGCTGTAAATGGCCAAATCCGTGCAACAGAAGTAAAGGTTCTTGCTGACATAAGTGTACCAGATTACGTTTTTGAACCTAATTACGAACTTCGAACTCTTAAAGAGACTAAAGAATACATTGCGGAGAATAAACACCTTCCTGAAATTCCATCCGCTACTGAAATCGGTGAGAATGGAATTGATCTTGGTGACATGAATATGCGGCTATTGAAGAAGATCGAGGAATTAACGCTCTATCAAATACAACTCATGGAGGAAATGGAAGCCATGAAAAAAGAACTGCAAGAGCTTAAAAAGTAAAAGAATATTACAAGGGCTAAGGGTGAATGTGTCAAGGTGCTTTCTGGAAATTGCAGTGCAATTGGCTATGTTCAATGCTTCTAACTGAGGTAGGACACACTCACCTTAGCTGATTGTTATGATCAATTTCTGAACTTCAAAAATCACCTCAATATGAAAAAGACAGTTTTAATTTTTGGTCTAGCATTGACCACAATGACAGTTCGAGCTCAATGGACAGACAATGGAGACTACATGACAACCAATGACAAAGTTGGCATTGGTCTTAACCCGTCTGCGCAGTTTCAAATAAGGGCAGGGACATCAACAACAAGTTATTTTAATGGTGTGGCGATTTACAATAATCCGGGAAATGCCATAAGATCTTCTTTATCTGTCACATCAGACGACAATGGTCGAATCAACCTTTATAATAACGCAACAAGTCTAAAAGTTTTAATTAACAGTTATGGCGATTCATATTTTATGGGAGGAAATATTGGGATTGGAACATCTTCACCAAATTCCCCATTATCTATTGGCTATAATAATGCATCCAATCAATTAGCGTTCAAAAGAGCGGACGGCAATGAATCTTTTTTCATGAATATAAACTCTACAAATCAAATTCTTTTTAAGAATACTTCTGGAGGAGGGAGTTACGATTTTCAAACGAATATCAGTGGGCTAGGAATGTTATCTGCTCTTTTCATCGAAGGAAGCAATGGAAACATTGGAATAAACTCTAATGCCCCTTCAGAAAAACTCGATGTAAATGGAAATATTAAACTTAATGACTCGGGCAATAAGATTTATTGGGATTGGCCGAATAGAACCATTGAACAATATTCCTCAGATGGACAAAGTAGAATGATTAGGTTTCGGAATAGTATGGATCCTGGATCCAATCCTGATGGAGGTTTCGACTTTGCGAATTATGATGGAACATCGGTTATGAGAATTAATAATCATAAAGTTGCCATTGGAACAACTGATTTTTCAGGAAACCATAGACTTAGAGTTGAGGGCTCAATTGGAGCAAGAGAAATTAAAGTAGAAGGTGGACCGGGTTGGTCTGACTTTGTATTTAAGAACGACTACAAACTTAGGACTCTGGAAGAAGTTGAACAACATATAAGTGAGAAAGGTCACCTCCCCGAAATTCCAAGTGAAGCCGAGGTAGCTGAAAACGGTATCAACTTAGGTGAGATGAACGCCAAACTGCTTCAGAAGATCGAGGAACTGACGCTTTATTTAATAGAACAAAATAAGGAAATAAAGGAACTGCAAGAAAAAGTTAGGAGCCTTGAAAAGGAATAAAGATCATAACAGACAATAAAATTAAGCGCTTACCTTCTTCGTAGAAATTAGATGCAAGAATCGAAAGAAACACACCTTAAGCAAAGTTTGAGCGCACTCATTTTATTTGGGCGATATCTATCCAGTTAATCAATGAGAACAGCAAAACAAATACTAAATTTTCTCCTCGGTCTGGGAGTTCTCTTAGGATTGCTTTATCTCGTCTATAAGGCGATGATATATTTTGGAAGCAATTTGGGGGCAATTGATGCCAATGTTTTAGTTGCTATGATAGCCGGAACAGTTACTATAACTGGCTTTTTCGTTACAAGATACCTAGAGAAGAAAAAACTCATTGAACAACAACTAAGAGAGCAAAAACTTCCAACTTATGAAGAATTTATAGAATTCATTTTCAAAATTCTGAATGGTGAAAAGCTCAAAAAGCCCATGTCTGATAAACAGCTTCATGAACTCTTTTGGAACCTAAACAAGAAATCAATTCTTTGGCTTTCAGATCGATCCCTTGACTCATATGTGATGTGGAAATCAGCTGTCAATAACTACTCTACTAACCCCAATCCAACTAAAGAAGATGGACTTAAAATTCTTCTTCTACTTGAACAACTCTTTTTAGACTTTAGAAAGGATATTGGTCACAAGAACGCTAATCTAACTGAGGGAAAAATTCTATCACTTTTTATCAATGATTGGCCATTGAGAGATAACACGAACCAAGAAGGAAGCTAACAAATCCGCTAGGACAAATCCCCAAACTACCTTTTTGTTAGCTTCATCGGGACCGGCCCACGGAAGGGCACCTTCTGATGCCTCACCGCTTTTGGTCCCGATAGCTATCGGGATCTATGGTTCTGGATTTTTACTTTAGGAACGCAGTTATTCAGTGATCTCTACGGTTTGAAACAAGTCATTCCATCCGGTATGGCCGTCCCAAACATTTTCATTGGCCAGACGCACCGAATATTCAGGTCTTTCGGCAATTGACTCAAACTGATCAGCTATGTGAAGATGCAGCGCATACGTGCCTGTAGGTACATCTGACAGGTCTATGGTTTCTGCAATGTTGAATGACGCTCCTGGCCGGGCTTTGCGGATATCCACATCCAAAACCATGCGCACCGGGTCTCCGGACGCCGGGGATAGTACCACCGATACCGTCTTGTGATTGTATATGGGTGCCCATCCATGGTTGTACAAATAGAGGGCGATATCCAGTGGCGTGGATTTTGACACCACAGTATCGATGGTTGTGGAGTCCAGGGCCAGCCGGTAGCCCATATCCCGTTCAAACTCTTCAAAACAACCTTCACTTTTCCATCCGTCAATAATGGGTTTGTACCAATCCAGGTTGAGATAGCTCCATTTGAGTAAAGACATGGTCTCACGGGCTTCCTCACAGTCAGCTGCATCTACTCCGGAAGGAGGGCAGGTTTCACCACCAGTGGGCACATAAAATGCCTCCTGGCTGATGTAGTTTTTATCTGTGTTGGGGTTGTCGTAGGTACCATAGTCATCATAGCTGGCCATGAAGCAATCATTGTGATGACCTACACGTGCAATGTCTGCATCCGAATAACCTACCTCATCGGTCATGGCAGTTTGCTCCCCAAATATGTCACGCTTTTGACGTGGGGTTCTGAGTTGTATTTTTATTTCCGAGGGGATTACTTCCAGTAGTTTCGTGACTATGCGCTTTTGATTGGCCAGGTCCGTCAGGTTGTTGGTGGAGCTATGCCATTCACCCCAGAGCCCTACGAAACCAGCATTGACAAAGGCGATTACGTCTGCATTGGCTTCAAATAAAGGTTGCAGTTGATCTAAATGCCTTTCCACCACCTCGATAGGTGCATCCGTGCCATCATCAGAGTTGTTGGTGTATGCAAATCTCAGCACGCATTTTAACCCCACCGATCTAAGGTTATCCATGTCGGTTTGTATCAGGTCAAGTTGTGCCTGACTGAGGTCAATTTGTTTGAATTTCTCGAAATAGTAGAGCCGCCAAACCAGGCTGATATTGTCATTTCGAAGGCTTTGAAGCGAGCTTTGAGCAAGGGGTGACCCTTCGGAGAATGCTGCGGTCAAATGCAAAAATCCTCTTTCGGGATTGGGAAAAGACTCCATTGACGGAGTGTAGTGAACCGTGTTTGAGATGTTGGTATCAGGGTTTGAAGCCGGTGAGGGATTCTTGTCTTTACAGCCCACCAGGATACTTAAAAGAAGCAGCATCGTAGGTAGAATTCTGTTATATAAATTGGTCATGGTCTTTTTTTTAAAAGTTTAATTTCATTTGACTCTTCCTCTGTTGGTGTTGTCATCAACAGAAAGGTCAGCACTCGCCTGAATCAGGGGGGTATCAATACTCCACCATTATCGCCCCGATTTCTCCCTGAATGTCGTGGGCCTTTGCTTTGATCACCAGCATATCCCCTTGCATTTCCCAGCGCAGGATGCTGATGGCGGGGTTGTTGCTCTCCACCTGCTCCGGCTCGCGGGAGCTTCGCAGTTTGAGCTCCTGGGTGCCGTACAGGCACAGGTCTATTTTGGTCAGAGCCTCGCGCACCGTCAGCTCGAAGATCGTGCAGGTGTCTTCATGCCAGATTACCTGCTGCAGGGGCGCAGTGCCTGTTTCATACCTCAGCTCATAGGACTTTTGCAGGAGCTGCGGCAGGTAGAGGTGGCCGTAGCCCTCATGTTCGATATATGCCGGGATGGGCGCCCCATCGATGGTGGCTGCCGAGACATGCTCACCGGGTTTTAGGGGCACCTTCAGCACCATGTTGGCCGGGAAGTAGCCACGATATACATGGTCTGGCATCCGGGTGTTATCAATCTGCACCACACCGGTGCTGCGCTCCGTTACCTTCGTGTAGGTATTGTAGAGCCATTGCGAATGCATCTGGGCGGTGTTTTTGGCGCAATATCGATCTCTGGTGGCTTGCACGGCCTGGTAGTAATCAGCCCAGCGCTGAGTGATGTCTTTTTGCAACTCACCTTCGGCTGCCAGCAGGTTGGGCCAGTGGGTTTCTATGTAGTCGGTGGGCTGCGCCTCCAGCGGCGTGGTAGGCAGCTTGCCCATTTCATACCAAAGGTTGCCGTAGTTGTAGCGGTTCATCACATGCACCCGGTGATCAAAACCGCCACCATTGGGTTCGGCAGGCGGGTTGCATTCGGGTATTTGTGTGAAATCCGTGTTGGCATAGCGCACGCCATAGTCACTCAGGATACTTCCCGAGCTGTAAGGCCCCTCCGGGTCCCAGTGGTAGCTGTAGGCACAGGGTACAAAGCTTTCAGGGAAGGAATGACCATTGTCCTGCGAGAGTCCGTACTGCTTCAGGATGCGGATGTAGCATTCCACATGGGTGCGAATCTCTTCCTCCGGCCAGGGGTGATGATCCACGGTGTTGTACCATTCGGCACGTCTGCGTTTTCCGGCTTCCGGCCAAAACTCATGTCCCACTCCATGCAGTCCAAACTCAAGGTGGGCAGCTTCCTTTTTTACAAATTCCATGATGTCCAACTGCAAGTCGGAGATGAGTGCGTCGTTGTTCCACTTTTCACGCATGTGGGTGGTGGTAGGATAGGCGCCCAGAAAGTTTTCCCGGTCCATCTCACTCAGGATGAACAACCCCTGCAGGCGAACACCCGCTTTTTGAGCCAGGTCCACCACTGCCTCATAGTCCTTCAGGGTGATGTTTCTGTTCATGCCCAGCCGGTAGGGCCCGTAGCCACCTTCTCCGTCATTCTGGCCGTTGATCCAGCCCAGGTCGTCTATAGCGATAGCAAAAGGTCTAGGGAAAATGATCTGCATGGATTATTTCGGATAAGCTTCAATTAAAATAAAATTGCTGAATTTCAGCTTCAATTCGGGTGCTTCTTTGGTGACCGTGCCTAAAGAAACCTCGTGGAAGTAGTCGTTGATCACATAAGTGTCTGCCGTCAGTCCGCGAAGAGTCACCGGCCCGTCCCACGCTGCGGCATAGAAGGCATAGTGGAGCGTGTCTCCCTTTTGGATCACGTGTGCTTCCGGCAGGTCATACCCTATGTCGTACAAGCCGCCCAGGTAAGTTTCTTTGGAGAGCATTTTTTGGTTGTAAAGGTCAAACCACTGAGCCCATACGCGCTCCTTTTCGGGGGTGAGCAGATAGCTCGCCGAGGCAGTAGGATTGTCTGCAGGCCAGGTGAATTTGGTGCCCAGCACGGCGCCCACTCCAAATGAGCTGGCAAAGTCATTGCCGCCATCGCTCAGCTCCACATGATCACCGTAGTAGGCCGTTTGCGGAATTAGGGCCTTGTAGGTTTTGCCTTTCAGGCGAATCTGCCAGGAGGAGGTAGGGTCAGAGGATACCGCCTGATTCATATGTGGCATGTTGAAAAATGACATACAGGTACCACAGGGGCAGTTTTCAACCACTGCATCGGGTTTGATGTCACGGGCTTGCTCATAAATAATCTTGAAGAACTCGGGGAGTTTTTCGGGTGCCAATATCGGGTCTTCCAGCCCGCTGAGCGGGTTGTGGTTCGGGGCCACGGCATTCATGTGCTGGCCGTCCATTTTCAGCCCGTCAAAGTCCCATTCATTCAGAAACAGGTTCACGACTTCCTGTGTGTGGGCAATGGTCTTGGCATGGGTGGGCGAGAGGTAGTAGGCATCCCACCAGGTGATGTATTGGGGTGCCCAGTCTTCAAGGTAGAGTCGCATATCGGGGTGGTTGGTCAGGAGCTTGCTGCCCGGGTCGGCGGCCAGGGGTGCCCACCACAGTTTGGCTTTCAGCCCATGACTGTGAATGGTTTTCACCAGGTCCTTCATTTGTTCGTCGCCACCGGGAAACTTCTGTTGGTTGGTATGCCAGTCTCCCTCTGCCTGCTGAAATCCATCATCCAGCACGGCCCATTTGATCCCCAGGGCTTTCACTTTCGGTAAGGTGCCCAGCACTTCTGCGAGGGTAAAATCCCGCTCATACCCCCAGGCACACCAGATGGGCTCAAAGGCCGCTGGCTCTGCCGGTGGAAAGCTGATGCCCTTGGCCTGCATCACCTCGGAGTATTGCTGCAGGCCGTTGTAATAATCCCCGGAGTGCAGCATCACGAAAGTTTCGAGTGTCTGGAGCGTATCTCCAGGCGCCAGGTAGCTGGGGTAGTCAAAGTCCTCGCGTACACCTACCCGGAGCGATCGTTCGTTCACTTTCATCTCTGTGGGCAGCGACACCAGCTTGGGTGTGGTGGCCGTATGGCCTATGGCGATGCCTGCGCTTCTGTTCCAGACGTCCGTGACGGGGATGCCCCCACCATAGTCTGAGCTGTTCATGCCCAGGTAGTTGTCCTGATAAAAACCGGGATTCACCGGCTTGATCCAGTCTGCCCGTGCACCGGAGCTGCTCCCCTGAAAAGCCCAGAAAGGAGGTTCGTCCTGCGAAAAGAGGTGGTAGCCATTGTTGACCCAGCTTTTGTAGGTAAGTGGCTGATCTGATTCATTGATGTAGCGCACTTGTGTGGTGATGAAGTTCGGGAAAGCTTCATAGACGGTCAGTACAAGCTGTTTGGTGATGCCCGTGCCTGTGTTTTTACCGGAAAAGGAATGCCTGACCCCTTCCCCAAGGGAGGTGGTGATGGATGTTTCTTCGTAGGCCGAAAGGTCAAAGTCAGTCAGCTTTTCTTCAGAGAGAATCAGGTACTCAGTTGGCTGAAAGCCCTCCATCAGGTCTTTGACGTCCGTTTTGGTGGATTGTAAAGACGTATGCAGTTGGTGGTTGACCCGCAAAGTGAGGTCACCGCTACTGATGATGGTCTCCTTTTCGGCACAAGACCATGATCCGCTGATCGCCAGGAGGAGGAATGTCTTAGTCCAGTATTTTTTGAGCGTTTTCATAGTAGAGCTTTTTGAGGATGGAATCAGACAGGCCAAAGCCATAGAGCGGCCAGTGGTAGTTGAAGTATGCTGGCTGGTAGAAATGCTCATCTTCCGTTTCCAGGATTCTGAATACAATTTCATACATCTCAGGTTCGCTACCCATGTCGGTACCAAAGAGGAGGCGATCCTGATATTGAGTGTAAAAGGCAGCCATAGTTCGTGGGATCGTGGCGGTTTCACCATAGCGGGCCGAGATGTCTGCATGCAGGTTGGGGAAGCGGTCCAGAAGGCTGCCCAGTATGGATAGGTCTGCACTGCAGTTGGCAAAATGGCAGGCGATAAAAGTCGTCCCGGGATTGGCCCTGAGGGCTTCTGCTAAGGTCTGAATTAGTGCTTCGTGTAGCAGGATGCCTTCCCATTGCTGATCGATGCGCCATTTGAAGCCGTTCATGAGACCGTCGTTGGTGGCGTCCATGGGTTCATACATCCAGGCGGGCTCAGCCACGTGGATATTCACTGGCATGCCCAGTTCGCCGCATCGTTTTAGGAGCGGTTGCATTCTGGGATCGTTGATGTGCATTCCGTAGGCAGGCGTGGGATGCGAATAGGTGAGGCCCAGGCCTTTATCTCCCAGTTCGCCTACGCCGATAGCTCCCAGGCTGTGGCATCGCTCCAGTTCTTTGATGGCCTTTTCCGTCCATCCCGGCTCATTGTAGCCCGTATAGTCAAACCCGCACCACAGCTGAAAGCGCTCCCCAAAAGCCCCATAAACCTCCCGCAGGCTGTCAAATTCAGCACCAGTGGCATAGGTGAGGATCATGGTTTGTTCGATTCCGGCACTATCCATGCTGACGATCCACCGCTGCAAATCAGCAGCCGTGAGTGCGTACGGGTGTGAGTGCATATCGATCACCGGGAAACGGGCCCTGGTAACTTTGCTTTCCGGAATATTGAAAATAGATCTGGGCTGGTAATCTTTGAGCAACAGGCTATCGGGAGATTGCGCCAGTAGCTGGCCCGAGATCATTGTCCAGAAAATGATCCATGCTGCCCGGCCCATATCAGCTGAAATTGATGACTTTGAGCTTTTCACTTACCAGGTCCGTAGCTGCCTGTGTCGCCTTTGGAAAGACTTTTCTCAGGTCAATCTCATCCGAATCGGCGAGGACTTCCTGAAGTTTCTTCATGAAAATGTTTTTGATCTCTGTGGCCAGGTTGATTTTGGTAATCCCTCTGCGGATGGATTCCTGTACCTGATCGTGAGGGATTCCCGAGCTGCCATGGAGTACCAGAGCGGCTGAGGTGGCTGCGTTGATTTCTGCAATCAGATCCAGCTGGAGTTTCGGCGTTTCTTTGTAGAATCCATGCGCCGAACCCACAGCTACTGCCAGGGCATTGATGCCGGTTTCTTCCACGAATCGGCGGGCTTCATCTGGTTGGGTGTAGATCATGTCCTGTCCCTGTCCCAGCTTGGCGATGTAGCCGAGCTCCGCTTCCACATTGGCACCAAACTGCTCTGCATAGCGCACGATTTCCTGAGTGATTTTTACATTTTCAGCAAAAGGCTTCTCACTGGCATCGATCATCACAGAATCAAAACCAGCATCCAGACAGGCTTTCACCAGGTTGACATCTCCACCATGATCCATATGGAGCCACGCCTGTACACCATACTGTGAGATGGCACTTTTGGCCATTTGAGCGGCCACTTCCAGGCCCATATAGTGGAGAGAGCTCTCCGAAAGCTGGAGAATGAGCGCCGAATTGGTCTCTTTGGCCGCAGTGAGTACGGCTGACAAGGTCTCAAAATTGTAGAAATTGGTAGCCAGTAGGGCTTTGCCTTCTTTTTTATTCAGGGCTAGTTGATCCTGTAGTTTCATAGGTCGTTCAAATGGAAAATGAAAACCGCTCTTTGGCGATTGATTTTACTTTGTTAAGGTCTTGAAAGGCGGCGGTACCTCCGGCTTCTGTGGTGTTCACGGCGCCCACCAGGTTGGCAAAGTCCAGGCAGGTTTGCAGGTCTTTGCCTTGTATGTACTGGGAGATAAAGCCGGCATCAAAGCTGTCGCCGGCACCAATGCAGTCAGCCACCTCTTTGTTGAGGTAAGCTGGCTTGCGGATGGTTTCCCCATCGTGGTAGAGGATGGCACCATTTTCTCCGTCTTTTACAGCTACGATATTGGCAAAGTCCTTGATGGCGTCTATGCCGTGGTGTACCGAGTTGGTTTTGGTGAGGTGCTTCAGCTCCGATCGGTTGGGCAGGAAGACATCCACTACCGGCAAAAGCTCCTGCAGGTTGAGGTCCCACTGCTCTGCCGGATCCCACTGCGGATCCAGGGAGGTGGTGAGGCCAAATGACTTGGCCCGCTCCATGAGCTGTACCAGGTTCTTTTTCAGGTTGGGCTGCAGAAAGACGGAGCTCACGTGCAGGTGCCTGGCTTCCGTCAGGATGTCGTTGCGCACTTCTTTTTCTGTGAGGTGCTCCATCGCGCCGGGGTAGGTGACCATGGCACGGTCCATGTCATAGTTGAGTACCACTGTTGCGCCCGTCTGGTGGTCATTTGTATGAACCAGAAATTGTGTGCCCACTCCTTTTTGTTTCAGGGAGGTTTCTACCAACTGACCAAACTGATCCTTGCCTATTTTGCCTACAAACGCCACCTGAGCGCCCAGGGTAGCCAGATTGCTGGCGAAAATGGCCGAGCTGCTTCCCAGAACCACCCGCAGGTCTTTCGAAAGCTTCTCTTTGCCTACCTCCGGGAAGCCATCGATCCGATTCAGGATAATGTCCACATTGAGTTCACCTACCACTAATACATCGTACATCAGAGACTGTTTTTAAGGTAAATCATAAATATTCACACCCTGCACCACCCGGGAGATGGCTCCACTGGTGGAGGGTTGGTCGGGCATCAGTCCCAGGCTCAGTGATTTGAAGAAGCCGAGCAGCTGACCCGGTACCACACCAGGCAAGGTCATAAAATCTTCCTCCAGATGCAATCCGTTTTGTGTGTGACTGATTTTGTAGCCCACCGGGATGTCGAAATCTATCCGTTCCGCAATCGCGACCATAGCGAGGGCTTTTTTGCCTTTGTCCATCGCAAACATTAAATCATGCTCATACTTGCTGGCATAGGTACTGTTGGAAAGGATGAATACGATCAGTGTTTCATTATCCACTACAGCCTTTGGTCCGTGGCGAAAGCCCAGAAACGATTCGTGCTTGCAGATGATGCTGCCATCGGTGAGTTCCTGAAGTTTCAGCTGAGATTCTGTGGCCGTACCCAGTAGAGGCCCTGATCCCAGAAAGACAGCTCTTTTGAAAGGAAGGTCTGCGATTTCTTTGATTTCGTTGAGGTGATCGGTGAGGATACCTTTGGCGTAATCGCTCGCCAGCTGCACTTGAGCCTTGAGCTCATCCAGCTCATTGAGTCTGGAAAGGAGCAGGCCTGAAAGTAACATGCTGGTGTAGCTACTGGTCATGGCCAAGCTCTTGTCGTTTGTTTCTTTGGGCAGTAAAAGAATGTATTTTTTGTTTTTGGACTCGTAAGTGGCCAGGTCCCCATCCATGTTGCAGGTGATGATCAGATGGTGGCAGGTCTTACTGATGTTGTCTGCAAGTTTCACAGCGGCCTTACTCTCCGGGCTGTTGCCCGACCTTGCGAAAGAGATCAGGAGAATGCTTTCATTCCCAGATAAGTAATCATAAGGATGTGAAACCAAATGAGTGGTAGGGATGGCGGTTACATTGTGGTGAAGGTTTCGATAAAAAGTGCCTTCCAAAGATTCGCCTATGTAGGCACTGGTACCAGCTCCGGTCAGGATGATTTTATCATATTGATGATCCTGAATGAAGGAACTAAGTGCTTTTTGCTGATTTTTTATTAAGTCCCAAATTTTTAACCAAATCTCTGGCTGTTGACTGATTTCCCTGGCCGTGTCGATGGCGCCCAGTGACTTCAGATTCTCTATTTCTAGTCCTAAATATTGCATATATTCTATGGGATGAAATTCTTATGTAAGCTTTTATAATACCTGAAATCAAAAATAAAAATAAAACTTAAACTTTCAAATACTTATTTAATATGTTTTTAATCTTTTGAAAAGTTTCATTTGTTATTGAAGCTTGCTTTAGCATGCGAATATTTTCTATCTTGCTTTAAACCCATATCAAAATGCCTATCAATACCAGAAATTCAACCGTGTCTCGCAGAAATGAGATCTTAAATGCCATCAATAGTGAGGGGCAGGTCTATGTAGATGAGTTGAGTGCCAAATTTGGAGTGAGTGAAGTTACTATCCGCAACGATCTGGATCAACTGGAGCAGAAAAGCCTGCTGATCAGAGCGCGAGGTGGAGCGATGAAAATTGAGGGACGGGTAGGGGTAGATTACAACCTCTCAGAGAAAGATAAGATCAACTATCAGGAGAAGGTACGGATCGGAAGGGCTGCGGCAAAGCTGATTAAGAACTCGGAGATTGTCTTGATTGACTCTGGCACCACCACTGCGGAGATGGTGAAGAACCTTACAGAGATAGAGGACCTGACAGTGATCACTAATGCTTTGAATATTGCTACGCTTTTGATTAGCCACCCCGGGGTGAACCTGACCATTCCCGGAGGGTACCTACGAAAAAATTCCCAATCGCTGGTAGGGCCACTGGCAGAGCGGAGCCTTAAAAACTTTTATGTGGACAAGGCATTCCTGGGTGTAGATGGATTTGATACCAAAACAGGACTTTACACACCCAACATAGAGGAGGCTCACATCAATGAACTCATGATTGAGATCGCCAATGAAGTGATCCTCCTGGCTGATTCCAGTAAGTTCAAAAAGAAGAGCTTCGCCTTCATATGCCCGATCGATAAGATTGACATTGTGGTGACAGACGATAAGCTCTCTGATGATGACCGAAAGCGGCTGGAAGATGCCGGGGTAAAGGTGATTATTGCCTAATCTTATTTCCTCACAAACTTTAGTTGCTTGCTTCCCTCTAAGGTTTGAATGTGCAATACGTACATTCCGGCCCGCAGCATGCTCACGTCTATGCTTTTCTGGTAAAGACCTTTAGTGACCAGTGCTCCATCCAGGGAATAAATGGCAAATTGATCGTACAGCGTACTGATGAAAAGCCTGTCTTGCGTGGGGTTGGGAAAGAGGACTGGAAGCTCCGGCTGAGTACTTAGCTGGATAACACCAGTAGTGGCATCCACTGTTTCAGAGTATCCGGATGTTCCAAGTTCATTGTAGGACGCTATTCGATAGTAGTAAGTCACCATGTTGGTGAGGTTATCATCTCTGATGAGGCTCACAGAAGTATCGTAGGTCCCGATGAGGTCAAATGTTTCACCATCCTGAGATCGCTCCAGCGTATATCCCAGGCAGTTGGCACAGGTACTCCATGAAACCACCAGTCGTGTTTCGGGGAGTTCTGTAGAGTTTCTCACAGAAAAATCGCCGGGAATGGCCGGTGGTAGTGCTCTGTAAAGGTTGGTCGGCTGACCCTCGGAGTTTGATAAAAGCGCAGTGCCATTGTTGAGGGTGGCATAGATCCGCAGGTTTCGGTTATCCCCCAGGTTTTCCAGTGCATTGAGTGGTATGGACAGCTCGGTGGTTTTATCACCGGTTGCTTTGTTGATGCTGGCATTGGTGGTCGCCCATTGATTGGAAGAATGCATTGATAGTCCATTCTCTGTCAGTTGATAATCCATTCCCGAAAGTGGGCCTGTGTTATCCTGAAATCCGGTAGAAAGATCATTGTCAGTATCCAGGTAGATGCTGTAGTCATTTGCTTCACCTTCCAGAAGTACAAAGGCACTCTGTGCCCCAAAAAAGACCCTTAGGACTTTGGCTTCAGCATCAGATACGGTGCTGCTCACTGGAGTAATGGTGTTCCAGTCTGATGATTCACCATCAATCGCAATGGTGGGATAGCTCTCCTCACTCAAGGTCAGGGTGATTTCAGCCGAAGGTGACGTGCTGCCTGTGGCGCTGCTCAGATGGTAGCGATACGTGTAATTGGTTTCCGGGGCAACATTCAGATCAAGAAAGTAATCCTGAGCTGCACTGATGGAAGCAATGGTTTCGAAAGATCCAGTACCTGTGGACCTTTCTATTACTCGCATCAGGTCGTTGCTCTGTCGGCCCCAATAGGTGAGAATGGCATTGTTGCTGGCAGCACCAAATATTTGGTCAGCGCCTTCCACCTCGATGGTGCTTTGGGTAAGTCTGGGGGTAAAGTATTCCGAACCTGTATAATCTTCGGAGCTGTTGCTGGCTGAAATGGAAACAGTGCTGAGTAGGTTGTTGTACCCGGTTTCGCTGTCCCAGGTGCTTTCATTGGCCAAACGGATGGCGTAGGCCGGGTTTTTGTAAAGTGAGGGATAAGGATCCGGCAGGTTGAGATAGAGTTGGTAATCACCATCGGCCATATCCGCCGGAATGCCCGCCTCAAAGGTGAGGTTAAAGGCTTCATTAAGTGGCCAGAGTTTAATGTTCTCATCCGGCTGTATGAGGTACTCTGCATCTGTGGTAGTGTTTTTTAAGATCACTTCAATCAACCGGGGATTATAGGGATTGCTGAAGCCATCGTTTTGCAGGGTTAGTGAAAAGGCAAATTTGCCATTTGGCTTGGTGGCGGTAGTGAAAGTGCCGGCGATCATTTTGAAGCGATAGCCCAGGCGGAGTTCTACCTCGTCAAAGCAGCCTTGATTGTCCCATTCGCTTAATACCTGACGGTTATAGTCAATGTTCAGGTAAGACCAATGAAACTGCTCCAGGTCCGAAAGACTGTTTTCGCAATCTGAGTAGGGGGAGGCCAGGGCGCATGTTTCACCGCCCATAGGCGTGAAGCGGGTTTCTTCCCGCAGGTAAGGCTTTTCTATTCCAGGGTTCACGTATGTGCCAAAGTCACTGGATGAAGCGACAAAGCAGTCATTGTGATGACCCACCCTGCTGGCATAGCTGCCGGAAAAAGCAGTGGTTTCGTTGAGTGGTTCCTGGCTGTCAAAAATCGTGAATTTGTATCCCGGGGTTCTCAATTGGACCATTCGGTCATCTGGTAGGGCGTCCAGTAGGCTGTAGACCACCTGTCGTCGGTTTTCCCAGTCTTCGGCGCTGATTTGACCGGGAGAGTTTGCGAAATGGTCAGTGTAATACCACTCTCCCCATGTGCCGATAAATCCTGCCTGCATTACGGCAATCACATCTGCGTTTTCGCGAAGTACGGGTTTGAGCTGATCGATATGCGTTTGGACAAACTCGGGTCGCGCGTCGTTGTAGGGCGCCGTGGTTCCCTGCGAATAGGCAAATCTGACGATTACTTTGATTCCCGCTGATCTGGTGATAGCGAAATCCCGACGCATGTTATTCAGGTAGTCACCTGAAATAGGACTTTCCCGAAAGTTCTCCAGGTAGAACACCCGCAGGATTTGCGTGATGCCCTCATTGGTTCGGTATCCTTTGAGTGTTTCGGTGTTCAGGTTTTCATACTGTCCGGTGTGTACTTCGGTATGATGATAGAAGCCTCTTTCCGGGTTAGCAATCACACTTTCGTCTGAAGTATAGGTGACCGTCTGGCTATAACCTGTGAGGGCAATGAATAGAAGTGAACAAGTAACTATTCTCTGAATCGGGGACATAGGATCTATTATAAAAAAGAGGCTATCTCAAAAGCCGATGAATATTCGGTTACTTCAGAGACAGCCTCAAATATGAAAACTGGAAAAAATTATTTCAATGTATAAGTGAAGGCTGCAGAGGTTTCTTCACCATAGCCAGCTGGAGCGTTTCCTAACCATGCCCAGTCAGAACCGGCACCATCAGGAGCATCCACATCGATCAGGAAGAATTTCACAGATCCTGAAGCTGCGGCTGCAGGAGGGAATTCTGACAGATCCACTGAAAATTCATAGGCTTTGTTAGCTCCTGCAGACTGTAATTCTATGGTCTTAAAGAAGTTGGCGCTAGGTGTAAGAGCAGTCCATGCCCAGGCAGTCTTGTCCTCACCAGCGGTAGCATCATCGTAGTTGCCAAAGAACAACTCCGCTTCAACAGCACTCTGAGAAATGGCATAACCTTCTACCAAAATGTCGAATCCTGGAGTAGTAGGATACATCCATGAAGCAAAACCCGTAGCATCATCGTTATCAGAGTTCATGAATAGATCAATGAATCCGTTTGACGCAGAGGTGGTTTTCACATAGATGAAAAGCTTGTCATCCTCCAGGTTTTCTACTTTCACTTCCAGGAAAGATCCAGCCTCACCATCACCATAAGTGGCCAGTGCGGGTACATCGTCCCAGTCACTAAGGTCACCATCAATTTGGATGTTGATCACTTCCAATACCTCACTTTTGTCATCCGAACCGGTTTCGTTGGTTACTGTGAGCTTAACGATATAGCTACCATTAGCTTCGTACGTATGTGAAGGGTTGAGGTCGGTAGATGTTGCGCCATCACCAAAATCCCATGTTTGTGTTTCCGCGTCAGTAGAAGCATTTACTACGGTTACTGTTTTGCCTTCAAGCGTGAAGGTGAAATCGGCCACAGGCAAAGGAGTCTTGGCTTCATCTTCACCACAAGAGAACAGACCAGCTAAGCCTGCTGTCAGGCCCAGAAGCATTAGTTTTTTAAAGGATTGAGTCTTCATTAGTTTTTAAGTTTTAAGGTTTAATACACTTCAATGTTTCCCTTCTATTAAATTAAATGATTTAAATAGGTTTCGAAAGTTATGTACTTTTAAAAACGAAAGCAAACGAAATATAAAAAAAGTTTATAGCTATTATTCATTTTATTATTGAGAAGCATCTTTCTTTTTATGATCAAATCATAAGGAAATGTTACTCTGAGATTAAATATATGGCTACTACAGCGAAGGCAATACCGACCAGCAGGGTGGTTTGTGGCCAAACAGCATAAATCAGTAGTGAAAGGATAATGGTAATCACCGGGGAGAGCCCGGTCATGGGTACCACGATGATCGCTTTGCCATAACGAAGGGCATACACCAGTGTGAGCGCGCCGATGGAGTTGAGGAAATGAATTAACAAAGCCATGCCACCACCAGAGAATCCATAATTGATAGCTGTGGCAGGGTCAGTCATGGCAAAGGCTACAGGACTCAGCGCCACTGCAGCGGTCATCATATAGAAAAAGATGCTTTCGGCTTTCATTCGTTCATTGGAGAACTTCATCACAAAGGCCTGCAGACCCCAAAGTACAAATACACAGGTGGAGAGCAGTAGCCATGCGTATCCCACCATGCTGGTGGTTTCTCCGTCGGAGTAGGACAGCAGGAATATGGCGATCAGGGCTGTGACTATACCTATATATTGTTTAGTCGTGGCATTTTCTTTCAAAATGGCCATGGACAGCACGATGGTGAGTACCGGATATAGGGAGACGATAGGAAAGATGATGTATGCGGGCCCTTCTCTCAGTGCCTGAAAGAGTAGTAACTGACCACCTGCTCCGGCTAGCCCTACGATGGAGCCTAATGCGATGGCTGAGAGGCTGGTGTCCAGCTTCCATCTGATGAGACGCAGGGCTACGAACGCGCAGGGGATCATGGTGATGGCCCAGGCAATGTAGCCCATGGTAGCCGGAAATCCGTTTTTTTCGGGGATTTCAATGATGGCACCCCAAACTCCCCAGAAGATGGTGGTGACGAGCGCATAGAAAAACCAGGAATTTTTGATGGTCATATAAGGAGATAGTTAGGGTGAATTGAACTCATTAACATTGTAATAATAGAAAGAAAAGACAAAATGTATAAATCTTAATGAAAGTAATTGAAAGTTAATTATTTATTTATTAATTTGCTTTTACGTTAAAAATAAGGAATTGAAAGTATCTAAAATATTCTCAAATGATTAAGCGATTTACTCTAAAGAAAGGTCTGGTGATTTCGGCATTGTTGTTTGTCTCGTTTTTGGCAGGCGCACAGTCGGTGATCAAAGGCAAAGTGATTGCTGAGGATGGTGAAGCCATTCCGGGAGCAACGGTGTTAATTGAAGGAGGCACTACAGGATCTATTACTGATCTGGATGGTAATTACACCATTCAGGCAGAGCCGGACGATGTGCTGATCTTTTCGTTTGTAGGCTTCGAGTCACAGCGGGTGTCTGTGAATAATCAGTCCAGGATAGATATGACGATGACGGTGGATATCGCTGAACTGTCGGAAGTGGTCGTGATGGGGTATTCGGAGAAATCCAGAAGGGAGCTTACAGCTTCTGCCACTACCATTGGTGAGAAGGATCTGAAGAATGTGACCAGTTCGAATATTGAAAGCATGCTACAGGGCAAGGTGGCAGGTGTGAGCGTGACCACCAGCAGTGGCTCACCCGGGGAGCCTGCTGAGATCAGGATCAGAGGAGTGAACTCGCTCACTGCCGACAGGGCTCCGCTTGTAGTGGTAGATGGGATCATCGGGGGTACTTATCAGCCCAATGATGTGGCTTCTGTGACCGTATTGAAGGATGCCGCTGCTACTTCACTTTACGGATCGCTGGCGTCAGGTGGGGTGCTGATTGTGACTACCAAACAAGGAAAGGGAGATCCGGTGATTGAGTTTTCCACGTCTGTGGGAGTCAAAGAAATCACCACAGGCAATTTCAGTATGATGAATGGTTCTGATCTTTATGACCTGCAGGAAATCATGTGGGGAGACGAACGGGTCAATTTCCTGAAGGTGAGACCCGAGGACTTGAGAGATAGGGATTTCAACTGGCTGGATGAATCATTTAAGCGTGGGGTACTGCAAAATTACTACCTGTCTGCTCGTGGAGGTACTGATAAAATGACCTACGCGGTGTCCGGTGACTACTATCAGGAGGATGGCACGCTGCTGGAGACTGGTTATGAGCGCATGAGTTTACGTACCAACCTCAATTTCCAGCTAAAAGAAAATGTATCTCTTAAAACCAATCTTTCCCTGATCAGCAGTGAGCGTAATCAGGATTTTTGGGACTGGAGATACGATCCTTTCCTGTACCTGCCCTGGGACAGCCCTTATAGTGATGATGGATCGATCAAGTACATCGATAACACCAGCTCTGAGGAGTGGTACGGACGTGATAGCAAAAATGTGCTTCACTCTGCACAATACAACTACAACAATTCAAAAGGACTGGATTTTTCGGGTAATGCTTTTCTGAACATAGACCTTACAGACTGGCTCTCTATAGAGTCCAGAAACAGGGTTTCGATTTCCCATGGACGCTATGAGTCTTTCTATGATCCCAGAACCCGTGAGGGGAAAGCCTCTAAAGGGTCTATCAGCACCTCTACTGCTGCTTCCAAGGATGCCATTTCCACTTTGATTTTAAGAGGCGAGAAGAGTTTTGGTAAACATACTGTAGGCGGCTTTATCGGTGCAGAGGGCAATTATTATTACTACGAAAACCTGGGAGCGAGCGCCCGAAACATACCTATTGGTCTGAATGTGATCGGGGCGGCATCCGAGCCTGTGAGTATCTATGGAAATAACGTGACGGGAACGAGACTTTCCTACCTATCTGAAATGAGTTACTCATACGGAGGAAAATACTTCGTGACAGGAGTATTTAGAGCGGATGCTTCTTCCAAATTCGGACCCGAAAGCAGATGGGGGTATTTTCCCGGAGCTTCCGCTTCATGGATTGTTAGTTCTGAAGACTTTTTTGTCTACAACAATGTGATCTCCTTTCTGAAGGTGCGGGGTAGCTATGGGGAGGTAGGTAATGATAATGTGGGTTCCAATTCGTTCCCATACCTGTCTTACTACGACCTTTCAGACCAGTACAATGGCATTCCTGCGGCCACTATTCCCTTGCTGGCCAATAACAATATCACGTGGGAAACACTGGTTTCGAGAAACATCGGTGTGGACCTTACTTTCTTCAACAGGATCAACGCCACCTTTGATTACTACAATAATACCACAACCGATCTCCTGCTAGACGTGCAGTTGCCACTGTCTACTGGTTTTGAAATACAAGCAAGAAATGTGGGCGAGATCAGAAATCAAGGAGTGGAAGCGGCTATTTCTGCTGACATTTTTAAAGGCAATGGAATCAACTGGACCTCTTCGTACAACGTGGCCTTCAACCAGAGTGAGAACCTGAAGTTTGCTGATACTGATCAGTTGCTTTTCGGTACAGATGTGAATCAGATCTCCGCAGTGGGAGAGGAGTTGCGACAGTGGTATTTGCCGAAATGGTTGGGTGTGGATCCGGCCAATGGTGATCCTCTTTGGGAAAAAGTCAACCGTGACGCCAGCGGGGATGTAGTGTCCAGAGAGGCTACGTCTAACTATAATGAAGCGGAGTTTCAGCGAGTGGGAAGCGTACTGCCCAAACTGTATGGCGGGTGGACCAACTCCGTGAGCTACAAAGGATTTTCGTTGAGTGTGTTACTCAGCTACCAGTATGGAAATAAGGTGTACCACAGTGCCCGACAGCTTTTTGACAATGACGGAGCCTATACCGAATACAACATGATGGAGCTGCAGGATGGCTGGAGCCGCTGGGAAAAGCCTGGAGACGATGCTACCCATCCATTGCCTAAGCGTGGGGGAAATAAACTCTCCAATGCACCTTCGTCCAGATACCTGGAAGACGGCAGCTACATTAGGTTGAGAAACGTGTCGCTGACTTACAGCTTCCCACAGTCAGTATGCAATGCGCTGAAGTTGCAGAGCCTTAACCTGGGTCTGAGTGGTGATAACCTCTATACCTGGACCAAATTCTCAGGATTGGATCCTGAAGCAAGGGTTTCTGTGGCCGCATTTGAACTTCCTGGTTTTCAGGATTTCAAATACCCTATCAGCAAGCAGTATTTGATGAAATTGACCGCAAGATTTTAAAAAGAACAGACATGAAACGATTTTATATATTGCTCATCTCCCTTTCGATATTGACCGCCTGTGAGCTGGATCAGCTTCCCAGCGATGGTATTGTAAACGAGTCACTGGCTAGCAACTATGAAGGTCTCGTGGCCGCCACCAATGGCAACTATGCCATGCTCAAGAAATTGATTGTATATGACAATAAGGAATATACGGCTAACTACTGGGTGCGCAATGACCACCAGCTGTCGGAGTTTCCTAGTGACAATGTGATGATCAGCGGGTCTACCACAGATCCACTCTTTTATGCTTTCACCAGAGAGCATATCGCTACCATGGAAAACACCAGCTATGTGTGGTTTTCCTCCTACCGGGCCATCAATGGCTGCAATCAGATTATTGGTGCCGTAGATGAGTCTTCGTCTGACAATTTCCGACAATTGCTCGGAGAGAATTACTTTCTCAGAGGCTTGTTGCACCTGAGTCTGTTGAAGCTGTTTGCACTGCCTTACAGTCATGGGGTGGATAACCCGGGGATCATCCTCAAGACCTCTCTCGCTGATGAGCCAACCGAAGCCCGATCTACCGTGGGCCAGTGCTACGCCCAGGTGGAGGCAGACTTGCTAAAAGCTGAAGAGTTAATGTCTGGCGGTCGTGGATCAGCCTATGCGTCGGAAGGCGCTGCCCAGGCCTTGCTTAGCAGAGTGTATCTGCACATGGAGCAGTGGCAGGATGCCATCGACTATGCCGATAAAGTGATCGATGGTGATGATTTTTCACTGGTTTCCAGAGCCGATTATCTCAATTCATTCTGGAATGGGTCGGAATCTGAGGAGGCCATCTTTCTGGTGGCACACCTGCTGCAGGATGATCATGCTTCGGCTTCTATTGGCTCCATGTATCTTACGGATCAGGGGCAGGGTTGGGGCGAGGTATACGCCTCTGAGCCACTGAGAGATTTCCTTTCGCAATATCCGGATGACATTCGTAATGACTTTATTGTGCCGGACCTTGAGCCGGATGGAGTGACGGTGAAGGAACGCAATGGATTTCCCAAATACTTCATCACCAAGTTTTCTTACCAGGACGGTGTGGTTACCCTCAACTCCCCGCAGCTGATTAGACTGGGCGAGGTGTACCTAAACAGGGCAGAAGCTTATGCTCATCTGAATAATGCTGCTCAAGCCATAGCGGATGTGAATGTGATCAGAGAGCGTGCCGGGCTGACAGGTACAGCGCTCTATACCACCACAGACCTGAAGGGATTTGCATCTGCTTTGGAGGTGGTCTTGCACGAGCGGAGACTAGAGTTGGCCTGGGAGGGTTTTAGGTTGACCGATCTGGTCAGAAATAAGTTGAACATTGATCGAAGCTATCCGGGGATGCACCTGGATGAAGGGCAGACTACTCAGGTGATTCCATGGGATGATCCGCGAAACATCTACTTCATTCCATCCAATGAAATAGCTAACAATCCATTGATCAAGCAGAACCCTTAACATTCATTACTTCTTCATATTACTTTTCATGGTGTTAATGGAATGCCGGGCTTTGGCCCGGCATTTTTTTGAGCTGTGTTTGTCTGATTTTTGAGATGAGCGATTTTTAGAATTTTGCTAAGTGAGTCGCCACTTTTGGGTGATCATAACTGATGAAAGTGGCGCCAATGACAAACTCTGTGGCAGCGACATGTTCTGCGGCGTACAATCCGGCAAAATGGGTCCATTTATGAAGTTTATGCTTAGGAACTGGTAGCTGTTCCTTTTCCATTTGCTCGTATCGCTCAAATTCTGATGGTATCATAGGTGTTGGATTGGTTCGCGCAAATTAAAGATAATTTTTTTGAGGAGGAGCTGGCCTTCCAACATCAATCTCCCAATGAATCAAGGTACTATTAAAAATTTATTGATCTCTTTTTTAAACCTTCACCCTGTGTCCGAGACTGGTTTGACTGTGATCAGTCACCTGATTTATCTCATAACTAGATAACAGTTAAAATCATGAATTTTCAGGGGGTTTGCCTTTATCATTGGATTTTCAGATTATTCACTTAACGGCTTCAATCATGAAAACACTAAAAAACATTCTAGTACCTACAGATTTTTCAGAAAGAGCAGGAAATGCCTTGGAACAGGCGATTTACCTGGCGGACCGGATGGGTGGTCGATTGCTCATACTGCACGTGTATCATCGCCTCATCGCTGAGGAAGACTATGAAGATCACCCCGATAAACTTGAAAAAAGCATTGACAGAAAGTTCGCAAAACTCCTTAAAGAGCACCCGGGGTTGAACAGGGTGCCTCATGAATTCAGAAAAGAGCGGGGCCTTTCGTTGGATAACATTGTGGGGACTGCTCAGAACGAAGCGATTGATCTACTGGTCATGGCCACCAAAGGAGCTAAGGGTTTTGATGAAATCTGGGGAACAAAAACAGCAAAGATTATCAAAAGAGTAGACGTGCCCGTATTTGTCATTCCAGATAAAACTTCACTCAAGCACCTGAAGAAAGTAGGCCTGGCCAGTGACTACAGTACTTCCACAGTGAATAGGGAAATTCAGTTTTTGATTAGTTTGGCTAAGGAAATGGAGCTGACTGTGGATGTGATTACATTGAATCGTGATGCGAAAAATATGATCAGGCAGGAACTTGATAATCGAGAGGTCATTCTCAAACAGCTGGAAGAAGTGAAATCAGACTTTCATTTTACCTACCACCACAGTGTGGAAGAAGGCCTGGTGGAATACAGTCTGGCCCATAAGGTCGATCTGATCACCATACTCCCAAAGAGTTATTCTTTCATCGAGCGACTTTTTAACGAGAGCTTAACAGAAAAAATGACCTTTCACAGCCCCATACCTTTGCTGATATTAAAATAATGGTTGTACAACGAATCTCTTAACACTATGGAAGCTTTCAAACATCATTCTTACCAGGTAGCACTCGTTACCCTCGATCTTACAGAAATGGATGAACATGTGATACGGTATGCGGCCATGATCAGCAAAATCCTCCCTATTGAGCGAATTTTCTTTTTGCATGTGGCCAAAACCCTTGAATTTCCGGAGGAACTTATCCAAAAGTATCCTACTTTGATGGCCCCGCTTGATGAAAGTATTCAGGCAGAAATAGAGCAAAAGGTTGGCCAGTATTTTCAGGGGTCTGAAGTTAAAACAGAATGCATCGTTAGGGATGGGGCTCCTATTGATAAGATTTTGAAATTGGCCAAAGTAAAGTCTGTGGACTTGATCGTGATGGGAAGGAAGAAGAGTCTGAAAGGTTCCGGCCTGGTTTCCAGTCACATCGCCAGAAAGTGCCCATGTTCGCTTTTACTCGTACCCGAAAACTTTAGACCTGAAATCAAAAAAGTATTGATCCCTGTCGACTTTTCAAGGCATTCTGCACTTGCGGTGCATCAGGCAGAAGTGCTGACTAAAAAATCACCGAAAGACATGGCTTTGGTGCATATCTACAACGTGCCTACAGGATATTATAAGATCGGAAAAACGTATGAGGAATTTGATGAGATCATCAGAGGTCATGCCAGGAATGAATGTGCCAAATTTCAGAAAGATCATCAGTTTTCGGGTGACCTGGAGTGTTCCTTCCTTTCTTCAAAGCTGGATGAAAATGAGAAGCTGGTACATGCGCGAGCTATTGAGTTTGGGGCGGATATCATCGCCATAGGCTCCCGGGGAAGAACCACTGCTTCTTCTATTTTGATCGGCTCTATGGCGGAAAAACTGGTATTTCATGAGTCGGACATTCCGGTGCTTATCGTGAAAAACAAAGGCGAAAATATGGGTTTTCTGGAAGCGATATTGCGTGTTTAAAGAGGATTGACCGATTTTGCCACCTGGCAGCTGGTATTCAACTGAGTGCAGGGAAAACAAAAAAATCCCCGACTTGTCGGGGATGGGAGTGTGATGCAGGAGCGTCTTTCGAGGACTAAAGTAATACGCTTCAGCCATCATTGATTGGCCTGGCCCGGTGTGGGGGTAGCCTGCGCTCCCCAGGTGTCGCCACCATCTGTGGTTCGTCCCCATGAGACATTCTCGCTTTGGGCGCCAAAGGTGTAGGCGTCAATGGTACGTCCATCGATGTAAAACAACCCGATATCCTCCCCATCTGCACTCAAGCTAAAATTGAGGTGAGTGGGTCCCTGGCTGGTGGATCCGTCTGCCCAAAACACCAGATAACCACCCGCAGGAATGGTAGTGGCAGCAGCGTCATCATCACTGATTTTATCGCCGAAAGGATTGTCTTTATCGTCTGAGAAATACATGTCTGCAAGATTCACTGCAGTAGCGCCCAGGTTGTGGATTTCTATCCAGTCGTCAAACTCATCTTCTCCACTATCGGTATCCGGACAACAAGCGGTATTGCTGGCCATAAATTCATTGATAACCAACCGGGGCAGGGGATCAGTGTTCAGTAAATAATCGTCAGTATTACCCGGCGCAGAGGCAGGCTTGAATGAAGATGATCCGTTAGTTCCTACTGCTTCCACGTAATACTCCACAGTCCCTTCTGTGGCCATTCCCGGGATTGTGCCAGTGTAAGAGGTTCCGCTTTGAAGCGTCATGGCCACCTCCGAGAAGGCACTGCCATTGAAGCGATGAAACAACTTTACTGAAGCCACTCCGGTGGTTGAAATCAACTCGGCAGTGACGACCACATTTTCATTCAATGCTGGCACCAGCGGAGATCTGGAGATGGAATTGATGGCCGGAGCTCCATCCGATCCGTTGGATTCGCCCTGGGTGGTAACACCGGTGATCTGCCAAAGATCAGCACCATCCGGGAATCTGGCATAGGACTGACCATTGTCCAGATTGGGAAATTCCACTTGATCAATAAGAGTCCCTGCGGCATTTTTCAGGGACACCGATTCTCCACTTGACGAAAGCTTGAAGTTGGTATTGAGGCCTGTTCCGAGATCATTGCAGAGCAGCACCACAAATCCCCTGGCCGCAATGGTGGTGCCGGCAGGCAATTCATATTCATTGCCGCTATCCGAAATAGTATAGCCACTCAGGTCTTTGCTGGTTTCCAGCGCGTTGTACAATTCAATCCAATCATCACCGGAGGCCACTATTTCGTTGATCAAAATGCCTTCTGCGGTTGGCTCCGGTTCGTCATCCCCATCACCGCCGCCACAGGCGATGGTTAGCAGGAGGGAGAAGAGGCTGAGTAAGAAGGTGAATCGATAAATCTTGGACGAAATAAGCATGGATTTAATGAAGGTAAAAGATTGAAATAAGTCGAAATATACTGACGAAAAGGCAAATTATGGGATTGACTACCTGGGTTATGGATTTATATTGAAAAATACCTCTCCCTTAGCCATCAGTTCAGGTAGGCTGCCTCTGTGGCCGATTTATACTTTTGGCAAGGTACATCATCAGAGGCGCCCTCCAAAGTAACCGATTAACCACGGCGAGTGATGTTTTCCCGATGGACTCGTGCACCTATAGCCGACAATGGTTAGTTCAGGATAGAAAAACTGTTAGATTTGGTAGAAGGCGGCTGGCAGCCAGGGTGGTTGTTAGCGGGTTGTTGGGCTTCATTAACTACATGACAAAAAACGAAATCATAATAAAAGTAATAGCTATTGATGGTGGAGATGATACTATTCAATTCCAACTTTATGTAAGTAACGGAACATGTTCCTCGACAATTGAGGTATACGGCTATTCTGATCTAGTAACTGATTTCGGTAAGGAGCTAACGGAATTTCCAGTTGATATCAATCACAAAGTAATATTCGAACATGGTGAGAAAGATAGGAACTGGGCTTGCTTTGTTAGTTTGACAGCAAAATGTATCGAACCAAATGGGAAATCAATTTTGGATATTGAAATGATAAATTATGGAGATCAAACTGTCAAGCATTCGAGTGCATTCACTATGATTGTTGAGCCTGCTTCAATTAACAATCTAGGAACTCAACTTGCTAATTGGAATCCAAAGAATAATTCCGAATTAAGTTGGCCAAATGTCTAAGCAAATGACGGACTCACAAGTTATAGCATGGATATTCTTTTCAACTTCGTTAGCTAGCGAACACGAACCTGTGAACTTTGAATCAATATCACAAGTGGCAGATGGAGTAAACCATGCTGTTCCAACTCATAAAGAGCTTCAAACATCCTTGTCTTGGCTAACGAATCACAGGCTTGTAGAACAGACGGGCAAGAAGTATAGTCTTACGAACGAAGGAACTGAATTAATCGAAGAAGCAAAATCTCGAACGAACAACATAATCTTGAACATTTGGGATGAACTGACGAAAGAAATTGAAAAAACGAAAGCCCAACAAATGCTATGAATGAATGGGATTTTATCGGTCAGGAAAGTTTGCACTTGTAAAGACCACTACAAGTTTTAAATTTGAATCAAGGCGTGGCTATGTGCGAGACGAGAGGCTAGTGCTTTCTAATCCCCACTCATCATAGCTGGTCGTTCATCTGCTCTATATGAAGAGTATTAGATCCATCGTTTATTTTATCTGCCTAATTTTCTTAATCATCAAGTTTTTGAATATTTCAATCGGCAATATTAACGCTGTAATTGAATTGAACGGCTTGGATTTTGCCTTTGATGAACTATATCCAATGGTTGTTTTTCATGGATTGTTTATTGAGCCAATCATTATCCTAATTTCAATTCTTGGATTTGCGGTAAGGAAACGCATAGGATTTGTTTTGGCTATGGTCTATCCATATTATATCATCACTTTAACTCTTCTTGAAATTTTTGAATTACCGAATTATTTCGGAGCAATTAACCTACCAGTGATTTCTTACGCCATATTCATATTGGTTGGGGCTAATTATACTCGAACAACCCAAGTATTGGTGAAATCCCCTGACTTTCGTTTCAGGCTATACGGCAACTTAATTTCACTAGCTATTGGGTTAGCAATGAACATCGCATTGGCCAACTCATACCTCATCAACCAGTAGGAAAGCGAATGCTAACAGTCGCAGCTGTCCCCCCTCCAAAATCCAAATACGATCGGTAATCTCCTACTGTCTCTATTAGTGGCCCAACAATTAAGCGTGCCAGGCATCCTGGATGTATACCTCTATGGCTAGCAATGGTTTGTTTGATATTCAAAATCCATTAGATTTGATTGAGACAGGTAGCTGATGCCAAAAAAGGGGTTTCAGACTGGCTGTTGAGTGTTTTTTGAACCAAATTGTAATAGGTAAAAGTATGCGCAAATACATGGAGGCAAGCCCTGAAGCGGGTAAGGAATTTTATCAACATTTTCACAACAAAGGAAAGGTGGTGATGCTGAACTTGCTGAAGTTTAGAGCCACGGCTGACTATACCAACCTAGGGGCATTGAAGCCCGCAGAGGAAATCAGCGGAGAAGAAGCTTATCAATTATACATGAAGAGCACACTGCCCGAATTAGAAAAGGCCGGAAGCCGTGTAATCTATTATGGCAAGAGCAAAAGCTTTCTAATTGGGCCCGATACTGAAAAATGGGATGCTGTATTGTTGGTAGAGCACGAGTCTGTTTCGAGGTTTATGGAATTTGCACAAAATGGAGATTATCTAAAAAACGCGGGGCATCGTACTGCGGCATTGGAGGATTCGAGGTTGCTGCCGACCAATGAAATGAGCTTTACCTGAGCTGCCAGCTGCTCCAATGAACCAGAAGATTCCGGTATTTGTCCATTGCTGCGCTAGTCCAAAACCGGAATGACGTAACGGGAAGAGAACGTCATTCCGGTTTCTGAGGCACGAAGAAGACCGGAATCTTAGGCAATAATGATTAAGTATCTATTTCGTGCCCTTCTCGGAGTGGTCCGCAACCAGTGAGACGCAGATGACGAGTTACGCATCTTCCCGATGAACGTACACCCCTATAGCCGATAATGGTTTGTTCAGGATTGAAAAACTGCTAGATTTGGTATAGGTAGGTGACGGTCATTGATGGTTTAGTCGGTGGTTGTACCATTATCACATTTAATTAAAATATAGGATGGTAGAATTATCTTTAGAGTATTGGAATAAGCTTTCGAGTCAATTCATTCTAATGTCAGTATTTCTAGGCGGATTTTCCATAGCACTTACAGCCAATTTGCTGATTAGTAAATTGGAAACCCGGCTTCTCAATATCATTTTGAAACTGGCTACCACTTCTTCTGGTGGATTTCTTACCACTGTATTTGCAATGACAAATATCTTAATGAGGACTACAGATGGTTATCCTGGTGCTATCGCTGAGAGTGGATTAAATACACCAAGAATAATTGGGTTTTTGGGCTATATAGTTGGGGTTTTTTCACTCTTGACGATCATAGGATTGTCTGGATGGACAAAGTCTAAAGGGACAGGGATTTTCACAACCGTAGTAAGTGTAATTACATTGATTTTCTTTTTAATCTCTGCCGTTTCATAAAGGAGGGCTATTGCGACAGCCTTGCTAGCGCTAATGATTTCGTCTTGCTACTTGCAGGCAACCGTGCAGGATGCCTGTATAGCTAACAATGGTTTGTTTGAGATTGGAAATCTGCTACATTTGGCAGCTAACAACCATTGGTTGTTAGCTGCCAAATGGATCCAGCATAATGATCAAAAGACTTAGTATTATTCCGATATTATTCTTGACAACTACAGTGTGCTGGTGTTGCACCATTTTTTGTGCACGAGACCAGCATGGCCAAATGTGGGCTGGCAACAATGAAGACTTTTATTGGTATAATTTTTCAACGCATATCCAAATTGTAACAGAGACAGATTCAACTTTAGCTTTCATATTTTTCGATTATCCTAACAACAATTTTCCCCAAGGTGGAATAAATGAAGCTGGTTTGTTCTTTGATATCAATTTGGTTGAGGCATCAGAAGTAAAAAATGTTCCTTTTAAGAAAGTGTTCCCAGGCTCTTCAAGTGATCTGATGTTGCATATGCTAGGACGGTGCAAATCAGTTCATGAAGTAATTGAACTTTTTGACTCTTACTCCCTATCTGAAATGAATACTGCACAAATCCATTTAGCTGATAAACAAGGAAATAAAGGCATAATAACAGCTGATAGTAGTTGGCTATCTACTCAGAGTTTTCAAGTTTCCACTAATTATAATCTTTGTCACAAAGATGATGACTACAAAAGATGCTGGCGTTACCCTATTGCAACTTCATTGCTGAAAAATTCTGAACCAAGTTTTGAGCTATTCAGTCAGATTTGCGACTCAACCGCCCAGCGCCAGGGTGCCTTCACCATTTATTCCAATGTTCATAATCTCACTACTGGAGAAATCTGGTTGTACTATGCGTGGAATTACAATAATCCATACAAAACATCATTTAAAGAGATGACTCAACTGGGTGATACCACCATTTTGTTTCGAGACTTATTTCCTGAGCAACCTGTCGTGCAAGCCTACAATAAGTACAAATCGTATGGTTTCAAATCAGGTTTAGACGTTTTGAAAAACATTAGAAATTTAGCATTAAGAAAGGAAAAGCTTAAACTGATTTCGCTTGATGCCCTTTTTTTATTTGATTTTCTTCTACAATCTGGTAGAATAGAAACGACTGATGATGATGATCTCATTTCTGAAATTATTGATGCTTCCGATGATACGGAATTACTCATGTTAATAACGAATCAAAAAGTATCTCAACACAACAAAGAAATGGCAAGGAAAAAGTTGGAAAGCATACAAAAATCCAGATTTAATGACACCTTGGCTTTGCTCGCGGTTGCAAGCATTGGATTTATCGTTATTCTAATTTTTGCATTCAAACGAAAAACGAATAAGCAGCTCACAAATGCTAAAAATGAATAGCCAGACGCTCCCATGCAAACAGAGCTTTTTGATATAACAGAGCAAAACGGAGCTGCCGTGCATCCAGCAAACTAGGGCGCATACTCATTTTAGTTGAGCGTTGTCTTATCGCCTTATTGATTCCCACCACCACGACCCGTCTAGTGAGCGCATCACAATAAAAATTCACAATCTATCCTGAACCGTCCGGAGGTAAGCTCACTCCGGACGCTGGGCAAACTTATCTCCTGTCAGGTGGAGCTGGATGCCGTGCTCCAGGTAAGCCTTCATGCCGTCCAGCAGGGTAGTGAACCCCCCGGTGCTGTCCTTCAGCGCCGCGATGAGCGCATCGCCGGTTTCATGAAACCCAAAGTGCCGGATGACCACATAGGTCTGATCAGGGGCGTAGGCCTCCAGCTCAAAGACCACCGAGGTGGAGGGCTCTCCCCACGCTATGGCGATGCGCCGGTTTTCGATGATCTCGCCTACGCTTACCTCCGCTGTGACATTGTACATTTCCCACGCCCAGATCACCGTCTTACCGGTTTCCAGCCTACCACTGGATTTGGTAAACCAAAAGTTCACCGTGATTTCCGGGTTGATGAGCGCTTCAAATACAACCTTCGCAGGTTTGCGGATGAGCATTTGGCATAATACAGTGTGTGCGTGGTTTTCGGTTGTCATAGCATTCTTATAGTTGTGAGATGCGCCTTTACGTGATCTTAATATTTGTAATTTTCAAATTCGAGTGATTGTTTTTTAAAAATACCATCAAAACGAAAGGTATTATTTCGCTAATAAAATGATTTTAATAAAAATCGAGTCATTTTTTATCAAATACCCCCTTATATGCTTTCTATATTTCTAAAAGGATCCCGGGTGTCTAACTATTTGTTTTTCAACTGAGTAAGCATTTCTGCCGGGGAGTATTTTCTATATCCCCGACGCGTTTTTTTGGTTTGCCTCCATTCGTGACTTGCTTTAGGATTATGAATTGTAGTGGGGCCGCCTCCACATGAGCGGCACTCACATTTGTTTCACCTTAACCAAAAGCGAACATGTTAATGACTACCAGCTTCAGAGATCGCAGACAAATCCGCCACTGAGATTTCTCCACGGTTCCCCTTCGATAGGCATTTTTAAAATCACTCCACGCTGAAGAAGTATTTAAAACCTAAAACTATTAAAATGATGAAAACTTTATACAGTCGTTTGGCCGGTCTTTGGCTACTGATCCTGATGACCATTTCCCAATTAGCACTGGCGCAGGATCCTGCTCAGTACGGCACCCCATTCGCAGGAGTACCTGACCGGATGGATGCCAATATCTACCAAATGAACCTGAGGGAATACAGCTCCTCGCGAGATATTGCCGGAGCGCGTGCCAACCTCCAGAGGGTTCGGGATCTGGGCATCAATGTACTCTATCTGATGCCGATCTTCCCGGTGAGCACAGACAGCCAGGCCTCAGGTTCGCCCTATGCCAATTCGGATTACAAATCGGTGGCACCAGACCTGGGTACGCTCAATGACCTTAGGGGCCTGGTGCAGGATGCTCACAATATGGGCATGGCCGTGATTCTCGACTTTATTGTAAACCAGACCGGATGGGATCATCCCTGGGTGTCGCAGCATCCTGACTGGTACATAAAGGATGGCAGTGGAAATACGACCTCCCCATGTCCGGCACCAGATTTTTGCTTCGGTGATGTGGCAGGCATAGACCTCACTCAGAGCGGAGCTGCCAATGCCATGGTGGACGCGATGCGCTACTGGATCTTTGCAGCCAATGTTGATGGCTTTCGCTTCGACTGGGCCGACCAGCCACCGCAGGCGTTTTGGAACAGTTCCATCAGTAATTTACGGGGAATCAGCACGCATGATTTGCTGCTTCTGGCGGAAGGGTCAAATGAGGGGACCAACTCAGGATGTACTACCTGTGGACAAAACCAGCCTGGGGCGCATTATGCTCAGGGGTTCGATTACATCTTCGGCACCAACTTCTACTGGAATGTGATGAAGAAAATCTGGAACTCGGGCGAACCCGTAACCAATCTGGATGGTGTGACAGCCGGTGAATACAATGGAGCCAGCTCCACACAGCTGGTGGCGAGATTTTTAAGCAATCATGACGATTACAACGCCGATGGCTCACCGTTTTCATTCCTCAATGGCGGGAGAAATGCCGTCATGTCTGCCTTTGCACTGGCGACTTACCACCGGGGGGTGCCTTTTGTGTACAATGGGATCGAGGTGGGCAACACCAATCCGTTGACATATCCATGGAATTCAGGAAACATCAACTGGTCGCAGGACTTGACAGTTTACACTGAGATGCAGAAGATCCTCAATGCCCGAAACAACAGCGTGGCACTCAGGAGGGGACAGCCTACCTCTTACATCGACCCGGCCAATACCAACCCGAATGTGATTGCCTTTACCAAAGAAAGCGGAGGAGAGAAAGTAGCCGTATTGATCAACCCAAGAGGAAGCAACAGCACATTTACCATCCCATCCGGTATGGCTGGGTCCTACACTGACATTTTCAATCCGGGTACTTCTGTGAGCTGGACCACCGGCCAGAATGTTACCCTCACCCCGTATCAGTACATTGTAGTGTCCAATGGAAATGTACCGCAGGTAGACGTGACCGGTATCGCTGTGAATCCGGCCAGTGCCAGCATCAATGCCGGGCTGACCACTCAGCTTTCGGCATCCGTGCAGCCATCTAACGCCACCAACCAAAACGTAACCTGGTCTTCCAGTAATACCAGTGTGGCTACCGTGAATACTTCCGGACTGGTAACGGCGATCGCTGCGGGTACGGCCACCATCACTGCTACTACTCAGGACGGTGGCTTCACGGATACTTCAGTGATCACCGTGAATACCGCTCCGAGCTTTACCGTGCATTTCTACAGGCCATCCGCATGGGGTACCGGCATCAATATCTACTGGTGGGCTGCACAGCCGTCAGGGGTTTTGGCAGACGGATCCTGGCCGGGTGTGGCCATGACCAATGAGGGTGGAGACTGGTATGCCCACACCTTCACCAATGTGACCACTACCAACCTGATCTTCAATGATGGCACCAGCCAGTCGGCGGATTTATCCAGAGGTTCAGATGGCTGGTATCAGAATGGCATCTGGTACAACAGCAACCCCGGAGCCTGCAGCCCTACAGCAATCACGCCCTACACACAGGTGAATGGTGGTGCGTGGAATCAGACAGCCAGTGCCACCCTGGATGCAGGTGGATCGGTGGCTTTCGGCCCACAGCCTACCTCTGGTGGATCGTGGAGCTGGTCCGGACCCAATAGTTTCTCCGCGACTACCCGTGAGGTTACCCTGACCAATGTACAGGTGAGCCAATCCGGTAATTACGTGGCCACTTATACCAATGTGGGTGGATGCACCAGTACACAGACCTTCTCCCTTACGGTCAATTCCATTGGGCAGACACCTTTCGGAGGATCGGCGCGAGCCATCCCCGGCACCATCGAGGCAGAAGACTTTGACAATGGAGGTGAGGGTACGGCCTTTCATGACAATGACGCCAGCAACAATGGCGGTCAGTATCGTACCTCAGAAGGGGTAGACATAGAGGCATGTTCTGAAGGGGGCTATAGTGTGGGCTGGACCAATGCTGGTGAATGGCTGGAGTATTCGGTCAATGTATCTGCAGCAGGTAACTATGATATTGCCGTGAGAGTGGCAGGTGCAGTAGGTGGTACGGTTCGGCTGGAGTTTGATGGCGTAGACAAAACGGGCAACCTCACAGTGCCAAATACCGGGGGATGGCAAAGCTGGCAAACCGTGACTGCTACCGGCGTTAGTCTGAGCGCAGGCAGTCAGATCATGCGTATTTACATGAATTCAGGTGGTTACAATCTGAATAGTGTGACCATCACCACAGCATCAGGTGGCGGTGGTGGTAGTGCCTACCGTATCAAAAACAGATGGCAGGGCTCCTATTTGTATGACAATGGTAGTCAGGCGGCCTATGGCAATCCTTCGGTCGGAGACCAGTCGTCTCATTGGACATTGGAGAGTGTGGATGGTCACACGGCGATCAAGAATGTGGCTACAGGTGATTACCTGAACATAGAAACCCTGCAGAGCTATGTAGAGTGTACAAATATTGGTACCGGTGCCTGGAGTGCGCAGTGGGCGCTGGAGGACTTTGACGGTCACAAGCGCATTCGCAACAGGTGGCAGTCAGGTGACTATGTCCACATTGAAAACCTCACAGGCTATGCGCAGCACGGTTCGGTCTACAATGGTGCATACAGCGGGCATTGGACACTGGAGGCTGTGAGTGGTTCCAGGTTAGGAGCTGAGCTGATCCCTACACAGGTTTTCAGTTCATCGGTAGCGGTTTATCCCAATCCGTTTACCAGTCAGGTACAGATCAAAATTCAGTCTCAGGAAGGAAAGGATCATCAGATTTCCGTATGGGACATGTCTGGTAAGCAGGCGCTTTATCAGGTCGAAAGCGCTGATGAGCATGGGGTTGTCAATCAGTTATTGAATACAGCATCCCTCAAGGCGGGTATTTATTTCTTCAAGGTGCAGTCTGGTGAACAGTTGAAAACCTTCAAGATGATCAAAGATTAATCTGAGTTTACTCGGAATTTTGTTAAGCCGGAGCCCTTTTGGGTTCCGGTTTATTTTTTTGTAGGTGAAAATGTCTGATGCTTCGACGGAGCTCACCATGACAGATGGGAAGAAAATGCCTGCTATCGAATCTGAGAGCCTCTGACTGGATGAGATTCCCGCCTGCGCGGGATGACGGTTCCAAACGGCGATACTCATCCGCTTTCGGATTACAATTTGGGCACAAGAAATGGGATTTTCTTTTCGGAGGATTGATGTGTGCACCTCTATGGAGAAAAAAGGAAATCTATTAATCAGGTTCCGAACCCTTCAAAACCTTCTTCACCAAAGGAGCGATGGTTAACCCCTGAACGATGATAGAGAATACCACGATCACATAGGTGACGGTAAGGAAGAGCTCACGCCCCATCTGAGGTTCCAAGGACAAAGCCAAAGCTATAGAAATACCCCCTCTGATACCGCCCCAGGTCATGATTAGGTTCGATTGGGGGATGAAGTTCAGTTTGTTTTTAAAAATGGCCACAGGGCCAGAGAGCGCAATATACCTTGCCAAAAGTGCCAGAGGAATAGCCATCAAGCCAAACAGGAAATAGGCACCATTCATAGTGACAACCAGTAATTCAAGTCCGATCAACACAAAAAGAACGGCATTGAGCAGGACGTCTATGAGCTCCCAAAATTTGTCAACATACAAGTGCGTATTGTCTGACCAGGCGATTTTTGGGGCTTTGTTGCCAAGAAAAATCCCGGCTACCACTACAGCGAGTGGTCCGGATACGTGTAAGTAATGGGCCAAAGCAGAAACGCCCATGACCAACGCCAAAGTAATGATCACCTCCGTTTCATAATGATCTATGACTTTCATCAACCGGAAAGCACCCCAGCCTGCCAGTAAGCCAAGTATAAGCCCCCCAGCTACTTCCGACACAAACAACAAACTCACATCGGTAAAACTCATGGAATCCAGTCCTTGTTGAGCGATTTTGAAAAGTACAATGAAAATGACCACACCCACGCCATCGTTAAACAACGACTCGCCCACAATCTTGGTCTCGAGCTTCTTGGGGGCATTGGCTTCCTTCAATATTCCCAAGACCGCAATGGGGTCGGTAGGAGAGATGAGGGCACCAAAAAGAAGACAGTATACGTAATCGATGGGATAGCTAAAGGCCATGAATAAATAATACATCATGGTGCCGATCAGAAAAGTAGAGAGTACTACGCCAATGGTGGCAAAAAGAGCAATGGGCCCTTTTTGCTTTTTGAGAGCATCAAGTTTGGTGTGTAAGGCCCCGGCAAACAGCAAGAAGCTGAGCATTACATCAAGCAGTGCCGTCTCAAAATCTACCGATTGGATCAGTAGCTTGGCTTCATCCAGGATGTAATGATTAAAACTTCCCAAAATGGTGATCCCTACAGTGAAAACAATGGCAATGATCATCAGGCCAATGGTAAAAGGCAGTTTCAGGAATTTGGTATTGATGAATGCAAAAATGGCCGAAAGGATAATCAGGATTGTGATAATGTTGAAGATACTCATGATGCTTTTTACAAGTAATAGTTCGGATGATTCGGCAATATACGGTGTAATTGCCGTGTGTGTCGGTTTGGTGTATTGGGAGGTGTGTCTGCACACCTACATGGAGCAAATAGGATAAGAAATGACCTTTTCACGCTGATCCAGGCATTGTCACTCTTTCGATAGCTTATATCAGAAAAGTGAAAATGTCTTACTCTTCGACGGAGCTCAGCATGACATTTTCGATCGACGTGTCTCTGGCATTATCACGCTGAGTCTGGCATTTTTATTCTGATTTTAGCATGATATTTTCAAGGCAAAGCGTCTATGGGCATTGTCACTCTGATCTCCGTCGAAGAGTAAGACAATGCCTTATTATATCGATCTACCTTGCCATCTGTCTGATGGTTAGACAGGCTCACCATGAGAGATGGGAAAATCAAGTTTACTATCGGATCGTCTCTGGCTGGATGAGATTCCCGCCTGAGCGGGAATGACGGTTATAATTTACGAGCTTCCTATTCGTCTGAGAGAAAAGGCATCGACCGTTTTATATTTTGAAAATACCCCAATAAAACGTACTATTTTATACCTATTTGTGAATTTTGGAGTATAAAATACCGGTCAAATTGCGATGAACACAATATCGCAATTATGGTACTTGATAGAAGAATCTGCTCACTCGTCTTTTTTTGCCTCGCACTCACCCAATGCAGCCCGGTGCAGGATGCTTCCTCTTATGAAGCACGCCTGGACATTCCGGCACTCAAAAGTTTTACCCAATCAGTAGTTCAAACCTATCCGCTGCCCGGTATGGCAGTAGTGGTGGTCACACGTGATACGGCCTATTACCTTACCACTGGCTACAGTGATCTGGCCAGGAAGATACCATTTACAGATTCCACGGTGTTTTTCGCCGGAGGCTTCTCGGAGCTGCTGGTGGCGAGTACAGCACTTCGTCTGCAGCAAGCAGGCAAACTCAGCTTGCAGGATCCGGTGGTCAGGGAGCTGCCCTACTTTCAGATGCAGGGGGACTACCAGCGCATTTCAGCACATCATCTGCTTACCCACACTTCTGGTATACCTCATTTCAACCCGGCCTGGGATATGCCGGCCTATGAGGAGGACGCATTGGAGGCCACCACTCGCAGCATTATTTTTCAGGATGTAATGTTTGCGCCCGGCACCCAATGCAAAAGGTCGCCATATAACTATGATATCCTGGCCGATCTGATGGCCAAGTCTGAGCAGAAGTCTTTCGAAGAGGTGGTACATGCCGAAACGCTGGCGCCTCTTGGGATGCGCCACTCCAGCTTCTTTCCTGATACTTCATCGGCAGAGCTGGCCCGGCCACATGAGATCCTCAACTGGATCAGCTATGACCTCAGGGAATCGGACATTTATCCATATACCCGCGAAAATGCAGGGAGCTTTGGCTTGCATACTACAGTGGGCGATATGGCCAAATGGATGCAGATGGTTTTGAGAATAGACACGGTTCAGGGAGGTCTTTCATCGGCTTCTATTGATCAGCTCATGACTGCCCATTACAAAACCGGAGAAAATACCTACAAGGGTTATGGCTGGGAGATCAGAGACTCGGAAGGCGTGCGGGTATTTCAAAACAGCTGGAATGCTGGCGGCTTCAGTGGTGACCTCAGTGTGATTCCCGCACAGGAAATGGCAGTGATGGTACTCTCCAACACCTCTGACGATTTTAATCCCTCTGTCATTAGTGAGCACATTCTGGATCACCTGCATGGGGCATCGCTGAGTACAGTGAAATATCCCATTCACATCGCTATGAGCCGAAGACTCAATGAGGGGCGCTGCCTGGAGGAAGTATTGGCCTGGCACGACAGCCTGATGATAGCAGGCGGGGGCGATTACCTGATGGGGCCTGCTTTACTGGGTCAGCTGGGGGTCAATCTTCTGCACAGGCTTTCCCGAATGGAAGATGCCACCGAGGTATTTCTGCACGCTGTTCAGCTTTATCCTGAATCTCCTGAGGCACATCTCAATTTGGCTGAGGCCCTCCTTACCTCGGGTCTCCTGGCCGAGGCAAAAACACACTTTGAAGAGGCCATGAAACTGAGGCCGTCCATGAATTCTCCCTATGTAAGCTTTCTGCGAGAGCAGCTCGCAGTGGCTCAGGAGAATCAAGCTTCATCATAAAGAAATTTTCCAACCACGATTCTTTGACAGGATCATTTATTTATTTCTAACCAATTAAAAACGATTACCATGATCAACAATCAACACCAATTGAAGGCCCTGAGCCTGTGTACTATTCTGGGCTTCGGCCTGCTCTTTACGGGCTGCCAGGAGGACGTCACGGAGCCCTCGGCCATCATCGATGCAGATGCAGCCACTGAGGCCCGGGCGATCTATTCCAGCCGTGAGGTTTATTTTACCCGCTCCAATGGGCAGGTTTCATCCTCCACCGCTTCTTCCGATTTCGGGAATGTTTCCGGCTGGGATGCGGGGGCTACCTACATTTCTTCTAATACCCTTCGAATCACCCTGGCAGCGAATGTCGTGGGAACCTCCGGGGGTATGGAGTCCAGAATTGATGTTTCGGACGGTACAGAGTACTGGCTGGAGTATAAAGTGAGATTCCACAGCCAGTTTGACTGGAGCCGTGGTGGCAAAGTAGGCTGGGGCTTTCAGGTAGGCGATGGAGTGACAGGCTGCAGAGCCAGTGATGCCCAGGCCGGAAACGGAGGCAGTATGCGCGCCATGTGGTATTCACCAAACTCTAGTGACAGCCGGGTGTATTTCCAGCCCTATCTGTATCATCAGGGCATGACCAGCAACTGTGGTGAGTCATTTGGTGCTACATACCCGAGCTCCGGAGCATTGTCCAGAGGTACCTGGTACACCATTGGTTTTTATATGAAATCCAATACAGGAAGCTCCTACAATGGCACCGCCGAGATGAAAGTGAATGGAAGCACTGTTTTGAGAAGAGACAACATCAAATGGGCTTCTTCTGACTCTAAGCGAAAAGTAAAGGGACTATACTACTCTGTGTTCAGAGGTGGAAGCCAGAGTTACTGGGGTTCAGGTAGCACAGGTTACATCTATTTTGATGACTTGAAATGGGCAAGAATCAGTAGCTAAACCCAGGGTACTGTCCCGGGGAGGAGGAGAGCAGATCACAGGAGCTTGTCGGATGGACCTCTCCAAGGCACTGGGACAGTGCTTGTTTTTATGAAACTAAGACTCATTATATTCTTCAATTTGTTCATGGCAGGACTTATGGCTCACGGACAGGGCCAACTGACCGCAGGGGTGAGCCATACCCGGCAAAACCTCACCTGGTCCATAGCAGGCAACCTCAATGGCACCTCGCCCAATATTTTTTCAGAACTGAAATGGCAACGTGTGATGGGAGCAGGAGCCCTGGTGGCCTACCAACACCCCATCACAGACAGGATAGTAGCTTTCGCTGAGTACCAGCATCAGGTACTGGTGCAAGGGAGCGTCACCGATAGTGACTATGAGGGGGATGATCGTACCGGACGTGTGTTTTTTGCCAAAGAGGATGCCGGAAAGGGATATACCCTGGCCAGTCAGTGCGGCTTATTATATCGGGTGTTTAAAAGAAAAAGCATGACCTTCACCCTTGGTGGGGGCTACGGACTTATGAGCCAGCGCTTTTTTCTGCTCAATGAAAAGATGGGATTACGTAGCTCTTATACCAATCAATGGTATGGACCGCTACTCACAGGTAGGTTGCAATTGCTGGCCGAAAGCGCCTTTGGGATCACCCTCAAAACCACTTATCATCAGGTGCGATACCATGCCACCGGCAACTGGAACCTGATCGAGCGCTTCCAGCATCCGGTGAGTTTCAGGCATCGAGCCAAAGGTTTCGGACTTGAAAATCAATTGGTCATGTCTTACAAAATGTCTGGGGGATTGTGTGTGGAGGTACGACCTTCCTACGGTTATTGGACCACCGGCATTGGGATCGATACCGTTTACAAAAAAGACCAGTCCACACCCAAAACACGACTGAATGATGTCACCAGTGAGGTGCTGGGGGTGGAAGTGGGAGTGGTTTGGAGACTTAAAAATTAGCCATCCATTCCATCACATGGTTGGTACGTGCTCCGCTTACACCTGTGCTCACACACCTGCCATTGCCCAATAGGTCGTCCACCACCTGCTGAATGAGTGGCTGCTGTATGTGTTTGGGTAAGTCGAAGGAAAAGACCTTGTCTTCAGAAGTATCTCTCCTCAGCGTCACTTCGGCCTTTCCAAAGGACACATAAGAAATCTCCCCTTTGGAGCCTACAATTGTAGTAATGTCTTTGTCACTCACTTCTCCTGAGGCGAAGCACCAACTGCCCGTTCCGAGCACCCCTTTGGTAAACTCAAAGCTGGCGGTTACGATATCCTCGGCTTTGTATTGCCCGCCCTGATTGGCTGAATATCCGCTGGCCTTTCGGATGGGGCCAAAAAGGAAATCCAGAAAATCCAGCTGATGGCTGGCCAAATCATAAAAGTATCCTCCGCCGGAAACCTCCGGATTTACCCGCCAATGATTGGTTTGATGGGTGATAATGTCTGGTACCAATGGCTTACACATCCTCACTTCTACAAACCGAACGTCTCCGATGGCACCCGATTCTATCAGTTCTTTGATTTTCAGAAAATGGGGGAGGGCCCGGCGGTAGTAGGCTACGTAGAGTGGTACACCCGCTTTTTCACAAACGGAGATCATTTCCTGACACTCAGCATGGGTTCGGGCCATGGGTTTTTCCACGTACACAGGCTTGCCAGCGTTGGCCGCTTTGATGGTGTATTCCAGGTGTGCATCTGGGGGAGTGGCGATGTAGATGGCATTAACTTTGGGATCATTGATCAGCGCATCGGCATCACTATACCATTTTTCGATCTGGTGACGCTTGGCATAGTCCTGCGCTTTGTCGGCATTTCTTCGCATGACCGCCTCTATCCGCGAGTTGGCGACCAGGTTCATGGCTGGTGCACTTTTGACTTCACATACATCACCTACCCCTACGATGCCCCAATTCACCTGGTTTTCCTTGATTTTCTTGTTCATTCTCTGTTTTGTGTTCCTACATGCAAATTACAATCATTTATCGTTTAAACACTCCTTTGAGCGATTTTGGACGATTGTACCCCCAGTTTCGGACGCTGATTACCCGGGCTCTTAATAGGTTTAGGGTCTGAAATTTTTTGGCAACCAACTTCATATGATGAACAACTACCTGAGACTCGGGAAGCAATACTTATTGATTTTAACAGGTGCATTTTTTTACTATCCATCCATCGCACAAGACACCACGGTTACTACCATATCGGCCGATGGTCCGGGAGATACCTATAGTTTGCTGGAGAGTGCTTTGGGCGGCTCGCCCCTGGAGGTGCCGGATTGTGACCATACTGAAGTTTTCAAACACATAGAAGAGTTGTATGATGACGAGCTCGAACGGAACGTGTTCAAGTTTTACATTCATAAAGACATAGATACTGACCGATGCGAAACGAATGTGGATCGTCAAAGGAATGAAATCAAAGCGTATGACCCTTCTCCCGATTATTTGAAAGCCATTCAGCGTGAGGTGGTCACTTATGAGTGGTTTTTTAAGATTGATGAATTTTTTCAGCCTTCGACCAACTTCACGCATCTCTTTCAGCTGAAAGCTGTGGGTGGTAACGATGCTGCGAATCCGCTGCTGACCATCACACCACGAAAGGGTGATCCTGAGCAGCTTCAGCTCATTCATGGCAGAGGGAGCAACAGCTACACGACGGTCACATACACCGATCTGTCGCTCGTCAAAGGCCGATGGGTACAGGCTTACTGCAAAGTGGAATATGCAGACAATACAGGTACCCTGGATGTCAGTCTGAAACTGCTGGATGGTACCGAAGTGCTGAGCTACACCAGCAACGAAATTGACATGTGGAGAACAGGGTCTTCATTTGTGCGGCCCAAGTGGGGCATCTACCGCAGTTTGAATGACATCAATTCTCTCCGCGATGAGGAGGTGCTTTTTGCGGATTTTAAAGTAACAGAAATAGGCGCTTGCCCTGCATGGTATGAGGATGCCGATGGGGATGGTATGGGTGATCCCAATTCTTTTGTTTACGCCTGTGAGCGACCTGATGGGTATGTGCAGAACAATGTAGATACCTGCCTGGACTGGTTTGAGGATGCGGACGGCGATGGCCTGGGCAATCCTGAGGTGAGTCAATATGGATGTGCGCAGCCAGCAGGGTATGTAGACAATGCGGATGATCCTGATGATACTAAAAATGCACTGGTCCTGAATGCGACTATTGCGCCGAAACCGGAGGTGTACCCCAATCCTGCTACCAACACGATAAAAATCCTGCATATGGAGGGAGCAGAAAACTACCGTGTTTTGGACATGGGAGGCCGTGTGGTTCGGACGGGTAGCGGCTCCGAAATTTCCATTGAGTCATTGATGCCGGGTGTTTACTTTCTGCATACAGAGGGGCGGGTTTTTAGATTTATCAAAAAGTAAGAGGGATGGAGCTATTCAACAGGACTTACACACTGATTTTAGGCATTTGGGCATGCTCAACCCTGACAGGACAGGCGCAGGATTTACCCGACTTGTTATCCAATAGAGCCATTGCCCAAGCGAATTATCTTCCGGATTTTTCCTATGCCGGGTATCATTTTGGAGAAGATCCACTCCCGGGTTTAACTGAAGGTGAAGTGCTCTACGCCACTGATTTTGGAGTGATTCCCAATGACGGACGGGACGATAGTAAAGCGCTTCAGCAAGCTTTCAGCGCAGCCCATGAGGTGCCGGGGCCCGTGACCTTGCAGCTTCCTCCCGGACAAATCATCCTGAGCGAGGTGCTGTATATTGAGCGGAGCCACATGGTATTGAGGGGAAGTGGAAGTGGTGCCAATGGTACCACTATTTACTGCCCCAGGCCCATGAGCTATTTTGCCGATCCTCCAGCGTTATCAGAGCTCCGGGAATATTTGGTGGAGTTGGATAAGCGCCAGCGAGAACCAGAAAATAATCTTGACTTACCTTTTTCACAATATGCCTGGGCGGGTGGGGTGATCTGGACCCGCCAGCCCGGAGTGCGCACCAAGGCCTATCTGGACAAGTACGATGCAGAGCCTGTAGTGCTTTGCAAAGTCCTGACAGGAAAAAGAGGGACACATCAGCTGACCGTCACTTCCTCCGAAAAATTAAAAGTAGGGCAGGTGGTTCAGATAGAATGGTACAACACCGAAGGGCAGAAGGGCTCATTGATCAAGGCCTTGTATGGCGAAAGCCCATTGAAAATAGGTACTCATCACTGGAACTATCCCACCCATCCACTGGTGCAGCAGCGTGCGCTCATTACAAGGATCGCGGGGAATAAAGTGACCATCAAGGATCCACTGCTTATGGACATCAGAGAAGCCTGGGCTCCGACTATGGTGGAGTGGCTCCACCTGGAAGAAGTGGGGATCGAGCACATCCGAATCGCCTTCCCGATGGCACCCAATATCGCCCATCATGTAGAGGAGGGGTATAACGCCATTTACCTCACCCGCCTATTTAATGGATGGGTGACAGACGTGAAGATTGAGAATGCAGATAGTGGGATATTGACAGAAGAAATTGCCAATGTGACGGTCAGTGACATAGAAACCTCCGGGGAGAAAATAGCCCACTACTCAGTGGCGATGAGTGGGGTGTACAACGTGCTCGTGCAGCGGTTGCGGGTTCGCAATGTGGTCAGACATCCGTTGAGCTTCAATACCTTTTCTACTAAGAGTGTCTATGCCGACTGCCAGGTGGAGGTGGCTCCCATTCTCGATCAGCATGCCGGGGCTAACCACCAAAATTTGTTTGACAACATCAGGGTGAATGTATCTTTAAACGGAGCAGATGAATACCCCCTGTTTGCAGGCGGAGGTGCTGGCTATTGGAAGCCTGCACATGGCGCTTACACCACTTTTTGGAACATTGGTGTGACCTTCGGAGATGGGTTTGAAACCACCAGAGTGGTGACTTTAAATGGCATGGCAGACGGACCCATGGCCCGTTTGCTGGGAATATATGCGAACAGAAAAATAGCGGTAGTTTATGGGCCTGATGCCTATATTGAGCGAGTAAACTCGCGGATCAGTGACATTCCTTCGCTTTATCAGTATCAGCTGGACATGAGGACCAGGTGATGGCAATAGTATGGAGAATATTCCGTAATTTTTACATGTAGGCGTACCCCGAAATGATGAACATAAAGTTGAAAAATACTTTAATTGAGTACAGGAGAGTCTTTTTTGTGATCTCTTTACTGCTGGTCGGAGGGCTGGGTTTTAGTCAGGAAAATCACAGATTTCGACATCTTTCCACAGCTGATGGGCTTTCGCAAGGCTCAGTGATTGCTATTGCTCAGGATCAAAAGGGATTGTTATGGTTTGCTACACGAGACGGTCTCAACACCTATGATGGCAATCAGTTCACGGTTTTCAGGAATGATCCCCAAGACTCTACGACCATCAGCAACAATGATGTACTGGAAATACTCACCGATCAGTATGGGGACCTATGGGTGGGCACATACAATGGACTGAACCGATACAGCTATAGTCAGGGCCGGTTTTACCGGTTTTATAATGACAAGAATGATCCCACCTCCCTGGCCAATAACAGTGTATGGGCCATTCATGAGATGGATAATGGGGAGATCTGGGTCGGCACGGGTGGTGGACTCACCATTTATAAAGATGGGAAGTCGTTCAGAGTGCAGCATGACCCGGCAGATGATAAGAGCTTATCCGGCAATTATGTGGTGGAGATTTTTCAGGATAGCCGTGATGATATCTGGATAGGCACTTCAAAAGGCCTTAACCGGGTGTCGGCTCGTGTGGGAAACAAGATATCCTTTGATCGCTACCTTTCGGATCCCGGCCAGCAGGGTACTCTTAGCGATAATTTTGTGCAGAGCATTGCGGAAGGCCTGGATGGTACACTTTGGTTTGGTACCAGAGGTGGCCTGCATAGACTGGAGGAGCAAGATCGATTTGCTGCTTTTCACCACGATCCGGCGGACCCCGCGTCCATTAGCAATGACGATGTGAGGTCATTGACCTTTGATGAGGAGGGAAATCTTTGGATAGGTACTTACCGCGGGCTCAATAAAATGAGTACTCCGGGCATTTTCTTGCCAATCCTCAACGATCCCAATGATGCTCAAAGCCTAAGCAAGAACACTATCAAATCCACCTTTATGGATAAGAAAGGCTCCCTATGGGTGGGGGTGTACTATGGCGGGATCAATATGCTGGATGAAACCAATAGTAACTTCAGAAACTACCAGCAGCTGCCAGCTGGCAATGGATTGAGCTATGATGTAGTGAGCTCCATCGTGGAGGATCAGTTTGGGAAGATATTCATCGGTACGGAGGGTGGAGGGATTAATTTTCTCAATCCTAAAAACGGGAAGATTAGCCATCTGAAAGCCACCGGTAAATCTGCAGCCTTGTCCAGCAACAACATCAAGGCGCTGTATTTGGAGTCTGGGAAAAATCTATGGATAGGGACTCTGAACACCGGGATCGATGTTTTTGATACCGAAACGGGTACGTTCAAAGGCCATTTTGATAAAGACCTGGGACTAAGTCACAATAGTGTATATGCCATTTTGAAGGAAAATGACTCACTCTTTTGGGTGGGTACTTTTGGGGGCGGCCTTCATCTGCTAAATACCCACTCCAAGACCTCAGAAAACATCCTGTATGACCCGGCAGATGCCGGAAGTCTGAGCGATAATCAGGTACGGCTCCTTTGTAAGGATGCCGATGGCAATCTGTGGGTAGGCACCCAATACGGACTCAATAAATTGCCGGCTCGAAATATCGCCGACCACAAGTACACCTTTGAGCGGTTTTTCTACAACGAACAAAAGAAGTCTGGTGAAGATGTGCTGGTGATTTTTGAAGATCACCTCAGACGCATTTGGGTGGGTACCTATGAATCCGGGCTGAGCAGGTATGACTCACAGCGCAATGAATTCATTTCATTCCCCATTTTTGATTCTTCCGATGGCAACAGCAATGTGATTCACGGCATTTTGGAGGACAGCGAGCATTACCTTTGGGTGAGCTCCAATCAGGGCATTAGCAAGGTTAATCCCGAGAATGGTAACACCCTCACCTTTGATGAGTCCGACGGTCTGGTTTCTAACGAATTCAATAACAACGCCTGTTTCAAAAGCCAGTCCGGTATGATGTACTTTGGTGGGCCTCAGGGACTTTCGGCTTTTTTTCCTGACAAAATCAGAACGAATAGATACGCTCCTTCCACGGTGATCACCGATCTCAAGCTTTTCAACCAGTCGGTGAAAGTGGGCGCAGCAGATGGTATTTTGAAGACGTCCATCATGGAGACGCATCAGATTACACTGGATCACGATCAGGCCATTTTCTCATTGGATTTTGCCATACCCAATTTTATCAACCCGGATAAAAACCTCTATGCCTATCGACTGGCCGGGCTGGAAGAAAACTGGAACATCACGCATAAGAATACGGCTACTTATACCATTCAGCGTCCGGGGACGTATGTTTTCAAAGTGAAAGGGGCCAATAATGATGGTATCTGGAGCGAGGACATTACTTCTATGAAGATTGTGGTGAACCCAGCGCCATGGCGTACCTGGTGGGCATTTTCGATCTATTTCATTATCGTGGTGGTGGCTTTGTATGCACTGAACAACATCATGCTGTCACGCTCCAGGCTCCGGCATCAGCTGGAGCTGGAGCACTTTGAAAATGAGCGGCAGAAGTCCGTAAACCAGATGAAACTCCGGTTTTTCACCAACATTTCTCATGAGTTTAGAACGCCACTCACCCTCATACTGGGGCCATTGGAGCAGATTCTGCAAGATTATAAAGGCAGTAATAAGGTGTACAAGCAGCTCAAGGTGATGGAGAAGAACTCTGTTCGATTGCTCAAGCTGGTTAATCAGTTGCTGGATTTCAGAAAGTTTGAAAACAAACACGAGAAACTCCACGCCGCTGAGGGGAACATGGTGAAGTTTATCGAGGAGATCGTGCTGTCATTCAGGCAGTATGCCAAGATCCATCAGATCAATTATGAGTTTGATAAAAGCTCCGAAGAAATCAAGGCCTGGTACGATCGGGACAAAATGGAGCGGGTTTTTTATAATCTGATCTCCAATGCCTTTAAGTACACCAACGAAGAAGGGAGTATCCATATCAAGGTCTGGCAGGAGGACAAGCAGTTCTTTTTCAGGATTACTGATACAGGCATTGGGATGGAGCGTGAACACCTCGAACGCATTTTTGATCGGTTTTATGAGGTGGAGCATACAGAGGCCAGCCCAAAACATCAGCATCAAAAGGGGACAGGTATCGGATTGGCCATCGCCAAAGGAGTGGTAGAAATGCACGGTGGCCTCATCGCAGTAGAAAGTGAAAAAGGAAAGGGCACGGCATTCACGGTAAGTATGCCACTAGGCAAAGATCACCTTCAGGAAGACCAGATCATCAAAGACTTTAAGGACAGTGAGGATGTCTCCACCTATGTGAAGATCAACATGGTGGAAGCCGAGCTGATGGAGTCAGAGGATTCCATCGAGGAGGTGACCCATACAGTGGATGAGGATAAAATGCCTTGCATACTCGTCGTGGAGGACAATCCATCGGTGCGCCGGTTCATTGTGGACGTTTTCAGGGGAGAGTATCGGACAGAGGAGGCCGAAAATGGAATGGAAGGGTTCAAAAAAGCCGTTCAAATCGTGCCGGACCTCATTATCAGTGATGTGATGATGCCCAAAATGGATGGAATTGAATTTTGCTTTCAGGCCAAATCAAACCTCAAAACAAGCCACATTCCCTTCATGTTGCTGACCGCCCGTACTTCGCTGATTTTTAAGTTTGAAGGGTTGGAGTCTGGAGCCGATGAGTACCTCAATAAGCCCTTCAATGTGAAGGAACTCAAGCTGAAGACCAGAAACCTGATCAATACCTACAACAGGCTGCGTGAGAAGTTTGCCAGTGAGTCCATCGTGAAACCCAGCGAGATTACCGTTTCGTCGCTGGACGAAAAGCTGCTGAAGCGTGCACTGGAGATCGTGGATGAAAACATTTCTAACGAGTTTTTTAATATTCAGCTGTTCAGCACCGAACTGGGTGTGAGCCGTACCATGCTCTTCACCAAAGTGAAAGCGTGGACCAATCTCACACCGAACGAATTCATTCATTCGATGCGCATGAAGCGGGCAGCTCAGATCCTCGAGCAAAACAAAGTCTCCGTGGCAGAGGTGAGTTATCATGTGGGATTCTCCAATCCCAAGTATTTCAGCAAGTGCTTTCAGAAATACCACTCGGCCACTCCTACCGAATATGCAGGAAAATTCTCCGTGGCAGAGGTGGATGAGGGCTAAATCTTCGTTTTTAGAAGCTGAAATCACTTTTTAGGACTTCTTTATACCTACTTCTGGATTTTTGTGACCAGCCAAAGTCTTAAGATTGACCTTGAATTAACAAACGAAAATTTTGTGAAACATCGAATCAGTTTTCTTGAGGTGGCGCTAAGTCTTTTGATCGCTTTTATGGTGCTCCTGATGATATATCTAATCTAAACCAAAAAATGTATGAGAATGATTTTTACTTTGAACAAATACTATAAGACCCTGCTGTCTGTAGTATTGATGAGTGTGACATCCTGGGCGATCGCTCAGGAGCGGACAGTGAATGGTACGGTGACTTCTGCTGAAGATGGTACCGGTTTGCCGGGTGTGTCTGTGTTGATAGATGGTACCCAGAGTGGTACCATTACAGACATAGAAGGTAACTATAGTCTGACCGTACCAAATGATAATTCGTCACTGATTTTTAGCTTCATAGGATTTGAGCAGCAAAAGATCAACGTAGCCGGACGTAGTACTGTGAGTGTGGAGTTGGCCGTGGACCTGATGTCCTTGGATGAGGTGGTCGTAGTTGGATATGGCGCTGTGAGGAAGAGTGACCTTACGGGTTCGGTCTCTTCTGTCAAGGCAGCGGAGATCAATGCTTTCCCGGCACTATCTGCGGTGCAGACGCTGCAGGGGCGTGCTGCCGGAGTGCAGATCTCTTCCAATAACGGAGGTCAGCCAGGGACCAACTATAGCATCAGGGTACGGGGAGTGAGTTCTATCAACTCTTCCAGTGAGCCTATTCGCGTGGTAGATGGTTTTGTGGGCGCGGAGATGCCTCCGCCACAGGACATTGAGTCTATTGAAATACTGAAAGATGCTTCGGCTACTGCCATATACGGTTCCAGAGGATCCAATGGGGTAATACTCATCACGACCAAAAAAGGGAGCAGCGGCCAGATCAAGGTTGATTTCAACAGCTCTTATTCTTTTCAGAATACGACCAACAAGCTGGAGCTTTTGGACGGACCGGAATTCGCTTCTTACATTCAGAATTTCTCACCCAATTATGAGTATTTGGGCTCAAACACTGACTGGCAGGACGAAATCTATCGTCAGGGAATGATTGCAAACAATCAGCTGTCGGTGAGTGGTGGCACAGATAACGTGCGATACTACCTGTCAGGTACCTACTTCGATCAGGATGGTGTAGTCATTGGGTCTGAGTACAACAGATACTCGCTCAACGCCAATATGGACGTGAAGGCCAATGAATACCTCAAGTTTGGTTTGAACCTCTACGGCCGACGAAGCAAAGACATGGGGATTCGAACTCAGGAAGGCAGTGGCGGATCGGGCCAGGCCGGTGTAGTGGGTGCAGCGATGCGTTTCAACCCCGATCTGGGTATTTACAATGAAGATGGCTCCTATACGGTAGCTCAGGTGGGTGATCAGATAGACAACCCATATGCCATGGCCACAGAATATGATCGTGAGCGCATTACAGACAGATTTCAGTCTAACACTTTTGCAGAGCTGGATATCACAGAGTGGTTATCATTCAAAACCACCCTCGGTATAGGCGTGACCAACTGGCGTGATGGGGAGTTTTGGCCTACCACACTTATTCGTGGAGCAGGCTCGGATGGTCTGGCATCCATCAGTGCACAGAAACAAACTTCCCTTTTGAGTGAAAACTACTTCACCATTCACAAGGATTTTGGACAGCATCGCATCCTTTGGGTCAATGGTTATTCTTATCAGAAAAACAGCACCGAGTCATGGGGCGCTTCTTCTTCTGGCTTTATCAATAATGCCGGGCGCTTCTGGGCTTTGAATCAGGGGTCTACTCCAAGTACTCCTTCATCTGGTTATTCTCAGTCGTCCATTAAGTCCTTCTATACCCGACTGAACTATACCATCATGGATCGCTACACCTTCACCTTCACAGGCAGAAGAGACGGGGCGTCCAATTTTGCAGCCAACAAAAAATGGGGATTTTTCCCTTCAGCGGCCTTCGCCTGGGATGTCAAGGGAGAGTCTTTCCTGAAATCTGTGGATGTGATCGATCAGCTGAAAATGCGCGTGAGCTATGGTTCTGTAGGAAACCAGGCCATCGGACCTTACCAGTCGTTGGCCACCTTGTCTGTACGCAACCCACACATCGCTGGCACCAATGCGCTCGGAGTGGGGTCACTTGCCAACAATGTGTTGAGCTGGGAAACCACCGATCAGTTTGATGTCGGTGCGGATATTGGACTGGTCAAGGGCCGTGTGAATCTTACAGTGGACTACTACAACAAGCAGACTAAGGACCTTTTGTTCAACAGGCCGCTGCCTAGCTACATAGGCGTGGGCTCGCAGTGGCAAAACATTGGAGTACTGGAAAACAAAGGATTTGAATTCTCTGTGAATACTAAAAACCTGGTGGGAAAAATACAGTGGGAATCCAACTTCAATATTTCGGCTAATAGAAATAAGATAGTGGAGCTGGCAGACTCAGTGCAGATCTACGGTGCCTCACCCGGCCATATGTTGTTGGGTAGCTCACAGCTCCTGCTGGAGGGAGAGTCCATTGGTGTTTTCTACGGGTACGAGTACCAGGGAATCTATCAGAATGGTGACACCTTTTTGCCGGGTTCCGGCTTTGAGCAAGAGGCTGGCGGAGAGAAGTTTGCAGACGTGAGCGAAGATGGCGAGCTGAGCAATGATGACCGTAAAATCATCGGTAATCCTCACCCTGATTTTATCTGGGCTTTTGGCAACACCGTGAGTTACAAAAACTTTGACCTGAATGTTTTCTTTCAGGGTTCACATGGCAATGACATGCTCAGCTATACGCAAATGGAGTTGGAGACCCTTTCGGGAAAAGCCAATGCATCTAAGATTGCATTGCGAGCCTGGACACCTGAAAATCCCAACACTGACATTCCCAAAGCTTCAAGCGGCAGGACCTACAAAGTGTCTTCCCGATGGGTGTATGATGCCAGCTATGTCAGGTTGAAGAACATCGCATTGGGCTATACTTTCCCTACAGCATTGCTGAACGGATTGCACATCAGGTCATTGCGGATTTATGCCAGTGCTCAGAACCTCCTGACCATTACGGACTATCCGGGACTGGACCCTGAGGTGAACTATCAGAATAGCAGCAGAAATATTGGGCTGGATTACGCCAGTTATCCCAATGTTCGCACCTATACTTTCGGCATCAATCTGGGACTATAATGAAGGCTTTAAAACATAGAATCATGAAAAGATCATATATATTATCAGCATTTTTTGCACTGGGTATGTTGTTCGCATTTTCCTGCGACGACCTGGTGGAAGAGCCCGTGGGGCTGTTGTCTCCAGAGGGCTTTTTCAAGACACCAGCAGACGTACAGATAGGCCTCAATGGCGGCTATTCAGCCATAGAGCACGAGGCATTCTGGGGTCGTAAGCTTTTCCTCACGCTCATCCTTAGAGGGGATATGGTGAGCATTGGTGATCAGACCACTGCAGCTCGTAGAATCGAAGTGGACAAGATGAACATGAGTTCAAACAATGGAATGGTGAGTGAGTTTTGGCCGAAAGGTTATGAAGCACTAGCAGCCATTAACTATGCCCTGGAGGGTGCCAAAAGTGTGGATGCGCCCGAGGAGGAGCTCAATGCTGTGGTGGCAGAGGGTCGCTTTTTGAGGGCCTTCATCCATTATCACTTTGTGCGCTTGTTTGGAGAGATTCCTTATATAGATGTGGCTTTCTCTGATCCGGCTTTGGCGTATACACTGCCTCAAAACCCCGTGGCAGATACCTATGCTGGCATTATTGCGGATCTGGAGTTTGCCAAAGAGTGGCTGCCAGATGCACCGGCATTGCGCTCCAGACCTGGCAAGGGTACGGCAGCAGGTTTGCTGGCCTCAGTACACCTTACGTTGGAAAATTGGAACGATGCGTATGATGAAGCAAAATGGGTGATAGACAATAGCGGTTCATTTCAGTACGCACTGGAGGGTGAGTTCGCAGATTTGTTTGATCCATCTATCGGTGCACCATCTAACGAGCTTTTGTTTGAGATCGATTTTTCGGGTAACGATGCTGCCGGAGCCATTGGTGGATCCAATCCTTCCACGGATTATTTGGCGTCTGTTACAGGGCCACGTAAAGACGAGCGCTTTGGCATGGGCGAAGGCTGGAGTGTAGCAGTGCCTACCTTGGCTGTGTATGATACCTGGGATTCCAGAGACTACAGAAAAGCGGTAAGTTTTGATACCCTGATGACCTACCTTGGAGAGGATACACCATACACCGAGTGGGGAAGTATCCCATTGAATGTGGCACGTCCTCACATAGCCAAGTATTACAGATCCCTTGGAGTATCAGGCGCACCTTCGGGCCTCAATGGCCGGGATTCGGAAATTGATCAGCCTGTGATGAGGTATGCTGAAGTCTTACTGATCGCTGCAGAGGCCTTAAATGAGAAAAATTCAGGCCCCAATGCAGAAGCTGAAGGTTACGTGAATCAGGTGAGGTCCAGGGCACGAAGGGAGTTGGATGGAGATCCGAGCAATGATCGGGCATTTCCCGCTAATATCGCCTCAGGGATGAGTCAGGCGGATTTCCGCACGGCAGTACTGGAAGAGCGTCGGCTGGAGCTTGCTTTTGAAGGAGGCAGATGGTACGATATTCAGAGAAGAAAAATGGCCGAGACGGCATTTAGTGCAGGAGGACTGGAGCAGCAGGCATTTAACCCTGCGCGTGACTACTACCTGCCGAAGTATCAGAACGACGTAGATAAGAACGAAAATCTTACTCAGAACCTCAATTACTAATCGCGGAATGAATAGGATATTGTTAATGTGCGGATTGGTAGGGATGTGGATGAGTGCATGTAATCAAGGGGGTGCGCAGCCAGAGGAGACAGACGTGGAGAACACCCCAACAACAGTTAGCGATTCGGGCCTGAGTGCCCGAATCGCTAACCTGCTTGATTATCCGGCAACAGCCGGTAATTTCCCAAGAAGTCTGGAGCCCAATGGTCAAATACGTGGGGTAGCCTCACGCGACTGGACCAGTGGGTTTTACCCGGGCGTGCTTTGGTATGCCTATGAGTACACTGGTAATGAGGCTTATAAAAAGCTGGCTCAGGAATGGACGGCTCTGGTAGAAGATCAGAAAACCAATGCAGGTACCCATGATATGGGTTTCAAAATCAATTGCAGCTTTGGCAATGGCTATCGGATCACGAATGACCCAAAGTATAGGGAGATCATGGTCGAAAGTGCAAAGACCCTCAGCACCCGATTCAATCCGGTGGTGGGCTGTACCCGATCATGGGATTTCAATAAAGATGTCTGGACTTTCCCAGTCATCATCGACAACATGATGAATTTGGAACTGCTCTTTTTGGCCACAGAATTTACCGGAGACTCCAGCTATTATCGAATGGCACGTGAGCATGCCATCACCACCATGGAGAATCATTTCAGAGAGGATAACAGCTCATGGCATGTGGTGGATTATGATCCTCAGACCGGCGCAGTTCGGGGTAAGCAGACCCATCAGGGGTATTCCGATGAATCCTCGTGGGCACGCGGGCAAGCCTGGGGATTGTATGGCTATACCATGGTCTACCGTTTCACTGGGGAGGCTCAGTTTTTGGATCAGGCCCGAAAGATTTATACCTACATGATGGATCATCCCAGTCTGCCGGAAGACCTCATTCCCTACTGGGATTATAATGACCCTTCCAAGAGCAAGCCCAGAGATGTTTCTGCAGCCAGTGTGACGGCTTCAGCACTTTATGAGCTGAGTGCTTATGCGTCTGATCCGAAAATGATCGAACAGGCCGATGCCATTCTGGAAGCCCTGCAATCAGAGGTTTACCTGGAAGACGGAACCAATAATATGTTTATTCTGACACACAGTACCGGAAATATGCCCAAGGATGACGAGGTGGATGTGCCTCTCATCTATGCGGATTACTATTTTATGGAGGCGTTGCTCAGACAAAAAGAATTGAAATAGATGAAAAGACAGTTAGCAAGGCCGATAATAGGCGGGGTGTTATATTTCCTGTTGATTGGATCAGTTCTCAGCCAATCATTTTCGGATCGTAAAACCAATATCAACCAGGGCTGGTCCTACCTGGAAAATCCGGAAATGAACGTGGAAAAGGCACGAAACATGGATGGGTGGGTCTCAGTAGACCTGCCACACACCTGGAATAATCTGGATGCCACGGATCTGGACCCCGGCTACAGACGCAGTGCGAGCTGGTATCGGAAAGCCCTCAACTTCGCTCCGGAGAAAGGAAGTAGGTACTTTCTCTACTTCGAAGGGGCCAATAATGTCACGAACGTATACGTCAATGACACCAAATCTGGTGAGCATATCGGCGGATATGTGGGTTTCGAAATCGAGATCACAGGACAGCTGATCGCTGGAAAAAATGAGATACTCGTTCGGGTAGACAATGGCTATCACCCTCAGTTGATCCCGTCTCACCAATCAGACTTCTTCATTTTTGGGGGTATTACACGAGATGTTTGGCTCAAGAAAACGGCCGAATCTTATCTTCAGGATATCACCATCCAAACACCGAAGGTGAGCGCCACATCAGGTAGCACACGGATCGTTGTGGAGACTCAATCCACAGGAAGCACCAAAGGGTTGGAGGTAAAGGTGGAGGTGAAAAATCCGGCAGGGGAGATTGTATTTAGCAAACAATTGGATGTACAGGACGGACAGGCGGAGATGAGTTTCACATTGAAAGACCCTGAGCTGTGGGGGGTGAAAAACCCTGTGCTGTATACCGCTGAAGTACAGCTGCTGCGGGGCAAGAGAGTCGTTGATGCTGTGGAGGAGACCTATGGTTATCGCTGGTATGAGTTTAAGGAGCACGGCCCCTTTTTCCTCAACGGCGAGCGGTTGATTCTGAGAGGGACACACCGCCACGAGGAGTATGCCGGATATGGAGCGGCCATGCCCAATGCACTGCATCGCCAGGACATAGAAGACATTAAAGCCATGGGTGCCAATTTTGTGCGGTTGGGTCACTATCCGCAGGATCCCGAAGTTTACAAAGCTTGTGATGAGCTGGGTATTTTGGTCTGGGATGAGCTGCCATGGTGTCGGGGAGGCGTGGGTGATGAGGTTTGGAAGGAAAATACCAAAAGGATTTTGGTAGAAATGATTGATCAGAATTACAATCACCCAAGTGTGATTCTATGGTCATTGGGGAACGAGATCTACTGGCTGCCTGAGTTTGAAGATGGAGATAATCCAGAAAAGATTAATGCCTTTTTGCGGGAGCTCAATGACCTGGCCCATGCTCTTGATCCTTATCGGAAAACCGCGGTGCGCAAGTACTATGAAGGCGCCGATATTGTGGATGTTTTTAGTCCCTCCATTTGGTCGGGGTGGTACTCTGGTACCTATAAAAACTATCAGCATGCCATTGATAACTCACTGAAAAAGTATCCGCATTTTGTACACATGGAGTACGGCGGATCCAGCCACCTGGGCAGGCACACCGAAAGTCCGGTGACCGGGGATGGGCTGATCAATGCCAACGAATGGGAGGAGCCCATCAATCAGGTGCAGATTGCTAACATCGCTCAAAATGGCGACTGGAGTGAAAACTACATTGTAGACTTGTTTGATTGGCACCTGAGGGTATCTGAGACGCACCCTGATTTTGCGGGTAATGCACAATGGGCCTTTCGAGATTTTGGTACCCCCTTGCGACCGGAAAATGACATCCCCTATATCAATCAAAAAGGGTTGGTGGATCGGGCAGGCAATCCCAAGGATGCCTACTATGTCTTTAAAAGCTACTGGTCGGAGGAGCCTTTTGCCTACATAGAATCTCACACCTGGACAGAGCGATCCGGCCCGGCGGGAGTGGCGCGCAATATCAGTGTTTTTAGCAACGCCGATAGCGTGGAACTCTTCATCAGGGGGCAGAGCCTGGGAATGAAAACACGTGATATCACGCAGTTTCCCGCTTGTGGACTCAACTGGGACGTGTTGTTCCCTGCGGGTGATAGCGAGTTTAGGGCTGTGACTTACATTGGCGGCAAATCGGTTGCCGAAGATACCCTCACCGTAAATTATACTTATGAGAAGTCGGGCATTCCGGAGGCTCTGGAGTTGTCATATAAGCTTTTAGAAAATGGGAATTACCTGATCACAGCCACGGCGGTAGACAGTAAGCAGGGCAGGTGCCTGGATTACGAAGAAAGGGTCTATTTTCAATGCCTGACAGGAGGCACGTTGGTAGAACATATGGGCACACCCACCGGTAGTTCTTCTATCAAAATGGCGAATGGAAAAGCGGCCATTGAAGTGATGCCAGGGAAGGACACCAGGGAGTTTATTATGACAGTGCTCAATCAAAATTTTAAAGGCACTTTTCTCAAGGTACCCATTAATGTGACCCCTTAATCTTTGAGTTTTTCATCCTCTTCATAGTTGGTGCCCCGGTTGTTACAGCCGGGGCATTTTTTTGAGAAGTGGTGGGGTGATTTTGGATTACTTCACTTCGTAGAAAATCTTCACCGGACGTACCCCCCAGATGAGGGCCTTTTGGATGTCCTCCCCCATGTAGATGTCAATTTTTTGGGTCCACCGGGGGTGCATTTTGTCTTTGACCAGAAAGACCCCTTCCATTCCCTCAATTTTCACCCGGGTATTGTGGGTGAGCCCCAGCGCAATCAAATCCCTGGATACGGCGATCGCCTTCATTCCTGGCACCAGCTGATCTCCCCAGGCCGCTGTGGTGGCATCGTTGGGCTTTGTCTGCGCCGTTACCGAATTATAGGCAGATGCCTTCACCTCCAGCGTGTCCCATCTGGGTGGCTGTGCCATCACATAGACCGATGACAGTAGCGCGAAACTCAGGAATAACCAGAGATGGAATCTGTGGAATGGTGTAATTAAAGTCATAGAAGTGCAAACGTACTTCGTCCGTTGGAATTATTTCATGACTCCAAAATAATGAGTGATCAAAGTCTTAGTCGTACTTATTCCAGGGAGATCAGCGTAAGGGTGTCCCAACCACTCAAGTCCTTATGATGATCGGACTTTTCGATGGCAGTCAATATCTTCTGCTTGAACGCCCAGCAGGTTTCCCGTCTCAGTTCCAAAAGCTCGGAGAGTTCGTTCAGGGTATAGTCCGCATCTTTCCTGTTGATCAGATAGACCATATAGAAGGCTTTTTCTATCGGAAATTTGAGTTTGTGAAACAGTGTGAACGTGGTAGGGGACTCGTCATAGTTGCAGTTTTTACAACGCCTGCCGAATGGGATTCTACCTTCACCATGTTTGTTGTAGCCACATTTTTTACACTTAAACCCATCCTTCCATTTGATCTCTGAGAGAAATTTGAAGCACTCTATTTTGTCAGAAAAGATCTTTTTGAATTCCTCAAAATCCACGCCCTTCATCAATACCCGCGCACGGCTTACTTCATCTATATCAGTTTTAAGTTTTTTGTTGTCTCTGCTCAGTAGTTGATTCATTTCTGAGACTTGGGCATTGAGATCCTCCAGCCGGATATTATTGGCTTCCAGTAGCTCATTTTTTTCGGCCAGGTCTTCCAGCAGATCTTCAATTTTCCTGGTGCGTTCTGCCACCTTCGCCTCCAGGCGAGTGTTCAGTTCATCTTTTACCCGGTTATGCTCCTGCAGGATAAGAATTCGCTCCTTGTTCGCTCGTTCATTTTGTCTTCTCAGCGAAACAATCTGGCTGATGATCGAGAGGGAGAAAAACGAAACCTCCAGAAAAATTCCAGCATTGAAGAGGTACCAGTTGATGACCAGGTTGCTGATAATAGTGATGTCACTGGCATAAACCTGCACGAAAGATAGAAAAAGACACAGGAAGGCAATATTGCTGAGCCATAAGAACTGATTTCTTCTGATCTGTGCGATCAAACCAGCCACAAAAGGTACTCCGAGTATTCCAAGACTTAGAATGAACCCAAGGTCTGATGAAATGGGAGTTACTATTTCTTCGTAAAATGAAATGCAAAACTTAAGGCCGATGGCCGTCCATGTGAGTAGCCTGATTCGGTGATAGTCGCCGGTGTTATTTAGGAATTTGCTGGAAAAAGCGAGTGTACTAATGATGAGGAGGAGTTCGGCTATTCGCTGCTTCGCAAAGTAGTTCAATGCCGGAAAGGTGGGCCAGAGAAACTGAAATCCAAGCCCATCTCGGCTAAAGGAATACCATATGGTAGCCGCTATGAGTAGCGAGAAATATACATAAAGTTTATCGCGAAGCTTTACCGTGAGGTAAAGGCTAAAGAACATGATGATGAAAAGAAATCCATAATACAGTCCTAGAAAAAGGTATTCATTGAGTGCATGAAAAATGAATGCCTCATTGGTTCTGATGTGAAAGGAGAATTGGAGAGGATATGACCTTTTTATTTTGATGAAGTAGGTCTTGGTTTCTCCCGGGTGCACATCCAGAAGGAAGGTGAAGTTTTTGTGAAAGATGGGCCGCGTATTGAAAGGGAGATCATAGCCCATTTCGCGCACCTGAAAATTCCCACTATCCGTCGGGATGAAAAAACTGATTTCATCAATGTCAAATCCCCAAGATTCGAAATACCAGCTTTCGTTGAGATCAGACCTTTCATTTTTCACTGTAAGTCTCAGCCAGAGGTAATCATCCAGATGATCAGGCACCACATCGGCTCTTAGGATTGGCTGAAAAATTTCTGGTCGTGTAGATAGATCGGTGACGGAAAAGTGTTGTGTACTATCAATCAGATAGTCCATGTGTTCCTGCACCACATAGTGTTCCTGTTCGTCTGTCAAATAGACCAGGGTCTGCGCATGGAGGCTACCCAATACAAAAACCATCACCAGATAGAAGGTACTTCTCATTCATTTGCATGTTTAGGTTGCTGCATACTAGCCAGAAGCATTATATGCAATGTGTAAAGGGCGGTGAATTCCGGAGCAACTGGTTCCAAAATGGAGGATCGTCCGGTTTGTCAAATATGCAATAAACAATCGGTTGAAAACAGGATTTTTGAAAAATTGATAATTATAACTACCTATCAATCAATTATTTGCATTAAGCGCAATAAAAAAAACCAAAGTGCGGCTCCCGGCGATCGATTGTGAGAAGAGCAGAAGTGGCCTTTTCTTGCTGAGAGAGGCATTTGGTTAGGCGAATGATGCCTCCTGTCTGAAAATGAAAACGTTTCCATTAATCGTAAAAATTGATCTAAATATCTGATTATAAGGGAATTGTATTCTTGTGTGTTTTTTGATCCTAATCAGTGGTGTCCTTATCATTGGATTACATTTTTTAACCAACAACCACAATTCAACATGAAGAAAGTCAACTTACAAATCAATTTATTAGTATCAATGGCACTCTTGCTGGTGTCTGCATTACAGGTTCCTGCGATTGCCCAAATGGCATCTGGTGAGCCCAAATTTGTAGGCAATATTTTCCGCAGTGAAGTGCCTGCAAGTTTCAATACTTATTGGAATCAGATTACTCCCGAGAACTCAGGGAAATGGGAGACCGTGGAAGGTGTGAGAGACGTGATGAACTGGACCGATCTGGATCTGGCCTACAATCATGCGCAGGCCAATGGCTTTATCTTTAAGCAACACACCTTTGTGTGGGGCATGCAAGAGCCTTCCTGGATTGCCGGTTTAACGCCTGCCGAACAGGCCGCCGAGGTAGAAGAGTGGATACAGGCTTATGCCGCTCGCTATCCCAATACGGATATGATTGATGTGGTCAATGAGCCACTCCATGTGATTCCTTCCTTTTCCAATGCGATTGGCGGAAGTGGATCTACAGGATGGGATTGGGTAGTATGGTCCTTCCAGAAGGCCAGACAGTATTGCCCGAATGCACAGCTTATCCTCAATGACTATGGCATTCTTGGCAAGCGCAAGGCCACTGGTGACTATATCAAGATCATCAATATTCTGAAAGCCCAAAATCTGATCGATGGGATAGGAGTGCAGGCTCACGGATTGGAGTTTGGCCAAAATAGTGCCATCCTCAGTAGCCTGAATGATTTGGCCGCTACCGGACTACCTATTTATATCTCTGAGCTGGAGCTGGACTTTGCAGATGACAATGAGCAGTTGAGCAGATACCAAAGCCTGTTTCCTTTGCTATATGAGCACCCGGGAGTGGCAGGAGTAACCTTGTGGGGCTACATAGCAGGTCAGCATTGGAAACCAAATGCGTATTTGCTGGGAGAGGTTAATTCATTGGGCAGCAACACAGTTTCCACCACTTTTCAGGACTATACATTTACAGGCTCAGGAGACATACAGGTACACCTGACCAATGATGATGTAGATAATACCAACGATCTGGAAGTCGATTATGTGATTTTGGATGGGGTCACGTATCAGGCTGAAGACATGGAAATAAACACTGGTGTATGGCAGGACAACTCATGTGGAGGTTCATTTAGCCAGGTTATGAATTGCAATGGTTACATCCAATTTCCAGGTGCTACCCAGAACGTAACTGTGAGAGCCCGTGGAGTGAATGGAACCGAAAGTATGGAGGTTCAGGCAGTGGATATGAGCGTGGAACGACCGGCCCTGCAATGGCTCGTCAATGATTATTTTGGCAGTGGCAGCGGTGGAGGCACCGGTGGCAGTGGGGTAGCTGCTGAAGCAGAAGATGGAGTGCTGAGTGGAACCGCTGTGGCCACTACCCGATCGGGATATAGCGGCACCGGATATGTCACCGGTTTTGATAATGCAGGGGATGATGTTGTGATTACCGTTAATCTCAGTCAGGCAGGTAACTTCCCTCTGGATCTCACCTATGCTGCAGATGGTACTGTGAAGCTATCTGTTGCCGTGAATGGCGCATTAATTCGCAAGAATTTTGCGTTTGCTTCTTCCAGCTCATTTACCACCACAGGCTTTACCGCGGACTTCACTGCGGGTACCAACACCATTCGGGTGTATGTAGACAATGGTCCGTCCGGAGGGCCTTTGGACTTGGATAAAATCAAAGTGCAGGACGGATCTACAGGAGCCAGAACTGCTCCGCAAAAGTCCATTGTGAAAAGTGATGCGAGCTTTAGTGTATTCCCGAATCCTTCTCCTGATGGCAGATTCTCGCTGCGGTTGCCAGATGCTCAAACCAGCCAGCCATTGGACATGACGATCTACAGCCTTCAGGGGAAAATAGTGTACAGCGAAAAACTGGATGCCTCCCTACTTACCACAGAGGTAAATGCGTCCTTGCCAAAGGGTATGTACCTTCTGAGATTGAGAAATTCAGAGATCAAGTACGAATCCAAATTATTGGTTAAGTAAAAAGTGCCCGGCTCATGCTCCCTGGAGTAATGAGCCGGGTTTTGTTAATCAATTGTCAAAACCCAACTATCATGAAAACAATAACAAATCTGATATTATCCTTTTGCCTGTCACTGATGGTGATTGGTTCAGCTTTCGCTCAACTGAATGTGTCGCCCATTTTCGGGTCCGACATGGTCTTGCAGCGTGGTACAACAGTACCTGTATTTGGTACGGCTACCCCCGGGGCTTCGGTTTCCGTTCAGTTTTTAAGTCAGAATAAATCTGCCGTAGCAGATGGCAGTGGCAATTGGCAGGTAGACCTGTCCAGCATGTCAGCCAATGCCTCCCTGAACACTCTCACCGTGTCATCTGGTGGTGATGTGGTCAATTTTACCGGTGTACAGGTAGGAGAGGTGTGGGTCTGCAGTGGACAGTCCAATATGGGCTGGTCTTTGGAAAAAGCGGACAACAGCGCCGCCACCATCGCTGATGCTGGTAATCACAACATCCGGCTTTTTCGGATGACGGCAGGCAATGGCCCGGCTACTACCACCTGGCAGGTGTCCAATTCCTCAACAGTAGGCAGTTTTTCGGCAGTAGGCTACTGGATGGGACTGGAGCTGTCTCAGTGGTTTGGTAATGTGCCTATCGGGTTGGTTCAGGCTACACATGATGGCACAGCCATCTCCGCATGGCAGCATACCAATGGCGGTACAGGTGATGACTATGATGCTATGGTCAAGTCAATTCAGCCATTTGCAGTGCAAGGTGTAGCCTGGTATCAGGGCGAGAGCAACGGCGGTAGCAGTAATTACGACGTGCTTCTGAGAGATATGATTCAGGAGTGGAGAGCTGACTGGGGTCAGTCCAGCCTTCCCTTTGGGATCATCCAACTGGCATATCGTTCTGGATGGAACAGTGCCAGAAATGCCCAGCTCCTGGTGGCGGATACTGAGCCAGAGTGCTTTTTGGTAGTAATCAGAGACCTTCCTGGAGGATCATTACATCCCACCACTAAGCAACCCGTTGGGCTAAGAACTGCCATTGGAGCAAGAGGATTGGTATATGGAGATAACATTACCTATTCAGGTCCTATTCGTGATATTGAAAACTCATTCGTTAGCGGAAGCACAGTCATTCTGAATTGGAAGCACGTAGGCAATGGTTTATTTACGGACGATGGACAGGCTCCTGGTGATTTCAAGATTGCCGGAACCACCGGTCAGTTCAAAAGTGCTACTGCTGTCATCGTAGGCAACACCATTCAGTTAACAAACTCGACAGTTCCTGACCCGGCGCGTGTACAGTATTCCTATAGCGGTGTAGGTAATTTGTACAATATGGTGAATATACCCACCGCTGGTGGATCCGTAATCGTGGACCGACTGAAGGCTTCTGAATTTGAATTTACCATCGGTGCTGGTGGTGGCAATGTTGCGCCTACGGCCTCATTTTCCTACAGTGCCACCAACCTGGCAGTCAGTTTCGATGCGTCTGCCAGCTCAGATAGTGATGGCACAATTACCAGCTACGCCTGGGATTTTGGCGATGGAGCTACAGGCTCAGGTGCCAATGCCAGTCATACGTATGCAGCTTCTGGTAGCTACACAGTGGAGCTTACTGTGACCGACGATGGTGGAGCCACCGGCACCCAGTCGCAGGTGGTAAGTGTAAGTGATGGTAGCGGTGGCGGTAGCAGTATGCACGTGCAGGCCATCATTACCTATAGTCAGAGTGCCGGCCAAGGCAATAAAAATGGTGTGGCTCAGGTGACCATCCATGATGATCAGGAAAACCCGGTGGCAGGAGCCACGGTGAGTGGAACCTTCTCTGGCTCATTTTCTGAGTCCGCTTCAGGTCAAACAGGGTCAGATGGAGTGGTCACTTTTGTGACCAATGGCACTGCAAAAGGAGGCGTAGTAGTCGACTTTTGTGTGGACAATGTGACCGGTGCACTCACCTACAATGCTGCGCAAAATGATATCACCTGCACAGGAGGCGGGGCACGTACCAGTCCTGAGGCAGGTGTAGCTCAGTCCAATGCTGCGCTACAAGTCTTTCCTAATCCTTCACCTAATGGGAAGTTTTCCGTTCTGTTGCCCGAGGGTGCTCAGCTGAATGGCGAAGTGAGCATCAGTATTCTGGATCTCCAGGGCAAGCTGGTTTATCAGTCTACCCAAGCCAACGTGGGCACCCTGCTTTCTGTAGATACCCCACTCCGGCAAGGCTTGTATTTGCTCAGATTGAAGCATCCTGATCTGAATTTTGAAAGCCGATTGTTGATCAAATAATATTAATCTGAGGCTCCATGAGCCCGTCTTAAAGGCATTGCATCTTGCAATGCCTTTTTTTTTGGCCTCTCACTAAGCCAAGTCACCTCATATTGATACGCTATGTTTGATGCATTCAGGGAGTTCTGGCTGTCCGGTTACTGCACCCCGATCTCTGAAAATTTACCAGACGCCAACCCTTGATAGTTCTTGCCAATACATTAGATTTAGTCCGCTATGGACACAATGCCTTTGGAGTATAAGTTGGTCATTATTTTTATTGTGGCTGGTATTCTGAACCTCCTGCTTAAGCGCAACAGAAACTGGGTGCTGGGCTACAGGTCTACAAGGTGCCTCAAGAGTCACGATCGCTTTGCTTACGCCAACCGTATATTTGGATGGGGACTCATTATTCTGGGTCTGATGTATTTAGGGACACTGGTTTATCTGGCGCATGGTGGAGATGAACTCACCGGGTGGGAGAGTGCCTTCATCATTGTGGGTTACCTGGCACTTCTTTTCATCCTTATAGAGTATAAACTGTCCAAGGCTTTCAAAGAGTGAAGCAACGGACTTGGCTTTTACTGATGAGAGCAAAAAAAAGGCAGGAATTAATTCCTGCCTCTTACTAGATGGTTGGGATCAAATGTTATTCAGGGAAGCTGTAGGGTCCCCCCACTGAAATACTCACATTGTCAAAACTCTGTGAGTAAAAAATACCTCCATCCTCGGCGGTCACTTGCTGACCTGCAGTGCCACCTGTACCGTAGTCTCTTCTCACTGCCACGGCTATTCGCTGCATGTCAGTGAACTGGAAGGTCCCCAGAGCTGCGTCATCATCAAATGCAGAAGCCGGAATAGATAGACTATACCAGCCTTCCTCGTTGGGAGCAAACCCCATGTCTGCCAGTTCGGCTGGTGTAGGCACAAATTCATAGTCGTCTCCATCAAATCTCATTCTTAGACCAAATAATGCTCCATCATAGTCAGCCGGAAGATCACCTACATGGATTTGCAGATTGAAGTAGATGGTTTGATCTGTAGCTCCTGAGAAAAATTCCGCATACGTACCTGCAGGAAGTGCTGAGCTGTTTTGCACAATGGTGGCATAGTTTCCTGAGATCGCGGTGCTGCTGAATCCTTCAAACTGGAAAAAGTTACCGTCGATGGCTGCTGGCAGACTCTGCGCAGAAGCTATCACAGCAGCATCATCCGAAGTACCATACACGGTGGATTCCTCTGGGTCTGGTGATCCGGTGAAAGTGCCTGTTTGCTCTCCGTCAAAAGTCATGGTGAGGTCTGTATGAAGCTTAATGACATAAAATTTGACAGCCTCTGTTGAGGTGGTGTTGGTACCCCCATCGTTTACTATGGTTAGGGAATTCAAACCTGTACTTACGCCTTCAGGAATGGTGATTTCCACAGAAGTGTCTGTGGTGCCCACTATCGTGGCTTCTTTATCTCCTACTTTCACGGAGGAGACGGTGGTCATTTCGGTGCCAGTGATCGTTACATTTCCTCCAACTTGCGCGGAGACAGGGCTGACACCAGATACAGTTACGGCTCCTATCACAATGACTGTAAAATCAGCGCTGCTCTGGCCCAATCCACCTTCGGTTCTCACGGAGATTTTACCTGTAGTCGCTCCTTCTGGTACCGTGGCCACAATCTCCGTGGCAGTATTCGATACGATCGTCGCATCTGCACCGCCTATGGTTACTGCCGTAGCGTTGTCCAGGTCAGTTCCGGTGATGGTTACATTGTCTCCGGGTTCGCCACTGGCTGGTGAGAAAGAAAGTACTACTGGGATCTTGGGGTCACTTCCCCCCTCATCTTCTCCACATGATACAAGGTATAGCCCGGTAAGAGCCGTCAGGCAGATCAGCCCCAAAGTTCTAAAGCGTTGTAGTTTTTGCATAATCTTAAGTAGTTAGTTTTTTAAATCTTGACTAATGCATATTTAGAAGGAACGCCCAATCTGATCATCCGAAAAAGGGGGCATTAAAGTACAAAGCAGGCTCAGACGCTACTCAGCGTGGTAATGCTGTGGTAGCGTCACTTAATTTTACCAGTGCATACTAATAGATGCTGATTATGTACGGAGTGAGTGGATTTGAATAAAATATGCCAAAATGAAGTTGAAACCCGGCCGCATAATTGCGAAATTATTAAACTGTGTATAAATTACACAGAAAGATCTGATTATGATTTACCGTACCCTCTTCTTATTGACCTGTGTGGTGTGTCTGGTGGCATGCCAAGAGACCACCCCATTGAAATTGACCAGCGACTCGAGTGTTCCTGTCAGTGGTAAAAGAATTGTACTGAAAAAGACGGATTTTCCCGATTTGAGGGCGTCCTATTTTACTTTAAAAGACCCTAAAGGAGAGCTGATTCCTGTTCAGTTTGATGATATGGATGGAGATGGCATCTGGGATGAAGTAGCATTCGAATGTGATTTTGAACCTGATGGCGTTTTGAGCTTGGAACTGACTGAGACGGAGGATCTGCCTGATTTTCCCACGAATACCAACGTGTATCTGGGTTACAGTGCGGAACGGAATAATCAATTTACATCCGTATCGGCCAATTCACGTCCGGCAGATCATGTGGCATTGAGCACTCCATACCTTTATCAGTATGAGGGACCTGGCTGGGAAAGCGAATTAGTGGGATTCAGAACCTACTTTGATAGTCGGAATGGGAAGGACATTTTCGGAAAAGCGAAACCTCAGCTTTGCATAGAGCAGATTGGGTTGGGTGAAAATTATCACGAAATGCAGGATTGGGGGATGGATGTGCTTAAAGTAGGCTCATCCCTGGGAGCAGGCGCCCTGGCCATGTTTCGGAGTGATTCTATTTATCGTCTTGGGGACACCGAGACTGCTGATTTTCGAATCATTACTGAGGGGCCTGTGAGGGCTGTACTCCAACTGAAGTATGGCGGATGGAATGTGGGCGGAGCCACCTATGGCCTGACTGAAACCATCTCCATTTGGGCCGGTAAGCGCAGCTATGAGAGTCAGGTGCTTCTGGAAGGCCGTGAGGGAAATGAAAAACTGGTCACGGGGATTGTGGATCTGAAAAAGGTGGCTAAGCGAGAATTGGAAGTAGGCGGTGTGCAGATCATGTACACCTATGGGAATCAGAGTGAAAACCACGACAACCTGGGGATGGGGATTTTGGTAAAGCAGGACGGATTGGCTGGCTTCAGCAAGGCTCCCGAGGAAGGCGAAGGAGTGATCAATACCTATACCGCATTGCTGAATCCTGTGGATGATTTATACAGTTTTCACTTTTTCGCTGGCTGGGAAGTAGAGAATGAGGCCTTTGCCAACCAGACTGGGTTTGAGGAAGCCCTGATAGAGGCTGCCAACGAACTCAATGCGAATATTTCAGTGGAACTGGTTAAATAAGCAATCAAAGCGGTTGAGAAGCAGCGCTTTGCAGGCAATGCTTTCCTGACCATTTTTAATATCAACCAATAAGAAAATTTATGTATCCGAAATTTGAGGAACTGGCCGGAAAAGTGGCTGTAATCACCGGGGGTGGTGGTGTGCTCTGTAGTACCATGGCTGAGATGTTGGCCGCCCAAAAAGTGAAAGTGGCTATCTTGGATTTGAAGCTGGAAAATGCCCAGCAAGTGGCAGATAAAATTGTGCAAAATGGAGGGGAAGCCATTGGGGTAGAAGCCAATGTATTGACCCTGGATAGCCTCAAAAGGGCACATCAGACAGTAGTGAGTCAGCTGGGACCCTGCGACATTCTTATCAATGGAGCAGGAGGAAATCATCCCAAAGGGACCACCTCCAAAACACATTTGCACCTGGAGGATTTGGAAGCCAATGATGAACTGAAGACCTTTTTTGACCTGGATCCTGATGGAGTCCAGTTTGTTTTCAATCTTAATTTTATTGGCACCCTGCTTCCGACGCAGGTATTTGCCAAAGATATGGTGGGCAAAAAGGGATGTTCGATCATTAATGTTTCTTCAATGAATGCCTTTACTCCACTGACCAAAATTCCGGCCTATAGTGGAGCAAAAGCCGCTGTGAGTAACTTCACTCAGTGGCTGGCAGTGCATTTTGCCAAAGTAAATATCCGGGTGAATGCCTTAGCGCCAGGTTTCTTTTTGACAGATCAGAACAGAGCACTACTGACCAATGCAGAAGGAAGCCTGACAGATCGGGGCAATACCATCATAGATCATACGCCTATGGGTCGTTTTGGCGAACCGGAAGATTTGCTGGGTACTTTACTGTGGCTTTGCAGCGATGGGTCAAAGTTTGTGACTGGCGTGGTAGTGCCTATAGATGGAGGTTTTAGTGCATTTAGCGGAGTTTAAACAAAGGATATGAAAGGATTAGAACAAACCTGGAGATGGTATGGCCCGAAGGACACCATTCCGCTCTCACACATCAAAATGGCCGGGGCTACTGGTATTGTTACCGCACTTCACCACATTCCGAATGGAGAAATCTGGACCAAAGAGGAGATTCTGAAGCGGAAATCGGAGATTGAGCAGGCTGGACTTACATGGTCAGTAGTGGAGAGTATTCCGGTACACGAGGACATTAAAAAACGAACCGGAAAATTTGAGCAGTACATTGAAAATTATAAAACGAGTATCCTGAATTTGGGTGCTTGTGGGATTGACACGGTCTGTTATAATTTCATGCCAGTATTGGACTGGACCCGTACAGACCTTTCCTATGAGATGCCTGATGGTTCCAAAGCTTTGAGGTTTGATGCAGCTCAGTTTGCCGCATTTGAGCTTTATCTGCTGAAGCGCCCGGGGGCAGAGGCGTTTTATACACCAGAGCAAAAACAACAGGCCGCCGAGACTTTGAAAAACCTGTCAGCTGCCGATCAGGAATTGTTGGTGAAAAACATCATTGCCGGCCTGCCAGGAGCAGAAGAGGGATATACCCTGGATCAGTTTCAGACGGTTTTGGATACCTATTCGTCCATTGGCGATCAGGAATTGCGAAACAATCTCTACGCATTTCTCAAAGCAATTATACCAGCCGCTGAGCAAGCAGGGGTATTGATGGCCATTCATCCCGATGATCCGCCGTTTCCTATTTTGGGCTTGCCCCGGGTAGTGAGCACCGAGGCGGACGCTAAACAGCTTTTGGAAGCATGTGATAGTCCCAATAATGGCTTGTGCTTTTGCACAGGGTCTTACGGAGTACGTGGAGACAATGACCTGCCTGGAATGGTAGAAAGACTCGGGCATCGCATCAATTTTATTCACCTGCGCAGCACAAGGCGAGACGCAGCTGGCAATTTTCATGAAGCTGATCACCTGGATGGGGATGTGGACATGTATGCCGTGATGAGTGCTTTGGTAAAGGAGCAGGACAAAAGAAAAGCTGCGGGAAGAACGGACTTGCGTATGCCTATGCGACCAGATCACGGGCACCAGATGCTGGATGATTTGGGTAAGCAAACCAATCCTGGCTATTCGGCCATTGGTCGCTTGAGGGGGCTGGCGGAGCTGAGGGGACTGGAGTTGGGAATCAGAAGAAGTATTAAGTAGCCAATTGCTCAGATCAGGAGAATTTCGAGGTTTTGATGGCCAACGTTTTGGAGACAGCCACGGCACACCGTAAATTCCCTTTATGATCAATAGTTTTTTGTATGTATTCCTATGGCTCCTGGCGGGCATAGCAGTGATTGTTTTGCTCACCACCCGGTTCAAAGTGCATCCGTTTTTTGCCTTGATCATTGCGGGATTTGTAGTGGGCATAGGGGTGGGTATGCCGGTGAGCGAGGTGCTTACCCATGTCAAAAATGGGTTTGGTAATATTTTAAAATCCCTGGGCCTGGTCATTGTGTTGGGGATTACCCTCGGGGTGATACTGGAGCATACGGGTAGCACGCGAGTGATGGCTGGTTTCATCCGAAAACTGGTCAATGAAAAACGAGCAGCGCTCGCGATGAACCTCACAGGTTTTTCCGTGGGGACCCTCATTTTTTGTGATTCAGGATTCATAGTGTTGGATGGGCTGAATAATTCGCTGGCTCGGAAAACCAAGGTGCCCATTGCGACCATGGCGGTTTCGCTGGCTGCCGGCTTATATGCCATTCATTGTATGATTCCCCCGCATCCCGGAGCGGCGGCCGCTGCAGAGATCATCGGAGTGGATTTTGGTCAGTTGATCATGGCTGGTATTGTCGTGGCCATTCCCACCAGTCTGGTGGGTTTCTGGTGGGCTACGTATGCGGGTAAGAAAAACCCTGTGGTTCTGGCAGATGAGGAGGAGCAGGAGTCTGATTTGCCCGATCATTCAGTGATCAGGGCATTTTTGCCCATTATAGCACCCATTCTTTTGATAGCCATCAGATCATTTATAGCCCTGGATGCCCCGGATCAGAACTGGGTCATTTCAGTGTTAGTAACCATAGGCGATCCCGTCATAGCACTTGCTATTGGTGTGTTGCTGGCTTTCAATACCAAACGCGGCTGGCAAAAGAACACGGTGTCTCATCTTATGCAAGACGCAGTGCAAAAGTCTGGGGGCATATTGGTAATTATTGGCGCTGGAGCGGCATTCGGAGCAGTGCTGGTGGCGATCAATATAGGGGAGTACGTCAATCAGGCCATCCCACTTGAAGGGCTGGGAATCTTGTTTCCATTCCTATTGGCGTTCATTTTGAAGACTGCCCAGGGGTCTTCTACTGTGGCAGTGATCACCGCTGCATCCATCGTTCAGCCACTTTTGCCAAACCTCGGTATCACTACCGAAATGGGCTATTTGCTCTGCGTTCTTTCCATGGGAGCAGGGTCCATCATGATCTCGCATGCCAACGATTCCTACTTTTGGGTCATCAGTAAGTTTTCCGGTGTGGGCATGAGGGAAATGCTCCGGGTTTATTCAGTGGCCACAATTCTGATGGGGCTTACTTCGTTTATAATGGTGTATCTTTTGTCCCTAATTTTATTGTAGAAATGCACATTCTCATAGCTCCCAATGCCTTTAAAAACAGCCTGTCTGCCGGAGAGGTAGCCAGTGCCATTGAGACAGGCCTCATCAATAGTCAACTTAAATGCACCACCGAGTGCTTTCCCATAGCCGATGGGGGCGATGGCACAGGTGAGCTCATTGTACAGAAATGTGGTGGTGAAATGATGAATGTAATGGTCCACGATCCACTAGGAAGAAAAATCAATGCTTCTTTTGGTTTGATTGAAAATGGGCATACTGCCATCATCGAGATGGCCAACGCCTCAGGGATTCGGCTGCTAAAACCCGACGAACTGAATCCATTAGAGGCGTCCTCATTGGGCACAGGTGAATTGATATTGGCAGCTCTGGATGCCGGAGCCAGGAAAATCATCCTGACACTCGGTGGCTCTGCGACTGTGGATGGAGGGATGGGTATTTTGAGCGCATTGGGCGTGCAGTTTTTAGATGAAGGTAACGATCCGCTGACTTCAGCGGAAACGTTGGTGGATTTGGCGCATATTGAGATCAATCAGGTGGATCAGCGCATTACCGATTGTGAGTTTGTGCTGCTTTGTGATGTGGACAATCCGTTGTTGGGTGAGGAGGGCGCTGCTTCCGTTTTCGGACCCCAAAAGGGTGCCACACCCGACGAAGTGCTGATGTTGGAGGAGTCATTGACCAGTCTCAGAGCCGTAGCCTTACGGGAGCATGGTCTGGAAATGGACGTGCCTCATGGCGGAGCTGCGGGAGGTGTTTCGGCAGGCCTTCATGCTTTTTTGGGAGCCAGTCTTGTGAATGGGATCGATGAATTCATCAGGGTGACCTCTTTTGAAGCGGCAGCACAAAAAGCCAGCCTGATCATCACCGGCGAAGGAAGTCTGGATGAACAAACCCTCCGCGGCAAGGGCCCCATGGGAGTGGCTGTCAGAGCAAAGGCGTTAGGCATCCCTGTAATTGGGCTGGCCGGTAAGGTGCCATTGAATACACCGGTAGAGATGAAGAAATATTTTCAGGTATTGCTGTCCATTGGGAATGGCCCCGGAGATGTAGAATCTGCGATGAAGCAGACCCGCGAGAACCTGATCCGGATAGGCGAGCAGATTGGTCATTTGTTGTCAATGGGTCAGGGAGAGCTAGGGTGAGGAGTCAGTTGTAACTGTTAAATAAAGAAGGATGGGAAAAGCTTCAGTTGCAAACTGAAGCCAGTGGAGGGATATTTTCGTTTACCGTCATTGCGAGGAGGACCACAGGTCAGACGAAGCAATCTACCCATGTGGATGCACTCATCACCAAAGTAGAAGAGCGCCGTATCCATTTTTTTCGGTTGCACCACCAATACCCTGACAATCTGTGTTGTAACTCATTCAGCTCCAGTTGTAAACCGAAACCAGAGGGAAAGAGCATATCCTTTCCACTCGGGATTAAAACATAGTAATGGAAGATATCGTATATTTGTACCATTATGGTACGCCAAATAATATCGATATGTTAGTAATAAGCAGCAGAGAGTTTAGACAGAATCAAAAGATGTACTTTGAAAGAGCAGACCAGGGAGAGCAAATTATTGTTCAGAGAGGGAAGGATAAATCCTATGCTTTGACTCCTATTGGAGAAGAGGACATTTACTTCAATGCGGAAATGGTCAAGCGGATAAAGGAAAGCATGGATCAGGTGGAGTCAGGAAAAACTAAAAAGATTACCACTCCTGAGCAGATTAATGATTTGCTTGGTCTATGAGTTATGTTCTGGAATTCTCAGATCATGCTTTAGAAGACATTGAAAAGCACAAAAAGGCTGGGGATCAATCCGTTTTAAAGAAGCTGAACCGATTATTTAATGAATTGCGAGAACATCCCATGATAGGTACGGGGCAACCCGAGATGTTGAAACATGATCTGGCAGGTTTGTTTTCCAGACGAATAAATAGAAAGCATCGCTTGGTTTATGGTATCAAGGAGGAAGTTGTGGTGGTGTATGTAGTGAGTGCTTGGTCGCATTACGGAGATAAGTAATCCGCCGAAGTTGCTAATTATACTGGCTTGAGTTTAGCGTAACTTAAGCCTAAAATGGATTGAAGCTTCAGTTGCAAACTGAAGCCAGTGGAGGGATATTTTCGTTTACCGTCATTGCGAGGAGGACCACAGGTCAGACGAAGCAATCTACCCATGTGGAGGTTCCTAATTCAAAATAAGTGACATATTTGTGATACATGAGTCACACCACCCGCCTATTCAGCTTTTTCGTCTTTCACTTGTTTGTGCCCGCCAGCATGGTCAGTACAGCAGCAGATACTCCTCCCACTACAGCGCGAATCGATAGCCTGATTTCCCTGATGGAAACCACGGCATGTGATCAGGATAGTCTGACCTTGCTGTATTATGGAGAAATAAAGGGTTCGCTCAGTGGTTATCCCCGTGGAGCATTGAAGGCTTTGGAGCAGCTAGGCAAAATGAAATACTGCACCGGAGACCTGGACAGTGCCATTTACTACTATCGCCGGGCAGCTCAGATTGGGTTACAACACGACCTGAATGCCGAGTGCGTCAAATTACTGAATAGACTGGGTTTTTATTTTCAAACGGCAGGTTTGCTGGACTCTTCCTCTTATTATCTCAACAAGGGGCTCCTGCTCGCCCAGGAAGTGGGCGATAGCCTCTATATTGGATCTTCCTATGTCGGGATTGGTATACTTTACCAACACAAGGGACAAATAGACAAGGCGCTCGATGCGTATTTTCAGGCTTTGAGAATAGCCGAGGCTATTGATGACAAACCATTGATCATCACTGCCAAACTGAATGTGGCCACCATCTACTATGATCATCAACCGAGTAAGCTGAAATCGTCTGATTTTTTTGAATTATTGGATCTGACCCGGATCATTGGGGATCAACAGCGCGAAGTGAGTGTGCTCGAGTGGTTGGGTTACCTCAAGGCGGACAGCAGCGAGTTTGATGAGGCCGTTGCTTATTTCAATCTGGGACTGAAAGTGAATGAGTCCGTTCGCGATCAAAATAGTGAAATATTGTTGTTGCAAGGGATTTCCTATGCTTATAACCTGGCCGGAGACCATGAACAGTCCATCGCCACCAACAACCGAGTCATTGAACTGGCGTGTTCATCTGGCTATGAATTGTATCTCCCTTCCATGTATGTCAATAACGTCTCGAATTACCTGGCACTTGGTAGTTACAGAGAAGCTATCCAGGATGGCCTTTTGGCTGTGGAGGCCGGAAAAAAATCCGGTCAGGTGGAACTTTACTACAAGGTATTGCAGGACATGGCGATGGCATACAATTACCTGAATATGCCTGATAAGGCCTTTGAAACACAGCTGGAATATACGAAACTCAGTAAAGCCATTCTGGATGCCGAAAAATCCAGACAATTGGCTGAAATGCAGACCAAGTACGAAACGGAAGGAAAACAGGCTGAGATAGAGTTGCTTTCCAGAGAGGCCGCCATTCAGAGGCTACAGCTATCCAAACAGGGCTACTTTCTGGCAGGGCTGATTGTTTTGATCGTAGTGATTATCGGTGGTGGGGTATTGATCTATCGTCAGCGCCAATTGAAGCAGCAGCAGGCCATCACCGATCTGGAGCTGGCAGAAACGAAAAAGCGTTTGGTGGTGGAGCAGCAGTATCGTGCTTCAGAGTTAAAAGCGCTGCGATCTCAGATGAACCCCCATTTCGTCTTCAATGCACTCAACTCCATTCAGGAGTACATCATGTTCAATGAAAAAAAATTGGCCGGAAAGTACCTGGGAAAGTTCGCCGATCTGATGCGCATCTATCTCAATCACAGCCAGGCCAGGGCTATTTCGGTGCAGGAGGAGGTGGAGGCGCTGAGCCTGTACCTTGAGCTGGAAAAGCTAAGGTTTGAGGATGCACTGACCTATGAAGTAATCATGGAGGAGGGCGTTGATGATGATGAGATTAAGCTTCCGGCTTTGCTGATACAGCCCTATGTAGAGAATGCCCTCAAACATGGACTTTTGCATAAGAAAACCGATCGCAAGCTTACGGTCAGGTTCAGTTATCTGGAGGCTGAAGCCATGCTGAGGTGTGAGGTGATCGACAATGGTATTGGTCGGGTGAAATCTGCTGAGCTTAATCAAAGCCGTAACGAAAGGCACAAGCCCTTTGCGACTGATGCCATCAAGAGCAGGATAGAGCTGATCAACTTCAATAGTGAAAAACCCGTGGAGGAGCGAATAGAAGATTTGTACGATGATGCCGGAAAGGCCGCTGGCACCTACGTGGTGATCAGTGTTCCGAAGGGAGCCATAGTTGATTTGGAAGTTTAGAGCTGTATTTTGGAAGTTGACACTAAAAGCGCATGTCCACAAGGTTATATTTGAGAAATGAAGGCTGTAATAATAGATGATGAGCAAAAAGCCAGACGCCTCCTGAGGCTCCTGCTGGAGGAAAACTGTCCTCAGATTACAGCCATAGAGACCGCTGAAGACCTACCCAAGGGTGTTGCTCTGATCAATAAATTCCAGCCGGACATAGTGTTTCTGGACATTGAAATGCCAGGGTATTCCGGCATCCAATTGCTGGAGTTTTTCACACCTGAGCAAATCAACTTTGAGGTCATTTTCACTACAGCCTACGCTGAATACGCCATCAAAGCTTTCGAACTCAATGCCATCGACTACCTCCTAAAGCCCCTTCGACATGATCAGTTGGAGACGGCCGTACAAAAGGCCATACAGCAGATCGGTCAGTCAAAAGTGAGTGAAAGATTAGAAGAATTACGAAATACCCTCAAGGTGAGCAATATCCGAAAAATTGGGCTTCCTGTTTCCAATGGGGTGCTTTTCGTAGAGCTGGATGATGTGATCATGATGGAGGCAGACCGAATGTACACCAAGGTGTTTACCACAGGAGATGGAGAGCTTTTAGTGAGCAAACCTATGAAGTTTTTTACCGATATCCTTGAAGACGTCAGGGAGTTTTATCGCCCGCACCGATCTTTCGTCATCAACCTCAAGCACATCAAACAGTACGTCAACCAAGATGGAGGATATATCATCATGGACAATCAGAAGCTTGTGGGAATTTCCAAAGACAAGAAAGACGAGTTCTTTCAGGTCATGCAGGGATAAAACCTTTCGGAAACTCATAAGCGCCATTCGGAAACTGACGTAAAAATCCCATTTAGCTAACAGGCATATTTGTTTTAGTCACCCAACAAAACAAAATGCTATGAAAAAATTACTGCTGCCTCTTATAGTCCTGTTCATCTCCGCATTAGAAGGATTTGCTCAGTGTACCGACTCCACTCCTGTGTGGGTAGTCAATGAAAATTTTGCAAACCTGAGTGGTACCACACCACCAGATTGCTGGACGCCGGTTGGCAATCCCAATAGTTTTAATTTCGATGCTGGACGTGCAAGCTTTGCCTATCAGGGCGAAATGCTCGTTCTTCCGAATACCGTCAATGCCACCGGAGTACTTACCTTCAAGGCCCGAAATGGCACCTCCCGAACCTACGGTGGGTTAACCATGGACCTGGGAATCTATGATGGGGCCACTTTCACCAAGGTGTTTGCCATTGATTATGGTCAGCCCTCTTTTCAGAGTTTCACTTTTGACTTTAGTAGCAATCAGCTAAACGGGAATATTGCTTTCCGGGGAAATAACTCCAGCAATATCAGCTTCTTGCTCGATGATGTGCATTACCAAAGTACCTGCACCAGTAGCAGCTCTGCCACCGCAGTGGCCAAAGACATTACTGTGAAACTGGATGCTTCGGGTAATGTGATTGTCAATGCAAGTCAGGTGGACAATGGATCGATCAATAGCTGTGAAGCACCTATTACAAATTTGTCTCTTGACAAAACACTCTTCACCTGTGATGACCTGGGGGCAAATACAGTCACCCTCACGGCTGATGATGGTTTTGGGAATGCGGCCACCGCTACCGCTGTAATCACCGTGGAGCCAGCTTTGGCCATCGGTTTTGGTACCATCTCTTTGAGTGAGTCTGGCCAGTTTACTTTGACCACAGAGAATGGGTTAAGCTCAGGTACCACACAGTGCGAAGGGATCACCTACACCTTTGATAAAACAGATTTTAGTTGCGAGGATGTAGGGGGTCTGGTAGTGACGGTTACAGCCACTTATGAAGGTGGAACGGCCTCAGCTACCCGCTACATGGAGATCATAGATGAGTACGGACCTGCGGCCCTTGCCAATGATATCAATGTTACCATCGATGAAAGTACAGGTATGGCGGTCGTTACTGCGGATATGGTGGACAATGGATCTTCGGATAATTGCGGCATTACTTCCATGCAATTGTCTAAAACCTTCTTTACCTGCTCCGATCAGGGATTGAATACGGTAACACTGGATGTTTTTGATGGGGGCGGACGAACCGATCAGACGACCTTCACGGTCATGGTACATTCTTATATTCCTGAGGTTGAAGTTTCTGCTACCAGTACCACGGTTTGCTTTGATGGATCGAACGAAAACGCCGGAACTACCATCAATACGGATGGATCAATGGTTGGAGTGAAATATTCCTTGCGCAATAGTGCGGATAGCAGCGTGATTGACGGGCCACTGGACGGAACCGGAAGTGGTCTTTCTTTTAGTACCGGAGCAGTGAGTGAAAACACCACTTTCCAGGTCTATGCTGAAGTGCCTTCCTCTGGAAAAGCATTGTCTTTGCCTTCATCAGCTGACTACCTGGCGGTAGCCACTCCCGGTTCTTTCGACTATTCTGCCGGTTACACTTTTTCAGCCTGGGTCAAAGAAAGCCTCGGTGGTATTTCCAATTCTTATAATACCATTTTCTATGCTGGTGGAACCACCGGCAGTGACATAGAGGTTTATCAAAGCACTCAGAGCGGTGTGTTTACGGTTGTTCATAATCGAGGTAATGGGGGCACACTCTCCACATTTGGAACCAGTACAAACCCCTTGCCTTCTGGCGAATACGCTCATCTGTCAGTGACCTTTGATGGAACTACGGTGAGGTTATTGGTCAACGGTGTAGAAGCTGGAAGTGGCACTATTTTACCTCCGTTAAAAAGTGCCGGCAGTGAGTTAACTTTTGGGTACCTGAATAACTCTGGTTTTCCAGGCTACCAGTCGTTTGATGGGTTGATGGATGATATCCGGGTGTATGACACAGCACGTACCGCCCGATCTATTTCCGATGATATGGGTCGATGTATCTCAGGCTCAGAGGATAATTTGGTATTGTATTATGATTTGGAGTCTGTCAGTGGTACCATATTCACCGATCTGGTGAGCAGTACGCCAGCACAGCTCAAAAACGGAGGCGCGCAGACAGATGACGCGGCTGTGTCATGTGCCTTTGATTGTTATAAAATCATGAGTACCCAGATCACCGTGGGGGATGATGTAGCACCGACTGTAATGGTTCAGGATATCGAAGCACAGGTGGGTAGCTCAGGAATCCTATCTATCTCAGCTGACCTCATCGACAATGGATCTTCGGACAATTGCTCTGCGACTTCTGCACTCACCTACAGCCTTGATAAGACGAGTTTTTCATGTGCTGATCTGGGTCCAAATACGGTTACGCTTACTGTCACTGACGAAGCAGGAAACAGTGCAAGTGCAGAGGCCACCGTCACCATTACCTCCCTGATTGCCGATGAAACAGTAACCAGTTCGGTTTCAGGACTTTGTCCGGGCGATACAGAAGGGACGACCATTGGTATTGGTAGCTCGGTAGAGGGAGTTGAATACTACCTTAGGAACAGTGCCGACAACAGCATCGTGGATGGCCCGGTGGCTGGATCTGGCGAAGCTTTAAATTTTGCTACCGGAGTACTTAGTCAAACGACTACTTTCAATGTGATCGGAATGAATGCCGGAGATGCGGGCTCGGGGTTGGATTTTGATGGAATGGGTGGCTACATAAATGCAGGCACGAATGCCAGAGATATGATCACAGCCATGACCATAGGCATGTGGGTGAAGACTGATCATTCCGGATCTACTAACTACCTGGTGGGTAAGTATGATGGGTATAGAGGCTTTCTGATGTATATCAATGCCAATGGAAATGTGGTTTTGGATGGTCGAGATGCGTCCGGTGGGTATAAGAGCACGGGGGCTTCCACCACAGCCGTGAATGACAATGCGTGGCATTATGTGACGGGCACCATTGATCTCACCACTGGGGCGTGGAAAATTTATGTGGATGGTGCGCTTGAGAGTTCTGCGCTGAATGGTGTGGGCTCCAGTCTGTTCAATTCCCAGTACCTGACCATCGGCGCACTGAATAATGAATATTTCAGTGGACAGATCGATGAAGTAGCTTTCTGGAACACGGCGTTGGATGAAGATACCATTGCCTTGCAAAGTGATGTTTGTGGATTGAAAAATCCGGAGACGTCAGTCGGCTTTTTTGACCTAAACGAAGGAGAGGGAACTGTGGTAACCGACTTATCTCCCTCGGCGATTAATGGAGCACTCACGAATATGGATGCCACTACAGATTGGATATCCGAAGTGGCTGGTTTGGAATGCACAACCTGTGAGTTACAAATGACCACTGAAGTGACAATCACAGTTGAAGACATCACTCCACCGGAGGTGGTGGTGAAGGATATTTCGGTCAGACTTGGAGAAGATAATACGGCATCCATTACTGTAGCAGACATTGATAATGGGTCTTCAGATGAGTGTTCGGAGGTTACGTTGACGTTGGACGTCAGCACTTTTAATGCTTCCCATTTGGGTGAAAACACAGTAACATTGACTGCTGTGGACGGAAATGGCAATAGTGCTTCGGCGACCGCCGTGGTGACGGTTAACCCGTACAAACAAGCACAAACCATCACAGTCACCGCTGTGGATGATAGAGTCTATGGTGAAGCCGACTTTGCACTCAGTGCATCGGCTTCATCAGGGCTTGATGTTTCTTATGCCGTCATCAGTGGGCCGGTGACAGTTTCAGGTGCTACTGTGAGTATCACAGGAGTGGGGGATGTGGTGATTGAGGTGACCCAGGCCGGTAATGATGACTTCTTGAATGCTTCGGCAGAAATTACCTTCAGCATCAGCCCAGCAGCCCTCACAGCTACTGCCGATAATCAATCAGTGGCTTACGGGACGGCATTGCCTGACCTTACGATTTCCTACGCTGGGTTTGTGAATGACGAAGATGCTTCAGTATTGACTACTGAGCCAGTGGCCGGTACCACGGCTACCAATTCTTCGGACGTGGGCACCTATCCCATCTCATTATCCGCCGGAGCTGCGGCCAATTATACCATCACTCATGTGGAAGGTACACTCACCATCCTCAAGGCTCAGGCTACGGTAGAGATTTCGGATTTGGCACATCTGGTGGATGGCGCTGCGAAGGAACCCACCATTACCACTGACCCTGCCGGGCTCAGTTATGTGGTGACATATGATGGAGCTTCTGCCGCACCATCAGCCATTGGTGAGTATGAAGTGTCAGTCGTGATTGATGAAGTGAATTACGAAGGGAGTGCTACGGCCACATTGGTCATTGGTCAGGTACTTGGACTAACGAACACTGAGGTGCGCATTTTCCCCAACCCGACACAGCGGTCTTTTGAAGTACGCAGTAGTGAGAAAAAGGTGGTAGAGGTTTATGACCTGGCTGGTCAGCTGCAAATGCGGACTTCTACTAATTTGGTGACGGATGTTACTCAGCTCAGCGAGGGCACCTATTTGGTCAGGGTTTTGGGAGATGATCACACAGTCTATCGATTGATTAAGAAAAACTAAGGCAGCTAATTCGGATGATCAGATCATCCACTAATTAGCAACCGGCTTCCAAAGGGAGCCGGTTTTTTTGGTTATGGGAATGGATAAATATGGATATTCAAATGGTGAAATACGATCAATCGAATGGTAAGCAGAGCCAAATTGAAACATGGAATGAGCTAATTACTTTCATTATTGAGTTCCTTAAGAATTATTTTGGGCGAAATACTCACTATTGAAAGGCCAGGCTTATTGGTAAGCTATGGGCGATTTTCCTATGCTAATTGATTAGGTGCTCTTAAAAAGTGGATTGTATGAAATGAAAACGTATAGATGTATCTCGCTTGAAAATGGATGCGCCGGCAGAAATTAGATTTTTTTTAAAAGTGCTAGTTTGTTGAATAGAGCCCCTGCACCAAATGCGATTGCATCAGATATGAGGTTGGTAGATATGTCTTTGAGAAACTCCACGTTCTGTAAAGATAATAAACTCTCATAAACCTACAGCACAATGCTAACCACCTCCGGCATAAGTAAGTTAGCTGTGCGATTATGCCTAAAGTAAGTCGTCAGGTTGTAATCCATACACCACCGCCCGTTCCACACCTCTCAGCTCGGCCAGACCTTTCAGGCGTCCGATGGCTGAGTAGCCAGGATAAGTGGTTTTCTTCAGGTCATCCAGCATCTGGTGCCCGTGATCGGGCCTCATGGGGAGGCTGATCCGGCGACGGTTCATCAGGTGAACCACCTCTTTCACTACTGCCACCATATCCGTATCACCGTCCAGATGGTTGGCCTCTTCAAAGTTGCCATCAGCATCCCTTTTGGTATTTCTCAAATGCAAAAAATGGACATGCTCACCCAGACGTTGAAGCATCCCTACCAGGTCATTATCCGCTCGTGCACCGAAAGATCCGGTACAAAAGCACAGTCCATTGGCCGGTGAGGGTGCACCATCGATCAGCTCCCTGACATCCTGCTCTGTACTGACTATTCGGGGAAGCCCCAATACGGAATACGGCGGATCATCCGGATGAATGGCCATTTTCAGGCCTACTTCTTCTGCCACCGGCACCACCTCCCTTAGGAAATGGAACAGGTGCTCTTTGAGCTTAGGTGCATCTATGTGGGCATAGGTTTCGAGCGCTGAGAGTACTGCCTCCGGTGTGAATGCTTCTTCACTGCCCGGCAGACTCAGGAGTAGATTTTTATAGAGTGTTTGTTTTTCAGCCTCATCCATTGACTTAAGGTGTTGCTTCGCAGTTTTTATTTCATCTTCGGTATAGTCTTTTTCTGCGTTTGGTCTTTTCAGTAGAAACAAGTCAAAGGCTATGAAAGCAGCTTTTTCAAATCGAAGGGCACTGGAGCCATTGGGGAGGATATGAAATGGGTTGGTGCGCACCCAATCGAGTATGGGCATGAAATTGTAGGTGACCACCTTCAGTCCGCAGGTGGCAACATTTCGAAGACTGACTTTGTAATTTTCAATGTATCGCTTGTAGTCCCCACTTTGCTTTTTGATGTCTTCATGTACTGGCAGGCTTTCTATCACTGTCCAGGTCATGCCGGCAGCCTCAATCTCCCTTTTTCTGATCTCTATCTCCTCCACGGGCCATATATCCCCGACCGGAGTTTGATGCAAGGCGGTGACCACCCCGGTACATCCTGCCTGTCTGATGTCCGCCAGACTTACCGGATCTTTGGGGCCGAACCATCGCATGGTTTGTTCCATTAAATGCATAGTTGTCTCAGTTTAGCTTTTACCAGCTCGGGCGTATACCCGGCGCAAAAGGGAATTTCAAAGATTGATAATACTCCAGCGACCTTTTTGGAGGCTCTACCTTATCAGGAATAGGTCTCTTGGAGAAAGTCTGAAAGTAGCTCAGTGAGGCGTCTTTCCACCAGACGGCCTCCTTTTCTTGTATGGTGAGTAACATTTGAACGCTTTTGAAGCGCTCATCGTCAATTTTGGGTTGTACGGATTGCCACTGTTCCTGCATTTTTCTGACGGTATTCACTCCATCCTGATAGCGGAAGGCCAACTCGTTCCAAAGGGTCCTACCAGAGTTCATTTCAAAATCCCAACCCACATGATGAAACCATAGGAGGAATTTCTCCGGGATTTCGTCTTTAGAATTAAAGATTTTGGCCACTTCCGGTGCGTATTGGCTCACCGCATTGCTACCGTTCTCCGATCGGTCAAACCCGACCCCAAAGGCATCAGCCTTGTGATAATACACTGGTGTCCAGTCAGCTCTGGACAGGTTACTGACCCAGGGTGCCGGACCGTAGTGATGTCCCGTACCCATCAGGTGATGCAGCCCCAGTGGCGTCATGTAATTCACGGAGGCTTCCCAGGAGTTCATCATCATATCGCTTAGCGCAGCTATCGTTTTTGGATGATTATTAAACGTCATTCGAATCCAATCTTCTGCGATCTGCTGGGCAGTCTGATCCGGATTCCACGCCAGGCGTCCAAAGGCATACCAGTTGGCTTGCGCAAAAGGGTGACCGGTCCAGTTGATGTCGGTACCAGTGTTGGCAACCCCGGCAATTCCGGTGATACTATAATCATGTAGCGAACCATCAACCACTTTAGAAACCGTTGACCCCTGACCGTTGACATAGGTGTCAGCATCGAGGCATTCCTTCCACATAGGGGCCAGATAGACCAGTTGGGTAGCCTGACCCAGGTACTCCTGGGTGATTTGAAACTCCATCATCACGGGGGTTTTGGGCATGGCGCCAAAAAGGGGGTGAAAAGGTTCTCGTGGTTGGAAATCAATCGCTCCATTTTTCACCTGTACCAAAACATTGGGTCGGAAAGAGCCATCCAAAGGATTGAATTCTGAATAGGCTTGTTTGGCCCGGTCATCAGGCTCTTCACTGCTGTACACAAAAGCACGCCACATTACCACGCCACCAAAAGGCTTCAATGCATCTGCCATCATATTGGCACCTTCCGCATGCGAGCGACCGTAGTTTTGAGGGCCGGGTTGGCCCTCAGAGTTGGCTTTCACCAGAAAGCCCCCAAAATCGGGAATATGCTCATAGATTTCTTTGACCTTTTCCTCCCACCAATTGGTCACGTCTGAGTTGAGTGGATCTGCTGTGTCCAGCCCACCAATCTCTATGGGGGCACTGAAGCGAGCAGTCAGGTAGACTTTGATTCCATACGGCCTGAAAAGATCGGCCAATGCCTTCACCTTCTCCAGATAAGCAGGTGTGAGTACCAACGCATTGGCATTTACATTGGTGAGCACCGTGGCATTGAGCCCAATGGAGGCATTCGCCCGCGCATAGTCAATGTATCGTTGATCCAGATAGTCAGGAAGTTTGTGCCAGTTCCAGATAGAAAATCCTGCATACCCACGCTCCGAAGTTCTGTCCAGATTGTCCCAGTGGTTGAGGATTCTGATGTCCACTTTGGGGTTTTCAAGAATATTAATGGAAGCCAGGTTTTGGTTGGTTTGGAGGAGCTTCAGAAAATGAAAGGTGCCATAGAGCAGGCCCACCGGGTCTTTGGCGGTGATGAGAAATCGCGATGACTCCTTTTGTGAGATGGCCTTGACCAGATAACCTTCTTTACCCAGCTGTGTCAACTCTGACTCAGATAAGTATTGGGCGATAGTCGGCTCATCGGATAGACCAGCTAGCAAGGAAGCCTTGCTGCTGGTGGATGGCTCGAATGTCTGACCCAGCAGACCACTCAAGCCAGCACTCAACTCATTTCGGATCACATCATGAGTTGCCGAACTACCCACTACGTTAAACGACTTGATTTGGCCGAGATAGCCATTGAGGAGCTCGGTATTTTGGATCTTATGGTACCTGAGCCAGAGTTCATATCCTGTTTCCGCTGATGCTGGAAGGATGAAAAGTGCGAATAACAAAAAAGTGCTAAATAGATATTTCACGTGGGGTCTGGTTTGAGTTGAATCAATCGCGTATCTGACAATTGCAAACACGGCTATTTGGCTAAAGTAGTGAGATGTGTGGTAAAACTGAAATTTTTACGCAATCGATTGTTTAAAATTTAAGAATCTGTGCTACTTTGCCACAATGAATGTCTAAAGCTTCTCTGAAATCAGGGCTGATGTTGCTTCATTTTTAAATCACATGAGGCTTGAAATGAGAGTGAATTAGCGTGCATTTCTTGTTGATGTAGGCACCGTTTGTTAATGAATACCCTACGGATTGTTAAGCCTTTCCCGCAATGAGTTGAGGGAGGGATATATTTAGTAAAAAATATCCGGGTGGTCATATAAAATTTAAATCCCTTAATGATGAAAAAATTAGCATCCTTTTTATTGATTGTGCTGGCAGCCATTAGTCACAATGCAGAAAGCCAGGATTATCTGGAAACTTCTCTTACCCATGCGGCCCGGGCTAAGGATTTGGTGAGCAGACTTACTCTTGAGGAGAAGGTTCAGCAAATGATGATGAACAGCCCCGCGATCGAACGGTTGAATATCCCTCCTTATGAATGGTGGAACGAGGCATTGCATGGAGTTGGACGGTCTGGTGTGGCTACGGTATTTCCGCAAGCCATTGGACTTGGAGCCACCTTTGATGAGGAGCTGGCTTACCGGGTGTCTTCAGCCATCTCTGATGAGGCTCGGGCCATGTATAATGCATCACTGAAAAAGGGTTATTACAACCGATACAATGGACTCACCTTTTGGACACCGAACATCAATATTTTCCGTGACCCCAGGTGGGGGCGCGGCCAGGAAACTTACGGTGAAGATCCATTTTTGACTACCAGATTGGGGGTATCCTTTGTGAAAGGACTTCAGGGAGAAGATTCCCGATACTTGAAAACCGCGGCTTGTGCCAAGCATTTTGCGGTGCACAGTGGTCCGGAGCGTTTGCGCCATGAGTTCAATGCTGTTGTTTCTAAAAAGGATCTTTATGAAACATACCTTCCAGCTTTTAAGGCATTGGTGGAGGCGGATGTAGAGGCTGTAATGTGTGCTTACAATAGGACCAACGATGAACCCTGTTGTGCCAATAATTACTTGCTGCAGGAGGTACTTTGGGGTGAATGGGACTTTGACGGGCACATCGTGAGTGACTGCTGGGCCATTGTGGATTTCTATTCAGAGAATGGACATGGCACTGTAGAAAATCAGGTAGATGCTTCAGCTTTGGCGCTTGAAAGTGGCGTAAACCTCAACTGCGGGAGTACCTTCCCGGCACTGGTGGAGGCCGTGAATCAGGGGTTGATCGAAGAAAAGACTATTGATGTGGCCCTTACCAAGTTGCTGGAGACGAGGTTCAAGCTGGGCATGTTTGATGATAGCAATGCCAATCCATACAATGCCATTTCGCTGGATGTGGTGAACAGCCCTGCCCACAGGGCGTTGGCACGGGAAGCTGCCGTCAAGTCTATTGTTTTGCTCAAAAATAATGGAGTGTTGCCTTTGGCCAATGACCTGTCGCGCTACTATGTCACAGGTCCCAATGCGGCTGGTATCGATCCACTCATTGGAAATTATTACGGGGTAAACCCTGATATGGTCACGGTTTTGGAAGGCATCACCGCTGCGGTAGCTCCCGGCAGTCAGGTGCATTATAGAGCTGGCACGTTGCTCGATCGGCCGAATGTAAATCCCGTGGACTGGTCGTCTGGGGTGGCACATACTTCAGATGCGACTTTGATGGTAATGGGGATCACGGGATTTATTGAAGGAGAGGAAGGGGAGTCCATTGCCTCCGCGCATTATGGTGACCGCCTGGATTATGATATACCTGCCAATCAGATTGATTACCTGAAAAAACTTAAAGCCGACAATGACAAGCCCGTGATAGCCATTGTCACTGGTGGAAGCCCCATGAATCTTTCGGAAGTTCACGAAATAGCCGATGCAGTGTTATTGGTGTGGTATCCCGGTGAGGAAGGTGGTAATGCCATCGCTGATATTGTTTTCGGTAAAGCCTCACCTTCCGGGCGATTGCCGATTACTTTTCCAAAGAGCATGGATCAGTTGCCAGCATATGAGGATTATAGTATGAGGGGCAGAACTTACAAATATATGACAGCCGAGCCGATGTATCCTTTTGGCTTTGGACTACACTACTCCAAAATCAAGTATGGGACCCCTGCCGTCACCCGGTCGGTAATAAAGTCAGGAGAGTCTGCTGAGGTTTCTGTTCTAGTGACCAACGAAGGGGATTTTGATGTAGAGGAAGTGGTGCAGCTGTACGTGACGGATGTAGAAGCCAGTGTGAGTACTCCGCTTTTTTCTTTACAGTCCATTCGCAGGGTAAAGCTTGCGGCAGGTGAGTCACAGCGCATTTCCTTCACCATAAACCCTGAAATGCTTCAGGTGGTCAATGAGAAGGGTGAAACCATTCTGGAGAAGGGTGATTTCAAAATACACGTTGGCGGATCTCTGCCCACCAGCAGAAGTCTCGAACTGGGTGCGTCTGTTCCTGTTTCTGTGAATTTGAAGGTGAAATAACGATAGGAAATTTGAGGTGATTATAACAGATTATATTTTATGAAGATGAATAAAAGAGGATTGTTACTGATTGGGTTGATGATCATGGGGCAGATGGCGGTGAGTCAGGAAAAGCCCATAGCCGATGGGATGGAGAAGTTTCTTGGCAATGTATACAGTAGCTCTCAGCTAAGCGGATATGAGACTTACTGGAATCAGGTAACGCCCGAAAATGCCGGAAAATGGGGAAGCGTGGAAAGGACGCAGGATAATTATGACTGGGCCACATTGGATGCGGCTTACAATTTTGCCAAGGAAAACGATTTTGTGTTTAGGTTTCATGTGTTGATCTGGGGAAATCAGCAACCCTCCTGGATCGAAGATTTGCCGGTGGAGGAGCAGCTGGAGGAAATCACCGAATGGATGGATGCTGTGGCAGAGCGATACCCCGATGTGGATTACTTGGAAGTGGTCAACGAGCCTATCAATGATCCTCCGAGTGGTGCCGGCAATGGCAATTACATAGATGCGTTGGGGGGTAGAGGAGCTTCCGGATACGATTGGATCGTCACCGCATTCACCATGGCCAGAGAGCGTTTTCCAAATGCCAAACTGGTGATCAATGAGTACAACATTGTGAGCAGTAGCAGTAATGCCAATAAATACAAGAGAATCATAGAGCTGTTGCAGGCAGAGAATCTGATAGATGTAATCGGCGTACAGGCACATGCCTTTTCTACCACTGGAAGCTCCACCACCATTGCCGATCAACTCGATAAACTGGGTGATACAGGCCTGCCGATCATGGTGACTGAGATGGATATAGATGGATCCACAGATCAGATTCAGCTGGATGAGTACAAGCGAGTTTTCCCACTGTTTTGGGAGCACGAATCGGTGATAGGAGTCACCCTCTGGGGGTGGCGTAGTGGGATGTGGCGTACCGCACAGAAGGCTTATTTGATCAATACCGATGGAACGGAGCGACCGGCATTGGCCTGGCTTAGAGAGTATGCTTCCACACCCATAGACCTTACGGTTTTGGGATGGAAAAATCATTCGAATCTGGAGCTGTTCCCTAACCCGGTGGTTGACGGTCAATTAACGGTCAGATCGAAAGAGCCTGTGCATCAGGTGACACTGTATGACTTGAGTGGTCACCTGGTGGCTGATTTTAGCCCAATGGAGGGGCAGGAGGTGAGCCTTTCACTGAACTTAACCAGCGGAATCTATTTACTCAAAGTACAAGGGACTACCAGAAGCGAACTAAGAAAGATCGTCATCAAGTAGGGGAGTCCCCCGAACCTAAACCATAAGTCCAATGAAAAGAAGACATTTCTTATCCAATACCGCCAAGTCCACAGGGGGCATCATGGTGGCCAGCAGTTTGACCACTCTTGGGCTGCTTTCAGGTCCTTCGGGTAGGGCCGGGGAGAAAAGAGGGCTCGGTGTGGCACTGGTGGGGTTAGGCGGTTATGCTACGGGTCAACTGGCACCGGCTTTGGAAAGGACAGAAAACTGCTACCTGGCGGGAATTGTCACAGGCACCCCCTCGAAAGCAGATTCGTGGGTGGACCAGTATCATATCTCATCTAAGAATGTCTATAACTATGACAACTTTGATGAGATCTCGAACAATGATGAAATAGACATTGTGTACGTGGTCCTCCCCAATTCCATGCACGCGGAGTTCGTGATTCGGGCTGCTCAGGCAGGCAAGCATGTGATTTGCGAAAAGCCGATGGCCACCAAATATGAAGATTGTCAAAGGATGATTGATGCATGCCGCAAGGCTGAAAAGAAACTTTCCATTGGCTATCGATTGCATTTCGAACCGCACAATCTTGAGGCTATGAGATTGGGGCAGCGGCAGGTATTTGGGAAGGTACTCGAATCAGACGCTGGTTTTGCTTTTCCTCTGAGAGATAAAAGTCGCTGGCGTCTGGACAAAGAAATGGCAGGCGGGGGCCCCCTCATGGATGTGGGTATCTATGCCATACAAAGCACCATCTATACCCTCGGTCAGTTGCCCATCGCTCTACAAGCTACGGATACCACTGTCGATCGAGCGTTTTATGGCGCTGTAGAGGGTACACTGGATGTCAAATTTGATTTCCCTACGGGAGTCAATGCCAAAATGAGGACGAGCTACGAGGAGAGTTCTAATTATTTGAAAGTACAGGCTCAGGAGGGGAGCTGGGAGTTGGCGCCTGCTTATTCATATGGTGGCCTGAAGGGCAGGACCCATTTGGGCGCTATAAACTTCCCGGCTGTCAATCAGCAGGCACTCCAGATGGATGATTTTGCTACATGTATTTTAAAGGACAAGCAGAGCACGGTTCGTGGTGAAATGGGCCAGCGGGATATGTTCATCATTGATAAGATTTATGAGTCTGCAGCGGCAGGCAAGCCAGTTTCACTGAAAGGAATCCCCAATATTTTGCATTTGGTATGACTTATTTTTTCAACCCGAAACAGATGAGCGCTTATGAGCGATAAAAAGGAAAAACTACGAAGTGAGGAGTGGTTTGGCAAGGATGATAAAATGGGGTTTGTCCACCGCAGCTGGTTGAGAAATCAGGGTCATCCTGATCATATGTTTCGGGGGAAGCCTGTCATTGGCATTTGCAATACTTGGTCTGACCTTACCCCATGTAATGCCCACCTCAGGGAGTTTGCAGAAATCGTAAAGCGGGGAATTTATGAAGCCGGAGGTTTTCCGCTAGAGTTCCCAGTCATGTCCTTGGGCGAGACCATTATGAGGCCTACCACCATGCTTTGGAGAAATCTGGTGAGTATGGATGTCGAAGAGACCATCAGGGCCAACCCACTAGATGGTATCGTACTCTTGACTGGATGCGATAAGACTACCCCCTCTACCCTTATGGGTGCAGCCAGCGTTGATTTACCAACCATTGTGGTGCCGGGAGGGCCTATGCTCAACGGTAAGTGGCGTGGTAAGGATGTGGGATCAGGTACACTTACATGGCAGCTTTCGGAGGGGCTAAAGGAAGGCACCATCACAGAAAAGGATATGGTAGAAGCTGAGTCCTGCATGTCCAGAAGTGCGGGTCATTGTATGACCATGGGCACAGCCTCCACTATGGGGGTGATGGTAGAGGCATTGGGGCTCACTCTTCCCGGAGCATCAGCCATTCCGGCTGTAGACTCGCGCAAAAAGGTAATGGCTCATCTGGCGGGAAATAGGATTGTTGAAATGGTCCGTGAAGACTTAAAACTATCTAAAATCCTTACCAGAGAGGCTTTCGAAAATGCCATCAAAGTCAATTCTGCAGTAGGAGGCTCCACTAATATGCCCATCCATCTGACGGCCATCGCCGGACGAATCGGCGTGGATCTGGATATTGAAGACTTTGATCGGTTGGGTAGCCAGATGCCTATGTTAGTCAATCTCATGCCTTCCGGAAAGTACCTGATGGAAGACTTTTTCTATGCAGGGGGTCTTCCGGTAGTAATTGATGAGATCAGAGAACGGATTCATATTGGAGCCATCACGGCCAATGGAAAAACAATCGGAGATAATTGTCGCAATGCACCATGCTATGATCGGGAAGTCATTGGCACTGTCGACGCTCCAATCAAGGAGAACGCGGGAATCGTGGTACTGAAAGGGAACCTTTGCGAAAATGGAGCCATGATCAAACCCTCGGCAGCTACTCCGGCACTTATGCAGCATAAAGGGAAAGCAGTTGTTTTTGAGACGATCGAGGATTATCACCAAAGGATCGATGACCCGGCGCTTGAAATAGATGAGACTTCCGTGATGATCCTCAAAGGTGTGGGGCCGGTGGGTTATCCGGGTATGCCGGAGGTAGGTAATATGGACCTGCCGGAGAAATTGCTCAGAAAAGGCGTGAAGGATATGGTAAGAATCTCCGATGGGCGTATGAGCGGTACAGCCTATGGTACCGTGGTTTTACACGTGTCACCAGAGGCTGCCATTGGTGGCAATCTGGCCCTTGTGAGGAATGGTGACTTGATAGAACTTGATGTGAAAGGTAAGCGTCTCACCCTGCATGTGTCGGATGAAGAGTTGGCAGAGCGGAGAAAGCATTGGGTGAAACCTAAACCCGTGGCTGAAAGGGGCTATACAAAAATGTTCATTCAGCATGTGGAGCAAGCCGATAAGGGTTGCGATTTTGATTTCCTCAAAGGCTCATCAGGGTCGGAAGTAACCAGAGACTTGCATTAATAATCACCCTAAAACCTCTCCATAATGCTGACTATTGTACTGATTATTCTGAGTATTTTACTTATAGTCATTTCGACTAGTAGATTTTCTTTGCATCCTTTTCTGGCCTTACTGGTTGCTTGTTTGTTTTTTGGTTTTTGCTCAGGGATGGCACCAGAGACCATTATTCAGACAATTAATATCGGCTTTGGGGAAACCATCGGAAAAATCGGGATCATCATTATTTCGGGTGTTATTATAGGTGCTTTTTTAGAGCAATCCGGAGGTGCTTATGCCCTGGCCAGTCAGGTGCTGAGGGTGGTTGGTCAAAAGCGCGTACACCTCGCCATGGGGGTGATCGGGTATATCGTATCCATTCCTGTATTTGCCGATAGTGGGTTCATCATTCTTTCATCTCTGAACCGAGCTTTGGCAAAGGAAGCTGGAGTGTCTTTGGCCGGGACGGCTATTGCGCTTTCACTTGGTCTTACAGCCGCCCACACTATGGTGCCACCTACACCGGGCCCTATCACTGCAGCTGGTTTGGTGGGAGCAGATTTGGGGATTGTGATTCTGATTGGCCTTTATACAAGTATCGGGGCGCTGGTGGTGGCTATTTTCTTTTCGAAAGCGTATGCCGGAAAGGTCTATATAGACCCACAGCCAGAGCAGACCAGAGAGAAAATCCAACAAAAAATCTCGGAAGCACCATCTTCCATAAAATCTTTTTTGCCCATACTGGTACCCATATTGCTCATTGTGCTCAGGTCTATCGCAGATTACCCGACAGAGCCATTTGGAACCGGTATTTTGGTTGATTTTATCTTCTTTTTGGGCAATCCGGTTACGGCACTATTTATAGGTGTTTTACTAGCCCTTTTGCTACCGAAAAAGCTGGACAAAGACATGCTGAGTACTGGCGGATGGGTAGGCGACGCGTTGAAAACCGGCTCTGTGATCATTCTCATCACAGGGGCAGGCGGAGCATTTGGTAAAATGCTTCAGACATCAGATATCGGTGAAATTCTTGGGAGCTTCGCATCCGATTACAGAATAGGACTTTGGCTGCCATTTATGGTGGCTGCCGGGATCAAGACGGCTCAGGGATCATCCACTGTTGCTTTGACCACTACAGCTTCTATTATAGCTCCGTTGATGTTGGTTTTGGGTATGGACACAGAAATAGAAAAGGCCATGGTGGTGATCTCTATTGGGGCAGGTTCTGCAGTAGTGTCTCATGCCAATGATAGTTTTTTTTGGGTAGTCACTCAAATGAGCGGAATGAACGTGAGTCAGGGCTATCGTCTGCAAAGTGTTGGTACGGCGGTTCTTGGTCTTTCTGCTATGATTTTGCTCACGCTGTTAAGTTTTTTTGTATAGACATGCGAAAGTTCGAGTAGAACCTTTTGAGGTAATGAGTATTCTTTGGTGCATTTGTTTAACCTAACTAATAAGAAAGTTTTGAAAATTTATAAAACAAGAACTTGCATCCTTGTGGAAAAGGATGAGCAGTGTTATTCCTTTCATGAAGATTGGGATCAGTTTATCAACAGAGATGATCTCTTTGCTTACGCAAATGAGAGGATTTCGGTCAAAAGGCCGATAAACGATGCTGAAGTATTAAAGGATGAATTGCTTGCTCCTATAGGACGTCAGGAAATATGGGCATCGGGAGTTACCTATTACAAAAGCCGGGAAGCCAGGATGGATGAGTCCAAAGATTCCGGGGGTGGCGATTTTTATGATAGGGTATATAGTGCTGACCGACCAGAGCTTTTTATGAAGGCCATGCCCTACCGTACGGCAGGTCCTGGGGGGAAAGTTAATATCCGAAAGGATTCCAAATGGAATGTACCCGAGCCTGAGCTTACCCTTTTGGTCAGTTCAGGAGGGAAGATCATAGGCTATACAGCGGGCAATGACATGAGTTCTCGTGATATAGAAGGTGAGAATCCCCTCTACCTGCCACAGGCTAAATGTTATGACCAGTCTGCTGCTGTAGGCCCATGTATTTACGTTTCTGAAGATCCTATGGCCGACGATTCAGAGATCCACCTGGAGATATTGAGAGGAGATAAGCAGATGTTTCACGGGCAGATAGAAATTAGCCAGATCAAAAGAAAATTTGAAGACCTTGTTCATTATCTAATGCTCGAAACCTCCTTTCCAAGTGGTTGCTACCTTATGACAGGAACGGGGATAGTACCACCTAACGAATTTACATTGCAGCAGGGCGATGAGATCAGGATTACGATCGATCATATCGGCACCCTCATCAATTTTGTAGCATAATCAACCGAAAAGACATGATACTAACGGGGCAAAATTTTATCGGATCAGAGCGAACAGGGATGGGTAGGAACACTTTTCGGGCCGTTAATCCGGCTACCGGAGACCTGTTACCCATCAGCTTTTATGAAGCTACAGAAGCTGAAGTAGGCAGTGCAGTATTGAAAGCTGAAGCTGCCTTTCAGGAATATAAAGAGCAGTCTTCAGAGGATCGGGCGCTTTTCCTTGAGGCCATTGGGGATGAGCTTTGGGCTTTGGGCGATGAGCTGATCGAACGCTGTATGTCAGAGACTGCTCTTCCCGCCGCACGCCTGAACGGAGAGCGGATGCGTACCACCAACCAGCTCAAAATGTTTGCCAGCCTTGTCCGTGAGGGCTCGTGGGTGGATGCGCGCATTGATACGGCAATCCCCGATAGACAACCTCTTCCCCGGCCAGATATCAGGCAGATGCAGGTTCCTTTGGGACCGGTGGGCATTTTTGGAGCGAGTAACTTCCCGTTGGCCTTTTCTGTAGCCGGAGGGGATACGGCCTCTGCCCTGGCAGCGGGCTGCCCCGTGGTAGTGAAGGCACATCCGTTGCACCCGGGTACCTCTGAGATGGTAGCTCAAGCCATTGTGAGTGCAGCCAATAAAACAGGTATGCCCGACGGTGTTTTCTCTCTGGTACAAGGGACCTCAGTGGAGGTCGGAATGGCTATTGTGTTGCACCCCAGGATTACGGCTGTTGGATTTACTGGCTCCTTTCGGGGAGGAAAAGCGCTCTTCGATGCAGCGAATCAGCGTAATACTCCAATTCCCGTCTTTGCTGAAATGGGAAGCTCTAATCCGATATTCCTATTACCAGGAGCCGTGAGCGCTCGTGGTGAAGGTCTGGCTTCAGGTCTGGTTGGCTCATTGAATATGGGGGTAGGTCAGTTTTGTACCAATCCTGGGTTGGTGATCGCTAATGAATCGACAGAAACAAGTCAGCTTTTGGAAGCAATGGGAGACCTGGTTTCTAAAACTGCCTCAGGTACTATGCTATCTGAAGGAATCAAGGATAACTATGAGGCCGGGGTGAACAGGTTGACATCTTTTCCTGGGGTGGAGATAGTTTCCGAAGGAATTTCCGGACAGGGTAAAAACCAGGTGCCGTCCAAAATTTTCAAAACAAAAGCGACTGATTTCTTAGGGCAGTCGGGCCTTGAGGAAGAGGTGTTTGGCCCGTCTACTTTGAGTGTCATAGCTGAGGGAAAAGACCAAATGCTGGAGGTAGCAAGAAAAATGCAAGGACATTTGACCGCCACAATCCATGGTACCGATGCAGACCTGGAGGAATACAAAGACCTGATTCATATTTTGGAACGAAAGGTGGGACGACTACTATTCAACGGTTACCCAACAGGGGTTGAGGTGGGGCAAGCCATGGTCCACGGAGGTCCTTACCCGGCTACCACAGCACCTCAGTCCACCTCCGTAGGGACAGGGGCCATCAAAAGATTTGTGAGGCCGGTATGTTATCAGGATTTCCCACAGGCCTCCTTGCCCTTAGCATTGAGGGATCATAACCCGCTCAATATCTGGAGGTTGATAAATGGTGAATTAAAGAAAAAATAATGAGAATGAAGGATTTAAAATTTTTGATTATTTCCGGGGTGTTTTTTACCCTGACGATGTCCTGTGCTCAGACTGAGAAAAAGGTGGGACCGACTTTGCGTACCGCCTATGCGGAGGATTTTTATATCGGAGCAGCCCTGGGCTGGGGACAAATCCTGGAGAAAGATTCTGCCGAATCTACACTTATCAGGAATGAGTTTAGTAGCCTCACACCCGAGAATGCTATGAAGTGGATGCATGTGCACCCGAAGCTTGATACTTTCAACTTCGAGTACACGGATAAGTTAGTGGCGATGGCAGATAGAAATGATCAGTTCATGGTTGGGCATACGCTTATTTGGCACAATCAAACACCGGAATGGGTTTTTCGGGATGAAGACAATGATCTTAATGACAGCACGGCACTCTTTGGTCGGATGAAAGATCACATCAATGCCATTATGGGCCGCTATCAGGGTAAGATTGGAGGCTATGATGTGGTGAATGAGGCCCTCAATGATGATGGTACTTTTCGGGAGTCCCTGTTTTACCAAATCGGAGGAGTGGATTTTATTTATAAGGCTTTTGAGTATGCAGCCAAGGCCGACCCTGAAGCTGAACTTTATTACAATGATTATAGCATGAACCGTCCTGAGAAATGTGATGGGGCCGTGCAACTGGCTAAAGCGATTAAAGCTAAGGGCTTGCGGATAGATGGTATAGGGATGCAGGGTCATTGGGGTCTGGAGAGGCCTACTTTGGAGGAAATCGAGGCCAGTATTCTGAAAATTGGGAATGCAGGACTAAAGGTGATGATCACCGAGCTGGACATAACAGTGCTACCCAACCCACGGAATGTAGAAGGCGCCGATCTCTCAGCCAGCTTTGAAAATAATGCGGAGGCAAACCCATACAAAAATGGGTTGCCAGATTCTGTCCAGATGGCTTTGGCTCAGCGGTATGCGGACCTTTTCGAGCTGTTTCATAAGCATCAAGACATCATCACGAGGGTTACTTTGTGGGGAGTGCACGATGGACAATCCTGGAAAAACAACTGGCCTGCGCGTGGTAGAACAGACTATCCGCTGTTGTTCGATAGATCTTTGGCTCCCAAACCAGCCCATCAAGCGGTGCTCGGAGTGGTTGGGAAGTAACTTTCTGAATTCTTTCCCCTGCTGAGACATATCGCAGCTACGCAGCTCATTCGGCTGGGAATTATATCTAAGAGCATTCCGCTCCTATGGAGCAGATTGATCTGGGTTCAAAAGGTGTTTTCTGTGGATCAGACACCAGCGGTGTCTGATGTGAGCAGCGCGAACCCTAAGAACACAGGGTAGCTCCGTAGGAGCGACATCCCTTATTGGCGGATGAAGCCGGTGGGGTAGGTTGTGATAGAAGAGTGTGCCTTTATGTTTAGATTTGATGTAAATAGATGGAAAAGTCTCTTCATTCATGAAAAATTCAATCGTCATTTCAATGCTCACCCTAGCCGTGGGTTTCATATCCTGTGATCAGTCATCTAAGGAAGGTGCTGCGCAGCAGCAAGCATCTGCTCCTGTTGAGAAGGATGTTCTCAAGGATTCTGTAACCTTCTATTCTGAGGATGAACAGGATGACTTCCTTCAGGCCAAACTAGTTTTGGCCCTTAAAGAAAATGACTCGGTCATGGTGGCTTCAGAGGTATTGTCCAGAAGCAATGAAGGAGCTCCGTCTTTGGTCATTCTCAGGACAGGCCCGGGAGAGGTAGAGCTTCATGAGCAGTGGGATGATGTGGCCATTATTCGCTCAGGTAGTGGTGTGTTGATCACCGGAGACTCCATCGTTGGTGATCAGCGGGTACGTGGAGCTGCACCCATCAGAGACTGGCTTGGCGGGGTGATCCAAAATCCTTCGAAGCGCAGCCTGCTGCCAGGAGATTTTGTGATGATACCAGCCATGGTGCCACATCAGTATATTCCTACTCCAGGCGATTCACTTACCTATTGGACCATCAAGGTAAGGAGAGAGGAGTAGTGAAGGTATTTTATCGAAGTATAGAAATGCCTGCCTGAAGATCATTTTCTGGCTATATAACTTTTCTATTGAATCCCGTGTCTTATTTACACGCCATTAAAAACTGTGAGCGATGACCAGATTACTCTTACATTTCATGATTTTGCTTGTGGCCATGGGGTCATGTGAAGAGGACCAGGACGAACAGCAAGCCTATTTTGAATACTTTGGTGTCAACCATGCCTGGGGCTTTCAGTACAGCCACTGGATCATAGACGGTGCCGGCAATGTACGGGTGAGTTCCTATGCCGATTCTGTAGTATGGCTGTCCGGAGGAATGGATCCTCACATCTCCAAGTTTGATAGCGTGATCTTTCATGTTCCCAAAACCGAGTTGGACAGTCAGATTGCCAAAATATGGCCTGCCTCTAAAGGTCCCGTGGAGACCATTGAGCAACATCGCAATGATTTTGGAGCTTACGGATTTAATGCCTTTTATCAGGACAAAATCATTCCTCTGTCATTGCGGAGCGATACCGAGGATAAAACCAATAACAGCACGGAAGCAGCTCAGCTGATCCTTTGGTTGCAGGGCTTGCAGGAGAAGCTCCCCAAGGGTAATTAGTATCATCTAAAGGATGTCAATAGCAACTTGTCTTTTAGGTCCGAATGCCGTTAATTCGCTCTCAAAGTATTCGTTATGATAATTGATCAATTAGCAAACTGCGAGCGCTATTACACATTGGGTGAGCGATTTAAAGAGGGGTTTGAGCACCTTCTTTCGACAGACTTTAGTCAGGTGGCTCCCGGCAAGTATGAGCTGGATGGCGATCGCCTGAAAGTAGCTGTGCAGGAATATGAAAGCAAGCAGGAAGCCGACTGTAAGATAGAGGCTCATCAGCGCTACGCTGATATACAGTTTATTTATGCAGGTGAAGAAATGATGGGGATTGACACCCTGCGCGACCAGCAGCCGACTGTGCCGTACAATAGCGAAAAGGATGTCTATTTTTTTGGCAAGTATGACTACAAAATAAAGGTGACTGCCGGTATGTTCACGGTCTTTTTTCCACAAGACATTCACATGCCAGGTCTCAGCTTGGGCGTGGCGTCCAATGTGAAAAAAGTGGTGGTGAAGGTTCTTCTTTAAACAAGTACCCCTGTTCTGCCCGCGTTTTACTGCAGATTGATGGTTTTTGATAAGATATTGGAGGTTTGCAGGGTTACTCCCGGCTGCCCGCCACCCACGGAGAGTTGATACTCCCCGGGCAACACCACCTTTTGATTTTGATCATCGATCACCCGAAAGGCTGCTGGCGGAAGGACGAATCGGATAAACTTAGACTCTCCCGGCTCCAGACTCACCCGCTCGAAACCCTGCAGTGAATGCGCCGGAGTAGGTAATTGGGTGCTCAAATTTGACAGATAAACCTGAACCACTTCTTCTCCCGCAACTTTACCTGTGTTAGTTACTTTCACCAGCACGCTGACGGCCTGGTCGGTGGTATTTCCTTCACTCACGGTAAGGTCTCCATATTCAAAAGAAGTATAGCTCAGTCCATACCCAAACGGGTAAAGGGGATCTCCTTGGAAATATCTGTAGGTATGGCCGGCCATATTGTAATCTTCAAAGGGAGGCAGATCATCAGCTGATTTGTAAAAGGTGACAGGGAGTCTTCCTGCCGGGTTGTAGTCTCCGAATAGAATATCAGCGATCGCAGTTCCCGTTGATTGGCCCGGATACCAGGCTTCCAGAATGGCGGGTATGTTTTCATTTTCCCAGTTGATGGCCAGTGCACTGCCGTTTAAAAGAATCAGAACCGTGGGCTTGCCCAGTTTCTCAATGGACCTGATCAAATCCTTCTGAGTCTGTGGAAGCTCAAGCGTGGTACGGTCACCACCCCTGAATCCTTCGATTTGGATGTCCATTTCTTCGCCCTCCATTCTGGGGGTTAGTCCCATACACAAAATCACCACTTCGGCATCTTGTGCTGCTTTCAGGGCTTCCGCTTTCAGGTTGGGTTTTGGTGCGGCCCATACAAGTTGGACAGTGGCATCTGCATAAGAGTCTCCGGCTTCCAGCTTCAAATCATAGGATTGTTCGGCCTCCAGCCAAATCTGGTCTGATTTTCTCAAACGGGGGTCACCGTATTCATCACGAAAGTGGTAAGAGGTTTTTGCCACCAGGCTGTCGTTGAGGTAAAGCTGAGTATTCATAGTGCCTATGAATCCAAGCTGGTAGAACCCTGAAACGGACGGAGAAAGCTGCCCTTCCCAACGTACTCCGAAGTTGTCATCATCCATGTCTTCACGTGGGGCGCGATCATTCCAGTTGGCATCCAGCATGTCCCATGACTCACTGTAGAGGGGATCCCCTTGCAGGGTGCGGTTGTTATAAAAAGAAGCCTTAAGGCTATTTAAGTTTTCTCCGGGAATGGTGTAGAACATCGGCATGCCCTCTGCAAGTTCACAGCCCTGAGCGAACGTGACACTTGCATTGGGTAGTTTTTGTTGAATTCCAGCCCATGGGGTGACGGGTGCTGACGGTACACCATTATAGTTGCCCAGGAGCATAAGCCATTGATTGGCATTCGGGCCTATGACGGCTACTTTTTTCAAATCCTTGCTGAGGGGGAGGGTTTGCTGTTCATTTTTCAGCAGCACCATAGACTTTCTGGCAGTTTCATCGGCCAGTGCCTGATGTACTTTGCTATCCACCACGGAGTAGGGGATCTGGGCGAAGGGCACTTTTTCCTCAGGATCAAACATCCCCAGTTTGAAACGGGCCATAAACAGTCGCTTCACTGAAGTGTCAATCGTATTTTCATCAATCAGTCCTTTCTCCACCGCTTGCACCAGGTAAGGAAATATTGCTTCGCCAAGGCCGCAATTGAGATCACAACCGGTTTTGACAGCCAGAGCGGCAGCTTCCTCAGGCGTGGCCACCAGCTGATGATGCTTAAAGATGTCTTCAATAGCCCCACAGTCTGAAACAATGTAGCCATCAAAACCTATTTCATTTCTTAGAATATCGGTCATGAGTGTGCTGCTACCGCAGCATGCTTCGTCATTGTAGCGGTTGTAGGCGCACATGGCAGAGTAGGCTTTGCCCTGACGAATGGCCATCTCGAATTGAGGTAGATAGGTCTCCCATAGGTCACGATAGTTGGACTGAGTATTGAAGACATGGCGCTCAGGTTCGGGCCCATTGTGTACTGCAAAATGCTTGACGGTTGCCACCGTTTTGAGATAAGTGGGATCGTCGCCCTGCAGCCCACGGACGAATTGTACCGCCATTTTGCCTGTGAGGTAGGGGTCTTCTCCATAGGTTTCCTGCCCGCGGCCCCATCTGGGATCTCTGAAAATGTTGATGTTTGGCGACCAGAGGGTTAGCCCTTGATAGAGGTTTCTCTTACCGCGGCTGACAAAGTTGTGGTGCTTGGCACGTGCCTCATCGGAGATGGCCGTAGCTACTTTCAGCATGTGCCTTTCGTCCCAGGTGGCTCCCAGGCCTATGGCTTGAGGAAATACCGTGGCCAGGCCCGCTCTGGCCACCCCATGCAGTCCTTCGTTCCACCAGTTGTATTCAGGAATCCCAAGGTGCTCAATGGCCGGTGCTTCGTTTACCATTTGGCTTACTTTTTCTTCCAGTGTCATCCTGCTGACCAGATCATCCACTCTGGTTTCCAGGGTTAGCTCGGGATTTTGAAATGGAAATTCGTATGAGGCATGCGGTTGACAGCCCATGCCAATGAGAAGGAGAGAAAGTAAGTACAGTGTATTCGTTGGGCGATTAAAGAACATGTCTATTCAGGTTTTTGTGATAAAAGGGATTATTCCTCCCATTGGTCAGTACGGAAAGGAGAAGCTGGCAGGCCCTCCTGATTGTATAAGTTGGCCTGATCTGGATTGTCTGCCCACGCATAGCGTACGGCCACCGGTTCTTTTATATCAGCACTCCAGACGGTGATTTGATTACCTTTTATTTTGGCTTTTGCCCAAACGAATTTTTGATTCTTCCCCGCAATAGCAAAGCCCTTGAGTTCTTCTCCTTTGATTTTGAGCCCGCTGCCAGTATGTTCAAAAGTGAGAATCATCTTATTTCCTTTGATCTGAAAATCTTTATACACTGGGCCGGAATGGACCAGATCATCTCCATAAGCGAGTTTCGCTGCGGCCAGGGCCAGCCGGTTACCCACATCTTTCTTATTGAGCGGGTGAATATCGTTCCACTCCCCAATGTCGGTAATGACTGCCATGGCAGTATTGGGAACCGATAGAGCCTGTAGCTGGGCTTCGCGCAGCATGGCCCAGTCGCTGGGGCCTGGGGTGGCTTTGGTTTCCATGTAGTTGGCTAGCTGCACAAAAAGGAAAGGAAAAACACCCTGATCCCATTGCGTGCGCCAATCGGCAATCATGGCAGGAAAGAGGGTTCTGTATTCTTTGGCCCGGCTGGCATTGGACTCACCCTGATACCAGATAGCCCCTTTGATGGTGTAATTAAAAAGCGGCGCGAGCATGCCATTGTACAGGCCACCCGGCTTCCACCGAATGAAAGTAGGAGGGCCGAGCAGTTCCATTTCGGCCCCCAATTGGTATTTCCAATCGCCGGTCAGGTCGATGGTCTTATGACCAACAGTGAGGGTGTAGGGCTTATCTGGTACAAATCCACCTTTCCCGCTGCTGTTGATCACCCGCACAGTGAGGATGTTTTTACCAGCCCTGAGTACTCCGGCGGGCACTTCATATCTGCGAGGTGGGTACTGGTAGCTGGTAGTTCCTACGAATACTCCATTGACGAATACCGAATCAGCATCTATGATTCTGCCCATCAGCAGTTTTGCCGGTTGATCCTTCATAGAGGGTGGGAGGTTGATTTCTTTTCTGAACCAGACCACCCCGTTGACAGGGCCTATTGGCTGATCCGCCCAGTATCCTGGTATGGGCATCGATGGCCAGGCATCGGTGTTCAGGTCAGGAGTGTTCCAGGGGGTATTCTTATTGCCGGCATCTTTTTGCAAGAGGGTGCGATACCATGCGCCGATACGCTCATTGTCACTGTTTTGGATTTCATTGATCAGGTCATCGTCTTTGAAGCGCTGAAGCTCATCAAAGTGCTTTGGAAACTCCATGAGCGTTTTTTCACTCATCCATGCTTCCGCCGGAGATCCGCCCAGGCTGGTATTGATGAGGCCTATCGGTACCTGGTACTTCTCAAAAAGGGCACGACCAAAGAAGTAGGCGACAGCAGAAAAACTCATGACGGTTTCAGGGGTGGCTTTCACCCACTCACCCTTCTCAAAGTCGGATTGAGGTTTTTTGAAATCATACCTTGTGGATACATTAAACTGTCGGATCAAAGGATTCTCGGCAGTAGCAATCTCCTTAGCATAGATGGGACTGGCTCTTTGCATGGTGAGTTCCATATTGGACTGGCCCGAGCATATCCACACATCACCAATGAGGATGTCTTCCAGGGTGATTACCTCTGAGCCTGAAATCGTCATTTGGTAGGGGCCTCCCGCTTCCAGTGAGGGGAGCTTTATCTCCCAGGTTCCTTCAGGAGTGGTTTTAGCCAGGTAAGTAACGTCTCTGAAATCAATATTGATGGCTTGATTGGGAGTATCCCATCCCCATATTTTCACATCAGCTCCTCTTTGTAGGATCATCCCATCACTGACTAACCGGGGTAGCCGAAGCTGTCCGGTAGTGCAGAGTGAAAGGAGTAAAAGAAGAGGTAGGAGAAGAGACTTTAATACTTTGCGCATGATCAATGACTTATTGTTTCACGATTTTGAATTGACTGATACTAGAATGATCGTTTACCCGAACCAGATAAGTGCCTGAAGGTAGGCTTTTGCCTACGAAAATGGAATTATTCCCCTCACCGGAGCTGAGTTGCTGGCCGGTTAGGGAATAAATAGAATATTTGAAGGAACCACCAGACTTGATTTGTATGGTGTCGCTGAATGGGTTGGGGTGAAATGCAACCGGAGGGATGTCATTGGGTGTGGCCAGTGCTATTGCCGGCCCACCAGCACTTCCTATTGTGATCACTCCTTGATCTGGTACAGCATCAAATACCACATATGAAATGCCATTTTCCGATTGCACGTCTGATTCAATAGCAGCACCGTCTATATATACGCTGGCGGTGCTCCAATTGACAGGGAGCTTTCGTCTGATAGAAACGGCCTGATTATATAGGGCATCTTCCAGACCATCAGAAATGGTGACCTTCAGCGAGTCAGCCGTAATGGCAGACTCTGAAATACTTATTGATTCGCGCTCTTTGATGTATTTGACTACTTCAGCAAATGTACCTATCCAGTAATCATCACTGTTGGCATTCATAAAATCTACATGCTCGCTAAGTACAGAAGAAGCCACTGGTGAGTACCCACCATCATTGTCAACGCCATGGATGAGAAAGACCGCCCATCCCCCTGAGGATTTAGCCAATTCTACTTTCGTTTGAAATGCCGACGTACTGTTGACTTCACCCTGTGAGCCAACGATCATTGAGCTCAATCTATAGTAATCACCAGGCTTCGCAGAGATGATTTGCCCACTGCAAACCCTGCCTGCGATGTAGTATTTCTCAATGGTGGCCAAATCTCCAATGTTACAATTGGGGTAAGCAAGGGTGAGCACTTCCGCACCCTGCACATTGGATCTTATGGTACTTTGTGATTGTTGTAGTTGTGCCTCTTGCTCCTCTGCGCTAATACTCGGGAGGCTGGGATGAGAAATGGTGTGGCTGGCCACTTCGTGACCATTATTCGAAGCTTTCTGCAGGGCAGTCCAATCAGGACCCCAGTTAGTCACCGTATACAGGGTAACCTTGAAACCATATTGGTCAAATAGTGGCAGAGCCACAGGCAACTGATTACTAGTGTTGTCATCAAATGTGTAGCTCACTGCGGAGGTTTTAAAACCATGCCATGTGGCCACCTCATAACTTTCATCAATCTGAGCTCCCACTGATAAGCTCATTAATAGTGCTGCAGTCAGTGCTGTGTATTTACTTTTCATTCTTAGTATCGATTCTATTTGTTTAACAAATGGTCGGCAGCATTTGCCAGGTAGAGATATGCGGAAGCCACAGAAACGACGTACTCATTTTCTCCCCAGAGAAAGGGCCAATCTTCCTTGTTTTCAGGAAAATCAGGAGGTAAGATCAGCACTCCGGGGACTACACCCCCGGCTATAAAAGAGTAATCTGCACGGTTGTTTCCATAAGCTACTTTCTTGGATTTGGTGCCTACCCCCGATACCAACGAGATGTCTGAACCGGGGTGATTTCCGTATAGATAGTTGAGTGCTTTAAATACATATTCAGATCCAATGATATCAGGGAAGGCCTGATGTAAATCATAAGCGGTGATTCCAAAACCCACTACTGCACCCGAACCAGCCCAACCTCCCGTGGTTACCGGAACACCGTATGGATTCTGAGTTTCGATAGAGTCCATCCATATTTTGTACTGAGCTACCCGTTGTGGTATTTTGTTTTTAAGGTCATCATCCAGTAGGTGAAGTACTGCAGCTATTCTGGAGGCATGCTGTCCAAAATTCCTATCGATGGTAGGCCATAGTTCCGAAATCCGTTTGGCATACTGTGGGTCTCGTGTGCTGAGAAGTAATTGGGTGGCTGCTTTAAGCTCTTCATCATCTAATGCTCCACCCGTAGTATTTCCATGGTGAAAAAGATCCGGCTCTTTGGCATGCTCCTCCTTCCAGACATTGATAGCCGTGGTGAGGCACTCATCTGCCAGCGCATCATTATATCCTTTCAGTGCCCTACTGGCGGCAGCCAGGGCGGCTATTGAGCGGTAGTTGAGCGGAGTGGTGCGGCTGGTAAATGCCCATCTGTCATCAAATGTGCCACTTCTGAAACCGTCAGTCTTAAAACTGTCCAGCTGGGGTGTATAGATAAGGTTGTCTGTTTTGGTCACGCCATCACCCAGGTGTGTATATTGAGAAAGATGGGCGGCCACTATCCCGTGAATGGCATGTCCTACAGCCCGGTGTTGCGCAATTAATGCCAGGGTTCCATGCTCTATTTGCTGCAGTAAATCTGCTTTCCCGTCAGGTTTGTGAATGTCTACGTACTGTAGGGTTTGATCTATAGAGGTCTGGTCACGATCCAAACCGAATGCCTCCCAGGTATTGACAAGGTTTTGTACAACATAGCACTGGGTCTGAGTACGAATGTCAAAATCCCCGGCATCATACCATCCGCCAATGTCCAACCCCGGAATGTGCTCACCTGGTTGGTATGGAGTGTCTGTAGTAGGCCCCTGGGCATAGAGGTCAAAGTGCACCCAGTCCACAGGTGCTTGAAGAGCATCATCCATGTGTGATTTTCCATGCCATACTTTGTAGGCTTCGTTCACAAACATGTGATCCATCTGTACTGGAAAGAAAATATCCAGGGTAGGTTGCCAGGCAGTGCCATATACATCGGCAGAGATTTTGAATGCTTCCGTTCGGGTGTTTCCAGCTTCGATGACATACAGGCCGTTCTCTTTTATTTCGGTGAAGTCAAAAGTTCCGTAATTGTAACGGAGGTAGGCGCCCCACTGAGTGAGTGCTTTTCCGATGACGATTTCTTCACTGCCATCTCCTGCTATTTTGATGAGCTTGGCTGATGAGGTGGACTGGTCATTTCTATCCAGTTCGACTACTGCCTTTTTTGGCTGATCAGGGTGATACCCTTGTTGTGAATGACCAATTACCGGAGGTCTGGTCCACCCAGGAATGGTGTTGGCTTCCAATGTCCATTCTAATACTTTCCCTGTTTTAGCCGCTGGTAGGAGTGATCTTACTACAAACCACCCATTCTGCGCTTTATCGCGTCCATCGTAAAGGGCCAGATCGCCCATTCTTGAATTGATGGCTACCCTGGTTTTTGGATCTTCGGGTGAAAGTACCAGGCTGCTGCCCGTTGCCAGTGGCAAAGGATCGACCACTCCATTTTTGATTTCCATGCTGCTACTCGGGTAGAGAGGGAAGGTGCCACTCTTTTCATCCATGAGGTATCCTTTTTCAAAATAGGCGGGAGGGATAAACTCCAGGTTGAATCCGGCTTTGCCAATCAGTTTCTCGGGAACTGGATATTCAAGGTTGACGCTAATGTTTACAGAAGGGCCTTCCTGACTTACTTTCACGCTGTATTCGAAGTTGAACGCCGGATAGTGCAGAAATGCTTCAATTGTCCCATTTTCATGATCTACTTTGCGTTCCCTGAACGTTGGGATCGGGTCCCATTGCTCTGGGGTAGGCCCCAGGCGAACATCGCCGTTGGTGGCTGTTCGCACTTCATGGTGAATCAGTTCGATACCACTTTTTTTCTCATCACTGAAGAGCCCATTGTACCAGCTGGTGTAGACAAGTACATTAAGCCCACGACTTTGGAAGTACTCTTGATCGTTCAGTTTGAGGTGGTTGTTTTGCTTTTTGTCACAAGACAGGATCAAAGTGGCAAAGGCCAGAAACATTGTGATGTGCAACTTTATATTGCTATTTTTTTTCATATCAATTAGGTTGGTACTTGTAGCTTGGATTACTGTTGTTTGCAAGGGCTATCAGGATGGGGCATGGAAAGACAGACCAATGCTGCCAGAGAATATGTGCATTGAAAGGCCCTTGTTTCAAAGGTAATTGTTGGTTTCCTGCCATTCGTAAGTGTGAATTTCTTTGTGGCATAAGGGAAGATTCATGCTGGCCCTCACGCTAGTCAATCGATTGATTTTTTAAATATATAAAATAAGTTGATAAAGGTTTGTATGTGTAGGTGAAACATAAATATCATCAAGCAACCGATTGATTTTTTTGCTTGATTTAAGGGAAGATCTCTGTGGAATTAAACGATTGGAGTGGGGTGATACTTTTTCCTTGAAGAAGACTCTCTGATTAAAAGTTCGGTCTCCAGTACGATGGTTTGGGACCTGACGATTTCTTTGTGTTCCTTATACCCGAGTACTTGCATGGCTGCTAATTTGCCCATTTCTATGGCTGGGTGGGTTACTGTGGAGAGCGGGGGGTCTATAATGGTTGTGACCGGATCATTGTTAAACCCGATAACGGCCAGCTCCTGTGGCACCTTGATCCCTGCTTTTCTTGCATATTGGATTACGCTTACAGCCGAGGTATCATTGGCGCAAAAAACGCCATCTGGTCTGTTGGGTAGATTCATCAGGTATTCACTTTCCCTATGACCTTCCTCCGAACTCAGTGCTGGGTTTTCTATGATGTAATCTTCATTGATTTCCATATTGTATTGTTTCAATGCTGCCAGGTAGCCTTCCCTTCGCTCACGGTATACATTTCTGTGCTGGGCACCTCCAATATGGGCAATTCTTTTGCATCCTTCCTGAATCAAGTGTTCCGTAGCTTTGAATCCGGCCAAAAAGTTGTCAATAATCACCTTGTCAGCGTTAAGTTCCTCCGTTACCCTGTCTACAAAAACCAGTGGGATATTCTTCTGCACAAACTGCTGAAAGTGGTCATAGTTGGTAGTTTCCATTGCCAAAGACACCACTAGTCCCTGTATACGGCTGGCAAAAAGCGCCTGAGCGTTGGCTACTTCATGTTCATAATTATCATGTGATTGTGAAATGATTACATTGTAGCCTGCTTTGTTGGCAGCTATTTCTACACCGCTGATCATTGAGGAGATAAAAGGCTTGTTGATCCAGGAGATGATGACTCCAATAGTGGTGGTTTTGTTGCTCCGGAGGCTCGCGGCAATGGTGTTGGGTTGGTAGCCCCGCTCTTGAGCGAGTTTGAGAACGGCTTTTTTAGTCTTTTTTCCGATGCTGTGGTGATCTTTGAGGGCCCGGGATACGGTGGACGGTGACACATTCAGTTCTTTGGCAATGTCATATATGGTTATCTCTTTGTTATTCTTCTTCATCGCGTGGAATTTCCATCCAAAAATATCATAATTTCAAACACCTAAAGATAGCAAAAAAACGGTTGTGGGGATTCATTGTGCTTAATTGTACGATTAAATTACACAACCGATTGCGTAATTCAAAAAAGTATTATACCTTTCGAAAATGATATTGAAAACCAATATTGGGTCACATAAAAGGCAATCAATTGTGTTGCAGAAGGTGTATTGTTGAGTATTTTAAGCAGACAACTGTTGAGTTCCTATTTTTTTAGGTAAAAAGAGAGCATCTAAACTTTTGTTTATCGAATGAAACATGGAAAGCGTGATATCTTGCGTGTTTCTGCAGGTGTTGAATTTCCAATCTTAAAATATTGGTCTCATGAATAGAACACAATTCTTTAAAATCGTATCAACCAAATAATGAATTTATTTGACTTATCAGGGAAAGTAGTAATAATTACCGGAGGAGCCGGGGTGATCGGGAGTACGCTGGCGAGAAGTCTGGCTGAGGCCAAATGTAAGCTTGTTATTCTAAACCGGGACCAAACCAAAATAGACCAACGTGTAGCGGAACTTAAGAAAATCACCCCGGATGTGATGGGGCGGGTCTGTGATGTGTTGAATGTTAAGGAGTTGGAAGAAACCAATAAGCTCATTCTGGATGAGTTCGGCAGGATTGATATTCTGATCAATGCCGCCGGGGGTAATATTCCCGGAGCAACTCAGTCTCATGATCAGCAGATTTTTGATTTGAAAATTGAGGCCATTGACCAGGCCATGGATCTCAACCTGAAAGGGACTGTTTACCCTTCGTTGGTTTTTGGTAGGTCCATTGCTGAAAACGGGTCAGGAAGTATCATTAATATTTCCTCTATGGCCACCTATTCGGCTATTACCAGAGTGCTTGGATACTCTATTGCTAAGTCTGGTGTAAATACCTTCACAAGGTGGATGGCTTGTGAGCTGGCCAGAAAATATGGGGATAAAGTGCGTGTGAATGCGATAGCTCCCGGATTTTTTATAGGAGATCAGAATAGAGAACTGTTGCTCAATCCTGATGGGTCATTGACGGACAGAAGTAAAAAGGTCATCAACAAAACGCCCATGGGTAGGTTTGGCGAGATCAGGGAGCTTGCTGGTGCTGTGCAGTTTTTGTGTTCAGATTCTGCCAGTTTTATCACAGGTGTGGTGTTGCCAGTGGATGGTGGGTTCAGTGCCTTTAGTGGTGTCTGAGGATATTCTGTCAAGAAAATTTTAAAGACCCTTCTTCATACTTCTCGAAAAGGGTGGATTAAACCTCCATCCTTTTCTTTTAGTGAGACGGACATGATTGTAAAAGATCTGAATATGAACGATCAAAGGATTAATATGTCTCTAATTTGGGGCTCATTGGTCATTTGGTTATGCCCTCAGCTGAATGATTGCGACTTGTTTCCTTTGACATACCTATTTTAGGATGTTGGATATGCTCCGGGTACGGAGGTGAAGAAGCTTTTATTGATATTGATATAGTCGGATTCCCAACAAGCGATTTAAAAACAAAACCTAACAGAATTTAATAATGACAGAAAGACCTAAAACAAATATCAAGTCGATAGCACTTGTGGCAACCCTCGGAGGGTTGCTCTTTGGCTATGACACAGCTGTGATCTCTGGTACCGTGGGTTCACTGCAGGCTTTTTTTGTGGATCCGCGGGGATTAGATGAGCTCTCGTCCAACTCTCTGCTTGGCTTTGCAGTCTCCAGCGCTTTGATAGGATGTATCATTGGCGGGGCCATAGGCGGACTCATTGCCCACAGACTAGGAAGGAGAGGCGGATTGATGCTGGCCGCCGGATTGTTTGCCATCTCGGCACTGGGCTCTGCCGTTCCTGAGTTAGGTTTCAGGGCTATAGGAGATGGTGACCATACTTTTCTAACCCATTTTGTGGTCTATAGGATCATCGGTGGGCTTGGTGTGGGTATTGCCTCTATGCTTTCACCTATGTACCTGGCCGAGGTGTCTCCGGCTGATAAGCGTGGATTTTTCGTTTCCTGGAATCAGTTTGCCATCATCTTCGGGATGCTGGTGGTTTATTTTGTCAACTACTACATCTCCCTTCAAGGGGACGATCAGTGGCTGGAAAGGGTTGGTTGGAGATGGATGTTTGCTTCTGAACTGATTCCTGCTACCTTGTTTATCACCTTTCTTTTCACCATTCCTAAAAGTCCAAGATGGCTGGCCCTGAGGGGAAAGTATGAAGATTCTTTACAGATCCTGAAAAATATCAATGGAGAAAAGATTGCCAACGAGGTTTTTAAAGAAATCAAAGATGCTATAAACCTCAACAAGAGCAGTGCGCTTTGGTCGTTTGGTTTTGTGGTTATTTTCATTGGCTTGCTGTTGTCCATGTTTCAGCAGTTTGTCGGGATCAATGTCGTTCTTTATTATGCACCGGAAATTTTCAAGAATGCAGGCTCCGGCACCAATGCGGCATTGCTCCAGACCATCGTGGTAGGTGCCGTCAATTTGTTGTTCACGGTCATTGCTATACTGCTGGTAGATAAGCTCGGCAGAAAGCCACTCCAGATCATAGGAGGTCTGGCGATGGGTGTCAGCATGGTGGGGCTTGGACTTACCTTCTCTATGGATGCCATGGGTGTGGGCTCTTTGGTGTTTATGATGCTTTATGTAGCTGCTTTTGCCATCTCCTGGGGGCCTGTTACTTGGGTATTACTTTCAGAGATTTTCCCCAATACCATCCGAGACAAGGCCATGGCTTTCGCGGTAGCCGCTCAGTGGATTTCCAACTTTGTGGTTTCACAGACTTTCCCGATGATGAATAACAATTCCTGGTTGGTGGAAAAATTCAATCATGGTTTTGCTTACTGGATTTATGGAATCATTGGCTTCATCGCTGCCTGGTTTGTATGGAAGTTTGTCCCCGAAACCAAAGGCAAGAGCCTGGAAGAGATTGAGAATTTATGGCATAAGTAAGTCATTAACAGATATTTGAATGAGGGCATGGGTAACGGAGCATCAGCTCCGTTGTTCATGCTTTTTTTTATGAGCGCATGCGAGTGTATCCTGCTCGGAGCACACCAGTAATCCACCTAAATCAGCTAGGTGTCAGGTGGGGGAATTTTCAAATCAGTGATAAATTTCTAATAATCTTTCTTATTTTTCCGATTGAATTCAAAACAAGTGGATCAAAATCCCGGAGTTTTGAGAGGTTCATAATCAACTCTTTTGACAAAGAAAACGAACATACGGAAGCTTTCTGATGACGATTCATTCAAGGGATGGTTCGAAGAGGTCTATGAAGCCAACTTCGAACGTCTCTTTAGGTATGCGTTTTCGATCACCAAGGACAAGCAACTCGCCGAGGATGTTGTATCAGAAGTCTTTCTCAACATCTGGAACAAGCGTCCGGATTATTCCAATATACAGGAGTTAGGCTCTTATCTGCACGTCTCCGTAAAGCATTTGGCCATACGCATGGCTTCCAAAGATTTGCGACGTTTCTCTTATTCCAATTATGATGAAACTCTGCAGATCTCAGATGCCGTGGACCCTGAAAACCTCCTCTTAGGGAAGGAATTGGATGAGTTGGTGACTACCATTCTTTCCGATTTGTCGCTGCACAATCGGGTGGTGTATGACCTGGCCAAAAACAAGGGCTACACCAATCAACAGATTGCAGATGAGCTGGGGATCTCCAAACGCACAGTGGAGAGCCACTTGCATTTAGCGCTCCGAAAAATCAAAGAAGGACTACGGGAACACTTTAAGGAATCTGATAAAAACTACCACTTCTTCACCAGCATTGGTTCCTTATCAGCCCTCGTCATTAGCACCCTGTTGGCTCAGCTTTAGTAAAACCCTTTGTTTTAATATTTTTAACAGAATAAGCCTTTCATTATGAAATGTAATAGTGTATTGGGTTATGTGGTGTTTATATTGTATTTGTTTGCAATCTCGTCAGTATTTCCACGGTGAATTGACTCTTCTAGGTGTAAGGATTAAAATACAATGGAGCACCTTATTTCAAAATATCTAATAAACGATCTCACCCGAGAGGAGGAGGTGAAGCTCAAGTCTTGGCTGGAGGAGGACGCTCTCAATCGCAAAGTGTTTGAGAACATTGTGGCAGATTGGAAATTGTCGGCTGACGAGATTCTCACTTCAAAATCAGCCGTGCTTGATCGCATTGTCAACAGTGCTACGCCCTCTCATGAGTTGCCAAAAGAAAGATCGCTTGGAGCTTTTGACTATCTGATCAGGGTGGCGGCAGTCATGGTTTTGGGAATTGGACTCTATCTTGTGTGGGATGCTACCAACTCGGCTGAAACCAGCCATGTAGCCACGCAGGAGGTTCAGATAGAGAAAGAAGCGGCCAATGGTCAGAAACTGACCTTTGAGCTATCGGATGGCACCATAGTAAAACTGAATTCTGGAAGTATGCTCTCTTATCCTAAGGTCTTCTCTGAGAGCAAACGGGAAGTTACTTTGGTAGGGGAGGCCTTTTTTGATGTGGCAAGGGATGAGTCACGGCCTTTCAAAATCAAATCCGGCGAAGTAAATGTGCAGGTGCTAGGAACTTCGTTCAATGTGCGCTCATATCCAGATGCTGAGCAGATAGAAGTAGCCGTGAAAACTGGTAGCGTCTCGGTAGAAAGTTCGTTTTCTGAATCAGATGTGGTGTTGGTGCCTGACGAAATGGTCGTGTACACCACGGGGAGCAATTTCTTTGACAAAAAGAGGATAGAGGACAGCCAACAGGTTTTCGGCTGGATGGATCAGGCGCTGATTTTTGAAGATCGGGGTATTAAGGATATTATCAAGGAACTTTCCAGGTGGTATGATGTGAAGTTTGAGATTAAGCGCGAACTGGATTACAAAAAGGCTTTTACTGCTCGATATAAAAATCCGACACTGAAAGCCGTTTTGGAGAGCTTATCCTATGCTTATGATTTTGAATATGAAATAGATGGAAAAAAAGTAATTATCAAGTAAACCTAATATATAAAAAAAGAAAGCTGAGAGGACTTTGGGGAAAGGTTCTCAGCTCTCGGAAAAGTTTCTGACTTAAACAAAAACTCTATGCATGCAAAATTACAAAAATTAATCATTCGCATGTCCAAAATTGCGATTTATGCGATTATCATGTGCTATTCGCTCACCATGGCGTTCGCATATGAGACCTCCGCTCAGCGTAAATACCTGAGCGAGATCAGCTTCGAATTGAATTACGAAGGGAAGAGACTCATTGATCTTTTGGAAGAGATCGAAGGTTCCAGTGAGTTTTCCTTTGCGTACTCCAAAAGGGAGTTAAAGGACAAAAGTATTTACCTAACAACAGGTAAGTGGAATATGGATGATCTGCTGAAAGAAATCTCCGTGCAGGCACGGGTTTCACTCAGGCGGATCAATGAGACCATTACCATCAAGAAGGTAAATGAGGCAGAGAAGCTGCCGGTAGTGTCAGAAGTGGTGTATGTCAAACGAGAGATTTCCGGACGGGTTATTGACGAGAATGAAGAAGGATTGCCTGGTGCTACTATTGTAGAAAAAGGCACTACCAATGGTACCATCACTGACATTGACGGACAGTTTAAGATCGAAGTGTCAGAGGAAGCCAGCTTGCTTATCTCATTTGTAGGCTATCATACCCAGGAGGTTACGGTGGGTGATCGTACTAATTTTGACATCACGCTGGAGCCTGATTACACAAGTTTGCAGGAGGTAGTGGTGATCGGTTACGGAGAGCAAAAGAAAGCAGATTTAACAGGGGCAGTGTCCGTAGTTGATACTGAAGAGTTGCAAAAGAGACAAGCTACCACTGTAGCGGAAGCTATGCAGGGACTTGCCACTGGCGTAAATATCAGAGGAGGAGGCCAGCCGGGTAGCGAAGCTCAAATTCAAATTCGTGGGCTGAGTAACTTCAGCAATCAGCCTCCACTGTACGTAATTGACGGGATGATCACCACGGCCAACCGTGACTTCAATCCCAACGATATCGAATCCATTCAGATTCTGAAGGATGCGTCTGCAGCGGCTATTTACGGATCCAGAGCGGCCAATGGTGTGATCATTATTACTACCAAAAAGGGGCGGGAAGGCCCACTTCAGGTCAAGTTTTCGGGAAAAACCGGGGTACAACAGATCCCGAGGTATGAGCTGGCAGATCGTGATGAGTATATCCAACTCAATAATATGGCTTATGACAATGCCGGCGTACCCAGACAGGATCATGATCTGACTAATGATACCGATTGGCAGGATGAAGCCTTTCAGTCAGGGAGAATTCAGGATTATAACTTGTCCTTTTCTGGTGGCGGCCCCAATGGCAACTACCTGATCTCAGGCAACTATTTCGAAAACAAAGGCACGGTTATCAGCACGGGCTTTGAACGAATGAGCTTCAGGGTGAATACGTCAGCGAAAAAAGGAATTTTTAGTGTTGGGGAAAACATCGCTATCACCAATGCTCAAGCAGATGAAATGTCAGGAAATCCAATCTTTGATGTGATCAGATTGATGCCTACTATTCCTGTGTATGATGAAAACAACCCTGGTGGCTATGGCTATGGGAATGAGGCACGTGCTCGTACATTTGGCACCAACCCAGTTGCTATTGCTGAGCTGGAAGACCGCACCAATGCTAATTTCAGGGTGCGCGGCAATGTTTGGTCTGAGTTGCAGTTTTTGCCCTCACTCAAATACCGGGTAAACATGGGTTATGAAAGGAGCAATGATCATTATCAGTTCCTGAGAAAGGAGGGTAATTGGACCCTGAATCAGCCTTATGATCCTTCCATAGCTATTGAGAATAGAGGTGAATCAAGTACGCTTTTGGTGGAAAACACCCTTAATTTCAACAAGGACTTTGGCAAACATCAGGTTGACGTTCTACTGGGGCAGACCTTTCAAAATGACAAATATGCCAGAATGGAAGGGGTAAAGCGCAACCTTCCTCAGAATCCGACCACAGGCCAGTACTATACCGTGTTGGATCAGGGAGATCAGGCAGTAGTTACAGGGTTTAGACAGGAGGCAGTATTGATTTCGTATCTGGGTAGGATCAACTATACCTATGACAATAAATACATTCTGAATGCTGTGTTTAGAAAGGATGGTACTTCCAGACTAAGCAAGGATAACAGATGGTCAAGCTTTCCATCCCTGGCAGCAGCATGGAGAATCAGCGACGAGGCATTTTTCAATAGCAGCCTGATCAGCAACCTGAAGCTAAGAGCAAACTATGGTACGCTGGGGAGTAGCAATATTGGCTACTGGGATTATCAGCAGACCATCAATACTTTTCCGACCATCGCCATGGGACGGGATCAGCACATAGAACCAGGTGGAACAAATATCCGATTGGCCAACAATAATTTGAGATGGGAAACACTGACCCAGAAGAACTTCGGCCTGGATCTTGGCTTGTTGAAAAACAAACTTACCGCTACAGCTGAATATTACATCTCCGAGACCAAAGATGTACTCACAGAGGCACCAATCACGTTGACCACTGGTAACGATGGGGGCAACCCTGTTGTAAATGCAGCCTCGCTGAAAAATTCAGGATTTGAGCTATCACTGACTTACTCTGAAGCAGAGAAAGCATTCAAATACAACACCACGCTGAATGTTACTACTATCAAAAATGAGGTGCTCAGCCTGGGCTATGGTAGAAATGACATCTACGTAGGCAATACCGTGACAGAAGTGGGACAACCCATCGGGATGTGGTACGTGCTGGAGACAGATGGTCTATTTCAGACCACTCAGGATATAGAGGGACACACGACCGACGGTCAGATCATTCAGCCTGGAGCACAGCCGGGCGATATCCGCTTCGTAGATCACAATGGTGACGGCCAGATTACAAATGACGATAAAGTAGTAATGGGCAACCCATGGGCGGATATAGAGCTTGGTTTCAACTTTAATGCGTCGTACCAAAACTTTGAGTTTTCCATGACATGGTTCAGTTCATTAGGCGCTACCGTCTACAATGGTCCCATGTCTTTGATGGGGCGATTTGATGACAACTCCAACTACCCGGCCGGAATTAAACCCTGGACCCCTGAAAATCCCGATACGGACGTGCCCAGGGCCTATTACGGGACCACCCTCAATTCTAGAGGTGATACGGATCGATGGTTGGAGAACGGAAATTTTGCGAGGATGAAGTTCATCAGCCTGGCTTATAACCTGCCCAGCGCCTGGGTAGAGCGCATTGGGTTCGAAACAGCGCAGGTATCAATCTCCGGTCAAAACTTGATCACCCTCACCAAGTACAGTGGCCTGGATCCTGAGTTTCGAGGCCCGGGTATCTATGAGCGAGGGTTTGATCTGGGGGCCTTTCCCAATGTGAAAACCTTTTCTATGGGTCTGAATTTTGGATTTTAAATAAAACATCAAAGCGAAATGAAAAATCTTAAATATATATTTCTAGTAGTGGTCGGATTGACACTTTATAGCTGTGATGAGGACCTGTTGGACGTCAAAAATCCAAATACACTTACTGAGGATCAGTTTTGGGCCTCAGCCGAAGATGCCAGATTGGGTGTCAATGCCATCTACGCCATGCAGTACAAGCCAGGACTTTGGAGCAGGTGGATTTATTTCCGATATGACCTGACCTCAGATATTGGCTATAGCAAGAGTCCCTGGATAGAGCTGGCGGATTGGACACGCTTTCAGTATATCAACTATAACTTCTGGGAAGGACAGGTGCAGACCTGGAGAGATCACTATAAGGCTATCTATCGTTGCAATCAGGTGTTGGCCAACGTGCCGGATATCGATATGGATGAGACCGAGAAGCAACTGATTTTGGCTCAGGCCAAGTTTTTTAGAGGGTTTTACTACTTCAATATCGCCAATTTGTGGGAGGACGCACCCATTGTTTTAGAGCCTTCTAGCCCTGAAGACCTGCCGGAAAAAAGAACTCAGGCGGAGATATGGGAGCAGGTAGTGACCGACATGACCGAAGCATTAGCCGTGCTGCCGCCTTCCTGGGATGATGCCAATGTAGGGAGACCTACCAAAGGCGCGGCCCAGGCATTTATCGCCAAAACCTATATGCAGCAGCATATGTGGAATGACGCCAAAACTGCTCTTGATTACTTCTTTACAGGGGAGGGCAGCGGGCTGTACTCATTGGTACCAAACTTCAAAGACAACTTTACCCACCTCAATGAGAATAACGCCGAATCCGTATTCGAAATACAGTTTTCGGATGCCAATTTTGGTGGAGGTGATGGAGAAGTACCCAATGCCAGTATGGGAAATAACCGAGCGCAATTTTTTGCACCTGGGGGCATTGGATGGTCAGATGGTCAGTTAAGACATTGGGTAGTGGATGAGTTTAAGAAAGAACTCGATCAGGATGGCAATTTGGATGAAAGACTGAGACACTCTGCGATATATTCAGAGCTGGAGGCTGATTTCGGAGACAAAACCTATGGTCGCGACTGGCAGTGGGGACCTGATGATGCTTACTTCAGGAAATATCAGCGGGATTATTACCGAGACAATGAGGATTACTTCTCACAGGTAAACCTGAGGCTGATCCGCTATGCAGACATCCTGCTCTTGTATGCTGAAGTACTCAATGAGTTGGGAAATACAGCGCAGGCCTATCAGTATGTAGATGAAGTACGTGCCAGAGCTAATATGCTTCCTTTGGCCACCGCTTATCCAGCTATTGGGGTGGACCAAGACCTTTTCCTTGAGCGGCTAAAAGTGGAGCGCGTACTGGAGCTTTGTGGAGAAAGTACCCGCTGGATGGATCTGAAGCGATGGGGTGATCTTAATACCCAGGCGAGAGTGGATGCTATTGCACTCAGAGATCCCGATTTTAACAATTTCGTAGTGGGTAAGTCTCACCGACTGCCCATTCCACAGGTGGATGTAGAAAACAACCCGAACCTGGATCAGCACGCAGAATATTAATTTTCACTGAATCCTCTCTCATAGAGTAGGGTAGCGCCGAAACGGATCGTTTGCCATGGTCTGTTTCGGTGGCTACCCTGTCTTTGATTTTTCCTTATGCACTATCAATTAAGTACGTTTTTTCTACTTCTACTCGCTTCAGTAGCCTGCAAAAATGATGCACCCATTCCCGAGCTATCGGTGGGTAGTAAGGAGCCTACTCATGGGATTAGGTTGGCCTGGGATTATTCCACCCGGCAGCAGCTGTCTCCAGCTGGTTCAGGATACGGTGGTTATGCCCGCATGTCAGTATTGGAGGATGATTCATGGTTTGTCGTCTACGAAAGTGAAGGTCATATACATGGTCGCAAGAGTTGGGATGAGGGCGAAACCTGGAGTGAGGATGTGGTAATAGCATCACCCGAGGGTGGAGTCCTGGCCACCGTTCCGGAAATCCTCCAGTTGCAAAATAGTACGGTGATGGTATCTTATAACATGCGGCCGGGAGCTCAGGCACCCACTGGGAGCCGGTTTGGAATACGCATCAAGATGAGCCAGGATTTTGGTGTTACCTGGTCGGTCTATACAGAAGTTTATCAGGCAGGCACGGCTTTCGAAAATGGATGTTGGGAACCCGCTCAGATCCAATTTCCAAATGGTGAAATACAGTTGTACATCGCCAATGAGGGGCCTTATACCAATAGTGCCGAGCAGGAAATAACTATGTTTAGCTCCATCGATGATGGGCTGACATGGTCTGACGGAAAGACTATCAGTTTCAGGAGTGGACACCGGGACGGCATGCCTGTACCACTGATCCTGAACGACGGTCGGGTGGTTATGTCTATAGAAGATAATGGTGTTTTGCCCCCTGAATTTAAGCCTGTGATCATCGAAAGTGAAGATGGTAGTTGGGCACAAGCACCTGTTGGCGGGTCGGCCTCAGCGCGAAAATCATTATTTGAGGGTGAAAACAGAATAGCAGGCACCAAATACGCCGGAGCGCCGTATGTCCAACAGCTACCAGGAGGTGAGGTGTTGTTGTCTTATCAAAGCGACGAGTTCAGAGCACGAAACCAATGGGATCAGTCAGACATGGTGGTTGCCATTGGGGATGCGAATACCTGGTCATTTGGCCGTAAGAGCCGGCCATTTTATTTCGAAAACCCGGAAAAAACCTGTCTTTGGAACTCCATTCGGGTGATCAATGATCATGAGGTGATTGCATTGGGCTCTACCAATGCTTTTGGTCCGAATATAGCGGTCTGGATGATCAAAGGAGTGGTGATACCAGCGGTGCTTAAGGTTCCTAAAGCAATTGTGTCATCTGATGAGGATTTCCCAGAAAATTTCCTAGTTGCAGATAGTGTATTCATAGGTGGGAGAGGAGCTACTCAGGCTCGTTTCAGATTCTCCTATGATGATCAATATCTGTACCTCAGGACCATAGTCAAAGACCAGGAGGTACGTGGTACAGATGGTATTTCTCTGTATCTGGACCCTCAAAATCGATCTTATGAAGCACCGGCGGAGGGTGTTTATGCCTTTCGGTTTTATCACAATGGTGATTTGGAATGGAGTATAGGTGATCATGGGTTATGGAAAACTATCAACGACTCTGAGACAATCATATTTGCTCAAACCACCAGCGAAGGTTATGTCTTGGAAACCAAAATCCCATGGGGTGAACTGGGTGATCTGCCTATCATGGATCAGCGTATTGGCTACCATGTACAGTTGCACGAGCAATCAGCCACCGCCGCATATACCGAAAATTTATCCAGTAACAAGCCAGATCAGCCATATACCTGGTCTGCATTGAAATTAACAGAATAAACAAAAAAGATATGATAAAGTCAAAACCATCCAACCTACTGTTTCTACTCACCATATTGGTGGTATTTGCCTGTAGCACGCCCAAAGAACAATCTAAAGAATTAATCGAAAAGCCCGTAGTGAGAGCTGTTTGGTCAAAAGAACAAGCCAATCAGTGGTATGAAAAGTGGGGCTGGCTCCGGGGAGCTAATTTCAACCCAAGTTCGGCCATCAATCAATTGGAAACCTGGCAGGCTGAGTCTTTTGATCTGGAAACCATAGATCGTGAGCTCGGCTGGGCAGCGGGTATTGGAATGAACTCTATGCGGGTCTACCTGCATCACCTGGCATGGGAGCAAGATCCGGAAGGTTTTAAAAACCGAATGGAACAGTACTTAAAGACAGCTGATGGCCATGGCATCGCCACCATGTTTGTCTTTTTTGACGACTGCTGGAATAATACCTATGCGGCTGGCCCGCAGCCCGAGCCAAAAACGGGCACACATAACTCCGGCTGGGTGCAGGATCCCGGGCAGCTGATCTATGACGAACCTCAATTGTCGGAGCAATTGGAAGCTTATGTGAAGGACGTGATGAAGCATTTCGCTAATGATGAACGCATTGTGCTTTGGGATGTCTATAACGAACCCGGCAACTCTGGCTATGGCAATCGATCTATGCCACTTTTGACTAGTATTTTTCAGTGGGGGCGTGAGGTAAATCCCTCTCAGCCACTTTCTGCTGGCGTGTGGAATAGCTCGCTTACCGACCTCAATAAGTATCAGTTGGCCAATTCGGATGTGATCACCTATCACAATTACGAAGACAGTGCTCATCATGCCGCAATGATTGATACCCTGAAGCAGTATGGTAAACCAATGCTCTGTACCGAATACATGGCCAGGACTAGAAATAGCACTTTTGCCGACATCATGCCGATGCTCAAAGCACATAACATTGCTGCATATAACTGGGGATTGGTGGCCGGCAAGTCCAACACCATTTATGCCTGGGATACCCCGATAGCCAGTGGTGAGGAGCCGGAGGTTTGGTTTCACGATATTTTCCGAAAGGATGGCTCTGTATACAGTCAGGAAGAGGTTGACCAGATTAAAGACCTTACAATGAATTGAAATTAAGAACAGGCGCACCAGGCCCTGGTGTGCTATCAATAGCAGGTGTGGTTAATTATTTATTTCACTTTTTAACACTTAAGAATGATGAGAAGACTTGCATCACTACTGTTACTATTTATTCTGTGCACTGCCAGTGCTCAAGAGACTTTACTGGAGGATGTTACCTCCTTTTATCCACGACTTGTTCGCCTTGCTGCCAATGGGAGCGCTAACGGCCGTTTGATTGCCAGCTTCGATGTGATAGGAGCCGGGCATATTTATCAAAGCACCAATGATGGACTGAGCTGGTCCCAGATCGCCACGATCTCAGAGTCACAGTACGCCAATACATGCTGTAGCGAATTGTACGAAGTGCCCCAAACATTGGGTTCTACAGCCGCAGGCACTTTGTTTTGGGCGGTATCGGCCCATGATGGTCCGGCTCCAGCCAATAGGGCCATTAAAATCTATAAAAGTACCGATCAAGGCAACAACTGGAGCTATTTTTCCACTCCGGTGACCGGACTTACGGGCCTATGGGAGGCAGAGTTTATTATAGATGACTATGGGCGATTAGTAATGTTTTATGCGTCGGAAGAGCATAAGGGCTCAGGATATAACCAATTGATAGCTCACAAAGTATCTACTGATGGCGGAGCCACCTGGGGCGCTGAAGCGATTGATATTGGGATAGCAGATAACAACCAACGACCCGGGATGCCTACTGTTTCTAAATTGCCCAACGGAGATTTTGTAATGGTCTACGAAATATGCGGGCCCACGTATAATTGTGATGCATTTTACCGTACCTCATCTGATGGGGTGGCTTGGGGTAGCCCCACCAATGTTGGCACACGGATAGAGTCTGTTTCGGGTAATCATTTTTCGCATGCTCCCACAGTCACCTGGATAGATAATGGTACCACCAACGGTGAGTTATTGGTAGCAGGTCAGGTCCTCCGCAATGGTAGCAACAGCGAAGTAGCTCAAAACGGGAGGACTTACATGGTCAACAGTACCAACGGGGCTGGGCCCTGGGCAGAGCGGGCGGCACCCCTCTTCACACCAAGTGATGGCACCAATCCTTGTGGCAATTACAGCACTCAATTCGTATCACGATCGGGTGGCACGGAGATTATTCAGCTGGCCAATAAGGAGTGCCGGGTATATTCGGGGATCGGCCCGTTCAATGCACCTGTTGCAGATGGAGTTTACCGACTTACCGCCAGGCATAGCGGCAAAGTGCTCGATGTGAATGCCTGCTCTACTGCTGATGGCGCCAATGTGCAGCAGTGGCCGTGGGTTGGTGGTGATTGTCAACGCTGGAAGCTCGAATACCTGGGTAACAATGAATATAAAATCACCTCTCAGATTAGTGGAAAAGTACTGGAAATTAACGGCTGCTCAACAGCCAATGGCGGTAATGTGCAGCAGTGGCCATGGAACGGAGCGGACTGTCAACGATGGTTCATTGAGCCGGTGGGTGCCGGATATTATAAGCTCGTGTCCAAGAATAGTGGAAAAGTGTTGGATGTAGATGCTTGTTCTACAGCTGATGGGCAAAATGTGCAACAGTGGGAGTGGCTTGGAGGCACCTGTCAGCAGTGGTTGATAGAGTCGGTGAGTCCTAATGAAATTGCTGCTGGTTCGTACAGTATCACTTCCAAAAACAGCGGAAAAGTACTGGATGTATCTGGCTGTTCGAGTTCCGTAGGAGCCAATGTACAGCAGTGGTCATGGAATGGAGCTAACTGTCAACGATGGACTGTCAGTGCCACTGCTGATGGGTTTTATGAGATCACTTCTAATGAGAGTGGACTCGCTCTCGATGTAAATGGCTGCCTTTCTGTGAATGGTCAGAATGTACAGCAATGGACTTCTACCGGTGCAAATTGTCAGCGTTGGGGATTTGAGGAGGTAGAGACGGGTTATTATCGAATAGTTTCCAAGAATGGGGGAAAAGTGCTTGATGTGGCAGGTTGCTCAACAGTCGATGGCGCCAATGTGCAGCAGTACCAATGGCTGGGTGGCGATTGCCAACGCTGGGCATTGGCTACAGTGGCCAGTAGTCAGCGAATGACTGCAGAGGCGACTTTATCCTCCGAAATGAGGTTTAATATTTATCCCAACCCAGCTACTGATCGGTTAAGTATTCAGTATCAGCAGACCGTCGCCGGTCAGGCCATGGTTTCCATTGTCAATACCTCAGGTCAAAGCGTCTATGTACGTGTTTTTGACTCAAATGATGGAGCCCGTCAGGCTGATATAGATCTATCAGGTTACTGTGCCGGAATTTATTTTGTGAATTTTAAGAATGATGAACACAACATCACGAGAAAAATCATCATCCAGTAATTTGAATTCAGAGATCAACCATTTGAGGGTTGATCTCTTTTGTCCCTAGCAATTGCGCATCCACAAATGTAGCGGATAATGGAAATCACAACTGGATTTTGGAAAACCAGTAAGACCAGAAGAAGAACTCGAAATACCTGCTAATTAATCCCATACTATGACATCAAGAAAAAACACCTGTTTGTTGGTGATGCTGCTCCAAAGCCTTTGGGCCCAAGGGCAGCTAACCCTCACTAATCTATCCAAAATGAAGTACCTGACAGTTGTCGCGCTGATCGGCATAAGTGCTTTTTCGCTTCTGGCACAACAGCCAGATCCACCAGGGCAAGTTGAGGTGGGAGAACAGCCCGTTAACGAAGCATATCTCTTTGCTCACATGACCCATGAGGATTATGGTCGGTTGTACTACTCCGTGAGTCTCGATGGTCTGCACTGGTACCGCTTGAACGATGGCAATTGTGTATTTGAAGACTACAAAGGGCACCCGGATATCACCAAAGGACATGACGGGCGCTATTATATTGCTGGAAACCGGAGCGATGCCTCTCCTGATATCAATATCTGGGTTTCGGAGAATCTGATCACCTGGAAGACACATAGTGTTTATATACCCGAACTGAAGAAAACCCCCGGATACTCACAAGCACTGCAGCGGATAGGAGCTCCAAAGCTCTATTATGATGAGGCCTCCGGTGAGTATGTAATGACCTGGCATACTCCACATCAGGAAGGAACAAAGGAGAATCCTGAGCGGTACTGGGCAAGTCAGCGCACACTTTATGTCACCTCCAAAGACCTGAAAACCTTTTCGGCGTACCCTGAGAGACTATTGCCTTGGGATATGGGTACCATTGATGTATTCATAAGAAAGGCAGAAGGGAAATACTGGACGATTATTAAAGATGAGCGTTACCCAACTTTGGATTGGGTGACTGGCAAAACCATCCGCATAGCGAATTCTGAGTCGCCATTGGGCCCATATGATAATCTATCAGATCCCATTAGTCCTAATTTCAGAGAGGCACCCATGCTGATCCCATCGCCAAATGGAGAAGTATGGTACTTATATTATGAACAGTACCCAGGTGTATCTTACGGCCTTTCCATAGCTGATAGTCTAAGTGGCCCCTGGTACCAGGCGTCGGGATATACCTTTTTCGCTGACTGGGACAAATACTCGCTTCCCGAAAAAGTGCGTCACGGATGTATGATAACCATTAGTAGGTTGGAGTATGATCAGCTGGTCGATGAATTTGGAATTGAGAAGGAAGATTAACCAATAGGAAATAAGCAGAGATATTATGAAATACATCATTTATTCCATCATGTTACTGGCAACAAGCCACTTGCTAGCTCAAAATAGGCAGGAGATTTTTTTGGCGGACCCAACAATCTATCAGGAAAAAGATACCTACTATCTCGTGGGAACCAAGAATAGGCCACCCCTTGGTTTTTCGGTGTTGACCTCCAAAGACTTAAAAAACTGGGTGGTACCAGGCAATCAAGGGGACTCACTGTACATGATTTTGAATCAGGGAGATCAAACGTTCGGAACCAAAGGATTTTGGGCTCCACAGATTCTGAAAGAAGGCGCTACCTACTACCTGACTCATACAGCTAATGAGCAGACGGTATTAACAAAATCCCATTCTCTGATGGAGCCGTTTAGACAGGGAGAAGTAGGGCCAATCGATGGCTCGGAGAAAAATATTGATTCCTACATTTTCAAAGATGATGATGGTAAGTATTATTTGTATCATGTTCGATTCGACCATGGAAACTTCCTCTGGGTAGCGGAATTTGACCTAAAGAATGGAGTGATCAAGCCAGAGACACTTACCAAATGTTTTGATCAGACAGAGCCTTGGGAGGCAACACCCAATTACGAATCAGATCCAATCATGGAAGGGCCAACGGTGATTAAGCTAAAAGATAAATACTATCTGTTCTATTCGGCCAATCACTTCATGAACATTGACTATGCTATGGGTTATGCAGTGGCAGACTCACCGTACGGGCCATGGATCAAAAATGAGGGTAACCCGATTTTGCATAGGTCTATCGTAGGCGAAAATGGTTCTGGTCATGGAGATTTATTTAATGGGCCTGATGGCGAGTTGTATTATGTATATCACGTACACTATAGCGAGCATCAGGTGACTCCAAGAAGGACCCGCATTGTTCCTGTAATAAAAACCTGGAATGGAAAGATGAATCGCTATGATTTTAAAGTGGATGCTGATCAGATAATTGTGCCCAAACAGGTTTCAGAATAACAGGATAGTATTTACTATTCAAGTAGAAATTGCTTGCTGGTGCCGATCTATCTTTTTAAGAATTTTCAGATGATAGTAAAGACTAATCCTTGGCTTCTTTCAGGATGCTTTATCTTTTCTCCGTGCCAGAGAAAGCAGAACAACTGGTCTATTTGTAATGAAAACCATCGAGCCAGTCAGCTCGATGGTTTTTTGTTTTGCCCTCAATAATTGACAGTGAAAGTTGAATCCAAAATTTCACATTCAGTTTTAAGGGATTTTGAAATTGAAAAAAAATGCCCCAGCTTAGAGGGTCAAATCCTAATCTTCTTAAAAGCTGGTGGCATTTTCTGTGAAATTTGGTAGTGATAGCGAATTGGTGACACGTCTTCGTGGTGGTGACGAGTATGCCTATAGTAAGCTATATGAGAAGTATGCCAGCAAAATATACAACATCAGCCGTAAGATGGGGCTTCTTCATGAAGATGCAGAAGGGGTGGTGCAGGATGTTTTTATGAAAATATGGCGGAACAGAGAGAACCTTGATAGTTCACTTTCTTTCAATGCCTACATCATTTCTATCGTTCGGTCTATCGTATTTAAGCAATCCAGAAAGAGGGCCAGGTTTCTGGCTTTTCAGCACTATGCCATCACTTATTGGCCAGGTGAGAGCAATGAAACTGAGGAATATGTTATTTTTTCAGATCTGGACGAATTGTCCAGCAAGGCTATAGATGAGCTTCCTACTAAACAGAAGCAGGTTTTCATGATGAAGAACTTCGAGCATCTCACCAATGAAGAGATCGCCGAGCGGCTCAAACTCTCCACCCGCACCGTTGAAAATCAGATTTATCGGGCCACGAAATCGCTCAGAGAGAAGCTTATTGAGATGAAGGTGGTTGCCCCTGGAGTGGTGGGCTTGATCTTTATGTTGTAATAATCACATCATATTAGTGTATTTATTGCTTTTCAATTCAGTGTTTGATCTGTTTTGATGATTTTATTGTAAATATCAAAATGCCAGTGAGTATCAGGAGTCAGTTGAGGCTATATAGTAGCGTAAACCAGAAACAATGGATCGACTCACACGAATCAGGAAATACTTTGATGGAGAGCTTTCGCAAAAGGAAGCCGAGAACTTTTTAGAATGGTATCTGTCTGAAAAAAGTGAAGAGGAGGTGTATGCAGAGATTGATAAACTCTGGCAGGCCAGAGGGAAAAGTGAGTTTGAGTGGAATGGGGATGAGTTGTACAAGAAATTAGCATCCAAGAAAGACAACGAACGAACCCTTGGGGTATCGCGCCACATTCAAGCTCCTAAGAAGGGCAATCAGCACAGGTGGTGGAAAGTAGCAGCAGCTGTGCTGATTTTGGCTGTTTCTTCTGTACTTCTATACAATCAAGCCGGCCCTACTTCTACTCCAGAGCCAATGGCTCGAGTAGTAAAGACCAACCCTGCCGGCCAAAAGTCTAAAGTGTATCTCCCGGATGGCACCATTGTCAGCCTCAATTCCGAAAGTAGCATTTCTTTCATTGATGAGTTTGCTGAGGGGCGTAAGGTGTACCTGGTGGGTGAGGCCTTCTTTGATGTGACAGAGGATGCCTCCCGACCATTTACCGTTTACAGCGGCCATCTGGCCACTACGGCTCTGGGTACTTCTTTCAATATACGATCGTATAACAACGAACAAACAGAAGTAACTCTGGTCACCGGAAAGGTCAAAGTAGAAAAAAACAATTCCAATGAGATCGTTTACCTCACTCCTGGAGAGAGAGCGGCACTGGGAACAGATCAATCTATTATCAAAGGGAAAGCAGATTTACTGGCTGTCACCTACTGGAAGGAAGGAGTCCTGTACTTTGACAAGACCGACCTGAACGAGGTAGTAGAAACGCTGGAGCGCTGGTATGGAGTAGATATATCGGCTTTCGGGGATTTACCTTCTATCAAATGCTCTGGTACTTTCCAGAAGAACGAATATTTGTCCAATGTCCTGGATATACTCAGCCATTCGGTTGGTTTCAGATATCAGCTGGAAGGCAAAAAAGTGAAACTTGAATTCAACGAAAAATGATGCGTATGAAGAAAAAATGACTCTCTAAAAAATCCGGGGACTTGTGGTAAATCCCCGGTTGAAATCATCAAAATCAGCATGACAGAAAGTTGTCGCTTTCATGATTGCCAATCTGACCTAATGTTCAATTAACTCTTAACAAAAATATGAAATACATATTTCAAACCATCATTATGGTTACTAAATATTCTATGTACACTTTTATGGCCCTGGTGCTTACCATGTCCTCTATTCTGGCCGATTCGGTGGCAGGACAGGTGAAGAGTGTCAAAGATGTGTTTATTAAGCTGAATGTTCCTGAGGGCTCACTAGATGAGGTGCTGAAGGACATTGAGAGACAGACCAACTTCAGGTTTTTCTATACAGATAAAAGTTTGGGTGAAAATGTGGACTTATCGCTTTCGCGAAAGCGTGCGGCAGTTGCTGACCTGCTGTTGGAAGTGTCCGGACAGACCGGAGTTCATTTCAGGCAGGTGAATCAAACGATTAGTATAAGCAAAGCAAAGGGGCAAATAACAGAGCCTATTGAGGTGATCATCAATAAGCAAACTGATGTTTCCGGAAAAATCACCGACGAATACGGCGATGCCTTACCCGGAGCTACCATTTTGGAGAAGGGGACTACCAATGGTACCATCTCTGATGTGGAGGGCAATTACCAGCTGAATGTTTCCGAGGGAGGCATACTCATCGTGTCCTTTGTGGGTTTTCAGACCATAGAGGTACCCGTGGAGGGTCGATCAGTGATAGATGTCCGCATGGAGCCGGACTTTACCAGCCTGGAAGAAGTAGTGGTAGTGGGGTATGGTTCGGTGAAGAAAAGCGACCTCACCGGATCTGTGGCTCAGGTGAAGCTGGAAGAAGTCAAAGACATCCCTGCCAACTCAGTGGAGACCATACTCCAGGGCCGGGCAGCAGGTTTGCAAATCATTAATTCATCGCAGGATCCTGGTGCAGGGGCCACTGTCAGGATCAGGGGCGGAAGCTCACTGAGAGGGTCCAACTCACCACTGGTGGTGGTAGACGGGTTTCCCCTGGGAGATGCTGGTGACCTCAAGCAGATCAACCCTGCGGATATCATGTCTGTGGATATCTTAAAAGACGCCTCGGCTTCAGCTATTTACGGTTCTCGGGGTGCCAATGGTGTCATTCTCATCACCACACGCAAAGCCAAGACCGGCGAGACACACATCAGTGTGAAGCAGCAGGTGACGGTATCAGAGTTCACTTCCAAGCTCAACCTGTGGAGAAAACCTGAGCTGATGGCTCAGCTCAATAATGAATCCAGGATTAATGGTGGTTTTCCTGCTATTTTCATCGGTGAGGTTTCTCCATCCGGAATTTACTATCCTTCTGTGGAGGAGTTGGAGTCTGGGGAGTGGCCTTACTATACCGAATGGGATAAAATCGTTTTTAGAGATGCCCCGGTCTCCAATAACACGAGTGTGAACATCTCCAGCTCCAATGAAAAGACAAACTTCAATTTGAGCGGAAACTACTTCACGGATATGGGTGTGCAGATAGAGGATGAGTACAGCAAGCTGAACTACAACCTGAGCATAGGTCATAAAGTATTCGATAACCTGAAAGTGACTTTCTCCAACATCCTTACCCACGGAAAGCGAAATGCCAACGGAGGCCTCGCTTACTGGAGGAACCCTATTTTCCCAGTGTATGATGAGTCTGGTGATTATTACCTGCTCAATAACAACGATTTTGATCATCCGGTAGCCATAACAGATAATAGAGTCAATGTTTCTAAAACGTTGGATGTACTTTCATTTTTGGATTTTGAGTGGAAGATCGTTCCTTCACTTTCTGTGACTTCCCGGCTCAACTATAAGTTTGGAAATAGCCTCAATGATCAGTATCAACCAAAGCGCTACACACAGGCCGGACAGTTCAACAACGGTGCCGCTTATATCAGCAACTGGCAGTCAAATACCTTTGTGACGGAGACATTTGCCAATTATAGCAAAGTACAGGGCAAGCATGAAATCACTGCCACGTTGGGTTACTCTTATCAGGATGACATGTCCAGAACTTCCAATCTGGGTGCATTTGACTTTGTAAATGAAACCCTGGGAAATCAAAACCTGGCAGCCGGAAACCCCGAGCTGAATACGGTAAATAATGGTCTAACCGAATCAAAACTGGTTTCTGGTATTTTCAGAGCTACATACGCATATAACAACAAGTACCTCCTGACTTTCACTTCCAGAGCGGATGGCTCGTCTAAGTTTGGTGCCAACAATAAGTGGGCCTATTTTCCATCAGGCGCTATTAGCTGGAAAGCACACGAAGAGCGCTTTATCAGCGGAATGGGCTTTTTTGATCAGTTGAAGTTTCGGGCTAGCTACGGTGTATCAGGAAATCAGGGAATTTCACCTTACCAGACACTCAGCCGCTATGGAATTAGCAACTACTACAACGACGGAAGCTGGATCACAGCTATTGGTCCGGGACTCGAAGTAGGTAGAACTGGTCAGGACGGTATAGAAGTGCTTTGGGGGGGTATTCCCAACCCTGATTTGAAGTGGGAAACTACGGCTCAGGCCAATTTCGGTGTAGACATGGCCATCATCCAGAACCGACTGAGGGTTACTTTTGATTACTATCAGAAATACACCGATAACTTGCTTCAGGAGCGGATCCTGCCCCTTTCCTCAGGATATGACAGGATGTGGATCAATGATGGATCTATTGAAAACAAGGGTATCGAGCTCACCCTCGATGGGGACATTGTATCCAGAGGAGACCTTAATATAGGTGCTACTTTGATTTACTATCGCAATAGAAATGAAGTGACCAGCCTTGGAAATGCTGAGGAATCAGGACTCATCACAGATCCTAATACGGACATGCAGTTTCAGTATTCTGGCAATAGCCTGGAAATGTTCAGGGGATTCCCCAATCTGCTGGCCATCGGGCAGCCAGTGAATGTATTTTACGGCTATCAGACGGACGGTATCGTACAGACATTGGAAGAGGGCGTGGAAGCCGGCCTGGAAGGAGACCTGGCACAGCCCGGAGAATTTAAATATGTGGACATCAACGAGGACGGGGTGATTGATGAAAAGGACCGTACCATCATTGGCGACCCCAACCCGGACTTTATGGGAAGTTTGAACCTGAGCGTCAGTTACAAAAATTTTGACTTCAGTGTTTTCCTCAATGGTGTTTTTGGAAATGATGTGTTGAATACTCAGGCATTTAATCAGCCAAGTATAGTGCCTTTCAGATGGACGCCTGACAATCCTACCAACGAATATCCGAGCCTGAAAGATGGTCGGCAGACTAAGTTTTCAGATTGGTGGTTAGAGGATGGGTCTTTCGTGAGAATCCAAAACCTGAACATGGGATACACCATTAATTTGCCAGCGGCCATTTCAGCACGTGTGTTTATGAATGCGTCCAACCTTTATACTTTCTCCAAATTCAACGGATATGATCCGGAAGTGGGGACGGACGGAAGGTACTGGGGAGGTTATCCTCGCCTTAGAAAATGGACATTGGGTTTGAATTTGACATTTTAACGAGACACAACGATGAAACTAAGATATTATACCATCATTATATTGGGTCTTTTGATGACCAATGCATGTGATCTGAGTGAAGAACCTTATGGTTTTTACTCTGAAGATAACTTCTACAACTCAGCCGAAGACGCAGAAGCGGCCATCACTTATGCCTACGATGCTCTTACTTTTCTGGAGTATTCCAGAACAGTGTTTTTACTGGGAGATATGCCTACAGATGAGTGCGGGCCAAAGGCAGACGAAGGTCCTGATGCGCAGGATCTTAACAACTGGAAAGTAGCCAATTTTTCTACCAATAGGAGCCTGGTGAATTTCTTTAAGTATGCCTACATCGCTATCAATAGATCCAATGCGATTTTGGATGTGATTCCTCAGTCGCCAATAGAGGAAGACCTGAAGGGCAAATACTTGGGAGAAGCCCACTTTCTGCGAGCGTGGAACTACTTCAATCTGGTCAGAAACTTTGGTCGCGTGCCTATGCACACCACCCTGGTGGCATCACTCAATGAAACTTCAGCACCATTGGCTGTGGATCTGGATGAGGTATATAACCTGATCCTTTCAGATTGCCGTAAGGCAGCGGAGTTGCTCACGGTCAATCAGGCTACAGGCCGGGCGGATAAAGTGGCGGCTCAGGCTCTGGCAGCTAAGACTTACTTGCACATGGCCTCTTCCAAAGCTCACAACGTGCCATTATACGGGGATTTGAGTAGAGAGGTCAATGCCATGTACGACAGTGCGGCTTATTTTGCTGCAGAGGTGATCAACGGCCAGTCGGTCTATGGTTTTGACGATGACTTGCTGGATATATACGATGTGGATCAGCCAAAGGGTCCGGAGCATATTTTCCTGATGTCCATGGATCGATCAGGAACCATTGAAGGAGACTATTCAAAAATCTCTAAGCTGTTTATTCCTTACATAGCTGGTGGCGATATCTACCTGGAGAATAATGATGGTTCATACACAGTTTCTCACGATGGATGGAGCGTATTTCAAACCAAGGAGAGTTTTTACAATACCTTCGATGCGACCGATCAGCGAGGACAGCTACTGCTCGTAGATGCGGTGTATGATGCAGCTGGCAATGAAATCGCTTCCTACCCAGGCTCTATGCCCTATCGTTTTTCCAGAAAGTACATAGATCCACACTTTATCACGGATAAAACCAGCACCAAGCCCTATCTCATTCGATTTTCTGATGTAGCACTTATTTATGCCGAGGCTGTAGGGCCTACTCCTGAGGCCTATGCCCTGGTGGACCAGATCAGAGGTCGTGCGGGTCTTGGTGGTCTGACTCCTGGTCTTTCTATGGAAGATTTCAGACAGGCCGTTTGGAATGAGCGTAGTTGGGAGTTGGCTTTTGAGGGCAATAGGCTCTATGATTTGCGAAGGTTCAATGTGGTGAACGACCTGGTGGAAGAAGCATCTGGTCTCACAGACGAGGAGGTAGCCTTTTACCCGATCCCACAGGTAGAGATTGATCTCAACCAGGGTTTATAATTATCAACGCAAAAGCATATTATCATGAAATTCATATCAAATATATTGTTAGCGGTGCTTGTATTGTCCTTATTCTCTTGTGTGAAGGATCCCTTTGCAGACTTTGAAGAGGGAGGTTGGAACAACGAGCGCAGCGTGCTGAACATTAAGTTCGAAAATCAGGTAGGTGAAGCTGAGATCGTTCGGATCGATGAGTCTACGGGTGTGATTGAACTCACCATCAATGTAGATGCAGTGCCAGACCTGAGTCAGATCAAAGTTAGTAGTCTGCAACTGTCATACGGGGCCACCGGGTCAGTGGGCATAGGCGATGCACTTAATTTTGAAAATGGAGATCAGAGTGCCTCCATGACGGTGACTTCACCTACAGGAAAGTCCAGGGTGTACACCATCACGGTGGATTCTTTTCAGGAGAGCATCCTGGGTACTTATAAGGTTTCTAATCTCATTGTCTACGGTGGTACCGGACCGGAATATGGTGGCGGAGCAGTGTTGGCCATGACCGATAAGCCATGGATTTGGCCAGAAACCGGCGGGCCACAGGCTGAGCTGGACAATTCTTTCACGCTGGAGTTGACTGGGATTACCGAGGATGGTAATACCTATGGGACTATCGTAAATGATGCAGGAGCGGATGGATTATACGCAGACTTTTCATTCGTACTGGATCCACCCACAGACATCAACCATTTCTACAGGAAGGTTCCTGCAGGAGCTGGAGAGTGGCTTAGAAACTATGCCACAGGTACGATCACCTTCACATTTGCAGATGGAACCACCACCAGTGGGTCGTTTATCGAAACCAATACCACAGAGGACCTTGGCAATGGCTTGTCCAAAACCACTACCGGTCATGCATTTGCCTTCAACCTGAATGGCACCGATGACTGGGATAAGATCTACAGCGACTATGACAAGTTTGTGAAGAAACCCAGGAGATTCTGGATAGATCTTGAAAAGCAATAAGCAGTACTTCTTCATACAATTGACTACCCGTTTTGGTCCCGCACTTCGGTGCGGGGCAGGACTGGTGTCTATGATGAAATGAATTTATGGCTAGCGCTCAAATGACCAAAAAAATGAAGAAACTTTTATATTTCCTTTTACCTCTGTTTGGTTTTATCGCCTGCACGGCTCAGGATGATCCTAAGCCAGAAACCAAGCCAGAAGAAGTGGATACCGTTACCCTTACGCTTGTAGATCAACAAGCCACGGTGGAGACCAAAGCGCTTTATTCCAATCTGTGGAAGATTCAGGCTGAGGGTTTTATGTTTGGACACCATGATGACCTCATCTATGGCCGTGACTGGTATACGGATGCCGGGGGCTCGGATGTGAAGGAAGTTTGTGGAGATTATCCAGCAGTCTTTAGTGTGGACTTTGCCGAGATCATGGACGACAGGTATTCAACCAGCGACCTGAACGATGACCGACGCAGAACCATACTGGAGGCCCGGGCAAGGGGTGAGGTAATTACCGCATGTGCACATTTGAATAATCCGCTCACAGGTGGTGATTCCTGGGACAATTCTAATACCATGGTGGTCAAAAGTATCCTGGAGTCTGGGAGTGAGACCCATGTCAAATACAAAATCTGGCTGGATCGGCTGGCCGATTTTGTCAATGACCTGAAGGATGCAGATGGGAAACACATCCCCATCTTGTTCAGACCTTATCATGAGCATACTCAAACATGGTCGTGGTGGGGAAGGACCTGCACGACGCAGGCTGAATTCATTGCCTTTTGGCAATTTACGGTCGACTATTTGACCAAAGAAAAGGGCGTTCACAACCTCATTTTTGCCATCTCGCCACAGCTGGATGGAGTGGGTTCGGTAGATAATTTACTCTACAGATGGCCGGGGGATGATTATGTAGACTTTATTGGGATGGACAGCTATCACGGGACCAATACCAATGCTTTGTCTACCAATGTGAAGAACCTGGCGCAGTTGTCCAAAGAGAAGAAAAAACCCTGTGGAGTAACAGAGACCGGAATAGAAGGTGTGCGTGATGGCAGTGGTGAGGAATACCGTAAGTACTGGACCGAACAAATATTGACGCCCATCATCGGGAAAGAGATCAGCCTCGTGGTGATGTGGAGGAATAAATATGACCCTACTCATTCAGGGTATCATTACTATGGCCCGTGGGCAGGGCATAAGTCTGCGGCTGATTTCGTGGATTTTTACAATAGCTCATTTACCGTTTTTAGTGGAGACCTGCCGGATATGTATCAGATGGCAGAAGGTGTGATGGTGAAGTAGTCAGGCACTCATGTGCCGTGGCTTATAAAACTGAAATTTTAACCAAACCCTAAAAATCATGAAAGCATTATTAGTTGCTTGTCTTTGCGTACTCTGTTTTAATATCAGTTACGCGCAAACACCCTACGAATCACTCAATTACCTGTACAGTATCCAGGGGAATAATACCATCGGCGGAATACATAACCGGCAGCCGATTAGTAACCCCAATCAGTACAGTACTCAGCTCAACGGCATACTTGGAGATTGGCCCGGTTTGTACAGCTCTGACTTTCTTTTTGAGTCCTGGGAAATCGATGACCGGCAAGCCATGATCAATCAGGTAATTACGGAATGGAATAATGGTGCCATGATCAACCTGATGTGGCATGCTTGTAATCCCGTGGGTGGAGAGGCTTGCAACTGGGACTCAGGCAGTGGTGATGTAAAAAGCTACCTTAACAACACCCAGTGGAATAACCTTCTGACTAATGGCACCACCCTCAATAACAACTGGAAGGCCATGATGGACGAGATTGCTACTTTTCTCCAGCAGTTGGAAAATGCAGGAGTGGAAGTGTTTTTCAGACCTCTGCATGAGATGAACCAGGGTATGTTTTGGTGGGGAGGCCGGCCTGGACCCAACGGTACCGCAGCGCTCTATCGACTCACACACGATTATTTTACTTATGAAAAGGGACTTTCCAACCTCATTTGGGTTTGGAACCTACAGGATTTTGGTTCCCTGTCCAGCGATCTCAATAACTACGACCCGGGATCCAGCTACTGGGATGTCCTGACCATGGACATGTATTGGTCTGACGGGAATGGATATACTACATCCAAGTACAATGCCATGGTCAATAAGGCCAATGGAAAACCCATAGGTATAGGAGAATGTGAGGATCTGCCGGCGGTTAACCTTTTAAGCCAGCAACCTTTATGGACATTCTTTATGGGCTGGTCGGAGCTTACTTTCAATAATTCCAATCAGAAGATTCAGGACATTTACTGGTCGGGCAGGGTGCTCGTACTGGATGAAATGCCGGGATGGCAGGGTACCGGTACCTGGCGAAATGGGGGCAGTGGGCCCCAGTACATCCAGGCGGAGGACTATGACAATATGAGTGGAGTGCAGACTGAAACTACCAGCGATCCTGATGGGGGTAATTTAAATGTCGGTTGGATAGATGCAGGAGACTGGATGACGTTCAACAACATCAGCATACCTTCTACAGGTACCTACAGCATAGCCTATCGGGTGGCCAGCCCGAGTGGCGGTGGCAGTATCCAGCTGGAGCAAGCTGGCGGTGGCACTGTCTACGGGAGTATAGCGGTACCCTCTACAGGAGGTTGGCAAACCTGGACCACCATCTATCAAAATGTTACGCTCAGTGCCGGCACCCAAAGCTTTGGCATCAAGGCGCTCAGTGGTGGGTGGAATATCAACTGGTGGGCGATCACACCTACAGGAGGTTCTCGGACATCAGAGCCTGTCTTTGAGGTAGCCATAGATGCTACCGCAGCTTATCCCAATCCATTTACCGAATCTGTGACCATACCGATAGATTGGGATGGTGAAACAGATTTTAGAGTGAACATCTTCAACGTCTCAGGCAGCCTGATCCGCACATTGAATGTGGATCACCTAACAGGGGCTAAGAGCGTGATTTGGGATGGCGCTACCGCATCAGGGGGTATAGTGCCCGGTGGAGTCTATTATTATCAGTTTCAGGCCGGCAGACAGGCAGCTTCTGGTAAGCTGATCAAGGAGTAGGATCACAATAGACCAATCAAAATCAGCTTTGTGACCAAGGGTAGGCACTGGGTTTTGGTTGGTCTATCATAAACTTTTGAACCATTAAGAATGAAAAAATTATTGACATGGTGCCTGTTGATGCTCATGACATCTATGAGCCAGGCCCAAGACAAACAAAAGGTATTGGACTACCTGTACAGTATCTCAGGAAAGCAGATCATCGCCGGGCAGCACAACAAAGAGCCCAATGCTGAGCCTGCCAAATGGACCGATTACATTCAGGCTACCACGGGCAAGTATCCGGCTCTCTGGAGCGGAGATTTCCTTTTTCAGCAGGAAAATATAGATAACCGGTGGAAGATGGTCAAAGAAGCAGAACAGCAGTGGAACAATGGAGCCCTTATCAACCTGATGTGGCATGGATGTCCACCGGATATGGGTGAACCCTGTGGCTGGGATCCAGGCTTGCTCAATGCACAGCTGGATGACGAGCAGTGGCAAGCACTAATCACCGAAGGTACCGACCTGAACAAGCGCTGGAAAACACGGATGGATGACATTGCGGTATACCTTCAGTATTTGGAGGATAAGGGAGTGGTGGTCATGTTCCGGCCTTTTCACGAGATGAATCAGGAGCTTTTCTGGTGGGCTGGTCGAAAAGGCCCCAAAGGAACTGCTGAGCTCTACCGCCAGACTCATGACTATTTTGAGATAGAGAAAGGACTCACCAACCTGATTTGGGTGTGGGACATGCAGGATATGAGTCGCGATTTTCAGGAGTATAATCCCGGAGAAGCGTATTGGGATGTTTTTGCTTTTGATATATATGATTCAGGTTATGAGAAGACCTGGTATGATTACATCCTGCCCATCGTTGGGGATAAGCCAATGGCAATCGGAGAATGTATGAAGATACCTTCTGAAAAGGTACTGGAGGAGCAACCACGATGGATCTTCTTCATGCCGTGGGCGGAGCTCGTCAAAGAGCGCAATTCCGAACCTGAAATCAGGGCATTGTACGAGCACCCAAGGGTGCTCACCAGAGATGAGATGCCTGGCTGGTAAAAAGAGATTTTTCTGGTACATAGATGAGGTTTTATCGCTATCGGGTATCGATTCATCAAAATTGGGGTGTGAAATGATGATGAACTTTTCAGACGATAAATAATTGAGTCAAATTGACACTATGAAGGCAGTTTGCCGATTGACTTATTTTAGATCGTAAGAATGATGACAATGCGTAAAATGAATATGACTATTTTGATTTTGTTGAGTAGTCTGATGTCCGTGCCATTTTATGGGTGCGAAAAAACTGAGGACATGGAGCAGGAACCAGAGACCCCACCTACAGAGAAGGTAATATCACTTGATCCGAATTTTCATATCTATCTGTGCTTCGGCCAATCGAACATGGAAGGTTCAGCCAAAATAGAATCACAGGATAGAGTGGGGAAAGAGCGGTTTCAGATGATGCAGCCTATGACTTGTACTAACCCGGGCCGGACTGAAGGTCGCTGGGATACCGCCATACCACCCCTGTCTCAGTGCAGTGTAGGGCTGTCTCCTGCAGATTATTTTGGGCGAACGATGACTGATCATCTCCCGGATAGCATCAGAGTAGGCGTTATCTCCGTGGCGATTGGAGGCTGTGATATTCGCTTGTTTGACAAAGATCAGTATCAGAATTACGTCAATACCTATCCCGAAGATTGGTTTCAGAATAAGATTGCCGGTTATGGAGGGAATCCCTACCAGCGTCTTATTGATTTGGCTAAAAAAGCGCAAAAGGATGGAGTGATCAAAGGAATCTTATTACACCAGGGAGAGACCAATACTGGCAATAGCCAATGGCCGGCTTATGTGAAAACCATCTATGAAAACATGCTCACTGATTTGTCTTTGGATGCAGAAACGGTGCCTTTGCTGGCCGGAGAGGTGGTGCATGCAGATCAGGGTGGGGTGTGCGCCAGTATGAATGAGATCATTGCTACGCTGCCTGAAACAGTTCCCACTGCCCATGTGATACCATCGAGCGGGTGCACTGCCCAGTCAGACAGTATTCATTTCGATTCTCAGGGTGTCAGAGAATTAGGTGAAAGATATGCACTTAAAATGCTGTCGTTGCTGGATTGAGGGGATATAAGAACCTCCGTGAACAGCACATCAATTGATTAAAATGTAGGTACCAAATGATTAATGCATGGATCAGACTGATGAAAAAGTATCATCTTCAGTGTGCCTTTAAAAAAAAATAACAAATAAGACCATTACATCTATTACTTTTTTATGAGCGACGCTTTCAATAAAATAAAGAAATTAATAGCCGATCACGAAGCATTTCTAAGCATCAAAAATGAACCGACGGCCGATACCAATGGTGTCTATCAGCGATACAAAAACCCGATACTGACCGCCGCACATACGCCAATCCACTGGCGATATGACCTCAATCCCGAGACCAATCCCATGCTGATGGAGCGTCAGGGGATGAATGCAGCCTTTAATTCGGGCGCTATTGAATTCAATGGTAAATTTTGCCTGGTCGTGCGGGTGGAAGGCTATGATCGGAAGTCATTTTTTGCAGTGGCCGAGAGCGAAAACGGTATTGATAATTTCAGGTTTTGGGATCACCCGATTACACTGCCTGAGACCCATGAGCCGGATACCAATGTCTATGACATGCGGCTAACCCGGCATGAGGATGGCTGGATTTATGGTCTTTTTTGCACAGAAAGACGAGATCACAGTGCTTCGGATGCAGATCAGTCTGCGGCTACAGCCAAGTGTGGCATTGCTCGCACCAGGGATTTGGTCACGTGGGAGCGACTGGCAGATCTGGATTCGGGTGGTAGCCAGCAACGAAATGTGGTGCTTCATCCAGAATTTGTGGAAGGTAAGTATGCACTCTATACCCGCCCGCAGGATGGATTCATTGATGCCGGAAAGGGTGGCGGTATCGGTTGGGGGCTGGTGTCCAGTATGGAAAATGCCAGTGTAAGGGATGAGAAGATCATTGACCCTAAAATTTACCACACCATCAAGGAAGTGAAAAACGGTCAAGGCCCGCCACCCATCAAAACGAACGAAGGCTGGCTCCATCTGGCGCATGGTGTAAGAAATACTGCTGCTGGTTTGCGCTACGTTCTTTACATGTTCATGACCGCCCTGGAGGATCCATCCAAAGTGACCCACAGGCCTGCGGGTCACTTCATGGGGCCACTGGGTGATGAGCGGGTAGGTGATGTATCCAATGTACTTTTTACCAATGGCTGGATTGCCAAAGACAGTGGTGAAGTGTACATCTATTACGCTTCGTCAGATACACGCATGCATGTGGCCACCTCCACGGTGGAGCAGTTGGTGGATTATTGTAAAAACACTCCGGAAGATGGCCTTCGCTCAGCTACCAGCGTGCAAACCCGAAATGAATTGATCGACAGAAACCTGGCTTTCCTGAAGGCCAATGGTCTAAAATAAAAGCATCATGAATGATCTGAATCAACCCATCCGGTTAAAGGAAAAAATTGCCTACAGTTTTGGGGACTTTGCTTCCTCCATGTTTTGGAAGCTTTTTTCCATGTTTTTGCTGTTCTTCTATACCGACGTTTTCGGAATATCTGCAGCGGCTGTGGGCACCATGTTTTTGGTTACCAGGGTATGGGATGCCCTCAATGACCCCATTATGGGGCTCATTTCTGACCGCACCAAGACCCGCTGGGGGAAGTTCAGACCTTATTTGCTTTTTGTCGCCATCCCGTTTGGGATTATTGGGGTGTTGACGTTTTCTACTCCAGATCTGTCTGCAGATGGTAAGCTCATCTACGCGTATGTCACCTATACGCTCATGATGATGGTGTACACTGCGGTCAATGTGCCCTATGGCTCACTGATGGCTGTCATGAGTAATGATGGTGTGGAGCGTACTTCATTGGCTTCTTGGCGGTTTATTGGAGCTTTCTCAGGTGGGTTGTTTGTGACTGCTACGGCCAATTCACTGGTAGAATACTTTAGCCAAAACAGCGACCAGGCTACGGGCTTTCAGTTTACCATCTCTATCTATGCGGTGGTGGCTGCGGTGTTGTTTATGCTCACCTTTTTGTGGACACGGGAGCGCCTGGCACCCCCAAAAGAAGAGAAGAACAGCCTAAAAGATGATTTAAAGGATCTGGGGAAAAACCTCCCGTGGTTTATCATGCTGGGCGCCAATATTTTCGTGTTGATTTTCAACTCCCTGCGTGATGGTTCCATTCTTTACTATTTCAAGTATTATGTGAAGGATCAAACCCTTGACTTTTTTGGTGCCTCGTATGAGGTCACCTCATCGGTGCTTTCATCAGCATACATGTCTATCTGGTTGGGCACCAATATTATTGGAGTACTGCTGGCCAAGCCCATGGCGGCCAGATTTGGCAAGAAAACCACCTTCAGCTATGCAGCCCTTATCTCAGCGGCATTCAGCTTTTTGTTCTTTTTTATACAACCCGATCAACTATTGCTTATTTTTATTCTGAATGTCTTTATTGGAATTTCTGCGGGCATAATCCTTCCACTGGGATGGTCTATGTATGCCGATATTGCTGATTACTCAGAGTGGAAAACGGGACGAAGGGCCACAGGATTGGTCTTTTCTTCCTCTTCCATGTCACAGAAGTTTGGGTGGACCATCGGAGGGGCTATTTCTGGCTATTTATTGGCTGGTTTTGGGTTTGAACCCAATGTAGAGCAGACTACTGAAGCACTTTTAGGGATCAGACTCATGATTAGTGTGATCGCCGGATTGGGGGCGCTGATTTCGTTCGGCTTCATGAGAATGTATAAGCTGGACGAGAAGTTCATGCAAAAAGTAAAAATGGAGTTGAATGCTAATAGGTAAAAAGAGTCAAAAAGGGCTATCCCATTATTCTAACCTACTGTTAAGTGTCATCTGCTTAGGGGTCATTGGCAGTTGCCAAAGCAGGGAATCGCTGCTGGTGATACGGGCTACCGATGCGCCAACCTTGCAGACAGAGGCATTTGATTCTGTGACGAATGTGGAGAAGCTGGATGAGAAAATACTGACTAAGGCGAGTCACTTATACCTGGGCACGCCAGTGACGGATCTGGGCTTCGACGAGCGCTCATACATCGAGCGCTACCTGGAAGCTGGCGGACTCGTGACCTTTAGTTGCCGGGATACCATCTACAACTGGGGACAGATCACAGGTTTTTTAGAAAGCAAAACAGCACAAATTCAATGCGAAGAAAATCCTGCTTTAGGCATCTCATTTACTGATTATTCCGGAGCAAAGACCAGGGTCAGGCCTGGGATGGATCGACTGGTTCGCGAGGTGCTGGTGGCACCCTTGCGGGAACCCATGGCGCTGGTGGTGACCGAAAACTCCGTGGTGTATTGGATCGAGCGAAAGGGTACTATCAACAGGTATGACCCGGGTACCGGCCAGTCAGAAGAAATAGATAAGCTGGAGGTGTACACCGGGGAGGAGGATGGCCTGCTGGGTATGGTATTGGATCCCAATTATAAAGAAAACCACTGGGCGTATGTATTTTATTCGCCGCCTGGCGATGAGCCCAAGCAGCATGTTTCACGGTTTTGTTTCACTTCGGAAGGACTCGATAGGGACTCAGAGAAGGTCATTCTAGAAATTCCCACCCAGCGGGATGAGTGCTGCCATTCGGCAGGTGACCTGGAGTTTGACCGTGAAGGAAATTTGTACATCGCTACAGGAGACAATACCTTCTCGCGAGCATCAGATGGCTTTACTCCACTCGATGAACGACCTGGTCGCTCGGCTTTTGATTCGCAAAAGTCATCTTCCAATACGATGGATAAACGAGGCAAAATCCTGAGAATCCACCCTGAGAAAGACGGTACTTACACCATTCCGGAGGGCAATTTGTTTCCTAAAGATACCACCGAGGGCCTGCCAGAGATTTACATTATGGGGGCCAGAAATCCCTTTACTATAGCGATCAATCAAGACAAAGGATGGCTCTACTGGGGAGATGTGGGCCCTGATGGTAACGTAACTTCTGAACGCGGGCCTACGGCTCATGACGAAATTAATTTTGCCACCCGGCCGGGCAATTATGGTTGGCCATATTTCAATGCCAATAACCTGGCGTACGCCGATTATGATTTTGAAACTGGCGAATTAGGCCCACGGTTCGATCCATCGGCACCTAACAACACTTCTGTGAATAATACGGGCGCAGTGAATTTGCCTCCGGCGGTGCCTGCCATGGTGTATTATACTTTCGATGAGACAGCGCAGTTTCCCGGCGTGGGGAAAGGCTCACGATCTGTGGGAGTTGGCGAGGTGTATAATTATGACAATACCCGGAGACACGGGTATGAATTCCCGGAATATTTCCATCACAAGCTTTTCGCATTCGACTGGGCGAGGGATTGGATCAAGGTGGTTTCGCAAGATAAAGAAGGCAATTTCCTGTCCATAGAGCCATTCCTGGATCAGACCACTCTAGCCTCGCCCATAGACATGGCTTTTGGCCCGGACGGAGCACTTTATGTGCTGGAGTATGGCATTGGCTATTTTACGGACAACCGCGACTCTAAGCTGATCAAGCTTCATTTTATCAATGGTAACCGTCCGCCGGTAGCCCGTATTGCGGAGACGGTAACCAACGGAGCATTGCCTTTAAAGCTGATGCTTTCTGCTAAAGAATCCTCTGATCCGGATGATCGGGCCCAGCTTGCGCACAGCTGGCAGGTTACCGGGCCTGAAAACTTTAGCCTGGAGGGTGACCTGAATGAGATCAACCTGACCAAACCGGGAACTTATGAAGTACAGTTACTGACCAGAGATGAGCACGGTGCCACATCCACCGATGAGATGCAGGTGATTGCCGGCAATACCGCTCCGCAGGTGTCTATACAATTTGCTGATAATCAATCCTTCTACTGGCCAGGTAGGCCGGTGGTTTATGAGGTACTGGTGACAGACGTTGAGGATGGAATCCTTGGTGATGGGATTGCCCCCGACCGGGTGACGGTAGGGTTATCCAAATACAAAGGAAGTGACAATAGAGCACCTGCAAGTCTGGCGGCATTGGATGCCGAAAACACCAAAGGGTTGGCTCCAGGGCTTCAATTGATTCAGGCGAGTGATTGCAAGAGCTGTCATAAGCTAGACGAACAGTCCATTGGGCCAAGCTTTTATCAGATCGCAGAGAAATATGACCAGGATTACATTGCCATAGAGCTTCTGGCAAAGAAGATCATCAATGGAGGAAGTGGCGTATGGGGCGATGGTATGATGATCGGCCACCCGGACTTTAGCATGGCAGCTGCCAAACAGATCGTGGACTATATCTTTTCAGTCAATGATCCGGTGGAGGATGAATTTGAGTCTATTGGTGTGAAAGGGAGATTGAGCACTACGGGCATGACTGACGAACACCTTCGTATTTCTGCTTCTTATACAGATGATGGAAATCCCGGAGTGGATAAGCTTACAGGCACCATAGAAAAAACACTGTCCATACCTGTACTGCAAGCGGAGCAGGCAGATGAGCTGATTGATCTATCCATTGTGGGGCCTGTAGAGAATGGAGATGCCCGATTCGTGGTGAATAGTGGCAGTAACCCCACTATGGTCTATCGTGGCGTGGATCTTACCAACATCAGTAGCTTATCCGTGGCTTATTTCTTCTCAGAGGCTAACGAAACTGTGGCTCCTGTTGAAATAGCCCTGCACCTGGATACCCCCGATGGCCCATTGGCCGGAAAAGTGGGTTTGAACCCGGTCCAGTCCGGTAGAGAAGCAAGAATGGAGTTGAATACCAGCGGGACTTACGATTTATACTTTATATTGAAATCCTCCGAAGGTGCGTACCAACTCGGAATAAACGAAATCAAATTTTCCATAAACCCATCAAAAGAATGAAATCCAATCGACGAAATGTAATTAAAACCCTAGGTGCAGCCAGCACCGGACTTGCCTTATTTGGAGGTGCTAATCTTGTATCTGCTTGTGGCCCTGGTAAAAAGGAGCAGTCAGCCGAGGCGTCTTCAGAAGAAAAAGCGGCAGCGCTATTTTTCAATATCTCATTGGCCCAGTGGTCTTTACATAAATCATTTTTTGGGGACGGACTGAGCTCATGGGAAAATTTCGGAAAGCTATGGGATGAACATCCCGATAAAGTTTTGCAGGGGGTACTGAACCCCGTTGATTTCCCCACTATTGCCAAAAGGGATTTCGGGATCAATGCGGTGGAGTATGTGAATGTCTTCTATTACTCAAAGAAGAATGACCTTCAATTCTGGAAAGATCTGAGGAAGCAATGTGACGATCAGGGGGTGAAAAGTTTAATGATCATGTGTGACCGGGAAGGCAACCTGGGCGATACTGATGAAGCGGCGCGAACCCAGGCGGTGGAAAATCATTATGGTTGGGTGGATGCCGCGAAGATCCTCGGATGTCACTCCATTCGTGTGAATGCCGCTGGCAATGGGACTGCCGAAGAAGTGAAAACGGCTGCCATAGACGGTCTGGGCAGACTGACGGCCTATGGTCAGGATAACGGAATTAATGTGATCGTGGAGAATCACGGTGGTTATTCGTCCGATGGCCAATGGCTCAGTAGCGTGATTGAGGAAGTGGCCAGCGACTATTGTGGTACCCTTCCAGATTTTGGCAACTTCTGTGTGGAAGGTGGCCATGGCAACTGCATCAGAGAGTATGACCGCTATCGGGGTGTGAAAGAACTTATGTCGTTTGCCAAAGGTGTGAGCGCCAAGTCGCATGACTTTGATGAGGAAGGCAATGAGACCCATACTGATTATGAGCGCATGATGAAAATTGTGAAGGATGCCGGGTTTACAGGCTATGTGGGTGTTGAATATGAAGGGAACGTATTGTCCGAGGTAGACGGCATCAAAGCCACCAAAAAGTTGCTTGAAAGGGTAGGTAAGGCCTGAAGGAAGTGATAGAAAAGAATGATTGAAAAAAGCGAACTCTATAAAGTCCTGAATGAAAATGTTCTGGATTTTTGGCAGAGCAGGATGGTGGATGAGGAGTGGGGAGGATTTTATGGGCGCATTGATGGCCATGACCAGCTCCACCCAAAGGCCGATAAGGCCATCATTCTCAACACGCGAATTCTGTGGACCTTTTCTGCGGCCTATCAGGTGACTCAAGATATCGAGCATAAAAAGGTTGCCGACAGGGCATATCAGTACATCGTGGACCATTTTATCGATTCTGAGTTCGGAGGGGTCTATTGGACGCTGGATCATACGGGGCATGTTTCCAATGATAAAAAGCAGGTGTATGCGCAGGCGTTTGCGATTTATGCCTTTAGTGAATACCATAAAATAGCTCCAAAAGGTCAGGCTTTGGAGCACGCTGTGACCTTGTTTAACCTATTGGAAACCCACAGCCTGGATAAACAGGACAACGGATATTTTGAAGCTTTCGATCGCCAGTGGGGGGTACTGTCTGACGTTCGCCTGAGTGACAAGGACATGAATGCTACCAAGACCATGAATACGCACCTGCATGTGTTGGAAGCCTATACCAATTTGCTGATGGTGTGGGAGCATGAGCCTTTGAAAAAGGCCCTTCAGAATCTGATGGAGTTAATGTCCACAAAGTTTATTTCAGACACCAATCACTTCCATTTATTCTTCAATGATCAATGGGAGCTACAATCGCACGAAGTATCCTTTGGTCATGACATAGAAGGGAGCTGGCTCTTGTGTGAGGCAGCTGAGGTGCATCAGGATGCGCGCCTTATTTCCTCTACCAGGGCGCTGGCGCTGAAGATGACTGACGCATCTTTGGAGGGCATGGACGATGATGGTGGTCTGATGAATGAAGCCGGCCCGGAGGGGTTGACAGATACGGACAAGCATTGGTGGCCACAGGCGGAGGCATTGGTGGGTTTGATCAATGCCTGGCAGATCAGTGGAGAAGAGCGTTATCTCACGGAAGCTGAGAAAACCTGGAGCTTCATCAAATCCAGACTCATCGATCCCAAAGGCGAGTGGCACTGGAGAGTGACCAGGACCGGGCAGGTGGTTTTGGATGAAGACAAAGCAGGCCCCTGGAAATGCCCCTACCACAATGGTCGCGCACTGCTGGAACTGTACAGGCGCTTGCCCTGAAAGGAACTTTGAGCATCGGTTATTTTGCTTTCACGGTGAGGTCAGCGTATCAAAAGGCTTTAATAGAGGGATCAAATGTTCATAAATTATAAAGCGCAATTGTTATTGATAATATTAGCATAGTTGATACGATAGTATCCTCTTCATACTTACCTTTTAAAAGAAGAGCCATTCGATGGCTCTTTTTTTTGAAACTTCATATGAAAGCGGAGTATTGGATCATTCATTTTGAAATATTTTCAGTGACTATTAACCAGCGATGAACTACAAAAAGCGCATTTCAAACCTATCTTTTCTATTGCTTGGGTTATCATTATCTGCCCAGACGCCTATTGATCAAAAGGCCACCAAAAAAACGCAAAACCTACTTACCAATTTGCATGAGATTTCCTCACAAGGCTTCATGTTTGGTCATCAGGATGATCAGGCCTATGGAGTGGGCTGGAAGGCGGAGGAGGGACGTTCGGATGTGAAGGAAACCGCTGGAAGCTTCCCGGCGGTGCATGGCTGGGATGTAGGAAGCCGTCTGGATCGCGAAAGCAACCTGGATGACATCCGATTCAGTAATATGAAGACATGGATAAAGAAGGCTTACAAAATGGGTACGATCAATACCCTTTCCTGGCATCTGGACAACCTGACTACTGGTACTAACAGCTGGGACAAAACCCCGTCGGTGGCGGATATTTTGCCGGGAGGATCCAAGCATGCCGAATTTGTAGAACAACTGGATCTCCTAGCCGAGATGCTCGAGGGCATGAGAACTACATTCACACGGATCCCCATCGTATTCAGACCCTGGCATGAGCATAATGGAGACTGGTTTTGGTGGGGAAAAGGCAACTGCACTGAAGCAGAGTACATAGCGCTTTTTCAGTTTACAGTTGATTACCTCAAAAATGAAAAGAACATCCATCACTTGCTTTATGCCTTTTCACCAGACAGGAGCCGCCTGCGGTTAGATACCATTCCTGAGCAGAATTACCTGTATGGGTATCCTGGTGATGAGTATGTAGACATCATTGGCATAGATAACTATGGAGATGTAGGCCGCATTGGTGGCCCGAATACCCCGGAGCAGCAGCAGGAAAATTTCATTCAGAGCCTCAAACTAATTACTAAAATAGCCCGGGAAAAAGGAAAAGTGGCAGCCTTGACAGAGACGGGCCTGGAGGGTGTGACTAAGCCCGATTGGTTTACGGAGATTATTCTGAACCCCATCAAAGCCAACGACCAGGAAATAGACATTGCATGGGTGCTGGTATGGCGCAATGCCAATACCACACACCATTACGCTCCCTATGCCGGGCACCCCAGTGTACCGGACTTTCAGAAGTTTGACGAAGACCCTTTGACTTACTTTGAGAAAGACATGAATAACCCTTACAAGCAAGGAAAAGCCCTAAAGAGTAGTGATAAGTAATAGCTTACAGCCATGATCAGATTGTTCAGACCTTTAACCATCGTAATTTTTATGCTTGTGATGCCCTCATGGGCTGAGGCTCAGCTTGTGCTACCTCAGGTCTTCGGGGATCATATGGTGCTCCAGCGCGATCAAAATGTCAGATTTTGGGGATGGGCAGCACCTAATGAGCAGGTATCTGTAGAGGTTGATGGATTTGCCGTGACGACCAAAACAAGTCCGGAAGGCAAATGGGAGGTTCTTTACCCTTCTCATGTAGCAGGAGGGCCCTATACCGTAGCGGTGAAGGCATCCACTCGGATAGAGCTGACAGATGTGTGGTTTGGTGATGTGTGGGTGGCTGGTGGCCAGTCCAATATGGAGTGGAAGCTAGGGGGAAAGATTAATAACTGGGAAGCTGAGATCGCGGATAGTGACTATCCTCAGATCAGATTTTTTGATGTACCCAGAGAACTGGCTTTATCACCTCAGGATAATATCAGTGGAGGAGAGTGGAGAGTCGCGGGCCCGAAAACCGCTGCAGATATTTCCGCTGTAGGATGGTTCTTTGCCAAGAGCAATCACCTGGAGAAAGGTGTACCCGTGGGGCTGATCCAGAGCAACTGGGGCGGCACTCCTGCTGAGGCCTGGACCTCAGCCGAGCGCTTATTGGAAGTGCCCGGGTATGAAAAGACAGCAGCCGAAATGCTGGATGCTACTATAGATTGGGAAGCACTGAAGAAGGCCAATGATGATAGAGAAAAGCTTAAATGGGAGTTGATTGGGGATGAAACCTCTTTCATGTCTTTGGGAGCTCATTTGGTGGAGTATGATGATTCAGCGTGGAAGACGGTCTCATTGCCGAACAAGGAGCCTATTATGGATTTTGTGTGGGTGAGAAAGCATGTCAATTTGAAGTCTGCCAAAGGAGTGCGGCTCTATATGGGTGAGATTACCCAGCTGTGTTCGGTTTTTATGAATGGACAATTGGTATCAAAAGAAAGCTGGCAGGACAGCACAGGGATAGTGGAAATATCTCCGGATATTGCCCGAAAGGGAGATAATGTGATTGCCATTCGTGCCAGCAACAGTTGGGATAACAGGGTGTGGATCGGTCGATCTGGAGAGATGTGGCTGGAGGCATCTGGTAAGAAGCAGAGCCTTGAGGGAGATTGGAAGTACTCTAATACCCTTGAGCCGGCCATGCCGAAAGTGGAGCGGTTCAACTGGAAGCCGGGAGTGTTGTATAATGGCATGATTCAGCCAATAGCGGGCTATGGCATTCGCGGAGCTATATGGTACCAGGGGGAAAGCAATGCTGATAAACCCCACCTTTACAATGAGCTCTTTGAAGCCATGATCGAAGACTGGAGGATTCGCTGGCGTCAGGGCAATTTTCCTTTCCTCTTTGTTCAGTTAGCCAATTTTATGGAAAGAAAAGATCTTCCACAGGAGAGTCAGTGGGCCGAACTGCGCGAAGCTCAGACTCAGGCACTACAGTTGCCCAATACAGGAATGGCTACCATCATAGATATTGGGGAGGCCAATGACATTCACCCCAGAAACAAGCAGGATGTTGGTAGGAGACTATGGGCTGCGGCGCGCAAAGTGGTTTTCAATGAGGAGGTTGTTTTTTCAGGGCCATCTTTTAGTTCACAGGAAATACAGGGAGACCGCATCATTCTCAGTTTCGATCAGGTGGGTAGTGGTTTGATGACCACTTCCGGGGATCCTGTGGGTTTCGCTATAGCGGGTGCCGACAAGCAGTTTGTCTGGGCAGAAGCCAAAATAGAAGGCGACCAGGTGGTGGTCTGGAATGATCAGATTGCCAACCCTGAGTATGTCAGATATGCCTGGGCGGACAATCCTGCCTGTAATCTGTACAACAAGGAAGGCTTACCTGCGGTGCCTTTTAGAACAGATCAATAAGTGTCATTAGATCAACCAGCAATTTTCAAGAGACCATGAAAACTACCTTGTCAATAATATTTACCCTAAGCGTGTTTCTGGCAGGTGCCCAGAAGTTTGACGGACTGGCGCTTACTCCACCTATGGGGTGGAACAGTTGGAATAAATTTTCTTGTGATATGACCGAAAGTCTCATCAGGGAGACCGCAGATGCCATGGTGGCGAGTGGACTCAAAGATGCTGGCTATGAATACATCGTGATCGATGACTGCTGGCATGGTGAACGGGATAGCCTTGGGTTCATCCAGCCCGATCCGGTCAGGTTTCCTTCCGGTATAAAGGCGCTTGCAGACTACATACATTCTAAAGGCCTGAAGTTTGGGATCTACTCGGATGCCGGATGGCAAACGTGTGGTGGTCGGCCCGGCAGCCGGGGACGTGAGTATCAGGATGCACAGCGGTACGCCAGCTGGGGTGTGGATTATCTGAAATATGACTGGTGCAACACAGAAGGACTCAAAGCTGAGGGCGCTTATCTGACCATGAGAAATGCCCTGCATGAAGCAGGAAGGCCGATAGTACTGAGTATATGTGAGTGGGGAGACAATCAGCCCTGGGAGTGGGCTGGGCCTATTGGTCACTTGTGGCGCACCACCGGAGATATCTACAACTGCTTCGACTGTGAGTATAACCACGGCACATGGTCCAGCTGGGGAGTGCTCCAGATCCTGGATATGAGAAAGGACATTAGAAAGTATGCGGGGCCAGACCATTGGAATGATCCGGATATGATGGAGATAGGCAATGGAATGACCGTGAATGAAGATCGTGCGCACTTTTCGCTCTGGGCCATGATGGCTGCACCGCTCATAGCCGGCAACGACCTTCGGAATATGTCCCCGGAGACCATCGCTATCCTCACGAATAAGGAAGTGATAGCGATCGATCAGGATTCCCTGGGGGTTCAGGGGTTTAAGCACATTGATGATGAAAATTTTGAAGTGTGGGTGAAGCCTCTGGCAAAAGGAGACCTGGCAGTTTGTTTCTTGAACCGAGCTGTGGAGCCATTGGACCTTAATTTTGATTGGAAATCAAATCCAATGAAAGATCCTGATTTTGACTATACCTTTGATTTTACCCGAAACACTTATGACTTATTGAATGTATGGTCCGGGAAGCAGCAGGGGACCACTAAAAAAGTACTCAAAGCGAGTATTCCTGGCCATGATGTGCTCATGTTTAGGCTCTCTGCAAACTAGGCCTCTCGTCTAAATTGTAAGGATACTTTCAATGCAAATGATTATATTGAGTACCAACCCCATTGCCAACCCAAAATGACGAAAATGCGCAACATTAAACTTTTGTTGGTGCTCTTCTGGCTGGTGTTTACACAAGTCAGCTTTGGGCAGTTCTCACAGATTCGTTTCGAAAAGCTGGATACCAGAGATGGTTTGTCGCATAATCGCGTTACTTCCATTTACAAAGATCAGCTGGGTTTCATGTGGTTTGGTACCCGTTCTGGTCTCAATAGGTATGATGGCAATAGCATTAAGGTCATTGAGCATGAAGATGATAACTCATTCTCCTTAAGTGATCAAAATATCGTCTGGATCAAAGAAGGCCCGGAAGGATATCTTTGGATCAAATCTGATTACGGAGTTTTTGCTTACGATATCTACAAGGAAAGCTATGTAGATATCCGGCCGCTGCTGGCTGAGCTAGACATCAATCATTACAACCTGAGCGTCATGGTAAAGGATGGATTGGGCAACTTCTGGTTTGTGATTGATAACATCGGGGTGAAAAAATACCTGAGTGACACCAAAGAGATTTATCACTACGGAGGTGCGTACCGGGATGTGTCCTCTGTACAACCCGACAATAAGGGCAATATGGCCCTCGTGCATTTGGATGGTGAAATAGAACTGGCAGATGTGTCTGATTTGCGAAACAGCAGCTTTATGCGTTATCCCGAGCACATCGCGAATATTCAGGGACTGACGGTCTTCATTGACAAGGATGGAGATTATTGGTTTTACAGCTCGGCATACTCTTTTGGGGTTTGCTATTACCGCCCATCGGTAGGCACCTGTATTCATTTAGATAATAAAGATCTTGGATCTAACCTCGTCACAGGTATCATTCAAGACGAATCTGAGCGCATTATCATCGGAGCGGATCATGGCGGGCTCACCATGATCTCCAAAGCTGATTGGAAGTTGCAGAGCTTTAGCAACAACCCTTCGGATCCCAGGTCACTCAGTCACAACAGCATCATTGCGCTCTATCAGGACCGTACTGGTCTCGTGTGGATAGGTACCAACAAGGGGGGAGTCAACTACTTTTCGCCTAAGTCAGTGTCATTTAATTTCTATAAACAAACGGATAATCAAACACCCAATGCCAATGACATCTGGCCCCTGGTGGAGGATGACGAGGGTAATCTCTGGATAGGCACAGATGGAGGTGGGCTGGTTCACTTTGATCTGAGAAAAGGGGAGTTTACCAATTACAGACACAAAGAGAATGATCCAAAAAGTATCAGCTCAGACATAGTAGTCAGCATGGCACCGGGCGCTAATGGGGGGCTCTGGTTGGGGACCTACTTTGGGGGGTTGAACTATTTTGATGGTAAGAAATTCAAGGCCTATTATCACAACCCTGAAGATTCCAACTCCATTAGTGATAACAGCATCTGGAACCTGCTCCTCGATTCCAGAGGGTTGATCTGGGTAGGAACGCTCAAAGGTGGTGTAGATGTGTACGATGCGGATTTTAACAAAATTCACCATTTTGGGCTGGACAATCAGGGGATACACTCTAACTATGTCACCTCACTGTGTGAAGATAAGGATGGGAATATCTGGATAGGGACAGGCTATGGAATAGAGGCCTACAACTATACAGACGGCACCATGACTCACTTGCTCAAGGAGGAGGGAAATGACCGCTCTTTGGTGAATAACTCCATTTTGGATATCTACTGCGATCATGAAAATAGCATTTGGGTAGGTACCATGTATGGTCTGAGCCGGTTCAACAGGGCGACGAACGATTTTGACTCCTTTGTGAAGGAAGATGGGTTGCCGGAAAACATCGTTACCTCGGTCATGGAAGATTTGGATGGCAACATCTGGTTGGGTACTTACACGGGACTGTCCAAACTTCATTTTGAAAATGAGGCCCCAATTTTCGAGAATTTTGATATTTCTGACGGACTTCAGGGTGATATGTTCAACGAGCGGTCTGCCCTCAGGCTCAAAAATGGCCATTTGGCTTTTGGTGGTAAAAACGGGCTAAACGTGTTTGATCCTGAGGCCATCAAAGTGACCAACGAGGAAAACAAACTCGTCTTTCTGGATTTTTACCTGTCCAACAGGCTCATTAAGCCCGGAGATGAATATAACGGAAGAAAGTGGTTTGAACGAGGTATTAATAACGTAGAAAAACTCGTGCTGGAGCCCTCCGAAAATTCTTTTACGCTGGAGTTTACCTCGCTTAATTTTTACCAACAGGAGAATACCGTGTACAAGTATCGGTTGGTGGGGTTTGATCAGGACTGGATCCAGCGGGCCAATGTACACCGTGCCAATTATACGAACCTGGATCCGGGAAACTATCGTTTCGAGGTAATGGCCTCTGACAGGACGCATCAATGGAGTGATGAGCCCATAGCCATCGATATCGTGATTCTGACCCCTTTTTGGAAGACTCCTCTGGCCAATTTGATTTATGTTCTCTTTGTTCTTCTGGTACTCTTCCTTACACGCAGGGCCATCATTCAGAAGGAGCGTTTTCGTGCCAAGGTCACACAGGATCAGATGGAAGCCACGCGCCTCCATGAGTTGGATATGATGAAGATCAAATTCTTCACCAATATCAGCCATGAGTTTCGCACGCCACTCACCCTCATCCTCACCCCAATCGAGCGCATGCTGAAGAAAAGCACAGATCCACAGGATCAAAAGCACTTTCAGTTGATTTTCAGGAATGCCAAAAGGTTGTTAACACTGGTCAATCAATTGCTGGATTTCAGAAAGATGGAGGCCAATCAGCACAGAATCTCATTGGCTACCGGAGACGTGATTGATTTTACAAATAGCATTGTAGAGTCGTTTTCTGACCTTTCGGCTGACCGCCGTGTTCGGCTGGATTTTGAAAGTAACCTGCCGGAGTTCCTGACTTTGTTTGATCGGGACAAGATGGAAAAGATCATGTTTAACCTCCTTTCAAATGCCTTTAAGTTTACTCATACAGGAGGTAGGGTAGTGGTGAAAGTCAGTGACATTGCTTACAGGGAAGACATTCACACCATTCGTTTTAGCGTGACCGACGATGGTATTGGTATACCCAAAGAGCGTCAGGGAGATATATTCAACAGGTTTTTCCAGGTGGACAACAAGCATACAGCAAATCTCAACCATGGAAGCGGTATTGGTTTGTCCATTACCAAGGAGTTTGTGGAAATGCACGGTGGAAACATCTGGGTAGAAAGCGAAATGGAAAAAGGCAGCTCGTTCATTTTTGAACTGCCCATGAAAAAGCTGTCCGGTGACTACAAAGTTCAGGATGTGGTGGATGATTTCATGGAAGAGTCAGTGCCGCTGCCACACGAAGCCTCAAAGGCAACCATCCTTTTGGCCGATGACAATGATGATTTTAGGTTTTACCTGAAAGATAACCTGGAAAGACTCTACAACATCTATGAGGCACCCAATGGCAAGGCAGCCTGGAAGAAGATCCTGAATTTTCAGCCTGATTTGGTGGTGTCTGATATCATGATGCCTGAGATCAATGGAATAGAACTTTGTAAGAAGATCAAAGGTGATCCACGCACGGGGCACATTCCCGTGATCTTGCTGACAGCCCATTACTCTGACGATCAAAAGCTGGAGGGGTTTGAAGCCGGAGCCATCGAATACATTACCAAGCCCTTCAATTTCGAAATACTGGTACAAAGCATTCGCTCAGCGGTGCAGCTTCAAAAACTCATTTTTGCTTCGGAACATCGTATAGAAGCCAAGCCTCGTGAGATCGAGATTACCTCTCTGGACGAGCAGTTTATCATGAAGGCGATGGAGCTGGTAGAGGTCAATATTTCCAACTCGGATTTCTCCGTACAGGAGCTTAGCCGGGAACTGGCGGTGAGCAGGGGTCAGCTTTATAAAAAGACACTCGAACTGACCGGGAAAACCCCGATAGAGTTTATCCGCTCCATCAGGATCAAACGAGCTGCCGCCCTTTTAGAGCGGAGCCAGCTCAATGTGGCGGAAGTGGCTTATAAAGTTGGGTTCAATAACCCCAAGTATTTCACCAAGTACTTCAAGATGGAGTATAAAATGCTTCCATCGAAGTATGCAGCTCAGGCCACTGCCCAAAAGGGCGAAAAGTAGCCCTAATATCAACATTTCATACCCCTCCGGACAGCTTTGGCAGTATTTCGACCTAATAGCTATTGATTTTTCAATGAGCAAGCGTTTTCAGTAACGAATTTTCTTTTTTTTGCCCCTTAGTTGTAGAATATCCCAATTCACCGCCGCGCTATTCCTTCGAATAATACAATTCAAAATGTCCGTTTTAAGCCTTAAAAGGGCTTTTAGGCACTCAAAATTACACTTTTACATTTTGATACCCTTTTGTAAGCAAATGATACACCTAAGGGAGTTTGCTAACGCTTAATATTGATTATTCGATAAAAGTCGAATACACGAAGTATGCTTTTTTGAAGTGTTAACAACTAAATGGTAATGAATTTTGATTTTTTTAAAATGTCAATTTTATGAGAAAGGTTTACAGTAGAAGTGAAATGATTCAAAGTTCTATTAAGCGATTAATGGGAGTTTGTTTCATGACTTTCCTTACCCTCTCGCTGAGTGTAACCACAGCATTCGGTCAGGAAAGAACAATCTCCGGAGTGATTACTTCGGGAGAAGATGGCAGCACTCTTCCGGGGGTGACAGTCTTAGTGAAAGGTACAACAAACGGAACCATCACAGATATTGATGGCAACTACAAGATTAGTGTCCCGGAGGACGCTACCCTCGTGGTTTCTTTTGTTGGTTTTAAGACACAGGAATTCCCTGTCGGAACCAGGTCAAGCATCGATGTGACTTTGGACATAGACATCTCCACTTTGGAAGAAGTAGTGGTGGTAGGATATGGTACTCAAAAGAAGAGTGACCTGACCGGAGCTGTAGCTTCTATTTCAGGAGACAAACTCAGAGGTACGGTGGTCACCAACATGGACCAGGCACTTCAGGGTAGAATCGCCGGAGTACAGGTGAACCAAAACTCGGGTGCTCCAGGTGGAGCCGTTTCTATTCGTATACGTGGTACCAGTTCGGTGAGTGGAGGCAATGAGCCTCTGTACGTAATCGATGGTATTCCTATCGATGGCGGTGGTCCTACCATCACTGGTTTCGACTGGTCAGGTGGAGCCAATGGTCAAAATAAGGTGAATCCTTTGGCCGCTATCAACCCCAATGACATTGTAAGTATAGAAGTATTGAAAGATGCTTCGGCCACTGCCATCTACGGTTCACGGGCAGCCAATGGTGTGGTGATGGTAACTACCCGAAGGGGAAAGTCCGGAGAAGCCATGATCACCTATGATGGCTATTATGCTTTTCAGTCATTGCCTAAAAAGGTGGACATGATGAATTTGCGTGAATACGCTGAATTTCAGAATTCGGTGAGCACCGAGATTGACGGAATCAATGTGAATGAAAGATTTCTGGATCCATCCATATTGGGAGAAGGTACAGACTGGCAGGAAGAGGTGTTTGAGGTAGCGCCAATGCAGAGTCATCAGATGTCGTTTGCCGGTGGTAATGACGCCTTTACTTATGCCTTGTCCGGAGGATATTTTTCACAGGATGGAATTATCATCGGCTCAGGATTCGAAAGAGTTTCTATGCGACTGAACGTAGATGCCAAAGTCAATGAGTGGGCCAAGGTAGGAACAAGTATCTCATATGCTGATATTGATGAGGTCATCACCCTGAATGACGGTGGAGATGGTGTAATCGCCCAGTCATTGGTGATGTCTCCTGCAGTACCTGTTCGGGATTTGGATGGCAATTTTGCGGGACCTACTGCTAACTCAGCAGAAATAGGCGCCAACCCGGTGGCATTGGCTTTGATGAGAAATAACACGCTTGAAAGAGAGCAACTGTATGCCAACTTCTTCGCGGACCTGCAGTTGATGAAAGGTCTTAAATTCAGAACAGAGTACGGTATCAGCAAAAATCACTCATTGAACAGAGCTTTTCATCCTACCTATCAGTGGGGGGTACTTTCCAATGATGTGAACAGCCTTAACCAATCGGAGAGCACTGGAGATTTCTGGCTGGTGAAAAACTATTTTACTTACACCCTGCAGTCTGGAATTCACGATTTCACCGCACTGCTCGGACAGGAAGCTCAGAAAAGTACCTACAGAGGTTCAAGTTTTCAGAAGACAGGTTTTGTAGATGAGAACATTACTACTCCTAACCAGGGACAAAACTCTGCCAACCCCATTGGCGGTTACCAGGGAGCGAATACCCTGTCTTCATACTATACAAGACTGAACTACATATTGTCTGATAAATACCTCTTCACTGTGACAGGTCGTTATGATGGATCATCGAGGTTCGGACCTAATAATAAATATGGATTCTTCCCATCTGCTTCATTTGCGTGGAGAGTGATGAATGAAGAGTTTATGCCTAAATCCAAGGTGCTTTCAGATTTGAAATTGCGTTTGGGATATGGTGAGGTAGGAAACCAGAGCATTGCCAACTATGCTTACGGCTCAGGTCTGACCACAGAAAATACCTGGATAGGTACTGGTAGCCGAAACTCAAGGTTTGCTAACCCCGATGTGAAATGGGAAGCGTCAAGACAAATGAACCTTGGAGTGGACCTTTCATTATGGGCAGGCCGTATCGACCTGACCGTGGATGCCTACAACAGACAGTCGAGAGATCTTTTGCTCGAACTTACTTCTATTCCTGCTTCTATCAGAGGAGATATAGGGGCTCCCTATTATAATGTGGGCCAGATGGAAAACAAAGGGATCGAGATTTCTTTGAACACCAGAAACATAGAGGCGAACAAGTTCTCCTGGACAACAGATATCGCCTATACGCTGAATAGAAACAAAGTACTGAACATCGATCAGCCATATACTCAGAACCTTTACTGGTATGCCGGCTTCCAGACAGTGACCCGCACAACGTCAGGTAACCCTATCGGATCGTTCTACGGATATCAGACAGATGGAATCTTTACAGATGCTGAGGACATCAGAAACTCCCCTACACAGGTGGATGATCAGTCCATAGAGGGTAATCAAAACCTCATTCATCAGCGTGATGGAGTATGGATAGGAGATCAGAAGTTCAAAGACTTGAACGGAGACGGTGTGATCGATGTAAACGACCAGACCAGCATCGGAAACCCTAACCCTAAGTTTACTGGAGGTATCAACAACACATTCTCTTATGCGGGGCTCACCCTGAACGTATACTTCACAGGTTCTTATGGTGGTAAAATCCTGAACTTCCAGCGTGTGAGAAACGAAGGAATGTCAAGTCTCAACAACAACCAGGCGGCTACAGTGGTGAACAGAGCTCGTGTAGAGTTCATCAACCCTGATGATCCTGATGCTGACTTGACAAACCCTGATGACATCAGACTAGCTAATCCGGGAACAGATATTCCGAGATTTTCTCCTACAGACAACAACACCAACGACCGTATGTCTGACAGGTGGATCGAAGATGGATCTTACTTGCGTCTTCAGAACGTAAGCTTGTCTTACCAGCTGCCAAAAGGTATGTTGAACAAAGTGAAAGTAAGCTCAATGCGTGTGTATGTAAATGCTCAGAACCTTTACACATTCACCAACTACACAGGACTTGATCCTGAGATCGGTGCCTTCAACCAAAATGCACTGTTGCAGAATGTGGACATGGGAAGATACCCATCTCCAAGAGTGGTCACATTGGGAACCAGCATTACTTTCTAAGCTGAGATTTTAGAATCTAAAAGTATTCAAAAATGAAAAGAGCAATTAAATTTTATATAGCCACGGTACTCATATTCGCTATGAGCTCATGTGGTGAGCAATTTCTGGAAGTACTTCCGGAGGACAACCCTGTTCTGGATGGGTTTTATCAGAACAAGGAGCAAATCAGAACTGTAACGGCCACACTTTACGGTCGGCCATGGTTCAATTTCAACGATAAGTTTTCATGGGCGGCTGGCGATGGCTTGTCTGGAGATATGTATCAGGATTATCAGGATGAAGGACAGTTTTTCTTCTTCACTTTTACTCCTGCCAATAGTATTGTCTCCAACTCATGGGCGAGTCTTTACTCTATCATAGCACGTACCAATGTGATTTTGGCAGATATGCCAAGGATTGCTGGCGGATACGGGGTGCCTGAAGCAGACATCAATGCAGGATTGGCAGAGGCCAGATTCTTCCGAGGAATGGCCTACTACTTCCTGGCTGAATATTGGGGTGATGTTCCGATCGTGGAAGATCCTGCTTCAATCATCGCAGGCGGTGACTATAAGTTGCCCAGAAACACCTATAAGAGTGTGCTTCAGTATACAGCCAACGATTTCGCGTATGCAGCAGAACACCTGCCCACATCAGATAGCCCTGGAAGAGTGACCTCTTGGAGTGCCAAAGGGATGTTGGCCAAAGTAAAACTGACTCAGGCGTCTGACCTTTCAGATCCTAACTCATCAGCCAACTTTGCAGAAGCAGCAGCACTAGCCAAGGATGTGATCCAAAACAGTGGCTATGCCCTGATGGCGAACTATGAAGACCTCTTCAAGCCAGAGAACGACAACAATTCTGAGTCATTGTTTGCATTGCAGTGGATTTCAGGCGCATGGGGTACTGGTAACAGTCGTCAGGCGGTATTTGCCCGTAGCAGTATCATCACTGGCAACAGTGAGGCCTGGGGTGGTGGCAAATCCATGACGTACGACTATGTAAGAGCCATGGATGCCAATGATGGTAATTTGGATAGCGTGATTTTGGATAAAAGACAGCCATGGATTTTTATGACTGTTGGCGATTTCTATCCGGACATGAACACAGACGAAGGTGGTTACCTCTACGAAATTGTGAGTAGAGATGAAGATGGCAATCAGCTGGAGTACAAATCTCCTGTGTGCAATAACATCAAGAAGTATGTGGTAGGAAGCCAGGATGATATCGGAGCGAGTGTGATCAATCAGGCATCTCCACTAAACCAGTACATGCTGAGACTGGCAGACGTTTACCTGATTTTCGCAGAAGCTACCCTGGGAGCAGGCGGAAGCACCACCGATGGTGAGGCACTTGGCTATTTCAACGAGATCAGAGCCCGCGCTGGCTTGAATCCAAGGACTTCTATTTCTTTCATGGACATTCTCACCGAGAGAAGAATGGAGTTTGGGGCGGAAGGAATCAACTGGTTCGACGTGAAACGCTTCTACAGAAGATCACCCTCAGAGGCACTTGACTACCTGAATGATCAGGAAAGAGCTTATAGGGTAGAGGCCATTGATGGCGCTACACAGGCTGACGAAAACAACCCCGCATTTTATGAGGTGGTGGAGCCAGACAGCCCTGTGGTCATCTCTGCTGCTGACATGGAGTTGCCAGTTCCTGAAAATGAAGTGGTGGCCAACCCTAGATTGTCAGAGGAGCCTGTAGAGTGGATTTTTGAATAATTCTTGTTATTAAAGCGAATTGCAAAATGAAAATTTTAGATAAAAAAATATTCACATTCTTGATTCCGGTGATTTTGCTGGGATTGATGACCGTGACTTCATGTGAAGACAGTGAAGGCGGAGAGCCGGTAATTCACTACGTGAGGGTGACCAATCCTGAAAGCTCAGATTCTCTTTTGGTAGGAGCTTTTCTTGGAGACCTGGTGGCCATTATGGGTGAAAACCTGGGCGGTACCAGAGAGGTGTGGTTCAATGATCTGGAAGCAGTCGTCATTCCTACCTACGTGACCAACAAAAGTATCCTTGTAAACCTGCCAAGCAGGGCGCCTTCTGAGGTGACGAATGACTTGAGGTTGGTCTTTTCCAATGGATCTACTTTGTCTCACAAGTTTGTGGTGGAAATTTCTGAGCCTATGCCTGTGGCCATGGTGAGTGAGTATGCTCCTGTAGGAGCTACCACTGTGATCACTGGAGACTTCTTTTTTGAGCCAATGACTGTGACTTTCACAGGCGGGGCTGAAGCCGTAGTGGAGGTTGTAGATCAGAATACCCTGGAGGTGACCATACCTGAGGGAGCTGCACCGGGTCCGTTGACCATCCAAACAAACTTTGGGACTACAGAAACCAGTTTTCATTACAGAGATCAGCGAAACATCTTCCTGAACTACGACGATCTGAACGCAGATGGTAGCTGGAGACCAGGTTTGTATGTGACGGACGATCACAGCCTGGATGGTAACTACCTGAAGTTGAGCGGTACCTATAGCGCCGATGCCCCTCGTGAGGAAGGACCTTTGGGTGACAATCACTACGAATCTCAGTTTTGGGGTCAGGGAAATGGCCGTCCTGAGGGCAGTCTTATCCCTGGAGAACCTGAAAACTATGCACTGAAATTTGAAGCGAAGATCATCACCTGGGATGCCTCATATTTGAACATCTGCTTTGCACCATGGAACAATGGGGGTAACAATGAGATCTGGAGCAACGACCTCAACCCAAGAGCGGTCTGGGGACCATGGGAATCAGCCGGTGGTGCTGTAGACTCTGGAGGTGAGTGGGTTACTGTGACCATTCCGATCACTGAATTCAAATACAACATGAATACCAACGACAGTGGGGATGTGGTGTACACAGAGTCTGCTAACAAGTTCAATATGGACAACACAGGCAGTTTGAGTTTCTGGATGCTTGGAGCACCTTCGGCGGACAACTCTCCCTTTGAAATCTATATCGACAATGTGCGGATAGTAGAGCTTTAGGATTCTTAAATAACTATTACAGATATGAAATTGATAAAATATATAAATAGTCTGAACATACTGTCGCTAGCGCTGGTATGCATCCTGGGCGCAAGTGGTTTGCTGATGTCCTGCGAAGAGGAGGATACCATGGGCAGTGAAGTGGTGCTACTGAGCTACGGACCGTCCGGAGTTAAGCATGGGGATACCATTAAATTCATTGGTCTGAATCTGGACAAAGTGTCGGCCATCGTGCTGCAGCCGGAGATAGAAATCACAGATTTCCTGACCAAATCTTCTACTTTGATTGAGATTACTGTTCCTAAGGCAGCGCAAGCTGGTTTGGTAACACTCAAAACCAAAGACGGGGATATTGAGACCAAATCACCTCTGAGCTTTGAGGTACCGGTGACGATTACTTCTATTACTGCTGAGGCACGTCCCGGATCCACCATTACGGTGACCGGTGATCTGCTAAACTGGGTAGAGAGCGTTACTTTCAAGGATGGCTTATTGGTAGAGGAGTTTGTGAGTCAGTCACTGACTGAGTTGGTAGTGGAAGTGCCCATGGAGGCTCAGACTGGCTTCCTGATCTTTAGTTCAGGAGGTACAGATCCTTTGACTTTTGCTTCTGAGAATGAATTGGTCGTGACCCTGCCTGCAGTGACTTCATTGAGTCCTACAGCAGTGAGACACACTGAGAACCTGACCATCAATGGTACGGATTTGGACCTGGTGACTTCTATCGGTTTTGGTGGTGATCTTACAGTTACCAAAGACAACTTTGTGAGCCAGGCGGCGAGTAAGATTGTAGTGGCAGTACCTGCCATGACTTTGAAAGGAACACTTACCTTGAATCAATTATCACCAGTAAGTGTAGTGACGTCTCAGTCGCTGACCATCGTATTGCCTGTAGGTACAGCAGCAGCTCCGGCTGTGGCAGTGCCAGGTGTAGACAATCTGACCATCACTGGTACCGATCTTGATTTGGTCGCTCAGCTGTCTCTGCCATCGGTAGACCCTATTGCTGCGGCTAATTTCGTGAGCCACAGCCCCACTGAAATCGTACTGAGTGTGCCGGAGGGGACCAAGTCTGGGGGTATCACCTACACCACCATTCATGGCTATTCGGCTAATCTGGGTGTGAATGTGGTAGTGCCTGGAGCTGGTCCGTCCCCATTGGGACTTACCCTGTATGATGATGAGGTGTTCTTCGGAGGAGGAGACTGGAGCTGGAATACTGATGTGTCTGACAATGCCAGTACTGAGCAATTCTATTCGGGAAGTAAGTCATGGAAGTATAGCACAGCCAGCGATGGCGGGGTTTCTGCCGGAGGAATGTCTGGTGTAGATGCTACAGGAATGAACGTATTTGCATTCTCTCTATATGGAGGGCCTGGTACTGATGGAGCTACCGTAGCTGCCATCCTTGGGTCTGATGGCGCAGATGTATGGGGTAACTATAATTCTGTCACCATTTCCGAAGGTGAGTGGACTGAGTTTGAAATTGATTTGGCCAACTATCCGGATGTCAATCTGGCGAATGTCACCAGATGGATATTCAAAGTAGAAGGCGTGACCGGTACTACCATTTATGTGGATCGTGTCGGCTTTGACCTGGGAGGCCCCAAACCTTTGGCTATAGATATGTTTGACGAGAGTGTCAACTTTGGTGGCGGAGACTGGAGCTGGAATACAGATGTTTCGGATAATGCCAATACTGAGCAAGCCTACGCAGGTAGTGTTTCCTGGAAGTTCTCTACAGCCAGTGATGGCGGAGTTTCTGCCGGAGGTATGACTGGTGTGGATGCCAGCGGTATGAGTGTGCTTTCGTTTGCCATTTATGGAGGCCCTGGTACCAATGGAGCATCAGTTGCTGCCATTTTGGGCTCGGACGGATCAGATGTTTGGGGTAACTATAACGCGGTGACTATCACGGAAGGTGCTTGGACAGAGTTCAATTTGGACCTGTCTAATTATCCTGATGTGAACCTCGCCAATGTGACCAGATGGATTTTCAAAGTAGAAGGCGTGACCGGCACCACCATCTATGTGGACCGGGTAGGCTTCAATTAAATTAATCATGAGCTCACACCGGAGGCTGTCTCCGGTGTGGCACTTTCATTCCGGTATTACCGGCAAGATCTTGGTCAGTTTTTTGACCTGTATTATTTCTTATCATTGGTATAGTGTGGCGCGATTCTGGGATGTCGCGTCACCTTGCTGATGATTCATAAAGGTCTGTTAAGCAGTGACGAAATGATCTCTGGCGTTGAATCAGAGACGAAATCAACCATGTCAATGGGAAATATTATCAGAAGAGCTCGTTTACTTTTATTGATGTCGGTTTTTGGATCGATCGTTGGCTGCATGGTCAAAAGTCAAAACATCGAGCAAGTCACTCCGGACATACGTATCAATCAGATTGGTTATTTGCAGCATGCCAAAAAACAAGCCGCAATCGTAGAACCAACCAGCAATAATTTCTCATTAATCAATTCCTCCAATGAACCTGTTTTTGAAGGGGTGCTATTGGAGACAAAATATTGGAATAAATCAGGCGAAAAAGTAGCCATCGCTGATTTTAGTGCTTTTAATGAGTCCGGGACCTACCGAATTCAATGTGGAGAAACGATTTCCCACTTTTTTGAGATTTCTCATACCCCTTATCTGGAGCTTGTCAAGAGCGCTTCTAAGTCTTACTATTACAACCGGGCCTCCACATCACTTGATCCCAGCCACTCGGGGATTTATCACCGCGGATATGCGCATCCCGACACCCTGGTGTATGTACATGCCAGTGCGGCCAGTTCCTCACGGCCAGCGGGAACGATAATCTCCACACCATATGGCTGGTACGATGCAGGTGACTACAATAAGTACGTGGTGAATTCTGGGATTGCCACCTATACGCTGATCTCTGCATATCAGCACAATTCGGGTCTTTTTGACTCCCTCACCTGGAATCTGCCCGAGAGCGACAACCAGGTGCCAGATCTGCTGGATGAAATTATGTGGAACGTTCGCTGGATGGAGTCCATGCAGGATCCTGAAGACGGAGGGGTGTATCACAAGACCACCTCAGCCAGTTTTGAAAATTTTGTAGCACCATCAGAGGCTACTGGTGAGCGCTATGTAGTAGCGAAAGGTACGGCCGCCACACTGGACTTTGCGGCCGTTTTGGCCAAGTCATCCGTATTGTTTCGTGCCACTCATCCGGCATATGCTGCCCAACTACTGGAAAAAGCCGAAAAAGCCTGGCGGTGGGCGTCTGTGAATTCCAGAGTGCCTTTTGAAAACCCCAATGTAGCGATGGCTGGTCATCCAGCCATTTCCACCGGGGGATACGGCGATCTCGATTTCCGGGATGAGTTCTTTTGGGCGTCCACAGAGCTGTACCTGGCCACGGGCAGGGATATTTATATGCAGGGCATCACGATAGACGACTTTCAGATCTTCAGGGTACCGAGTTGGGCGTCTGTGGAGACACTTGGACTCATCTCACTGTCCTCGGCCAGAATGGGCGTCTCAGAAAAACTCAATAAACAATCCTCAGATCAGTTGATGGTCATAGCCGACAGACTGACCAACGTTTGGCGAACGGCTCCCTATAAAATTACACTCGATGAGTTTACCTGGGGGAGCAATTCTGAGATTCTCAATCAGGGGATGGTGCTGATTAATGCCTATCGGCTATTTGGAAACCGGGAATTTTATGAGGCCGCACTTTCGGGTCTGGACTATGTGCTGGGTAGAAATGCTACCGGGTATTGCTTTGTGACCGGAGAAGGTTCTTTGTCTCCGCAAAAGGTTCATCACCGTCCGTCGGCTTCAGATGGCGTGGAAGCCCCTGTGCCGGGCATGCTGGTGGGTGGTCCTAATCCAAGGAACGTCAATGATGATTGCGGGCGACAGGCATACATGATGTCCCATCCGGCAAGATGCTATCTGGATGAAGAATGCAGCTACTCTACCAACGAGGTAGCCATCAATTGGAATGCACCGCTGGTCTATATGTCCAGCACTTTGCAGGCCACCTATCTTCATGATTTCAAGTTGTAGGGTTTTGTGGAATCAAGCGGAATTTTTGTGGGAAGACTGTATCAAAGATTGATGGTGAGGTGATCTGATGCCTCACTTCCTCAATCCAATTAATTGACCACCTACCTTCATTTTCTTTGCTTGCCCAAAGAAAACGAAGCAAAAGAAAAGGCACCAACGCAAAAAATCATTTTGACTCACTGTGTTTGGTCTTTTTTAGGAATTGTTGGAGTCAAAATGATTCACACTTGCCTTGGATGCCCCGCCCGCCTTTACGCTCCTACTTTTCTCAATTCAAAGTGGATTAATTAGGTTGAGCAAAAATGTAAATATATAGTGATACCCACGCAAATATTGCTTGATCCGTTTTGTGGTAGAAGTCCATCCGATCTTTTGAGGAATCAAATTTCTTCCTTTTCAGAAAAATGAGGTAAATTCATCACCAAGCTCCATTTTTTTAGAGCTCATGTGTGCCAAATAACTGCCTTTTTTGAAATGATAAAATGCCTGATACTTACCGGGGGAGAAAGCTCCCGGATGGGTGAAGAGAAATACCTGCTGGAAGACAATGGTGCTCCACAGTATCAACACCTGTATGAGATGTTAACTGCGCAGGGACTCCCCGTTTATATTTCCTGTAATGAGCGACAAGCTGAAGTGATCCCGGATACCTACAACAAATTGGTAGATGCATATGATCAGATTGGACCCATCGGTGGACTGGCTACGGCCATTGCTGAGGACGCTAAGTCCAGCTGGCTGGTGGTGGCATGTGACCTCATGGGACTAACACCTGAAGCCGTCACCGAATTGATCTCAGCCAATGCTCCGGAATATGATATCATCACCTATCAGCATCCTGAGAGTAGGTTTTATGAGACCACCCTCACCATTTACAATCCCGGAGCCTTTATTGTGCTGAAGCGTGCCATCCGCAAGGAGGTTTACAGTCTGCAGGATATTTTAAAAAAATGTGCCACCAAAGCCATTGAAGGGAGTGCCGGGTTTCTGGTGAATGTGAACACCCGGGAAGACCGGGATACTAGCCGAGGCTCATTTTTGTAAAACCTTCTTTGTTGCCGCCACACGTAGGGCAGATGTAGTCTGCTCCCACAGCTGCGAAGGGTGTACCGGGTTTGATCCCAGCTTCGGGATCTCCAAACTCACTGTCATAGACCGTCTGGCAGTGTACACATTGATAGAGCTCCTTCTGGATGTTGTCTATGATGGACTTTACTTTGGGGGAGACTGCCTTCTCCTCATCCAGGTTTTCGTAATACACCAGACTCAGCTCCAAAATGAGCGATGCCAGTACTGACTTATGTACATCTCTGGCATAGTAATGATAGTCCGTGAGGTTGGGATTGAAATTTTTGCTAAAGAGAATATTGTAACTCTCCGATACACCGCTTTCGGATTTTTCAATCACCACCGAGGTAAACAGAATGATATCGGGTGAGGTCTTGATCGTAAAGGTGAGGCCATACGTGCTGATGTCTTGTTTGTCCAGCTCGCGGATCAGATAAAATTTCAGGTCCAAAGCCTCCTGATCCAATGCAGGCAGGTGCCAGTTGAGCTCCAGGGAACTGTGGCGCAGATTCATCCCGAATTTGCCCATGAGCTTTTCCCACCCGATGCGATCCTTTTCAAAAATCCCTTTAATGACAAAAGATTTCCAGGGTGTGAGGGTCACTTTACCCACTTCCGTTTCGATGCACCGCTCCATGATGGCTTTGAGGGTAGAGATGCGGTACTTGTTGTCCCGCCAGTACAGTCCCAGCCAGTATTTTCCATCGGCCAGCCGGTTGATGCCCTCGTAATAGGGGAAATGAGGCTCAGGGAGCACCAGATTTTCGGTGACAGGCTGAGTGTTCATCTGCACGTTTTCCGTCAGAAAGGTGAATATTTCCTGATAGGTATCTGCTCGCTCATGCAGGTGCTCATTTTCAATGGCCTGTGCCACTTTTACCAGATCCTCGGTATAGACCAGCAGGGGCATTTGCCAGGGAGTATCCTGGATGCGTTTGAGGCGCAGGTATACATACCAGTAATTCTCAAGATTGGAAGCAATGAAGTTGACCTGCCCGGTGAAGAGTGGCACCAGACTTTGCGAGGGGTCTACCACATTTACCCTGAGGCGAGTGCGGTAGTTGAACCCGTTGAGGATGTAGTGATAAATATGAGAAGCCAGCCATTGCTTTCCCGGCAGGATATCCTGTGATACATAGGAACTCAGGATGTTTTGGTATTCAAAAGTATTGATTTCATACTCCGTATGGATGGACTGAAAGGTTTCATCCAAAATGGCCTTACTCTTCTCTTTGGCAGCAAAGAGAATGTCTTGTCTGGATCCAAAGTGCAGGTGGGAGGCACCCAGTTTTTCGGCTACCAGCAGGGTTTTTAGGAAATCTCCCGGCGAGATGATCCCACCCTTTACAAATATTCTCACTAAGTCTTTTACCTGCATATCTGAAATGCTAATTACCAGAAAAGATGGAACAAAGATACATTTATGTGACCGCCTCCAAAGACCGATCGATTAATCGTTTGACTTCTGATTTGCAGCTTCCGCACCCAAGACCCGCTCCGGATGCCTGGCAGAGTTTGTTGAGGGTGTCATTCCCCAAAGCAATGGATTCCAGAAGGTTTCCTTCTCCCACGTTGTTGCAGGAGCAAACCAGCTTTCCTTTCACCGGCTCTGGGGTGCCACCAGATCGCAGGAGTTGCAGGCGCTTGTCTGAGAGCTCTGTACCACTCTCGATGAGTTCTTTGTACTCAGCAAATTCGGCCTTATCGCCCATCAGGATAGTACCCACCAGCTTGTCGTTGTGAATGATGCACTTTTTGTAATAGAGTGCTTCCCGATCCAGAAAGGTGATCTCACTGTAATTTTTTCCATTGATGGGGATCTCGGGTGTGCCCACGGAGCAGAGATCCAGACTGGGGAACTTCAGGATGTTCATTGGGGTGGTGCCCGAGTAATGGTGAGACGGGTCGCCAGCCAGGTAACGGGCACAAATATCCGCCTGCTGCTCCGCTGCGGCCGTGATGCCGTTCATCCTTTGGTTGTGCTCAGCAATTTCTCCCAGCGCGAAAATCTCAGGATCACTGGACTGGAGGTAGTCATTGACCTTCACCCCACGCCCGCACTTCAGCCCTGCATCGATGGCCAACTGGGTATTAGGCCTGGTGCCTATGGCATACACCACGGCATTCATCAGGAGGCTATTGCCACTTTTGAGGGTGACTTGCAGGAGCTTGTCTTCGTTCTCGGTGATGTCCACCACCTCATCGTTGGTGAAGATGCGCACCCCCAGGTCCTGCACATATTCACGCAGCATGGCACTGGCCATAGGATCGAGCTGGCGTTCCATGAGTCTGGAGCCCAGCTGTACGATGGTTCCGCTCACCTCCATTTCTGTAAAGGCTGCTGCCAGTTCCAGCCCGAGGAGGCCCCCGCCAATCACCAGTACATTGCTGCCGGGGCAGAGTTGTTTTTTGAGGTCATCGGCATTTTCACGGTCGCGCATGGTAAAGACACCGGGTAGGTGCATAGGTGCATTGGGCGGAATAAATGCCCGGCTACCGGTGGCCATGATCAGGAGGTCATAGCTGTGCGTGTCGCCTCTGTCATCCACCAGGGTCTTGTCCTCTCTGTTGATCCGGGTGATGGGGTTGGCCGGATGCAGGTGCAGGTTGAGTGCTTCCAGTTCGGCCTCCGTGTACTTCACCAGGTCTTCCCATTTTTTGGTCTCGTTCACATAGTCGGGGAGGAGTACCCGGTTGTAAAATGGCCATTTCTCTTTGGAGAATACATGGATCTCGTCTTCCTGATTGAAGTCCCTGTAGGTATTGACAAAGCGATAGGCCGCTGCTCCGGCACCTATGACCACTATTTTCCTTCGGGGAATCAGATGGCGCAACACCTCCACAGCGGAAAACTTGAATCCGGGCTGTTTTGATTTGGGGTCTACAGCCTCACTGGTGAGGTTGTTGGCTCGGGACAGGTCGATGTTCAGTTTCTTCCCCCAGTGCATTGGCAGGAATACCACCCCTTTCTTGATGCTGGCAGTGACTTTGGCCGCCACCTGCACATCGCCCCGGTCGTTGTAGATGCGCACCGGATCTCCATCTCTGATGTCCCTGAAGTCTGCATCGTCAGGGTGTATTTCCAAAAAGGGTCGATCGATGTGCTTTTTAAGTTTGGCTACTTTCCCGGTCTTGGTCATGGTGTGCCACTGATCCCTGATCCTGCCCGTGGTGAGAATGAGCGGATAATCTTCTGAGGGTTCTTCGTGGGCCGTTTGTGCTCCGGTCCCCAGGATGTTGGCCCTTTGATCTTGTGTGAGAAACTTCCCGTTTTCGAAGAGTCTGGGGGTGCCGGGATGGTCACTTGAAGGTACCGGCCATTGGATCGATCCCGCGCGCTTCAGCTTGTGATAGGAAAGCCCTGAAACATCAATGCTGGTGCCTTTGGTGAGGCGGGTATACTCTTCATAGACCTCAGCCGGATTGTTGAAATCAAATCCATGAAAGCCCATTGCTTTCGCAAAGCGAATAAGAATTTCACTGTCAGGAAGCGCCATTCCCGGTGCGTCTACCACTTTAGCCAAATGAGAGATGCGTCGCTCGGAGTTGGTCATGGTGCCTTCCTTCTCCAGCCAGCTCGCAGCAGGTAGCAGCAGGTCGGCATATTGGGTGGTGTCACTTTTTCTGGAAATGTCCTGAACGATCACAAACTTGGCGGCTTTGAGGGCCTCATCTACCAGTCGGGCATTGGGCATACTCACCGAAGGGTTGGTGCAGATGATCCAGATGGCTTTCATCTTGCCAGACTTCAGTGATTCGAACATCTCTGTGGCCGTGAGCCCCGGTTTTTCCTGAATGGCATCTACTCCCCAGAAGTCGGCTACTTCCTTGCGGTGCGTGGGGTTGGCGAGGTTTCGATGAGCTGCCAGCAGGTTGGAGAGTCCGCCCACTTCTCTTCCGCCCATGGCGTTGGGTTGTCCGGTGAGTGAAAACGGTCCACAGCCTGGTTTTCCTATTTTTCCGGTGATGAGGCTAAGGTTGATAAGCGCCAGGTTTTGGTTGACCCCTGCAGTACTTTGGTTGAGCCCCATGGCCCACATGGTGATGAATCCTTTGGATTGGCCAATGATCCTGGCTGCCTCAATGATGGAGTCGATGGGCACCCGACACATGGCTGCATACTCCTGCAGCGACCTGGATTTGATCTCATGCGCATACGCTTCGAACCCATTGGTGTGCTTTCGGATAAATTCCTCGTCCACCATGTTTTGCTCTATGAGGTACTTGCCTATGGCATGAAAGAGGAACATGTCTGTGCCCGGCTGGACCTGCAAATGCAGGTCCGCCAAGCCACAGGAATCGGTCACCCGAGGATCTACTACAATAATTTTGACATCCGGATTGTCGGCTTTGTGTTTTTCTATCCTTCTAAAAAGGATGGGATGACACCACGCCGGATTTGCTCCGGCTATGAAGATACAATCGGATAGTTCTATGTCTTCGTAGGAGATAGGTACCGTATCGTCTCCCAAAGTTTCTTTATACCCTACTACAGCGGAGCTCATGCAAAGGCGGCTGTTCGTGTCTATGTTATTCGTGCCCAGAAAGCCCTTCACCAGCTTATTGGCCAGGTAGTACTCTTCCGTAAGGCACTGGCCGGAAACATAAAACCCGACGCTATCGGGTCCATGTTCTTTGATAAAAGTCTTGAAAACGGCCGCAGCACGACCGATGGCGGTATCCCAGCTCACTTCGGCCATGGGGTGGCGTCTGCTCCAGCGCATTTCCGGCTTCAGCAGCCGGTCACTCTGATCCATCACCGTGTAGTGAAGGTTCATTCCCTTGGAGCAAAGCATGCCTTTGTTCACAGGATGAGATTCATCCCCTTTTACCTTCAGGCGACCTTTCTTGTCCTTGGAGACCACAATGCCACACCCCACTCCACAGTAGGAGCATACGGTCTTATGTGATTCTTCCCATTTTTGTGACATGTGGATATTCTTTAGGTGATTAAATGGCTTCTGCTAATTCCGGCTGAAGGTGTTTCTCTACGGTTACTTCTTTGTTGGCTGCCGGAGCGGCTACCTCAGCCTTTTTGGTAAACCGTACCAGGAAAGACGAAAACGAAACCCCGAGGACGATAAAACCGAGTACGTAGAAGGAGTCTGTCCACTCCAGGCCTGTGAGTTGTTTTTTGAACAAAAGCATACCGGCCACAGCCCCCGCGTTGCCTCCGGCGCCTACGATGCCCGAGACCATTCCCAGCGCCTTCTTATTGATAAAGGGCACTACACTGTAGGTGGCACCTTCACTCATTTGTACAAAGAGGCTGAAGAAAATGAGCGACATGATGATGAGGGGGATGGTATCCATTCTGGAAAAAAGGATCAGGGCAAGACCTTCCATAAAGAGCGCTACGAACAGCCATTTCACCCGGCCATTGAGTCCGCCGATTTTGCCAAAGCGGTCCCCAAAATAGCCACCCAGGGATCGGGCGAAGAGATTCATCAGGCCAAATAGGCCTGCGATCAAACCGGCCGTTTTAATGTCCATGTCGAAGTAGTCTGTGAAGTACAGCGCCGCTTTGGAGTTGACGATGAGCTCTACCCCGAAGCAGGCCCCGTAGATAAGAAAGAGTACCCACACCCTGTGGTCTTTCAATACCGTACCGATCGAGGCCTTTGCCTCGCTTTTCTTTTTGCTGATGTTGGGCAGGTCTTTGTAGTTGCCCTCCGGAGTGTCCTGTGTGAAACGGTAATAAACGAGGCCCATGACGAAAAGGAGCACTCCCGGGCCGATCATGGCATACCTCCAGGCCAGGTGCTCTGCTCCTACGTAGGCCAGTACCCCTGCGAATACCACGGGCATGACCTGCTGGGTCACTCCGCCGCCCAGGTTTCCCCACCCTGCGGTGGTGGCATTGGCGGTGCCTACCACATTGGGGGCAAACATCACCGAAGTGTGAAACTGTGTGATGACAAACGCAGCGCCAATGGCTCCGATAAACATCCGCGCGATGAGGAACTGCTCATAATTTTGGGCCATTCCGATCATCATGACCGGAATGGAACCCAGGATCAGTAACCATGTATAAGTGATTCTAGGGCCTATACGGTCACATAACCAACCTATGATCAGCCGCATGAAGACCGTGGACGCCACGGCAATCATGTTAGTGTTGACGATTTGATCGGTGGTAATGCCCAGGTCATCGCGGACGATGGAGAGCATAGGTGCGATACCAAACCACCCGAAGAAACAGAGGAAAAACGCCAGCCAGGTCAGGTGAAATACCCGCATGTTGATGGTGCTGAGGTTAAATAGTTCTATTCTTTTGGCTTTTCCCGATTGAGTTGTTTCCATGCTAAAATAATTATGTAGTTCAGATGTTTTCCAAAACTACGTAATTACCTAGAATAATTAAGTAATAATACGTAAATATTTTACGTAATCTATTTGATCAAAGCAAGGAGGTTGGGAATAGGGGAGTCCTGATAGGTTGTGGAAAACCTGTCACACTCATCAACGTGCGTCATTATTACTCTCAATGATTCAAAAAATTCAGTAAATACGCCCGATAGTCGTAGTACTCCGGGTGCTCCAGTACGGCTTTGCGGTTTCTGGGTCGCTCAAAGGGGATGGTGAGTTCATCACCTATCTTGGCATAGGGCCCACTGGTCATCATGATCACCCGATCCGCCAGGAAGATGGACTCGTCCACATCGTGGGTGATGGCCACGGCCGTGATCTTTTCTTTTTGCCAGATTTCCAGCAGCACATCCTGCAGCTCTCCGCGGGTGAGGGAGTCCAGCATCCCAAAGGGCTCGTCGAGGAGAAGTACTTTAGGTTTCAGCGCAAAGGCGCGCGCGATGCCCACCCGCTGCTGCATGCCTTGAGAAAGGTCGGTAGCACGTTTGTGGAAGTCATTGCCCAGGCCCACCTTGTCCAGGTAGTACTTGCAGATTTCCTCCTTTTCGGCTCTGGAGGCTCCGGGAAAGACCTGTTTCACCCCGATCATGACGTTTTGCATGGCCGTGAGCCAGGGCAGTAGGCTGGGCGACTGGAACACTACGGCCCGGTCTGGCCCGGCATCACGCACCTGATCATGGTCTACATAGATTTTACCGCCACTAATGTCATTGAGCCCGGCGATCATGGTGAGCAGCGTGGACTTACCACAGCCGGAGTGCCCGATGATGGAGACAAACTCCTCCTGCCTGATGGAGAGCTGAAGGTCGTCCAGCACCACATAGTCGCCCTTGGGTGTGGGATATACTTTCCGAAGGTCTTCACAGACCAGCATATTGGGCTTTTCGGCGGTCTCCGGGACCAGTTCGATGGTGTCTTTAAGTTGTGCTTGCATGGCCGTGTGTTTTAGAAATATTTGACGGTTTCTTTTTTCTTTTTCTTCTTGAAAATAATCCTTCCGGGCATGGTGGGCTGCAGGTCGGGCAGGATGTACTTCTGATCGCTTACCTGCCTTCTGGTGGCACCAACTTCGATGAGGTATTCGAGGATCTCGTTTCTTAGTTTTTTGTATTCGGGATCCTTGTTGATCTCTGTGACGTCTCGCGGCCTGTCAAATGGCACATTAAACTCAGGCCCCAGCGTTGCCTTTGGCCCGGGAGTGAGCGGGATGATCCGGTCTGCCATGAGTATCCCTTCGTCCACATCATTGGTGATGAGGATGGCGGTTTTTTTGTCCTGGCTCCATATTTTGATGATCTCTTCCTGAAGGGAGCCACGCGTCAGTGCGTCCAGTGCGCTGAGTGGTTCATCCATCAGCAGAATCTCCGGGTTCATGGCCAGTGCCCGCGCCACAGATACCCGCTGGCGCATGCCGCCGGAGAGCTCAGAGGGCTTTTTGTCCCGTGCCGGAGTGAGGTTCACCATATCGATGTATTGGTCGGTATGGGCAGCCCTTTCCTTTTCGGAGAGGTGGGTGAATGCCTCATCTACAGCCAGTTTCACATTGCTATAGACCGATAGCCAGGGCAGGAGGGAGTAATTTTGAAAAATCACGCCCCGGTCGGGCCCCGGTCCGGTGATGCGCTGGTCGTGAAGGAGCACTTCCCCCTTGTCGGGAAAAAGCAGTCCGTTGATCAGGTTGATCAGGGTGGTTTTTCCACTTCCTGAAAACCCCACAATGGCCACAAACTCGCCCTCATGAACCGAAAGGTTGATGTCTGAGAGGACATCTATCTGTGAAGGCCCGCTGCCAAATGATTTAGATACATTTTTTAATTCCAGTAGTGCCATGATTATGCGATGCCTTTGTTGAAACTCATAAGATTTTGTACGCTGAGCATGATCCTGTCAAGCAGAAAACCGATCAGACCAATGATGAACATAGCCACGATGATTTTGGCGTTGGAGTCATTGGCGCCATTCTGAAACTCCTCCCAGACGAAAGACCCGAGCCCCGGACTCTGTGCCAGCAGCTCTATGGCGATGAGGACCATCCAGGCCACTGATACAGTGATGCGCAACCCCGTGAAAATCAAAGGAAGCGAGGCAGGCAGGATGATTTTGAAGATGTTTTGAGCGATGTTGAGCTTGAGTACCCGGGCTACGTTGATATAGTCCTTGTCTACAGTGGCTACCCCCATACTGGTATTGACCAGGGTGGCCCACATGGCGCAGAGGCCCACGCTGATAAAAGAGATGATAAAGGACTTATCCATGCTGGGGTCTGTAATGACCGTTTTTACAATCATAAAAACCAACAACAGCCAAACAACCGGAGACACGGGCTTGAAAATCTGGATCAGCCAGTTGAACGATGTCCGCAGGGAGTTGCTCAGGCCCATGATGATACCGATGGGCACGGCCACCAGCATGGCCAGCAGGCATCCGGCAGCCACCGTTTTCAGGCTGGTACCCACCTGATCCAGAAAGGAAGGCCGTCCGGTGTAGGTGATGGGTGCGAGGCCCTGTGCTTCCCGCTGGGCATTGGTGGCGGATACACGGGCTTTGAAGTCTGATTTTTTCTGGGCTATGGCCAAATGATCCTGCCAAAGCGCCAGGTAGGCCTGATAGACCTTGGTGGGTGAAGGGAGGGTGTTGGGCTGGCAGGACACATCCCCTGAGGCAATGCATTCCTTCATGGCCGTCGCTGCAGCTTCACCTTGCTCTTCGCGGGCTTTTTCTATGCGGACTGCCGCCTCACTGTTGTAGAGTGCCGTGGCGCCTATGTGCCAGAGGCCGATGAAAAGGATGATCGAAAACAGGGGCAGCAGTGCTTTTTTGGCAAAGAGCTTTCCATTTCTGGCGGGCTCTTCACCACTGAAGAGACGGATGAGCGGCTCCAGAAATCCGAGTCCTAAAAATCGGACGGTTTTGATTGATTTATTTTTCATTGCGTTGGTGTATGAGTGAAAAATGAGCGCTGGTGGTGAGGGCCGGACGAGCCAAGCCCTCAAGACACCAACGTCTATGTTTTTATACTTTGAGTCCACTCAGAGGAGTGGTGAGTGTTTGGTTACAGACTTTGGTCCTTGTTGCCAATGCCGAAGCTATTGATGTAGCCAATCGGGTCTTTGCCGTTGTAAGTAGTGCCATCGATGAAATCACTGGTGGCGGGCTTGTACCCGTCTGTCTCAGGAATGTCCGTTGCGGGGATTTTGCCCTCTTCGGCGAGTATCTTGGCGGCTTTCGACCAAATATCCGGGCGGTAAATGTCCTTGATGGTGCTGTGGTACCAGTCTGCGGGCTTGCTTTCCGGTATCTGCCCCCATCTTCGCATTTGAGTGAGGAACCAGATGCCGTCTGAGTAGAACGGGTACGTGGCGTTGTACCGGTAGAATACATTGAAATCCGGCATGCTGCGTTTGTCACCTTTTTCATACTCAAAGGTGCCCGTCATGGAGTTGGCTATTACCACGGAGTCTGCACCCACATAGGCTGGCATGGAAAGGATGCCAACAGCCTGAGGCCTGTTGCCGGGGGTGTCGAGCCATTTGGCTGCCCTGATGAGGGCTTTGGTGATGGCCACCGCGGTGTTTGGGTTCTCCTCCACAAACTTTTTGGTCATCACAAATACTTTCTCGGGATTGTTTTTCCAGATGTCGTAGTTGGTCACCACGGGTACCCCAATGCCTTTGAATACAGCCTGCTGGTTCCAGGGTTCACCTACACAGTATCCGTAGATGGTGCCAGCCTCCAGTGTAGCGGGCATTTGTGGGGGTGGTGTCACCGATAGCAACACATCTGCGTCTACCTGCCCCTGGATGTTGTCTGCCGTGTACAGTCCCGGGTGGATGCCCGCGGCAGCCAGCCAGTACCTGATCTCATAGTTGTGCGTAGATACCGGGAACACCATGCCCATTTTGAAAGGACGACCTGCTGTTTTGTATTCTTTCACCACCGGGGCCAGCGCATCAGCTTTGATGGGATGGATCGGCTTTCCGGATTCATCCAATGGTACATTGGGCTTCATTTTCGACCACACTTCATTGGAAACGGTGATCCCGTTGCCGTTGAGGTCCATGGAAAATGGGGTGACCAGTTCAGCCTGGCGGCCAAACCCGGCACCAGCAGCTATGGGCTGACCTGCCAGCATATGAGAGCCATCCAGCTGACCGTCTATGACCCGGTCCAGCACGTTCTTCCAGTTGGATTGTGCCTCGATGGTGACGAACAAGCCTTCATCTTCGAAATAGCCCAATTCCTTGGCGATGGCCAGAGGAGCCATGTCCGTCAGTTTAATAAAACCGAAGGTGAGCTGTGGCTTCTCGATGAGCAGGGCGGAAGCTCCTGATTCTGTTGCTGAAACTACATCAGCACTTTGATTTTTCGCGTCGCTACCCGAGCAGGACGCCATCACAGCAGCTGCGAGGAGTAGGAGTATATGATTGGTTAATTTTTTCATAAGTCTGATTATTTAGATGTGAAGAATGTAGGCTTAAAAGTGATCATGGTCCAGGCCCAGCATTGCAGTGCGCTTTTGTCACCCCCTCTGAGTGCCTCCATGGTGTCGGATGCAAACATTTGAGAGTAGCCGAGATTCCAGACCACTCCGCCTTTGAGTTTTTTGATGAACACCAGATCCACCTCGGTGCCCATGGTTTTAGAGAGTTCCTGACCTTCGGTATCCAGCTGGGTAGACCCGGTCATGAATTGATGGATGTTGGTTTTGAGTGCCCCACCAGCCACATTGAAGCTGGTCTTCAGATACAGGTCAGTGACTCCCACGGAGCCATTGGCTGGCCCCACATAGAAGTAGTCCATGTAGCCATTGTGTGCGTGGTTGGTTCCAAAGTCGGGGCTGAAAGCGGTAATGTCTGAAGACGTGTCGTCATCGTCTTTGCCTGAGATATACTCCACGCCGAAGGTCAGGGGAGTGACCGGGGTAGTGAAGGTAGCGTTGATGCCAGCCAGCAAGGCGTTCACTTTATTTTTACCCAGTTCGCCGGTCTGATAGTAGAAATCTCCTGCCAGGCTGATGCCAGCGAGCTTTTTAGAGGCTACCACACCCCAGGTTTGCTTGAAGGATACCGTGGTGTCCGGGTTTTGATAGCCGGCATTGAAAGCCAGCAGTGAGAGCGACCCATTTTCAAATCCCTTGTTGAAGTAGCCGTATTGAAAGGTCTTGTAACTGCCCCCTACACTATAGTATCCTGCGCCTGGGGCCTGAAGAAAGGCCTGCTCCGGCACGTCATCATCCTGATTGTAGGCCAGCCCGAAATGTAGCTTGGTCTTGTTTTGCTCATACATCAGCAGGAGTGCATCGTGTCTGCGGCCCTGCTGAGCCCATTCCAGTCCTCCCAGAAACCTTTGGTTGTCGTAGGAGATAATCTGGCGACCTACTTTGACAGAAAGGCTTGGGGTAAAATAGTATTGTCCCCAGGCTTCACTGAGAAAGGTTTTGCCATATTCTTCTTTGAAAATCTGAGTGGTTTCTCCCCAAATGCGGATGTCCTGAAAGGAAACTCTGAACTTGAAAGCTGAATCCGCATAGTCTAGATAGAGGCGTGAGCGCTGCTCGGTGAAAAAGGAAGCGTCTTTTGAGTCTTCGGTGAGGGTCTTAAATCCATTTCTGAATTCGGTACGTGGACGAACCTCCGCTGAGATGGTCATTTGCGCTGTGGCCTCTACGCATGATAGGGCAACAATTAGCGCGATTAGGTAGATGATTTTTTTCATGGTCTCGATTTGTTTGGCTTTAATTGCTACGTAGTTTAACTAAGTATTATTACGTATTTATTGCAAACCTAGACCCTGGTGAAATAATAATTGGTGTTGAGCAGGCAGGTTAAATCATTCTTTTATCCCATAAAAAAACCTGCCATTTGGCAGGTTATTCTCTTTAAGTGACAGAATATGTGGTCATTAGCTGTCGATAAAATAATTATGCTCCGAGATTTCTTTTCTAAGTAGTTCTACGTCTTTTATGCAAATTCCTTTGCCTGGAGTTTCTATCAGCCCGTCTTTGCGCAGGCCGGAGAGTGTCCTGATGACCTGCTCTTCGGTGGTCCCTGCAAAGTCAGAGATTTCCTTTCGTGACAGTTGTACGTTGATGATGCCTTTTGTGCGCCCAAACTTGCGTTCTACGTACAGGAGAGCATCAATTACCTTCTCCCTTACAGTCATCTGAGCAAACTTTTTCACCTTGGCTTCACTGCGGTTGAGTTCCTCGGCATAGAAGGTCATCAGGTCATAGGTGAGGGTGGGTACTTCCATGAGCATGCCTTTCATGGTTTCGGTAGAGAAGTTGCATAAAGTTGTTTTTTGAAGAGCTACGGCACTTATCTGATAAAACTGCCCGGCTCCAAACCCCCGATGACCAATGGTTTCTCCGTTTCCGGTAAACCGCACAATCTGCTCTTTTCCATTCAATCCGGTTTTGGCCACTTTTACCTTGCCTTCCCGGATGAAGTAGAGTCCGTGAACTGGAGCCCCTTCAATGATAAAATTCTGCCCTTTCTTGCATACCAGGGTCGATTTCTTCTCCATATAGCCGTGCATCTTGTCGAAGTGAGCGTTCTTTTTGATGATGCATTGTGCGTTGGTACAGCTTAAGCAATCCATAACGAGGAGTCTTTAGTGTGTAAGTAGTATTACGTAAAAATACGTAGAAATATTGAGATGATCTACATTATTCTCTCATATTACGTATAATTGCAGTGTGGACTATGGCCTGTTATTCATATTGCTATTGGTGTCTGCCCTTTATGCATCCGTAGGGCACGGAGGTGCCAGTGGGTACCTGGCCATCATGGCCTTGTATGGTTTTTCACCGGAAGTGATGAAGCCCACGGCTTTGGTGCTCAACCTCTTCGTGGCGGGTGTGTCATTCATCCACTTTTATCGGAATGGCTACTTCAAACCGGGACTATTTGGCTGGTTTGTGATTACTTCCATTCCGGCAGCTTTTATAGGCGGCATGATCGATCTGGATCCATATATCTACAGGAAAGTTCTGGGGGTGCTCCTGATATTCGCAGTGCTCAGAATGCTGGGGGTTTTTGGTAAGATGCAAAAAGAGGCTCAAAGCCCATCCAGGGTGTTGGCCATGTTGGTGGGTCTCTGCATTGGTTTCTTCTCGGGTATCATAGGTATAGGGGGCGGTATTTTGCTGAGTCCGGTGATCCTGCTCCTCGGCTGGGCCGACGTGAAACAAACAGCGGCCATTTCGGCTCTTTTCATTTGGATCAATTCACTGGCCGGACTGGCAGGTGATTACAGCAATGGGCTGCAGATCTCTGCACAGATTTTACCGTTAATTGTTGTGACAATTTGCGGTGGATTTTTGGGAAGTTACCTCGGTAGCTTTAGGTTTAATGAAGTGCGTCTGCGACAGGCGCTTTCGTTTGTGCTGGCACTGGCGTGCCTGAAATTAATATGGATGTGATGGAGATGAACCTCAAATACTTTGGCATTCTTTCGGAAATCACTGGCAGGCCTGATGAATGGCTGGAATCCCCGGCAGAGACGGTTGGTGAGTTACTGGAGGAACTGAATGAGAAATACCCGGCGATGAAACTGGTGTCATGCCAGATTTCTGTGAATCAGAAGCTCGCGGAGAGGGTATCGGTTCTGCGCGAAGGAGATGAAATAGCCATTTTACCACCATTTTCTGGCGGATGAACGAACATTACGAACGATACCAGCGACACTTTACACTCACCGAAGTAGGCGAGGAGGGGCAGGAGCGTCTCACCCGGTCAAAGGTGCTGGTGATTGGTGCCGGAGGGCTTGGCTGCCCCGTTTTGCAATACCTTGTAGGCGCTGGTGTCGGACACATAGGCATCGTGGATGGAGATCAGGTTTCCCTGAGTAACCTCCACCGCCAAACCTTATATACATCAGAAGATGTGGGCAGCGACAAGAGCACTGTAGCCGGTGCTCAGCTGGCAAAGCTCAATCCGATGGTGAAAATCAGCTCTTTTTCTGAATTCCTCAATTTGGAACTGGCTTTGAAGTTGTTTCCTGATTTTGATTTGATTATTGACGGTACGGATAATTTTGATAGCCGGTACCTCATCAATGATGCAGCGGTGATCACGGGCCGACCATTCGTTTCTGGGTCGGTATTCAGGCATGAGGGTCAGGTCTCTGTATTCAATTATCAGGAAGGCCCCACTTACAGGTGTCTTTTCCCGCAGCAGAATCGTCCCGGTTTTGGCTGTGCTGAAACGGGTGTTTTGGGTCCTGTCACCGGAGTAATTGGCTCCATCATGGCCATGGAGGCGATCAAAGTGTTACTGGATATTCCAGGTGTGCTGTCTGGCCAGCTGTTGATTTTAAATACGTTGCAATGGACATCCTCGCAGCTTTCTTTTTCCCGAAAGGAAGAACAAGTGGCTTTGGCCAAAACCCGAGTTTCTCACCTTCAATCATTTACGCATGTCAAATAAGCCTCCAAAAGAACTGCTCGTAGACGGGCCCATACCTCCTGAAAAACTGGCCACCTCTGTGGCTAATCACCAGAGCAAGACCAGCATCGGAGCACATTCGATCTTTCTGGGGCAGGTTCGTGCGGATGAGGTAGACGGTCAACGAGTGGCGGCTATTGAGTTCACGGCATACGATGATATGGCCAATGCTGTTTATACCGAAATCAGAGAGGAAGCTTTCGCTAAATATGAGCTCACCTGCGCACATGTTTATCACAGTACTGGCCTCATTGCGGTGGGAGAGTTATGCTTTTATGTGTTTACTTCTTCTCCCCGCAGAAAAGCGGCCATGGAGGCCTGCGAATATTTTGTAGAGCAGATCAAGGCCCGGGTGCCATTGTTTGGGAAGGAGATTTTTGAGGATCAGGGGCATCAGTGGAAGACGAATACAGGCGGATAAGCCTTGTAGGATTCAAAAAAATACATATGGTAGATATTACACATAAATCAAATACACTCAGAATCGCCACAGCACAGGCCATCGTGAAGGTGAGCTCGGAGGAGACCATTCGGATGATCCACGAAGGGGCCATCCCCAAAGGGAATGTATTTGAAATGTCCAGGGCGGCGGGGCTGCTCGGAGTGAAGAAAACACCCGATCTCTTGCCCGATTGTCACCCGTTGCCCATAGAGTTTACTGGCATAACGTATGAAATTTCCGGATTGGAGATCAAAATACTGATGACCGTTAAGACCATTTACAAAACGGGTGTGGAGGTGGAAGCCATGCATGGGGCGAGTATAGTGGCGCTGAATATGTATGATATGCTCAAGCCGGTAGACAAAGGGGTGGAGATCCATCACATCAAGCTGATATCCAAGAAGGGTGGAAAGTCCTCCAATCCACCTCGAACTCAAGGGATCACCGCCCAGGTGGTGGTTTGCTCAGATTCCATTTCCGCTGGTGAAAAGGAAGATCGGGGGGGGAAAGCCATTTGCGAGAAACTAGGAGGTTTTGGTCTGACGGACATCACCTACCGCGTGATCCCCGATGAGCCAGATCAAATCAGGGGGATAATAGAAGGGAATGAGGCTGCCTTGCTCATATTCACCGGAGGTACAGGGGCAGGTCCCAGAGATCAGACACCCGATACCATCGCTCCACTATTGGAAACACGCCTCAATGGTGTGGAGGAAACCATGAGGAGATACGGTCAGGAGCGAATGCCTTTTGCCATGCTCTCCAGATCCTTGGCGGGAATCAGAAAAGGGCAGGTGATATTGGCGGTGCCCGGCTCCACGGCAGGAGCTACGGAGGCCATGGATGCGGTATTCCCCGGGTTGTTTCATATCTTCCATGTATTGAAAGGAGGGGGACACGACTGATGAACATCACCGATACTTTTGGACGAAAGCATAATTACCTGCGCATCTCTGTGACGGACCGATGCAACTTGCGCTGCTTCTACTGCATGCCTGAGGAAGGGATTGAGCTTACGGAAAAGGACCACCTGATGTCTCTGGAGGAAATCATTGCCATCGCCCGGCAGTTTACAGAACTGGGGGTGGACACCATCAGGCTGACAGGTGGGGAGCCGCTCGTGCGCAAAAACTTTGCTTACCTTATCGAGGAGCTTTCAAAGCTTCCGGTCACGCTTAAGCTGACGACCAATGGGATTTTGCTGGACAAATACTTTGATCTCTTCGAAAGAATTGGCCTTAAAAAGATCAATATCAGCCTGGATTCTCTGGACCAGGCCAAGGCCCTTTATATGACCAAGCGTGATTACTTTCCGCGGATCATGGCCAATATAGAGGAAGCGCTGAAGCGTGGTTTTCAGATCAAACTGAACATTGTGTTGATCAAAGGGGTGAACGATGCGGAAATCAAAGACTTTGTAGCGCTTACCAGAGATAAAAACATCAACGTTAAGTTTATAGAGTTTATGCCCTTCAAAGGCAATCAATGGGATTGGAGCAAGGGCGTAAGCGAAGAGGAAATTTTGAAAGAAGTGAGCCGTCATTTCGGTGAGCCACAAAAGCAACAGGATCCGGCGCATAGTACTTCTTCCAATTATCAGGTGCCCGGTTTTCAGGGCTCTTTCGGGGTGGTGAGTACCATCACCAAGCCCTTTTGCGAGGGATGTAATCGGATTCGCCTGACGGCCGATGGGAAGATGAAAAATTGCCTTTTTGCGACCTCAGAAACGGATCTGCTAACCCCGCACCGTGCTCAGGCGGATTTGAAACCGCTGATCCTTGAAGCCATCAAAGGGAAGAAGTTTTCCCGGGATGGTATGGAAGTGATGGAGCAGTCGCATTATGAAGAAAACCGATCCATGATATCAATAGGCGGGTGATGGTAAGTATCGAAGAGGCTTTTGAACGCATTGCGAAGCAGCGCCCGGTCAGGGTGAAGCAGCACGTTCACCCATCGGAGGCTGTAGGTTTACATCTGGCAGATGTGGTGGTTTCCCCAATGGACATTCCTGTTTTTGACAACTCAGCGATGGATGGATATGCCCTGTGTGGGGAGTCTGATACGTACCGGATCATTGGTGAGGTGGCTGCGGGCAGTCAAAGTGAACTAACATTGGCCCCTGGACAGGCCGCGCGAATTTTTACCGGTGCCAGGGTACCGAAAGGTACCACGGCCGTGATTATGCAGGAAAAAACGCTTGTGGAGGGTCATGCACTTTCCCTTACGGAAATACCCGCCGCAGGAGCTAATGTGAGAATAAAAGGTGAAGAAATCCGCCAGGGACAGGAAGTGTTTCAGGCAGGGCACTACATCAATGCCGCGACCGTAGGCATGTTACTTTCCTTAGGAATTACCAGTGTGTCGGTTTTCGCAAGGCCACGTGTGGGTATTCTGATCACGGGGAATGAGCTGGTGACAGCCGGTGAGCAGTTGGGAGAAGGTCAGATCTATGAGAGCAACGGAGGTTCCCTCCAGGCGGCCTTGCAGCAGTTGCCTGTGGAAGTCACCGGAGTGGCCAGGGTGACAGACGATTTAGAATCCACCAGTAGTGCAATCCGTGACCTGCTTGGTGAGGTAGATATTCTCCTGATCAGTGGCGGCATCTCGGTGGGTGATTATGATTTTGTCAAGGAAGCGCTCGCCCAGAATGAAGTGGAGGAGGTATTTTATAAAGTGGATCAAAAGCCTGGAAAACCCCTCTTTTTTGGGAAAAGAAAGCACCAGTTTGTCTATGCGCTCCCTGGAAACCCTGCCTCATCCCTGACTTGCTTTTATCTTTATGTGACCCCACTTATTCATCAGTTTTTGGGTGGGGCAGCAAAGGTTCCGGAAAGGGTGGGGCTTGGTCACGATTTTGAAGTGCGGGGAGTAAGGCCTACTTTCTACCGCGCGAAAGTGGAGGAGGGGGTTGCTACCATTCTGGATAAGCAGAGTTCCTCTATGCTGCACTCTTTTGCCCTGGGCAATGGGCTCGTTTTTTTATCTCCTGGCATCCACAATAAAGGAGTTGAAATCCCCGTTTGGTACTATTGAAAGGGTTAGAAGGGATTTGAAGGGAGGAACCTGATTCTTGTTAACGGAAGGATATTGGTCGTTCATGCAGTTAAAGTTGTCATTCAACGCAACCAGACCAATTAATTACCCGGAAAACTTCAAATTTGCTTTATAAGATTTTAATCGCTCATCAATTTAGAGCTAAGGGTGAACGAAAAAATCTACATAACGTTATAGTGTTTGATAGACAAGATACTACTGACAACTAAAAGTCAAACGTTTCGAAAATATTTAAGAACAATCAGTCGCATTCGCGACGCAGATTGGTTAGGCGGTGATTAGGAGGGGCTTCATAAACCCCTCCTTTCTTTTTGCCCTAAAACTGATACCCAAAGGTAACTGTGGGTAATGTCTCTTCCTTTGAAAATGCCGTATTAGCCGTGACCACCAACTGATTCAGGGGTGCGACCCACAGTCCAAAGCCTTTACTTGTATGCCAGGTGTCAGACTGTTCAGATTTTAGCCAAACCCGCCCTATATCATGGAAGCCGAGAATACCCACGCTTGCGGGAAATAGGTAGGTTTTGAAACTGAACAGTTTAGCCCGTAAATCAAAATTATGATAAAGGGAAGCTTCTCCAATAAACCGACCTCTTCTGTATCCGCGTAGAGTTTCCTTGTCCAAAATGGCCCCATTGAAAAATTCCAGACTTCCCTCGTTGAATTGTGCACCTATTCGATTGGCAAAGGTGACTTTGGACGGGATGCGAGTGGATAGATAGAAAATAAATTCTCCCTTCAGTGTACTAAAATTTCTGGAGCGCGCATTCAGGCCATAGTAACTTCCATATATCAGTTGTGCAAATACACCGCTAGTGGGCAGTTCTGGATGGTTGCGAGTGTTCGTGGCTATCTCCGCCCTATAGCCTACATACTGATGGCTTTTGTATAAGGCCTCTGGATCAGTCCCGCTATTAGGTTGGTGTATGTATCTATCCTGGATTTTATTTTCCAACTCATAAGATAGGTGTTCGGGACCCATTCTGAAACTACCTTTCGCTCCTATACTATGTGCGAGGTTAAGGTAAGTTTGCGAACGCTCAAACCTGATCCGGTAGAAATCAATTTCATCCTCAAAACCACCGGCATCACCTTGGCCCTTAAAATCATAGGACGATTCGTTTCCAAAGCCAAAAAAATTGGATACCCCAAATGGGCGCTGAAGAGTAAAGTCAAGGTTCAAGTCCCACCATTCAATAACATCACTTAGCGTGCCGTTGTAATAAAGGTTAACAGCCCCGGTTTCAAACGCACCATTGATTTTGAGTTGATGCCGGGCAGCAAAGGGATCCTTGCGCCAACCCTCTTTGGTCAGAATAAAACCACCACCCAAAAACAAACCATCATCAAAGTTGAACTCCACACTGGCCAGAGGGATGAGTTTGTCATATTCAAAAGCCGTGCGGTTGTAAGCATTGACGTTTATGTTGTTGCTTAGCCTGGATTTGGTTTCTTTCGACGGGTGGAGTTGTGTGTTTTGCTTCAGGTCATAAACCACCGTGTGGTGCTTAAGCCCATTCACACGGGAATGGTCGGTGATTTTGTCGTTGTCTTCCCCGCCAATAATTCGGATCCGGATGCCGCTTTTCACCTGTCCTTTAATTTCGAATACATCCTCGCCTTCTAGTCCGTATAGTCGGATTTCCTCAGTTTCACTGCTCAAGAAGGTGCGCTGATAGATGATTTGCAGTACCTCTCCATCCTTTTTTCGCTTATGTACGGTGACCCGGGTGGCTTCATTGCTGATTCTCTCCACTAAAAAATATTCGTGTTTGTTGGTACCCACCACTTCCACCTCTCGGGAGAGAAACAGGTAATATATACGGGCATACCTTCTCATGTCGTCTCTTCGCGCTTTGAGTATCCGGGAGGTCTCTTGGGCAGCCTGGAGCCGGATAGTGTCTGGCCAAACGTTAAAAGCACTGTCGATCAGTTCATTGGTGAGTCGGGTATTCAGGATGTCGATCTGTTTCTCCCATTGTGACCAGTCCAGTGCATTTAAAAAGGTGCGGTCGAAAAAACGTGCACTGGCATTGAACCCGGGTGGATAATCCATTTTCTCGTCAAATCCCTCAGTATTGGGAAGGGCAAATTTCCTGGATGCCGCCCAGCCGATCATTCCCTCATTGACAAAGAAAGCCTGATCACGGTCCCTGGGGATGGGCCTCCAGTAGTGTCCCTTATCCGATTGGTCTAAACGTACCCAGCGCCATTGATCCTCATGCCTGTCCCAATCACCTATCAGCATATCAAAGAGTCTGTTCCGAAGTGCAAAATCCTGATCAATTACTTCATCATTATCCCCTTGTATGGTAGCAATCACATCAGGTGTTCCTTCTATTTTTTCTCCACCTCCAAAATAATCCTCTGAAGCCGCGTCATCGTTTGGACGTTCTTCATAGAGCACCGGCATATGGGCGAACAATGACTGATAAGGCCCGAATCGCGGATCATCGAGCACATACATCAGCTGTGGGTTGGTGTGATAGATGCCCGCAGCCTCTGCCAGTGGAGGTATGGCAAAGACGCCATAGGGATTAGCAGCAGAGATCTGATCCTGCACTATGTCTGCTGCCAATGTCTCATAGAGCGGAGCAGGGAGGAGTTTGGTTGTGTACTTATCAAGTGATCGGAGTACGTACTGGCGGCCGTTCTTTGCTTCCAGCCTCAAGGATTTGGTTTGGTTGCCACCTCCCAGTTTAAGAATTTCCAGCCCTCCATGTTCCTGATCAATGTTGAAAACCGGCATGGAGACTGGTGTGGACCAGAGTTGTCTGTAGTTTTCTCCCAGCCAAAATTCATGTGTATTGGATTTGATGGCATACCTGAGACTAATCGGGCGCACTACGGTGCTGTCGCTGTAATTTGCCTTAAGCATCTCATTTGATTTATGGTTTACTTTCTTTGTGTAGATAGGACTGTCATAAATCTTTTCCTGCAAATCGCCATTAAAAAACTTCAGATCAACCGACCCTCCCGCATGATAGGTGAGCTGAGCAAAGCCGCGCTTTGCACTACTAAAGAGGGAATTAGCTCCGTCAGATACATTGGAAGATTTGGATCCTGATCCGCTGGTGATGTAATGGGCAGAGTCCTTGCGGATGTACTGAAGCGAATGCTCATGGCCATTGACATATACCAGATCCTTCACCTGGGCAAATGACTTGACCATGGTATTTCGCACCAATTTGTACCGTGGGTTGGTGATATCTTGCCTGCTTCCAAATACGGATCGAAAGATGGGGTAAATGCTGCCCAAGATTGGCAGCGGAATCCATAGTTTCCGGTTTACATCTGTCAAAGGAAAAATATGCTGTTTCAATGTGTACTGGCCACCATGAGGGCCATAGCTATGCATGGGATGATGTCCGGCTACTATCACATGTTTATCCGCATTTCTTTTCAGAAGATCATCGAGCTCCTCAAGTGCCTCTGCCGTAGATTTTGACTCACAGCCATCTTCACGACCAGGCTTATCCCATGGATGAAGAAAGTACTGAGTATCCACAATCAAAAGTGTGAGGGCATTGGTAAGTGGGATCTCCACAGGCCCGGGGCAGGCATCTCTGGGGAGGAAGACGGTTGACGTGCCCATATATTCATCCACATAGCGCTGCATGTTGAGCACTTTTTTCCATCCATCTTTTCCGCCACGAGACCAGTCGTGGTTGCCAGGGAGAATGATTGAGCGACCTTTGAATGCCTTCATGATGTTGAGGGAGGCGTTGAGTTTGTTTTCCATGGTGCCACGGGCAGGGTCCTCTTTGGAAGGGAGGCCATCAGGATAAAGATTGTCACCCAGAAAGATGAGGACGTCTGTGGCTTTTGCCTCTTTGGTGATTTTTTGTAAGAAATCCAGGTTGCGATCTGGAGATGTCGGAGCCCCAGCGTCTCCGATGAGGTAGACAGAAACCTCCTGTCCCGAGGCCAGGGTACTTACCGCAATAAGCAACAGGGAGAAAAGTAATCTCATTTTTTATGTGGACTAAACTTCAGAATGTATCCTTTGTCACCTTCACCTTCAGAGCTGATGTACAAAACTCCCTGGGAAGAAAAGGAAATGCCCTCTGGCTGACTGAGCACTCTGGGTGCAATGGGATATGTGGCTTTGATGGTGCCATTTCGATCCAAAACCACCAGTAGTTTTCCGACTGAAGCGAGCAAGTAGAAGTGACCGTCCAGCGGATTATACGCAATTCCTGAGGGTTCAAATTTGATTCGATTCTTGTCATATTCAAAATCCCTATGTGCTTCAAAAAAATCATCCATTTTTTCTCTACTAATCTCGAAAAGTGGTGGTGTAACCAGTCTTTTTGTGTGAAGGTCAAATTCGTAGACCGCTTTTCCTTTGGCGTTTGTCCCTTCTATGTCCTCATCCTCTTTGCAGGCAATCATGAGTCTGCCGGTGTATGGGTTATAGCCTAACCCCTCCGTATCATTTTTTCGGCTGAGTTGGTTTTCGTGTTTTGTAGCTCTGGTGGTGCTGTGTTTGGTGTAAGTAAACTCATAAATGTCTCCATCACTTTCCAGCACGTAGATGGTGTCTCCTACAAGCTCAATCCCTTCAAAATCTCCGGGATTACTGAAAGCGATGGTGTTAGTAATCTTTCTTTTGAGAAGGTTATACTCATAAACTTTTCCGCCCTCATCCTCTACGCAAAGGAGGTGAGTGTCGTTGAGATGAGTGATTCCTGAAATCTCTGAGAGTGAATAAGGTAGGAAATATTTATCATCGGGTATCTTTAGGTTATAATAAACATTTACATCGTCCGTAATAAGAAAAAGGCTGTCTGCTTGCTCTCGAAAAGAAGCGGTGGAGCAGCTGGATTGGGCAAGTGTCAGAAATAGGAAGAGATTAATCACTAAGAATAGAATAAATAACCCCCGGGAATTGTTATTTATGGACATCTGATAAAATGCTTTAAATTAATCTGAATTTAGAAAATGTGGTATTTTGAACCCCTTAGATAAACTTGAAATGGCCGGAGAAAGATCCGAACTACTAAAGGAAGCCCAGCAATTTGCCGAAAACATTCTCAACAATGAGCTGGCACCTGAGATCAAATACCACTCAGTGGACCACACACGCGAGGTGGTGCGTGCGGCGCTGGAGATTGCCCGGAAGACTGGAGTAAGTTCTGAAGAGCTGGAGATAGTAGAACTGGCTGCTTGGTTTCATGATCTTGGCTACAAGCGAACCATTGAGAACCATGAAGAAGTAAGTGCTGAAATTGCATTGGATTTTTTATCTGAAAAAGGATACGATGATGAACGGGCGGCGAAGGTGGTGGGTTGTATCATGGCAACTAAAATGCCGCAGAATCCAAAAAATGATCTTCAGGCTATATTGTGTGATGCGGATCTGGCCCATCTGGCTGAGGAAAACTACTGTGACAAAGCAGATCTGCTGCAAGAGGAGCTTCGGCGACTGAATGGTAAGAATATTTCGGACATCGACTGGTATAGGTCCAACCAGCGATTCATTACTGAGCATGAGTTTTTTACTGGCTATGCCAAAGAGAAATTTACAGCAAGGGTGAAGAAGAACTTGAAAAAGGTGAATGAGAAATTAATGGAGATGAAAAACACAGAAGATGAAGTTTCAGCCCTGAAGGCTCAGGTGGAAAAACTGAAAGTTAAGATAAAGAAGGTAAAAGAGGTCACACCTACCCGTGGGGTGGAGACAATGTTTAGGCTTACTTCCAAAAATCACCTGGAGCTCAGTGCTATGGCAGATACCAAAGCCAACATTATGATTTCAGTGAATTCCATTATCCTGTCGGTACTGGTGTCTGTTCTTTTTAGGAAGCTTGAAGAATATCCGCACCTGATCATACCCGCTATGCTCATGACTGTGGTCTGTCTTTCTACTATCGTCTTTGCCATTCTGGCTACTTTGCCCAATGTGTCAAAGGGGACTTTCACAGAGGAGGACATACAGAATAAGCGAACAAACCTTTTGTTTTTTGGTAATTTTCATCGAATGGAGATGGGAAAGTACGAGTGGGGGATGAAGGAAATGATGAAAGATGCTGATTACCTCTACACCAGCCTGATACGGGATATCTATTTTCTGGGGGTAGTGCTTGGTAAAAAATACAGGCTTCTGAGGATCTCTTACACCATTTTCATGTTTGGGTTTGTGGTGGCAGTATTGGCATTTGGGGTGGCAGAAGTTTTCTTTAAAGCACCGTATCCCTATTAGGATTTAAAAGACTTTCACGATTTCCACTTCTTTGTCCAACCCCTTCATTTTGATCATTCCTTTGGTTTCATGCTGGTCTATGTGGTCTGAGAGCATATCAAAAAGGGCTTTGGATATCAGCACTGTACTTTCCATTTCTTTATTGAGCTGCTCTATGCGCGAGGCTATGATCACCGGAGTACCGGATATGGAGAGTTGCTTTCGCGATTCCGTACCTATGTTGCCCACCAATACTTCGCCGCAGTGCATTCCCATCCCAATGTCCAGTGTGCGGTGTTCTGGGTTTGTCTCTCGAAAAGATTTGAGGAAATCCAAAATCTTGAGGGTGGCATTCCAGGCACTTTTGTAGTGGGTGGTGTCTTTTATCGGAGCTCCAAATGTGGCCATTAGCCCATCACCCATAATCTGATTTACAATGCCATTGTTTGCATTGATTATCTCTATGACCGGCGAAAAGAATTTATTTTGGAAAGCATTGACTTCTTGAGCGGTGAGGTGCTGTACTTTTTGAGTGAAATCTCGTATGTCTAGAAACATAATGGTCACATCCAATCGGGCGGTAAAGTCTTGCTTTTCCTTGAGCACTTCCACCATCTCTTTTGATACTTGTTGGTTAAACAGTCCTTCTATCTGCTCTTTGGCTTGTATTTCCTGAAAGGTGAGTGTAAGCCTTTTTCTTAATTCACTTGCTACCAGTCCTGCGCATATACCACTCATCAGAAACATGAAGGACCGGATATAATAGATGGCCAACGGGAGGTGAAGTTTGATAGGGTAGGTTTCTGTGACCCAATAGGTATATGAGGCAATGAAAATGGATACAAGCATTCCCATACAGGCACTGAGCCAAAAATCGAGGTGGAGGGAAGAGACTATGATCAGAATAAAGAAGACAAAGACAATGGGTGAGTCTAGCAATGAAGATGTTTCTTCAATCAAAGAGGTCACGACGAGCCATAGTGAAGGGATAGAGACTTCCATAAGCACGGTATACCAAAAATAGGTTCTTGGTAATCTGCGGCCCTTTCGTTGGAGTCTCAGTACCCACTTCCTTCCGGCTGTGAACAAAGCGATCATCAGCGCGGCGGTGAGTAAGATGAACGGAAAGGAAAATGGATTGCGAAAGGTATCCCGCATCAGGTTGAAGTGGCGGATCTGCATAAAGAGCGACAAGGCTACTCCAGTCAATAAAAATCCAATAAAGACCTCTAATCGCTTGATTTCAGATTTAACAATTTCTGTATTGAGGTAACCTGGTAGTAGTTTTTTCATAAATGAATCTCATAGAACACCGGACTACAACATCTTATCCAGCCCTTCGCGTTCTACTTTTTTCAACAATTCAGTGATATTATTGACCTCCAGCTTTTTCATGATGTTGAAGCGGTGTGTCTCTATGGTGCGGACACTTTTCCCAAGGGTTTCAGCCACGTCCTTGTTGGATACTCCTTCATAAATCAATTTTAGGATTTGCTTTTCACGCTTGGTGAGCTGATAATCCTCGGAGTTTGATCCACTTGGTTCTGATCCGGTACCGGGACGAGGGCCCCCATTTCTGTAAAAATCCACAATGGTGGTGGAGATGTCTCCGCTGAAATATTTTTGTCCATTATTCACCATGTGCACGGCTTTGTTAAACTCTGCCTTGTTGGTGTCTTTCAGAAGATAGCCGTCTGCCCCGTATTCGAGCGCTTTGACGATGTACTCTGAGTCATCATGCATGGTGAGCACGATGATTTTTACCTCTTTATTGCTTTTTTTGAGCTGATGCGTCACTTCCAGTCCGGTCATGAGCGGCATGCGAATGTCCACTACGAGCACATCAGGGGCGTCAGAGTCCATTTTTTCCACGGCTTCCTGCCCGTCTGAGGCTTCCCATATTACCTGGATCTCCGGGTCGTCTTCCAATACCATTTTGATGCCGTGACGCACTATTTCGTGATCATCGGCCAGGGCTACTTTAATCATTTTTATCTAGGGATAATGTGATAAATATTTTGGTTCCTTTTCCGAGCTCGGTAGTCAGGTTAAAACTACCGCCAATATAAGAAGTTCGCTCTTTCATATTAAAAATTCCATGACCGGCTTTTTCAAAATGGCCACTGCTTCCCAGTCGGTCATAGTCAAATCCTTTGCCATCATCCTCTATGAGGATATTCAGCGAGTTGATGTTATGCGAAAAGCGCACAGTGATGTGTGTGGCTTTGGCATATTTGAGCGCATTATTCACGCTCTCCTGTATGATGCGGTACAGGTTGGTTTCAATGGTGCTTTCCAGACGGTTGATAAATCTGGTTTCATTCACAAATTCCACCTTCGCTTTGGTCACCGAGTTGATCTCATCACAAAATTTCTTGATGGCCGGCACCAACCCAAAATCGTCGAGGCTGCTTGGAGTGAGGTTAAAGGAAACACGACGCACTTCCTGAATGATGCTCTTCATCAGGCTCTTGGCGTCTTCCAGTCGCATTTTCATTGGGTTGGAGGAGGGCGCGAAAGATTCCAGCAGGAGCTTCATGGCAGAGAGCATTTGGCCCACGCCATCGTGTAGTTCTCTGGAGAGCCGCTTTCGTTCTTCTTCCTGACCTTCCAGGATCAGTACCGAGCGGTACTGCTGCTCTTTCACGGACTTTTCGATGCGTTCTCTGTTCAGCTCCCGGGAGCGGATCTTGGCTTCCTTGAACTCTGTGATGTCATGTGAGATCATTTTGATCTCTCCGGTGATGACGATGGGTATTAGAAAAGTCTCCACCCAGCAGAAGTCTCCGGGCTCAGTGATGAGCCTGATTTCTCCGGTCCAGTTTTTACTTTCCTGAAGCAGTTGCATCAGTCCTTTGATGAAATCATCTTTATATCCACTGCTTTTGAGCAATTGTTGGAAAGTTTTGGGTGGCTCGGTCTCTTCGTATTCCATCATGTGAAGAAAACGCGGAGCGAGGTAGGTAAACTCCCCCTGAGCGCTCATGCTGGCATAAAGTGAGGGGGATTCCGGTTCCAGGTTGACCGCCTCCAGGTCCTGATAGGACTTGCCCAACTCCTCGTAGAGTTTGGAGAGTTCGCGGGTCATCTTTCTCGAGGATTCCTCAGACGCCATGAGATCCTGCACAGTGGCGCGCACACTTCTGGCCAGCGGCCGGAAGATGAAAATCAATTCAATGATGATGATCAGTAGAGAAATGACGAGGAGGAAATATTCGGTTTCTTTCAGTTCCCGTACTTTTTTCTGAGCTTCCTCATCGTACTGGAAGACGATCTTGTCCATGCCTTCCAGAAAGGTAGATTCATGGGCCAGAATGGTGCTTACATAGTCCGCTCTGAGTAGGGCAGTGCTGTCGTCATGATCAGGGGGCAAGGAGAGGAGGTCTTGTGCGTTTTGGTAGATGGCTTCATAGTGTGGGGAAATGGTCTCGAACATCTCCATGATGATGCTGGAATTAGCCCCGGAGAGCCCCAGCTCCGCATCTCCAAACTGGAGGCCTTCGTGAGATTGCTTCCACAGGGCCAGGGCTTCCCGCAGTGCCATGGTATTTTGGAGCTGTTCACCTTTTTGGTGCTCTATTTTGAGGGCCAGCTTGCTGATTTTTTGACTCAGCATCCGTTGACGACCCGCCACATTGATCACATGAGCGTCATCCTGCTGACGGTTGATGGAGGTCTGTATCAGAATTTGGCTAACAACGATGCTCAGCGCGATGCAGCCAAGTGCTATGAGGTAAAAAAGTCCTAAACGTTTAAATCTGAGTTTTGCCATGTGTCAACCTGAGCCAGGTCAAGGCATAAAAGTAAGTAATTGCCCTGATTAAACGTGCCTGGATACGTAAGATTACGCAAATCCCACCAGGACTGTGCCATTTTCCACTTTTACCGGATAGGTGGCCAGCTCACACTCATTGCCATTCAGGTTGGCCCCCGTTTTCAGCGAAAAGGTCTTTTTGTGAAAGGGACAGGCCACTTTTGGTTCATCCCCTTCTGAGCCGATCATGCCCCGACTCAGGATCATCTGGTGCTTATGAGGACACAGGTTTTGTGTGGCATACCATTCCTGCCTGCGGGTAAAATTGAAAACGGCGATTTGCAGGCCTCTATAGGAGATACAAAGGCCCCCGTCTTTAGGGAAATCCTCTACCCTGCATGCCGGGTACCAGGTGGTTACCTGGGCTGGGAGTACGGTTCTGTATTCGAGTATATCTTCTGTCATGGTCTTAGTCTTTGGTTACGGTTTGCCAGTCTGCGGGCTTTTTCATTTCGCGCATGGGTACAAATTGCTGAGTAGGATCATGCTCGTCTGAATTGGAGAAATGTCTGAATTTTGCCTTCATGCCTTCATCTTCAATAGCTTCCTTCCATTCGCAATGGTAGGAGGCGATGAGCGCCTGCATGTCTTTTTCCAGCTCCTCACCAAGTCCCAGGCTGTCGTTGACTACCACTTCGCGCAGGTAGTCAATTCCCCCTTCCAGCTTATTGAGCCATACCGCCGTGCGGTTGAGTGGCTCAGCTGTACGGATGTAAAACATCAGGAACCTGTCGAGGTATTTGATGGCTGTCTTTTCATCAATATCTCCTGCCAGGAGTTTGGCGTGCTGGGGATTGGCACCACCGTTGCCACAGACGTACAGGTTGTACCCGATTTCAGTGGCTATGAGTCCGAAATCCTTGCTTTGAGCCTCAGCGCATTCTCTCCTGCAACCGGACACTCCACCTTTGAGCTTGTGAGGAGAACGCATGCCTTTGTATCGGTTTTCTACCTCTATGGCAAAAGAGACCGAGTCATGCAGTCCGTAGCGACACCAGGTAGAGCCCACGCAGCTCTTGACGGTGCGCAGTGATTTACCGTACGCATGCCCGCTTTCAAATCCGGCATCTATCAGCTCGCGCCAGATGGCCGGGAGGTCATTGAGTCGGGCACCGAACATGTCGATGCGCTGACCACCGGTGATCTTGGTGTATAGATCGTATTTTTTGGCTACCTGCCCCATGGCGATGAGCTTGTCAGGGGTAATCTCTCCACCTGCTACGCGAGGCACCACAGAGTAGCTACCTCCCTTTTGGATATTGGCCAAAAAGCGATCGTTGGTGTCTTGAATGGTGTCCTGCTTCAGGATGAGGTCATTCCAGATACTGGCCATCAGGGAAGCCACGGCCGGTTTGCAGGTCTCGCAACCATCGCCACTGCCATACTGATCCAGCAGCTCATCAAAACTTTGGATACCTTTTACTTTGATCAGGCTAAAGAGCTCCTGACGGGTATAGTCAAAGTGGGCACAGATCGTTTTTCTGACTACCTGCCCCATGGACTTGAGTGTGGCGGTAAAGATATCGCCCACCATGGGTGAGCAGGCTCCGCATCCCGTTCCGGCTTTGGTACAGGTACGTACCTGCTGCAGGTCTGTGAGCTCCTGGTCTTTGATGGCCCCCACAATGTCGCCTTTGGTGACATTTTCGCAGGAGCATATCTGAGCAGTATCTGGCAGGTCCATCATGCTGTTGCCTCCGGATTCTCCACCTCTTGCGCCAAGTATCAGGTCTTCAGGGTTAGGGGGGAGGGCCATGCCATTTTGGGTGATCTGGAGCAGCATGCCATAGGCACTGGTGTCGCCCACCATGATGCCACCCAATAATTTTTTACGATCCGGTGAGAGGTTGATTCGCTTGTAGATACCCGTGTTTTTGTCTTCGAAAACGATGGGGACACTCCCAGCGATATCACCCAGCGCGTCTCCAAAACTTCCCACTTCTACCCCGATCAGCTTGAGTTTGGTGGACATATCCGCTCCGGTAAATTGCTTTTGACCGCTTCCCAAAATCTGATCCACTGCCGTATCGGCCATGTCGTAGCCCGGGGCCACCAGTCCGTAGACCATGTCATTGAATGAAGCAGCCTCTCCGATGGCATAGATGTGCGGATCGTTGGTTTGCAGCTGATTATTTACCTTAAAACCCCCACGTTTTCCGGTTTCCAGTCCGGCCTGATCGGCCAGTTCGTCTCGGGAAACGATCCCACAGGAAATGACCAGCATATCGGTATCCAGTTGGCTGCCGTCCGCAAAGAGCAGGCCATCCAGCTTTCCATTTCCCTGGATCTCACTCGTGCTTTTGTTGAGGAGAATTTCGATACCCAGCGATTCGATTTTGCTTTTGAGCATATTCGATCCTGCCTCATCTAGCTGTCTGGGCATCAGTCGGGAGGCAAACTCTACCACCTGAGCATCCAGCTTCAGGTCCATCAACGCTTTGGCAGCTTCCAGTCCCAGCAGACCGCCACCCAGCACTGCGCCGCGTTTTACATTTTTGGCATAGGCGATGATCTGATCCAGGTCCTCGATGGTCCGGTAGACAAACACCCCTTTTTTGTCCACTCCTTTGATGGGTGGTACCATAGGTCGTGAGCCTGTGGCCAGGATGAGATAGTCATAGGCTTCTGTTTCGCCGGTGTGGGTGCGAACGATTTTTTGATCCCGGTCTATTTCCGTCACCAGCTGGCTTGTTTTCAGGCTGATGTCATTTTCTGCGTACCACCCTGCCGGAGCCATGAGTAGCTTTTCTTCGGACTGGTTGGTGAAGTATTCGCTCAGATGCACCCTGTCGTAAGCCGGGACAGATTCTTCACCATAAACAAGGAGTGAGACCTCCTGATGGCCGGCTTTGGCACGCAGCTTTTCGCAAAACTTATAACCAACCATTCCATTACCGATGACGATGACCTTTTTCATAATCGCTATTTATTTTTACGTAAAACTACGTAATATTACTTGATTTATAAAAAATAAATTACGTATTTTTACGAAAAGAATTTAAGTATGTCAAAGCTATTATTAATAGGAGCAGGGCCCGGAGATCCCGAACTAATCACCCTGAAAGCCATCAGAGGGCTTCAGGAGGCTGATGTGGTGCTATATGATGCCCTGGTGAATAAGGAACTACTGAAGCATTGTCGTCCAGACTGTGAGTTGGTTTACGTAGGAAAGAAGCCTGGCATTCATCAGTACCAGCAGATCTATATCAATGACATGATTGTAGATAATGCGAAGCGCTACGAGACAGTCGTGAGGCTGAAGGGGGGAGATCCTTTCGTGTTTGGACGTGGGCACGAAGAGCTGGAGCATGCCCGGGCGCATGGGATTGCAGTGGAAGTGATCCCGGGGATCAGCAGTGCACTGTCTGTGCCTGCACTGAGTGAAATTCCCCTGACCAAGCGGGGGGTCAATGAGAGCTTTTGGGTGATTACCGGCACTACTTCCAATCTGGAGTTATCCAGAGATGTTCATCTTGCCGCTCAGTCTTCTGCCACCATTGTCATCCTGATGGGAATGAAGCAACTGGATCAGATCATTGATATTTTTCGGGTCACCAGAGGGCCAGGGGAGGCGATTGGGATCATACAGAATGGTAGCCGACCCGACGAACGGTCAGTTTTTGGCACCATAGAGACCATCAGTCAGAAAGTGGCTGATTCGGGCATCAGTTCACCGGCCATCATTGTGATCGGGGAGGTAGTGAAGTTGGGACGGGCAACGGAAATTAAGCAGGTGCTGGAAAATATGGCCCATTAGAGTTGAAGGCTTTTTAGAAATTCTAAATTCCTTTCATTGTCATTTCCATAGTAGATGGCATTTTCCAGATACTTGATGGTATTCAGGGTGTCGCCCATGTTGAAATAGATTCGCGCGTGGTTTTCATTGAGGCTTGGGTTTTCGGGATAGTCATCAAGAGCTTTTTGGTTAGTACTTAGAGCCAGAGAGAGCTGATCTGTTCGCAGGTAGATGTACACAAGATTGAGGTAGGCCTTGAGTTTGGTTTCAGGGTGGTTAACAGCTCGTAAGTAATACATCTCAGCTGTTTCCAGATCATTAAGGAATGAAGCACAAATAGCCATTTGTAGGTAGATACTTTGATCAACGTAAGGTGAGTTTTCGGCTCGCTTAAATGCCTCCATTGCCACCTTGTATTCGGTCAATTGTAGCTGTATAACACCTATCATATACCAGTTTAAATAGTATGGTTCATGTACCGATGCTCCTTTCGTATAGAAAGAGAGGGCGGACTTCAGTAGGTTTTTACGTTTGATCTCGGGTGCGTTGACGGCCTGTCCATATAGTAGGTCTCCCGCCAACTGGTTTACTTTTACAGATAGCTGATTTTCACTGGCATCATGCAAGTAAAGTGTTTCCTTGTTTTTCCATAGAGCTGCCCTTTCAAATGATAGATATCCCATAGCTGCACAAATGAAGACTATCGGGATCGCAAGACTGTATTTTGATAGGAACTGTGTCAGAATAGAGGTAATGAACAGAAGAAAAAGAAGCGAGGGCAGGAAGACCAGACGATCACCCACAATACCTGCTACCGGAACCAGCAAATTAGAAAACGGGAATAGTGCGACCAGGAAAAGAATAAAGAATAAAGAGGAACGCCATTGTGCGCATTTCATGAAAAGGGTGATGATCCCTGTGATGATTCCTAGCCATAAGAGCACAATAGGAGGATTGAATAAATCGATGGCATTATATCCATAGTAGAATTTGAGGTTATGAGGGTAAATCATTTGCGAAATGTAATGTCCATACGTGCTGGCCATGGCCATGAACTTGTCTGAAATCTGTGTATGGTTTACCAGTGGGTTCTCAATAAAATCCAGGGATCTACCTGAGTAGGTGGTGGAAGTTTGGGGAGGTGTGCCTCCCAGATTTTGAGTTTGCTGAAGCCACCCACTTAGAATAGTCACCGATGAGTCAATATAAAAAGACAGGGCTATGAAGCAGATGAGAATGCCTAGGTAAGAGCTTTTCCATTTTTGATTGATGAGAAGCCAAAAGAGTATCACGAAGCATATAAGTAGGACAATATATGTAAGACTCGTACCAGCGTATGAATTGATGAGGACGGCCAGAAACGCACTGAATAGTAAGGATAGAAGTATCCATTTTTTTCTGAGGCGATCGAAGATCAGCGGAGTTATGTAGATCAGGGTGAAGAGGATAGCAAAAGGCTTGGTACTGGTAATCACAAGGAAAACGGAGAAGAAAAGCAGAAGAGTACCGGGTATCCAAATCCATTTTGTCCTTGTGTCGTAATCATTGAACACGAGCACGTAGCACATGGGGATAAAATACCAAGCCGAGGTGAATAAACTGGTCATCATCAGGCTGAAAAAGAGCACCCATTTGATGAGCTGCCCTGAGGTGAAAAAAAAGTAGCTGGCGAGCAGGATAATGTGCAGAGCCAGGATAAGCGAGACAAAACTTTCAAAAATGCCGAAGGCCACGACCAGTATACCTAAAGATGCCACACCAGCCTGAAGCGTGTTTTTGTTGAATTTAAAATCATTAAAATGTGCCCAATAAAAGAAGAGGGTCATGCCTGTCAGATAAATGATGACCAAAAAAAGTGATCCTGAGACATTCGCCGTAGGGGCCATAGCGAATAGGGATACGGACATGGCTGCCACCAAACTGCAAAAGAATGCGCTGCTTTTGGAGTGAAAACTGTAAAGGAGAATTGGAGTGAGCAGATAAATCCCCAATCCTGTTTTTTTGGCTAACAATGAGCATATCATACAAGCAATGGTGGCGGGTATTGACCAGTTACCTTTTAATCTCAATGACAAGAATGCCAAAAGCCCGAACAATAGGGCCAGTAGTTCGTCTCTGTTTTTGATGCTGGCCACTACTTCGGTGTGGGTGGGGTGCACAGCGAATAGCAATGCCAGAATGAAAGCGTATTGCGGATTTTTGAATAGGTGGAGGCCTAGGAGAAAGATCAACCCAACAACAAGGAGATATAGAATCAGATTGATGGAATGAGAAATGGTAGGATTGTTGCCAAGCAGGGTGGACTCCAGGTAGAATGTGAGCGATGTTAAGGGGCGATAGCCGTAGGAAATCCGCTGATCAAGTGAATAGTAGGGCGACGAAATGGACTCATATAGCCCTGATATTGAGAATTTGTCTTCCTGACTCACCACGATTTCATCATCAAGATTGTAATCAAAATGGATTGTCTGGGTATAGATGATCATTACTGCTATTAGAAGCAGAAATTGGAAAGCCCGAGAGTTTTCTTTTAGATTACGAAGCTTTATCAATGGTATATGATTTTCGAGGTTCCTTTCGTATCCGGTCCGCCGACCGATCTGCAAAATAAGTATATAAATGAAGTAGTAAGTGCGTCTGATAGTTTTTGGAAGAAAAGTCTTACAAGGAGGTGCGAAGGTTGGTTTTTCAATCACCTTGGAGGTGAGCGCTACTTTGTGGACTCCTGTACCACAGCGCTTGGGGCCTGTGCCATTCTTCTCAATCTCAGACCAGGGGACGAGATCATATTCCCCTCATTTACACACGTGTCCACAGTGGTGCCTTTTGTAATACAGGGAGCGGCTCCAGTTTTTGTAGATGTGGAGGGCAGCCATTTTTGCATTGATGCGGATAAAGTATCAGAGGCCATTACGGATCGTACGAGAGCCGTGGTGGCTGTCAATTATGGGGGATGGGCCCCCGACTATGTAAAACTGCGCGAACTTTGTAGGCAACACCAACTGAAGCTCATAGAAGACAATGCCCATGGAATGGGCGCAGTTCATCAGGGTTGTAGGCTGGGTACATTCGGCGATTATGCTGCATTTAGTTTTGAGAAACAAAAAAACATTACCTGTCATGAAGGAGGTCTACTGCTTATCAACGGAGAGGATTCGTTAGAGCAGGTAGAAAAGCTCATGAATTTGGGCACCAATAGACTGGATTTTGATCGGAACAAAACTTCTCACTACGAGTGGGTTGGACTGGGATTGAAAGCAAGCTTCACTGAGCTACAGGCCGCCATTTTACTTCCTCAACTGGAAGATCTCGAGCGAATTACTTCAGACCGAAGATCCGCTTGGCGGAGGTATCATGATCAATTGGTGCCTTATGCGGATAAGGGATTTTTTTCGGTACCTCCTGTTTTGAAAGAAGGAGACAACGCGCATTTATTTTACCTGATACTAGATGATCAATCCATCAGAGATCAGCTGCGTGCCTATCTGAACGCACAGAGTATAGAAGCACAATTCCATTACTTCCCGTTGCATCGATCTGTATTTGGTAGTAAGGTTGGCCGGTTTGTTGGTGATGATCATCACACCTCTATCGCCGGGATGCATCTCCTGAGACTACCTCTATTTACTGGAATATCGCCTGATCAGCTGGATAGGGTGGTGGCTGCTGTGATTCAGTTTTTCACCTCATAACGAAACACATTCCCGTAGGTACTCTTGAGGGTCTGAACCACTTTAGATGAACCACATACCTTGATTAATCTCCCTTCTTTGGCCAAAGCCAAGGCGATTTTGAGCTGCTGTGATTCCTGAAGAATATCTGTGCCTGGTTTGTAGGTGACGTGATCAAAGTATATTTCTTCCTGCTGACTGGTGGTTTGAAGTAACTGAGCGATTTGAAAGTCTGTATGCTGTTCATTGGCGCGTTCCGTGGCTTCACTGATCTGCAGCGTATATCCAGCCTCTCGTGCAAAATAATTAAGTGCCCGATTGTCTCTGGGGAAACATGGCCCGCCAAATCCATACCCGTAGCTGAGGTATTTATGACCCACTCGGGAGTCAGAGCCTATGGCTCCCAGTATGGCTTTTTGATCAGCACCTGATTGGCTGGCCAGGTCACCTATGGCATTGGCAAAGGCAATTTTGGCTGTTAGGAAGCAGTTGGTTGCGAGCTTGGTGATCTCAGCACTAATAAGGCTCATATGATGTGCTTGCGGATGATTTAGCGCTATCTGACTCATTATGACTTCTGTTTTCAGTGCATAGGTCATATCTGATGCTCCAAAAAGCAACATATCCGGGTGTTGGAGGTTTTTTACTATGGTGCCCTGTGCGATAAATGCCGGACTATATACGAGATGATAATTGAGTGCCTTGAGTCGCTCCTCTATGGTTTGATTAAAGCCAGGTAAAGTGGTACACCCCACCACAAGGGTCACAGGATGCTTGCGTTCACCCTGGTTCATGATAGCCTCCAGTACCCCCTTTAGAATGGAATGATCATATCCCTGGTCATTTTCAGGAGTGGGTACATAAATAAAGATCAATTCATGATCCTCTGTGAGACACTCCTTGAGGTCTGAAGAAAACCGGAGGTGTTTACTGGTTCTCAAGAGTTCGTTTACTTCAGGCTCAGGGCTGTCAAACGATTTGGTCTGAAGAGCTTCCAGGTAGCGCTGATTCTGCTCTATGGCCGTTACGGAGTAGCCTTTTTGTTCTAAAAGTAATGCCACGCACAGCCCTAGTCTCCCGGGACCTATTAATCCTATACTATTATTAGCCATTCTTTATTTTGTTTGCAAGGCCTCTTGTACCTGGTGGTTGATCCAGTGAAAGGTTTTTTCGAGGCCTTCCTGAAGAGAGGTTTCAGGTTGCCATCCCAGGTCGCTGCGTACTTTGAGGTTGTGCGAGGATCTTCCCCTTACACCCATGGGGCCTTCTATATGTTCAAATTTCAAATCCTTTCCTGAAATCTCCATGGCCATTTTGGCCAGGTTATTGATGGAAATCAACTCTTCGGAACCAATGTTGTATGGGCCATGAAAGTTCGAATCCATAAGCTTTTGGACACCATCCAGGCAGTCATCAATATACAAAAATGTACGAGTCTGGTTTCCATCACCCCAGATTTCGATGGTACCCGGGTTGGTAGCTTCGGCTACTTTTCTGCAGATGGCTGATGGCGCTTTCTCTTTACCATTATTCCAGGCACCAAACGGGCCATATACATTATGAAACCTGGCCACTTTTACATCGATACCGTAATTTTTCTGATAAGAAAAATACAAGCGTTCGCTGAATAATTTTTCCCACCCGTACTCACTATCAGGATCGGCTGGATAGGCCGAAGATTCTTCACAGTATGGATTTAAAGCATCTAGCTGATTATGTTGAGGATAGATGCAGGCAGAGGATGAATAGAAGATTTTCTTACAGTCAAAGGTTACACAGCATTTGAGAATGTTGATGTTGATCAGAGCGCTGTTGGTGATGATGTCAGCATCAGAGTCACCAGTGAATATGTACCCGGCACCCCCCATGTCTGCTGCCAGTTGATAGATTTCATCAAATGGGCCGTTTTTCATTATTTCTATGCATTTGGAGTAGTCCCTCAAGTCACCCTGAATAAACTCAAAGTTGATGCTCTCCTGATGCATGGGATTTGAAATGTCTACTGAAAGTACCTTGTGTCCCTCGTTTACCAGCTTTTTGATCAGGTGTGTCCCGATAAAACCACTTCCTCCACAAACAAGTATGTATTTACGCATGTTCAAATATCTATTTTACAACTCCTGGTTATCCAGTTATTGTGGTGTCATTCAGCGTCCTGCCCAGCAGACCCCAGTCTGGCCCATTGATTGGTAATACCACTTGCTCTCTAAGCATATGTTCGCAAGCGGCTTTGGCAGTATTCCAGTCCAGCATGGGCATTTGAATGTCAAACTTTATTTTTTGCATGGGATCCTGTAGTTCCCAGCCAGCTCGGTGGCTAATGTGAAAAATACACAGTTCAGGTGCAAGTATTTTTTGATGAATACCCTGTCCCAGGGCGGCAAAAAGGGCCAGGCTGTCGATATGAATTGAATAGGCATCCAATTCGAAATAGCCATTGATCTTTTCCCAGTCTTCGCGATGCATGAGGGTAAAGTCTCCGCAAGCCCAGGTGTCTGCACTTTCGATGGTGGTTTTTAGTCTGGACTCGGAGAACCTTTTAATGAGCGCAATACCCCACACCATTCCCAGTGTTAAAATATTGTGGTACCACCACTTACTCTGGCCATTGAAATTGGGGTAGAGCCGATTTTTCCCGAGTCTTTGTATGATGTTTTTTCTGGCAAACTTCAGCAGAACCGGGATCTCAGCACTGTAGTCAATCTCTTTCGGAATGTCACACCGGTTGCACCGATAGTAGGTACCTTTTTTTAACTTTTTTGAAGCCAAAAAATGAACCAGTTTGCTGGAAAAAAGCAGGTCCACATTGGTGCATAAAATGAATGGGGCTTTGGCACGTCTTATCCCAACGTTTTTGGCAATCATCTGAAAGAGGGGGAGATGACTGGAGGTTTTATACTGAGCGTGTATTTCGTAGGGTACGGTAATGATTCGTAGTATGATGTTACCATTGGAAGGTGGCTTTGGCAATATAGCCGAGAGTCCGGGTCGGTCGGAGGGTGGGTTCCACTCCACAATGATGATTTCAGTTGGTAAATGATACTGACTCAGCTGGTGATATAAACCGCGTAAAAACACCTCCATGCGATTGGTAAGATCCCCTCCATGATTGTCATTACGGCTGGCTGCAACAATAGATAAATACGGATTCATTAGATACTATCTTCTGGGTAGCTGATCTTCGGGTTTCCCCATTGATCGGTGGTGTCTACTATTGGAGTGCGGGTAGCGAGGTACTCGCTGATTTGGTTCTGCAAAATAGACCACATTTGATTCATTTCCTGACTGGGAGATGAAAAATTATGCCGCCTTTCATGGCTTTGGTGCAGGACGGCTATTGGTAGTTCTTGTAAGTTTATTTGGTGACTCAGTGCCTTGACCAGCCATAGGGAATCAACATGAGTACTGATGGGAGTGTGTTCTCTAAACCCCTGAATGCGATGCCAGACATCCCGATGTGCCAATGTGAAGTCACCAGATGCTGTAAAATGGTGTTTGAGCAAGAATTGCTCACTAGGTGTCAGGAGAAATGGGAGGTACGAATAGACCGCTCTCCTGGCACCAAGATAGGTAGGGAGGAGTGCAGAATATAGCCCATGAGGAATCATAAGGGGGCGATAAAAAATCCCACCTTTCACGCAGTATTCATCTGCCGTGTTTATCAGTGCAGCTTCGGTGTTGTATCTCCTGGAGACGTTGAGCCTGTCGGCTCGATAAATAGTATTGCTTTGCTTAATCCATTGATGAAAAGAGTAGAAAAACAGTTCCGGAAGTAAAATATCTGCATTGGTTATCAGAAAGTATTGTCCACGTGCCCGCCTGATCCCAATGTTTTTTGCAGGGAATTCAAGAAAGGCATCGGATGCTGACCGTACCGTAATGACCCTGGAGTTCCAATAATCGGAAGTGGGCCAGATGTCCAGTGATGAGATGCATTTTTGATTTTCTTCAGGGTGATAATTGATAAAAACCAATTCAGTCTGGATGTGATGTTTTGCTGCAAGTTGGGCATTCCATAAAAGGCTTCGCTTCAGTCGGTCAATGAAGTCATCGCCGTATCGGTCATTTCTGCCGCAAAGTATAATGCTAAGTGTAGGTTGTTTCACAAATGGTAAATAAGAAATGCTTGCATGACCAATGGAGGTATGCGGACGGATAAAGATACTTATGATTTGGGGTATCCTGTCAAACCGGAATACAGTTTTGAGTCCAGCCGGATGAATAAAATCAGGGCATGCAGTTTTTGATTTTCCTTCATTAGTTTAGCGATATGTGGAGGGGTAGCCTGTTTTTTATAGTGTTGTTGACTTGTCAGTGGGCATGTGAACCTGGTGAAAATGAACGCAAGGGAACGATCTCCGCACTTCATCTCGATCCACTGTTATTTGATCGGATGAAGGAGTCTGATCAGGTCAATGTGGTGAGAAGGCACTTATCACTTTATGCTCACAGAGCACTGGATCCTACGGCTGAGATTGCCTTTGATGAGCGATTTCCTGACTGGAGACAGCGTTTACCATCGGATCTTCTGTTGCAAATGGATACGACCATCTATCATATTTCATGCGGCCGGTTAAGCTACCTTCTCCGGGATGTTTATCGGGAGCTGGGCTTCCAATCTGCCACCTATAATTTTGGAATTGAGCATACGCCATTCACTCACGAACTTACGCTGGTGGAACTCTCCGATGGGCTTGTTTCAGTTCAGGATGCACATTATAATTCGGCACTTTTTGAAGGAGATTCTCTCGGTGATTTTTTTCAGTTTCTTCAGGCCATGGCAGGTGGGAGAACCCATGATTTTTATTTTATAAATGACACATCCTGGGCTAACTTATATTTACCTGAAGCCTACCTGGATTCAGGGTATGAATTTTGCAATCCTGCTTATGTATCCGGCCCACTTCAGCCCACTCTGAATGCTTCATGGTACAGGCGTGATTACATGGTGAACCTCCAGGTGAATCTTCAGGATAGCTGCTATGGTTTTATGACCAACCTGAACATGCAGCGGACTGATGGGTTTGATTTTGAGGATTTGTTTCTTACCAGAATCTCGAGTATTTCAGGGTACCCGGAATGGGAACAGCGGGTGGATACTATCCTTGCTTCAGCCCAAAGTGATTGATCATTTCAGTGATTATCCGCATGTGATCGGTAATCAAAGGATTACTGCGAATGCTTTCTGAGGCATTTTTCCCAAGCTTTTTACTTAATTCTACAGATTTCAAACATCTGATGGTTTGTTCGGCCATCCGAGCGATTTCCAGTTCTGGTATTAAAAGCCCGTTTTGCTCATGGCTGATGAGTTCGGCTATTCCCGCATGGGCTGTGCTGATAACCGGGAGACCGCAAGCCATGGCTTCCATGATGGCTACCGGTGTGCCTTCTTTGTCGTGGTTCAGAGGAGTGGTGATGCTGTGCTGTAGAAATACCCGGCTGTTTTTCATTTCCTCATAAACTTCCATTGGAGATCTTGCGCCCGGGAAACTCACCCTATGATCGATCTGTAGGGCCTTGGTCAGTGATATGGAGGCTTCCAGCAGCTCACCGTCACCGATCATGGTCAGATGTGCATTGGGAACCTCCTCCAACACTTGCTTAAAGGCTAATATGGTCAGATGCGGAGCCTTGGTATCTGCAAACCTTCCTACACTTAGGAGGTTAGGTTGGTTCGAAGAATGATCTACATAGGTGAAGCGGGTGAGATCGACATATGCGGGCAGGTACTTTAACTTTTGCACCGGAGCACCCATTTCATCGAGTTTTTTGATCACCTCCTGACTGCTACCTATGAGCAAATGGGCATGATTGAAGACATCTAAATAACCCGTTAGGTGCGCTTCTAATTGGTCTTTGTGGTGAACGTCGTATGCATGAAAATAGGCAGCCATGGGAACTCCAGCAGCTCTGCAAATCGGGAGCATGCTGACTGCCATGGGGCCAAAATGAGCCAGTACCAGTCTCGATCTGGTCTTGTTTAGTCTTTGCACGATGGCATCCTGTAACTGCCGCTTGCTGTTGATGGAGCTTTTGGATTTAATTAATGGTTGACCAAATTCATCAAAAACAGGTGGGTAGCCACCGTAGAGGAAGTCTACCCCATATGGCAACTGATTCTTGTATTCATGGATGTATGTTTCAGAATACTTGTTAAGATTCAAATTAGCAATAGTGATGCTACCCAGTTGGTCAGACTTCATTTGGTTGGTTTTATTGATTAGGTCTTGCTCATAATATTCACGGCGGGCTTGTTTTTCTGATTGACGTAAAACGAATCTTCTAAAGTAATAGATACCGTAATTGACGATGACGGAACCTATTTGATACAGCTTGCTTAGTCCTTTTCGGAGTTCGTGGCTCTGACCCACAGGGAAAAGGATCATATGGATCATCAGCAAGAGCACATAGGCTGAGCCATGAGTAAAGATAAGCACGACAGTCAGTCCTCCTCCTAATAGCTTGCGGTAAAATGAATCAGGTACATTTTCCACAAAACAATACCGTGATTTCTGTTTGAGCGTAAAGGCCAGCAGTACCAAGCCGGTCGATATACTAATGAACAAGTTGGAAGCGAAGAATAGTACCGATGTGAACAGAAGTAATTCTATCAACATCGTGTACCAAAGGAATCTACGAATCCGGTGGGCACTGTACTGAGTAGCCAGTGTGTGATAATTCAAAAGATCATGTGGTCGGTCTTCTACCAGATGGTTGATGAGCAAACGAATGCCCAGTGTCAGCTGCCATGATACAAGGGCAGCCATATGGAGGAAGGAAAATTCAGCATGAGTAATGAGCAGAAAGGTATGGGTGGCCAGGATTACGGGCAATACATGGGCATATAGAGCGTCCAGAATAGGAGCCACCCAGATGTTTTTTTTGAGCCTGAATGGGGGCAAGGAGTAGATAATAAAGCAGACCAGTTCGCCAGTAAACAGAACCCAGCTAAGCCTGTCCATTGGAAAGAAATACCAAGGACCGATGGCGCAGCAAGTGAGGACAGTGATTGACAGAGCCACCTTCAGTTGGCTTGTATCAATAAAGAAGTTGGGTTTTCCGGCTTTTCCGTCTGACTGTCTGTCGGAAAAATCATTGATAAGATAGCCTATGCCCGCAATACCTACAATAGTGACCAATGACAAACCCAACCAGGGTGCCATTTCTGATAAGGGGGTCTGTTTTTTGATAAATACCATATACACACAGGCCAGAAGCACGGGTGCTTTGTATCTCCACGGGTGCGAGAGCCGGAGTTTATACCAAAAGTGACCCATATACCTTTTGCTCATAAGTGGACCAGAGCGGGCAGTTATGATAGAGTTCTTCTAATTGCCTCTGTGAGAAGCGTTTACCGAGGTTTCGGTCATATTCATTTGAATTTTCATGTGAACAGCTCATCTGTTTGATTTGGAGGGGTGTGAGGGTGTAAAATCTTCCGAGAAAACAGACCACATCTTCATTCAGCGATTCCTGTTTCCACCAGTGATCGATGGTTTCTGGTCGGTAGTATGCCAGTGCTTCGTCTGCATGATGAGTGTCGTATGATCCGGGATCAGATAAGCCACCGGAGACCATGTCCCGTTTTTCATGTTTGAAATATCCCTTAGAGAGCTCCTGAAGGTCGAATTCAAATCCTTCTTCTCGCTTCTTGAATTCACCAAAGCTCAAAATCCAGGCGGGCAGCCGGCGTATGGTCAGCACTTTAATCTTATTCGCGGTGATGTCATATCCACATTTTTCGGACCTCATCCAAAAAGGTTCATGCCGGCGGTAGTCTGACCACTCTCCACCCAGAGGATCTAACTGGATGTTTTCATCCCCTACCAGCGAAATCATCCGGTGCACGGAGTAGCCTCCGGTCTTGGCCATGTGGGTCCATACAAAGTCCGGTGTGATGATCATGAACGAATGTTTTTGTAAAAAAGGTTTTGTAGAAAGTAGCGATCCTTAGCTTCCTCCATATTGAAAGCCGGCTTGTAAAGTTTTACTTCCAGAAAGTCTACTGGAAAAATGTACCCATCAAAACTTTCAATCTTATAAATGCCTGTGAGTTCCTGGAATTTGTTGGAAATTGCCAGGTTTTCGAAGGCTTCAAGTTTTATGTCTATGGTTTTCACTAGCTTCAAAACGAACCCCATTTTTCTTGCCATGTCCAGAAACTGTGTAAGGTTTGATATCTCGTAGTGGTATTGTTGATTGATTTTAGCAATCTCCCTATTGATGACCTTCTGATCTTTTCGGCTGTCTGTCACCCGGCAAAAAAGATCCTTGATGTATACTTCCCCACCTGGCTTGAGTGCATCCCAAACACTTTTGAGAAGTTCCTTCTTTTTGGTGGAGTGTCCGAATGATTCCAGAAAGTAGATCCGGTCAAATTGGCTATTACCAAAGTACTCCTGAATCCTGTGATAGTCCAGTTTGGTGAAGGTTACATTTCCGGTATTGAATTTACCTTTCAGGTTATTTGCATAGTCGATTTGTCGCTGTGAGATGCTGATGGCTTCTATCTGGGCACCACTTTTTTGAGCAAAATGAAGTGCTGGGCGGCCCACACCACATCCGGCATCCAGTACTTTCATTTCTGGAGATATTTGCATTGCTTCTAGCTCGTAGTCCAGAATCTCATCAATATCGCTTGTTCTAAACGCCTGAATAAGCTCTCCGTAAACTTCCAGAAAATCCTGATGGTGTTTGTTGTAAAACTCACCAACTCCTGCTGCATGATCTTTTGACCGGAGGTATGAATAGTATACCTCCCGAGCAATGTTTGCCGGAGAGTAGGTTTTGATGAGTTGGAAGAGATTGCTCATAGAGATTAATCAAACCAGGCCGCCAGTCTGTTCAGGACTGTAGGAGAGGGTAGGTGTTTTTTTATGTTTTGAATAAAGTTAGCCTCATTTATTTCTTCGTTTCTGAAGTCTTCGAGGTATTCAGGCTGTAGCCCATCGGGTATTTTGCCTTGCACCAGCTGGGTGATTCCGTTTAGGTAGGTGTCCTTGCTAAAATAAAACACACCTACTTTTTCATTGCTCAAACGATGGTAGTAGGTGAGACGGGCACCTTGTTCTACGAGGCGAGCTGTAGCCACTATTCGTGGCGTCCGACGGGTATTGGGGTGTGAACCGTGGAATACCTTATCTGAATAGATAATAACTTGACCTTCACTTACTTTCAGGTGTTTTACATAGGGCTTTATCGTTCGGTTCGGGATAATTCTCGGACAGGGCAAACTTCCAGATCGTCGGTTTTGGTAGAAATGATGACTTCCCGGCACCACAAAAAGACCCCCGTTCGTCTGATCTGTAGTTTGGAGCGGACACCAAATGAATGCTGTCTCGAACTGATCTTCCTCCACGATACTCCAATCCTGGTGTAAGGGCAGATAGTCTTCGCTACCCATAGGTTTTACCATATAAGTGCCTCCATAGACCGTAGCGTTTCGGATGTGACCCAGTGTTTTATGGAGGAAAACCTGCTGGAGGTGATTGTTGATGAGATCATTGGTTTGGTCGCTGTTGTTCCTGCTACTTTCGTACAGAGGCTCTTTGTCAAAGTCATGTACATGTTGGTAAAAAAAGTCTCGCTCTGCTTTGATTTCCAAAGGACTCAGGAGGTCAAGGATCACGTATCCATCTTTCTGATATTTTTGGGTCACCTGGGGGTCTTTGAAAAGGCTTTTCATTTCCACAAATTGGTCAATCGGTAACGCGCTTCACGGTAGATATTCAATGGGGTGTACATCTGAAAAAAGGTGCGAGTGTCCACGTACTGCTCCTCCGTTTCGGGTTCCTGAGAAGGCTCCTCAGCAGGCTCGTTTTGGCCAAAGTGATTTTGTAGATCCATGATATGGCCATTCGGAAGATTGCCATATTGCAGAATATCCTGCTCTACAGTTGATTGGTCTGGATATAGATGCTGGCTAACAGGCGAACTGCCCACCACTTTGCAGAGCTCAGGCAAGAGGCCGGCCCGGTACAATTCCATGAGGTCGTCATTGTTATACCGGAGAAAGAATGATTCCTCTACTTCCAGTTTAAGGAATTCCTTTGGGTTATCAGGGTTGAGGTAATAATGGTAAAGACCGGCTGATTTAGGGGTAATACCAATACCTACAGCTACCCGATGGAGATCGCTCTTATTGGGCATGGCCGCATGAATGGTTTTATTATTGAAAATAAGTGCCTCTCCTGCAGACACATTTTCAAAAGTTAAATGGGAAAAGATCAACAACTCCTTGTTCATGGATGGGGTAGGTACTGCCGGGGATGGCGATCCAATGATGTGATTTAGAAAACGATGACTCCCCTTAAGAAAGCCAAGTGTCCCGTTGGATTGGTCTATGTCATATAGGCTGATCCAGACAGTAGCTGAAGTATGATCGGTTTCATGATCTACAAAAGTCCAGTCCTGATGAGGAAGGGTGTACTTTACCTGATCGGGGGCTTTGATGAGGTATCCGCCAAGGTGAATTTTAAAATCTGTTAAATGGGCATCAAGCTGAGGGGCTACCTTCTCCCTTACAAAAGCCGTGATTAGCGCCTTCTTTTCTTCCTGCTCTTCCAACGACACGTACATGCCATAGTCACTATTGGCGATGATCTCTGATAATATGTGTTTATCAGCAAAGTGGCGAAGTTCCTCTACGAGTTCACCGTTCAATATTTGCACTTTGCAGTAGCCATTCCGGGCAAAATGATCCTCTATATCCTGATCAATAAATCTCATGATTGCTTATTTAAAAACTGTCTCAATCTTTCCTGTAGTATTTCAGAGCGGTATATTCCTCGTTCATGAAGCATGCTTTCTAAAGACTCCCAGTTGAGTTCAGGAAGATAGTAAGGTTCCGATTTTTTCAAGGTCCCATCTTTCAGGTTTCCATGCTGGTGGAGGAGCGTCTTCGTGAGAGTTTCGTTGTTGTGTACCACAAAAAAGTCATTTCCCACTTCATATTCGGTGATCTGATGCAGGTTTTGAGGATCTGAAAATTGGAAATGTAATATTGGCTCATTGGTTACCGAAAAGCTCATGCAAAAAGCATATCTCCGCTTGGGTTGATTATTTGGGAATGATCCGTGTATGGTCTTGTTGTTAAAAAAAACCACTTGTCCAGCTTTCATGGGTTCTATTTTGAGGTAAGACATTAGCTCAAGTTTGAACCGTTCTACGGGGGTTTTGGCATATGGAAAGGGGAACACTCTTTTATAGTCAAAAAGCTGGTGGCTACCCGGGATAAATGCCATGGCACCATTCTCTAGATCCACATCGTCCAGGGCTACCCAGCACATGATGGAGGCGTGTTGCTCTTCATGGGTGTAGCTCCAATCCTGATGCGCCGGTACCAGGCCACTATTGGCCTCTTTGATCATATACGAGGTGGAGTAGGGTTCCCGGTCGATTAAAATCTTGGCAGAGATTGGATGCATAAAGTCGATCAGGAAATGATGAATCTCTTTTCTGAGGCTAAGACTCTCGCTGTCCATGGCCACATTGAATCCATAACCTTTGGTGTCCGGCAGAGGGGTGCTTTCCACATGCCGTCTGATGTGGTTCAATTGTGCGTCTGACAATAAGTCAAATATGACATAACCATCCTGTTCGAATTTGGCTTGATATACAGGGTTCCTGAAAGGTTGTCTAACTACTTTTTCCATGAGATCCACTGCTTTATCCGTGCTGTGAGTGATGTTTTTTCTGTTGTTGGGTTGGTATGATGGTGTGATATGCACAATCCATTCCTTTGGAGTTGATTTTCCGCCAGATAAGTTTCTAAGGCACTGGATGGCATTGGGCTCCAGGTCGGTTTTTCACGGCTCAATACTCTATATCCTTTAGGGAGTTCATTTCTTTCGTACAGATCGTCGGCATGTTCAATGGTGTAGTCGTGGAAGAAGGCCTTGTCCACCGCCAACTTTATCAGGTCGTCCTCACCGGCTTCATTTCTCGCATAGAGATAATGCAATAGCGGAGCTGATGGGGGTGATAGTGTGAGTGCATAAGCTATGCGCGAATGCTGACTGGTGTTTGGAGTGGCCGCGTGTACGATTCTGTTGTCAAAAACAAAGGCTTCACCAGGCTGTATGTCTATGAAATCCAAATACTCGTATACCGTAAATTCATGTCCGGTGGTACCCGATTTCATGATGGTCACCGGGGTGCCTACAGGATGGGTGAATGTGGTCATACTGTTCCTGGCAAAGCCCAGGGTACTATTTTTTTGAGTAATAGGCATTAATGCTATCCAGACGGTGACAGATCGGTAATGATTGTGATCTACAAATGTCCAGTCCTGATGTGGGTATGTATAACCATTGGGGTCAGGATTTTTAATCAGGTACCCGCCCAGATGGGTTTTGTAGGGTTCAAAATACCGATCCAGTTGGTCCGAGATCAGTTGTTCTACCTGGTTTTCGATCTCCAGGCTTTTTTCAGTATCAAATTCTTCCAAAGTAACATAAAGGCCATATTGGGAGTTTTTCACCTCTTCACCTCGGATACTACTGTGATAAAGATCAAGTAGGCTTTGGGTCAGCGCTGGAGTAAGCAGGGGGATTTTCAGATAACCATGAGTGGTTAATCGCTCATCTAGTTTTTTGTCTTTGAAAATTGGATTCATTTTAGCCTCGTATTAGTGCTTGTACATCATCCTGAAGTTGAGGGTTGGCGTAGGGTCGGGTATGCAGCGTAGGTAATTCGGCGGTCTTTTCAGACCAAAATCCGGATTCAATTGTGAACTGGGTTGTGATCTTCTTAGCAATAGCCTGTTCACGGTGGGAGTCATACAGGTAGAGTAATGATTCGGCCTCCATAGGCTTTAGCACGGACTGTATGGCATAGCGTATTTGGTTACTTTGATTGGGCGTGGAAAAATGGATAGTCTTATGGTCAAAAATCACGCATTCACCTGCCTTTACCGGGAGTGGAATTCCTTTTTTGATCAGCTGATCATTATAGGTAGTGAATGAAAAGGGCATGTTGGGGCCCCTGTAGAGGTTGGTGATTTTGTGACTTCCCGGAATGAATGAAAGGCCACCATTTTGCTCATGGGTATCAATGAGTGGACACCATAGATTGAAAGCTGTGTAGATCGATTCATCTACCAGATTGAAATCCTGATGGCATTCCAGAAAACCATTGTTGGGGTATTTGATCATGAAGTTGCTGTAGAAGGTCTCATAGTCCACCAGAATATTACTCAATTTAGATTGTACCAACTGACCGATCAGGTTATTGACGGTTAGCTTGTGGTCAGCGTTATTATCAAAAATGGAAATGTAATAGCTCAGCTTTTCGGCAAATCCGATCACTGGTCTTGGCTGATGAAGTACTTCATCAGCAAATTTGACCAGGTGCTGCACCTCCTGATCCTCCAATAGTGGAAGCTTCACAAAGCCTGATTCCTCAAAGGAGTGTTGGATGTCTGCATTTAAAAATACTGGCGGTTTTATAGCTGCTTCCATTGAAAATTCGTTCTGATTTTCCCACTGAATAGATGTGATTGCGTATCTGATTCTGATTGAGACACACCCAGAAAAAAGAGATTTCTGAGCTGAAATACACGGCTTTCTATTTGGATGTAGAAAGATACGGTATATGTACCGGCATTAAGGAAACCTGATTCGACGAATGTGCTCAATTTTACGTTCTGTGGTTTTTTTTCGTGTATCCAACCTGCGGATGTGCTTGTGGATATAGAAAAAATAGGCAAGCCCGAATGGTCCTGTATGTGCATGGTCACGTTGAAAACTGAGAGGGGTTTCAGTATTTGAAATTCTGCTGCGAACCAGATCTCATTGGTGTTTGTAAGCCTTTGCTCCCCTTGTTCATTGGTGATGCTCAGCTGGCTAAAGGCCAGACTTGCGTGCTGCCATGGCAGTATCTTGTTTGGGTCGCTCCCCATGAGTTGATCTCTGAGGTACCTGTCCAAAACCTGAGGGCTATCAGACTGTTCTCTCACTTCCCCTTTCTTGAGCCAAATGAATCTGTTACAGTATCGTTCCAGCTCTGTGATGTTGTGGCTCACCAGCACGATGATTTTTCCTTTCTGGGAGAGGTTGATGATTGTTTCGAAGCATTTCTGCTGAAATTTGGTATCGCCTACGGCCAGGATCTCATCAAAGAGGTAGATATCTGCTTCCAGGGTGAGGGCTATCCCGAATGCCAGTCGCATATACATACCATCGCTATAGTGTTTTACCGGGTGGTTCATCCAGGGAGCGAGCTCCGTAAATTGGTTGAGCTCACCGATTCTGTTCTTTAGGTCTGGGCGACTGAGTCCAAGAAGTTCTCCTTTGAGGTAGTAATTTTCCTCCCCGGTGAGGTCTGGTTGTATGCCACTGCCTATTTCCAGTAGGCTGGAAAGCTGACCCACGTAGCGGACATCTCCAGCAGTAGGTGCCACAATACCTGATATGATTTTTAATAAAGTTGACTTACCGGAACCATTTTCACCAAGGATGCCCACAATATCTCCTGACAGTAGCTTGAAGCTGATGTTATTCAATACTTCCGAACGGTTGTAAGACTTAGATAAATGGTTTACCTCCAACATTAGATGTGATCTACTATTTTTTTATCAAAATTCTTAAACAAAACAATCCCGGGGAGCAACAGTACACCAATACATAAGGTGGGCGAAATAAGAGCCTCCAGAGGGAAAGGATCTCCGAATAGTACCCACCGATAGGTCATGGTTATGCCAGTCATAGGATTGGCATAGATGATTGTGGAGAGCAATTTGGGCGTGTTTTCGATGGTGTAGAAAATAGGAGTTAGCCAAATTCCAAAATTAACCAGATATGGGACGAGGTGCAGCAGATCCCTTTTTTTTACCGAAAGCTGACTAATCCAAATTGGGATAATCATGCTGATCAGTAGGTTTATGAGTACGATACAAGGAAGTAAAAGGATGTTCCAGGTGATTCCTGATTGGATGGCCAGGTAAGTAAGTAGAAGGACCAGGCCAAAGCCTAATTCTATGAGGCTCACGAAGCTTTTCGCTAGCAATAAAATGAACTTAGGGAAGGCGATTTTTCTAATTAACTCTTGCTCACTGAGTAGTACTCCGGAGGATTGGTGCAGGTTTTGGCTAAACATGTGCCAGGGAAGAATACCGGAGAGTACATAAAGTGCGTAAGGGTATTTGTCAAACTGAAAGTCGAAGACATATCTGAAGAAAATGGAATAGATGATCAGTGCTGTTAAGGGCTGTATGAATGCCCAAGTCCAGCCAAGTACGGATTGGGAATATTTGATTTTCAGGTCACGTCTTACCAGCGACCTTATGATATGTCGGTGTTTATAAATTTGTTTGAAGTATTCACGCGTTGTGTAATTTAGGGCAGTGATGCGTGTGGTATTCATATCATTTGTTCTTAATGTCTCTTAGCCTTATCCATATACTCAATCCCTTCGACAGCCAAAGCACTGATCAACAGCGCATTCAGGAGGTGACATTTCAGAGTATTGCCAATGCCCTGACTCACGGTACAGGGCATCTGAAAGTGAGGGTTTGTGCGACCCGATATTCTGAAGATGTGAGCCCTCTCCCCAAATATATGACCGAACTCCCCAATCTATCCCGATCGGTGTTGGATTTTGGCGATTTTAATCCAAAGAGGCGTTATCCGTTGATAGCAGATATCCTGGCTGAGGCTGTAAAACTCAATGGGGACTACTACATTTATACCAATATGGATATTGCACTACAGCCTTCGTTTTATGATTTCGTGAGCGAGCAGATTCGTAAGGGGAATGATGCGGTGATTATCAACAGGCGGAGAATACCGTGGGGATATGCCAATAAGGAGGTGTCGGAAATGTATTTATTAAAGGGTAAAAAGCATCCGGGATTCGACTGCTTTGTGTTCTCCAAGGCCATTGCTGAACAACTCATTCTAGGGCATATTTGTGTCGGAATTCCCTTTATTGGGGTAGCTCTTGCGCACAACCTTTTCGCTTTTGCAAATCGCCTGGCATTTTATGACCATGCACGGCTTACCTTTCACCTGGGTATGGAGGTGATGCCGCCTCGTCAGCCAGATTATTATTGGCATAACAGGAGGGAGTTTTTTAACAATGTAAAGCCCGCACTCTGGCCACATTTTGATGTGAGCAGTTTCCCCTATGGCAGGGACTGGCTCCCTATCAGGCTCGTTCGCTGGGGACTCAATCCATCACTCTTTATTTGGATGAATACTAAATTGCTTTTGCGCAAAATTTTGCTCTAGACAGATGGCGAGAGAGATTGTCGGATAAAGATACCCTGGGAAACCCCAGGTTGATCAAATCCCAAGAGGGTATAGGCGTTTTTGAAACGATCAAAGGCCTTTTGATTGTGAATGGCCTTGTCAAAACGGCTTTTGGAGATGCTCATTTTCAAAAAACCTCCACCTAAGGAATGATCTATCGTAAAGCCGAGGTGCTTGTTATAATCAATGGCCTGCTGATTCACGGCAGACACTTTAGCTGAAATCTCACGGATGCCCATCAGATTGATCCCAAAATCTAGCAAAGGTAATGAGGCGGCAAAGGGAGCAGGTGAGCCCCAGAAAGAAGGTTCGCCTATGAAGAGTCCACTTTCAGCTACCGAATCTTCGAAATTTATATTTTGAAGCTGAATAAGCCCAATGGCTTGATCGTGGACATGTATGATGAAGAAATAGTTGACACTATTGTTTATCGTACTGAACCAGTTATGTTGCATTTCGGGAGTGATTTCTCCCTGATACTCCATTCGTGACCGGATAGCATCACTCGTTCTCCAACGGCGGACCATCTCCAGGTCATTTATGCGCAATCTCCTTAATTCGACCATTTCCCCTGATATCTTCATCTGTTTTGCAGCATCTGGTTGAAAAGTGCAATTCTTTGGGTAAATGAATAGCGAGATGGGTGTTGGCTTTTTTGATGTACCAACGGTACAAACTCACAGATGGAGGCGTGAGCAAGTAAATCATGGTCCAGAAAATGTGAGAAACCAGCTTCGAAGCACCGATTCAAAGTGCGCCTGTGAATGAGTCTTGTAGAAGAGCCGGTGACCTTGGTGCGGTATTTCAAGGACATGATCTTACTCACGACCCATGATCCGATTTTGGGAACCAGACCACCCCCTCTGTAGCTTGCATAAATCAGGTCTGCCTCCTCCCTGATAGCATGCTGCAATAAGTAGGGTAAATCCACAAGACGCACCGGTAAATCATCGTCCAGGGTAAATACATAGGGCGATGAGGTCACCTTCAATCCTTCTATCGTGGCGTGGTGCTGTCCCTGATTAGTTGGGGTGCTGATAATTTCAATATTTGGTTTAAAAGACTCCAAAGCGCTGAGTGTGGCATCGGTGCTGGCATCATTTACCACAATGATTTTTGAGAAAATTTCTCTATGCTTCAATACCTGACGTAGGCTGTGGGCAATAAATTCAGTTGAATTGTAGGTGGGGATCACCAGGTCTGGTCGCTGTATATGTAGGTCAGATTTCACAGATACTAAAATAATCAATCGAGGGGAGGTTGACCACTGCAGTGCCCCATGATAGTCCGGTACCAAAACCACAGAGCATGATCCGGTTTTCTTTCTCCTGCAGACAGGAGATAGTACTCATGGTGATGGGGATGGTGGCAGAACTCATATTACCAAATCGATCCAAAGTCATGGGACATTTATCTGATGGGATGTTGAGTTTGTTTCGAATGGAATCGTTGATGATTTTGCTGGCCTGATGGAAGAAATAATAATCAATGGAGGTACTTGCCTCATTCTGAAATAGTTGAATTCCAGGAACCACTGATTTCAGACCGAAATTCAGGATTTGATGGCCATCTAACTTTAAATAACCCGAACCTTCAAAGGCTCTAACTGAATTGTCTATGGGTCGCATTGAGATTGCCTCTCGATTGCTTCCATTATTCCCAATTTTAAAATCCCACTCCACGTTGTGCTGTTTAGTCACCAAAGTAGCAGATACGCCATCTGAAAACAGAGGAACCGTACCGGAATCTTTGTCATGAATCAGTCTTGATGACAGATCTCCACAAATAAGCAGGCCATGATTCCGGGAATCCCTACTTAGGAGCCTTTCCATAATATGCAGGCCATGGACAAATCCTGAGCAGCCCATGTTCAGTTCCAATGAAAGGGTGTCATTTGTCAGTCCTAGTTTTGTCTGGACATCTATAACGGTATTAGGTACTTGTTGATCGCCGGTTTGGGTGATGAGTAAGATGATTCCGACATCCTGGCGATTGACTCCAGAACCTGAGAGGACGTCTTCAGCCGCCATCACTGCAAAGTCGGAAAGCTTATGGTGCGCTGATGCAATATGTCGTTTGTCTATTCCGATTACCTCGATGAGGCGTTGTCTCAGTGAAGGGGGAATCCAGTCAATATCGTGATTGTAGGCTACTAAACGGGGTATTTGTGTGCTTATTCCGGTGATTTTCATCTTGTTGTATTACCAGAGTGAAGACGACCAGAGGCTGTCATTATTTTGTCAGTGGCATGCATTGCTCATACAGGTCGGATAAGGTTGTATTGTTCCGAAGGTGCTCCACTTCTATCAGGACTCCAAAAGATTTTTCAACCTCGGTGATGATGATCAGCGAGACCAAAGATGACCAGGAGCTGTGATTTTTGTAATCGGTATTCTCATCGATTTTATCATCAATTAGCTCTCTCTGAAATACCTGAACAAACTCTTTTAATTGACTCATAGACCGGGCAAATATATGGAAGTGATTGGACAATCTTAGTGTTGTTGAACTTGCTCCCGGAGTTGTCAGCACGAGTAAATAGTATTATCCATGAGCAGGAGGGGAATCGATTGCTTGGTTTTTGACTTTTTCGTCGGCAATTAGGTGGGCTTCAACGAAAATAATGGCTCTTAGGTCTAAAATAGGATTACTTTACTCTGTCAATGATTCGACTAATGCTAACCAATCAATGCTATATAAAGTGAATAAAATTTACTTGTTTCTCGCCTCAATGGGCTGCGTGCTTTTTTCTCATGCTCAGATCTGCCCTCAGAATAATGCCAATGTTGATTTGGGTACTCCAAGCCTCACTACCAGCGCTCACACCATTAACACTGGTGATGTAGAGTCGATTACGGTGGTGAAGGGAGCCGTCTACCTTTTTGATAAATCCAGCACATCATTTAGTTCGCATATGGCGCTCTATTCTTCGCTTGGTGGTTCTATTTATCAGGAGAAGTGGAAACAAACTGGTAATACCAAGTCATGGCAGTCTGATTATGATGGAGAGCTTTGGTTTACCATCACTGATCAGAATGTTGGCAATTCACCTACAGGGTATGCTTACAGTTGTGGATACAATGCTACCAGTGCGGTCTTGAATGTACGACAGACAACTAATAATATTAACATCACCGAGCATCCTACGAATGTCAAGGCCAACTGCGGTGATCCGGCGATATTTTCTACCAATGCGAACATCAGCGGGACTTCCAATGCCACTTTCCAGTACCAGTGGCAAGTAAGCACCAATAATGGTAGCTCTTTTTCCAATATGGCTGGTGCCACAAGTGCCACCCTGAATATAGCTGAGGTCGAGAGCACAATGTTTGGCAACCAATATCGTTGCGTGATTAAAGTAGGTGCCGAGTCAGCCAACACAAATGCTGGGATTTTATTGGAACGAGGCATTGATCCTCCTTCGGGCATAGAAGCCACTCAGGATCGTTGCGATGCCCAAATAGACATCACTTGGGAATGGTATCAGGTGAATCCATCCAAGTTTAAGATTCAGGTGAGTACCAATAATTCAACATTTACTGATCTGGTGGAGCTGGCGGGAGCCAAGAGGAAATATCAGCATACTGGCATCACCAAAGGCACTCGATATTACTATAAAATCAGCTCATACAATGAGGATTGTGGAACCTACGGTTCTTCATCAGACTCGGAATACGGTCTGTCACCTGTAGATCCGGCAGCACCAACAGGTTCTTCTGTGCAGGAAGTGAGTGTAGATGGAGGTAAGGGTGTAAGGGTCACGTGGACTGATAACTCTGCTGATGAAACGGGCTTCATCATTACCCGAACCAATTCAGATGGGACCAATTTGGTAGAATACAAATACGTCTCCAACGAGACGGAAATGAACCAGACGGGAGCTGTCAGAACCTATACAGACAAACGTATAGATAACTGTCAGCCTTATACTTATAGGGTATACGCTTATAATCCATGTAATGCCACAGGGGTAATTGCCGTAGACGGATCAGGAAGCGCTGCTTCGCATGACATAGTGGTTGAAACCACGATTTATGATATTCTATATCCTAGTGCGCTCGTTACTTCCAAAGGGTATTACTCAGATCGAATTTCTCTGAAATGGGGGATCAATATGAACTCCAACCATTCATTTGCTGATAGATTTAAGATTTACTCAAGAGAGTTGGGAGATGCAGTAGTTCCTGAGTTGGTATCTATAGTGGATAGTGATTTGCGCCAGTTCAATGATGACAGGGCGGATGCCGGGGTGCTTTATGAGTATTTCATTGTGGCTACGGGTGATTGCGGAGATGGTGAAATCAAAAGCTTTGATATTACCACGATCAATAGTTACCCTAACCTTCCAGCGGATTTGTCTGGACGAGGAGTGGGATACTCTATTGGCTTCAGAAGTCCGAGTGGGGTAGTAAATGGTAATATTTCTTACCAAGGTGGTGTTGCTGTTCCGAATGTGAAGGTAGTAGTAGAGCGGGAGGAGGGAAACTCAGGGTCAGCCCTCGATTTTGATGGTGTGAACGATTATATGGAGGTTCCATACACCACATTTTTGAATTTTGAGGGAGCCATTACTGTCTCTATGTGGTTAAAGCCTGATCAGGTGGCTGTTTCGGACAGAACAATCCTTCATAAGAATGGGACCATCAAGTTGACCCAAAGTGGTGAAGCTCTCAAAGTGGACATAGGGACTGTGAATGTTACAGTGGACACGGTCTTCGAGGCTAACCAGTTCAAGAATGTTACGGTGACTTTTGATGAAGCCGAGCTTATCGTCTATGTCAATGGTAAAGAATATTACAAAGGAAGTCATTCATATGACCTCACTGCAAATACCAATAATGTATTCATCGGAACGAACGCCTCAAAAACCAATTATTTCTCTGGTATTATTGACGAGACCCGGTTACATACGGTTTCTCAGGATAGCCTGACCATATTAAAAGATTACGGAAGGTTGATCAAGCCTAATAAAGCAGGACTGGCCGCTTATTGGCGATTCAATGAAGGCGTAGGTCCCTATGCTTTTGATTTGTCAAACACAGGGGGAGTGTATCACGTGAACGATGGAAATATATCTGGAGCCACATGGTCTGTGGATGTGCCCGATGGCCGACAGCTCGGCATGGCGGGATTCACGGACGCCAATGGTAACTACACTGTCACGGGTATTTCCTATTCAGGAACAGGGGAGAATTTTACAGTCACCCCTAAAATAACGCTTGGAGGCGCGGTACACGAATTTACCCCTTCCCAAAAGGTGTTGTTCATTGGCGAAGGTGTTTCTGTGCAAAATCAGATTGACTTTAAAGACATTAGTTCCTTTCAGGTTACCGGATATGTTCGTTATCAATTTGGTGATAACACTGTGGGGGCCGAAGGGGTGCGCTTTCTGATAGATGGTGAGACATACGTCCAGAATGGAAGTGGATTTGTAGAAAGTGATGCCAATGGATACTTTAATATTCAGGTGCCTATTGGTCTACATAGCATCCAGGCCCAGAAAGCCTTTCATACCTTCAATAATGAAGGAAACTGGCCCACCTCTACGGCCAAATATGATTTTCAGGCTCCCGTATCGAATGTGCTGATTTATGACCTCACTACCAGAAAAGTGAGAGGTCGTGTAGTGGGAGGTAAAGTGGAAGGAGAAAAGCCAGTTGGCTTTGGAAAATCTGTTAATAACATCGGGGCTTCGCTCTTCAAACTAGAAGAAGCTACAGGCAAACCTATAGAGGCGACCGTCACCCCAGATGCTAACACAGGAGAATATGAGGTAGATGTGCCTCCATTGAAGTACACAGTATATAACCCTAATAAATCAGATGGTTCTGGTTTGCAAAGAGGTATTCACATTGCATCCAATAACAGTGCAACCTTATATTTTGAGCAGGCCATCCTGGCGGAGGATTTGACCATTGATCTTAGAGCGGCCGACACAGAAAAGTATGTCATTGACTCTACACTCAATGGTTCAGATGAGTGGGTAGTAGATTCTGCAGCCTACCACTCCATCAATAATTTCATCTACCGTTCAGAGCCTCAGGTGGGTGTTTACGATGGTTCAGAAGAGGTAGATCAGGAATTTGAAGGTGAGGAGTTTTACGTTCATACCAATAAGGATAATACCAAAGACACTATAGATGTAAGGGCAGGTATGCCTTATCCGGTGCTTATTCAATCTAAGGATTATAGCTTGCGCATTGAAGTCAGTGAAATATACGAGCGGAATGATCTTGGCCCTGTGGTGAAAGATACTGTGCCGGTTTCAGATGCAGCGCTCGAATTGTTCAACTATTGGGGAAAAGGATATTATAGAGATAGCGATGATGATGTAGCTTACTATAGCCCGGTCAGCGCATCGCCTGGTACTTTGGAGGCAATCACTTTATCTGATGCAGATGGTGATACCACTTATACTTTCAAAACGGCTAACCCAGAGTTTAATAACAATGCTTCTTTCGATTCGCAGAGTTTCACCAAGTCCATTCAGGTGACCGTGAAAACCAAAGGAAATGAACCGGTGTATTGGCCAGGAGGCTCAGATGTTAACATTGTTCAGAATGGATACATTCTTGGATCTGCACCTATTGCTGGTACCAGTTTTGTTACCCAGGGACCAGATGTAGTAGATTTTGTGTTAAGAGACCCACCTGGGGACGGCAGTTTTACCATGCTTGAGCAGGGTAAGTCGGTAAGCAAAACTTCTTCATTCACTTCCTCTGCGGGGCAGTCGGTGAACCTTGAGTTGGGGATTGGGGTATCTGTGACGACCTGGGTAGGTTTTGGCGCAGGAACCATCAATGAATCTGAAGCAGATGCTACCACTGGTTTGGATGTAAGCTACAAGTTGAGCAACACAGGAGAGCGTGTGACCACCTATACGGCCACAGAGGCTTTTCAAACCTCTGAAGATTATACCGGCCCTGATTTTGATTTATTTGTCGGTAAGTCCGAGAACGTAAGATTTGGAGTTTCGCAAACCTTGTCACTTGTTCCGGTTTCGGACTGCGGCACACCAAATGTGAGCTGTACGGGATCAGTAATTACGGCAAAAGATGGCACAGAGTATAAACTCGGATCTTATTTGGCGACATTCATGAACCCAACAGGAGAGGCCACCTTGTTTGCCTATACCGCCCTCCACATCGAAGGTACTTTAGTACCTAACCTCAAAATGCTCCGTAACAATGTGCTTTTAAATAACAGTAAATATGTGAGTGCGTTGGATGGTGCAGATCCTAATTTCGGGAAGAATAATGACGACCCTGTATTTCCGAACCCAAGTACAGCAACGCCTTCTATCACTGAGCCAGAGGATCTTTCAGGTCCTAGCTATACATTCACCAGGGTAGATGATGAGGAACTGGATTCTGTGAGATGGCTGAATCAGCAAATTAAGCTTTGGGAGAAACAACTCGAGCTTAATGAGAAGGAAAAGGTTGAGCTTGTTCAGGCCAATCGTCCGGTGAGAAATATTAGTTACAGTGGAGGTTCTGCATTGACATTTGAACAGACCTCATCTGAGACTTCCACTACTTCATTCGAATATGAGTTTGCTGAATCCATCAGCGCCGGTACTTCGCTGGACTTCTCACTATTTGGGGTGAGTATGGAACTGGATATGAAAACTTCAGTAAACCTGGAACAGGGTGGAGTAGAGTCTGATAGTGAGGAGAACAGTACTACATTTTCCTATACGATTTCAGATGAGAGCCCCACGGATTACTTTAATGTGAAAGTGCATGAATCTACCCTTAAAAATGGCCCCGTATTTCAGATTGCAGATGGTGGTGTGACTACCTGCCCTCATGAAGACGAGGTGAAAACGAAATATTATCAGCCTGGTACTCAGATCAGTGCCCGCACGTTTCAGCAGGACAAGCCTCGAATAGAAGTGGATGTGCCTATCATGTATAATGTTCCGGCTGATGAGAAGGCCAATTATACCCTGACATTGTTTAACGATAGCGAGAACACCCAGACTATGTATTACTCCTTGTCGGTGGTGGAGTCTTCAAACCCTAATGGGTTGAAAATAACTATGGATGGAACCAACCTGAGTAAGGGCCGTGAGATACTTGTTCCGGGTGGATCAGCCATTCAGAAGATTCTTGAAATAGAGAAAGGGCCATTTGAATACGATTATCCCAATGTACAGGTCATACTGTCCAGTAGTTGTCAATACGACCCTACCGGTGTTTACAAGTTGATAGGGGATACTGTATCTATTTCTGCATATTTCTTACCCCAGTGTACCACTCCGGAGATACTTACTCCTAAGGATAACTGGGTGGTGAATTCCAACCTTATGGATACCCTTACGGTAATGATTGGTGGGTTTAATATCAACTACAGTGGATTCCGTAGTGTCAACTTGGAGTACAAGCAGTCTGCACAGTCCACATGGTCTGTTTTGGAGACATTCTATCGCGATACCACAGGTCTTAATGATCCCAATGCTATTCAGATTCCAAGAAACAATCCTGTGATTGAATACGATTGGTTTCTTAAAGACATCAACGACGGATCCTACGATTTACGCGCTGTAACTAAATGTGATGTGGCAGCTTCCGGGTCTGTGGTCTTTGGTGAATCTGAGATATTCAGTGGTTTGATCGATAGGGTAAACCCTCATCCTTTTGGAGCTCCACAGCCGAGTGACGGAATTTTGTCTCCTGGTGAGCAGATCATGATTCAGTTCAATGAGCCTATTAATAGTGGGTTGCTTCGGCCTACTAACTTTGAAATCAAAGGCGTGCTGAATGGAGGAGAAGTCAGGCATAGTGCCAGTATGCACTTTGCCGGTGATGCCAATCATTATATGGAAATCCCGGCAGGTATAGACCTTAAGAGAAAGTCGTTTACAGTGGATTTCTATTTGGCTCGTAAATCCCTTGGTGAGCAGATCATCCTGTCCCAGGGTAACGCTTCAAGTGATGCCCTGGAAATTGGTTTTACGGCGAATGACAAGGTTTATTTTAAACTAGCCAATAAGATTGAAGTATCTACGGCTTCTATCACCGATCAAAACTGGAGACACTACGCATTGGTCTACGACCATAAGAACGGTACAGCCTCCATTACACTGAATGGAGATACTGACGGTGATGACATAAATAATGACTTTGGTGCAGACTATACCGATGAAGGCAAGGTCTATGTGGCTCAAGCGAAATATGACAAAACCAAACCTTTGGATGCCAAAGTGCATGAACTGCGCATCTGGAACAGAGCTCTGTCAGAAAGTAAGGTGAGTATCATCGCTACCAAGCGTCTTGAGCGAAATGAGTTTGGATTGATTGGTAACTGGAGGATGGAAGAAGCCGAAGGTAGTCAGGCCAATGATCACATTAGGTTTAAGAATGCACTCATCTCTGGTAATTGGTCCATAGAACCAATAGGATTTGCTTATGACCTGGGTGCTGACAGCTACCTTACCAGTAAATCCCTTGCCTTTACGGCAGAGAATGATTTCACCATAGAGTTCTGGTTTAAGCGTGCTGCTACTACTGATAGTGTGACGCTTTTGAGCACGGGTATAGGAGATGCAAGAGATGCCAACAGAGTGGGCTGGGCGATTGGTACTGATGCCTCAGGTAAACTCCTCATTTCAAACAATGGAGAGAAACATCAGGTAGGCTCTGTGAGCTATATGGACAACACCTGGCACCATTTTGCGCTTTCAGTCAATCGCATCACGAGCCCCAATGTATACATTGATGGCGCTCAGATCGCCTCTATTGATGATCAAAACTGGATAGGTTTTGGTGGTTCAAAAGTATGGATAGGAGCACGTGGGTGGTTCGATGGAGCAGTGGAGCAGACCGATCAGTATTTTGAAGGCGCTTTTGATGACATCAGAGTATGGTCTAAGGCCAAGACAGCTGAGCAAGTGGAGCTGCAGCGGATGTATAAATTGTCAGGTGCGGAAGGTTCTCTGGTCACTTATTTCCCTTTTGAGACTTTCGTAGATGACTCGGGAGTTCTTGTGAAGAGTGTCTCTCTAGACAACGAAGTAGCGGGTGCCAAGGTAGATGATGTGATTGCCCTGCAGGGTACTGGTGGGGAAGTTGAAAATACGCCAACCATCAACCTGCCAAGGCCTGTTAGTTATGTGAACTTCTCTTATTCCGCCAATGGTGATAAGATTATACTTTCTCCTACCGATCCTGATAGTCTGCTGGAAGGTGTTATTCTGGATATCACAGTTAAAAACATTCGTGATCTCAATGGTAACGTCATGAACAGCCCAGCCAGTTGGACGGCTTACTACAATAAGAACAGTGTGCTTTGGGTGGACAATGACAAGTCTTTTGATTTGGAATTAGGCTCCACACTCACCTTTAAAGCTTCAGTTTCTAATATCGGTGGGTCAGTAGAGAACTTCAGAATTACGAATGTGCCTGATTGGCTCACTGTTTCTCCTTCATCAGGGACTCTGAGTCCGTTGACGACCAAAGAGATTACTTTATCGGTAGATGAAGGAATTAACCTGGGTGATTATTCTCAGGATATCTACCTCACTACGGACTATGGATACGATGAACGATTAATGGTTAATTTGAATGTCTACCAACCGGCACCGGATACTTGGGAAGTAGACCCCGCTGAGTACGAATACTCTATGAGTTTGGTGGGTAAGGTGAAGGTAAATGGTAAATTCTCACAGGATGGAGATGATCAGGTAGCTGCTTTTGTTGACAATGTATGTAGGGGAGTGGCCACACTCAGGTATGTAGAAGCTTATGATCAGTATTTTGTCTTCCTCAATATTTACTCAAACCGAGTAAGCAATGAGAATGTGGAACTGAGAATATGGGATGCTTCAGATGGAATAGTTTACACCAAGGTTGATCCTGCCGTAGCATTTATCTCGGAGACACGCTTGGGAAGTGCATCATCTCCCGTAGTGATAGAAACCACAGGCCTTGTACAGGTGAGACAGGATTTGGTAAGGGGTTGGCAGTGGCTTTCGTTTAATACAAATTCTGCCCAAATGGCCAATGTGAATAATTTCCTCGCCAATATCACTGCTTCCACCGGTGACATGGTGAAGACTCAGGGGGCTTTTGATCAGTATGATGAGGCCAATGGATGGATCGGTACCATTAGCAACAGTGGCGGGATTCGAAACAATACCATGTACAAGTTCAAACTGGCCAATGCAAGTGTACTTGAATTTAGTGGAGCAGAAATAAACCCTGAGTCTGAGGTCATTCAGGTGAAGGAGGGTTGGAACTGGATCAGCTATATCTCTCAAAGAACTCTTGAGATCAATACCGCATTGTCGAATTATACGGCTAGTGTAGGTGATGAGATCAAAAGCCAGCGTGGGTTTGCAGTTTATGAGGGGCCTATGATAGGATGGATCGGGTCACTCACTCACCTGACTAAGGGCAACGGATTCATGCTGAAGTCTTCCACTCAGACCACATTCACTTATCCGAGTGTGCCATTAACTGCACGATTGGCGGCAGAGCCCGTTTCGGAAAGTGATATGCATTCAGTAGGCATGAGCTTTGATCAGTACCCAAGCAATATGTCAATCGTGGCCACGGCCAATATGAATTTTGACGAAGGCAACCAGATGATGGTATATGATGAGACCGAACTCGTAGGGTATGCCTATCCGAAGTATATAGAGCAGCAGCAACTGTTATTCATCACGGTGTTTGGAGAGCAGCCGAGCGGAGCCTTGAGTTTCGAAGATTCGTTTGGGCGCCTTTATACTCCTGAGGATGGACGCACACTGGAATTTAGAGCGGATGCTTCCCACGGTACAGTTGGGTCACCATTAAGGTTGATGACCAATACTACAGAAGTATTGGAGGTCATTAATTCCACGGTCAGACTTTATCCAAACCCATTTCGGGAATCTATTTTATTGGAGATTACTTCCGATATGAAAGACCTGAGCTATGAGTTGGTAGATCTGTCAGGTAGACTACTACAGAAAGGCAATATACCTACCCACCAAAAGTCCATTCGGTTTGGAGAGACTCTTGAAAGTGGCGCTTACTTCCTCAAAATCTATCGGGCTGAGGAGCTTGTCAAGACCGAGAAAATAGTTAAATATTAAAAATCACTGCCCTTTAGGGAAATCTCTAGAATAATGAAGAATATTATATTAATGATTTTGGTCTTGTCCGGAGCCATGAGCTACGGACAGGCACCAGGCTCCTGGACAGTGGATCCAAATGACTTCACCTATGACATGGCCATCACGGCCAGACTAGAGGTGAATGGCAGGGTTTCCACCAGCAGTAATGACGTGGTGGCTGCATTTATAGACGGTGTAGTCGTCGGTGTGGGTAGCCCGGATGTGAATGTTCCATCCACAGGTGAGGTAGTCATTTTCCTTACAGTTTATAGCAATTCTGCATCAGGGAAGACCGTCACTTTTCAGATCTACGATGATCAGAATAATGAAGTGCTGAATGCGGTGAATAGTCTGGCTTTTGAAAACAATGCGCAAACGGGCTCCAATACTGTACCATATGTGATCTCCGACAACTACGCACCCACGGCTATTTCGCTTTCGGCTTCATCGATCAGTGAAAATCTCACAGCCGGATCAGTAGTGGGCGTGCTGAGTACCACAGATGCCAATCACAGTACCGGGTTTACCTACCAATTGGTGACAGGTGAGGGAGATACGGGCAATTCATTTTTTACCATTACCGGCAATGAGTTGAAGACCGCAGAGATACTGAATTTTGAAGTAAAAAATGAGTATTCTGTTCGAGTCCAAACCACCGATCCCAAGGGTGCTACCTTTGAAAGAGCTTTTGTCATTACAGTATTGGACGTAAACGACGGGCCTACGGACATCATTCTTTCTGCGAGTACCCTGGCAGAAAATAATGAAACTTTTGCTCAGGTGGGCCTCTTGACGACTACAGATGAAGACGCAGGGGATTCATTTGTATATACCCTTACGGGATCTGCCGACGACAGCAATTTCGAAATTCGGGATGGAAACAGATTGGTACTGGGTGTTGTCGCCAATTTTGAAGTAAAAGCGAGCTATTCTTTGACCATTACAGTTACCGATCAGGCCGGTGCGGGGTTGACCTATCAGGAGAGTTTTGTGGTGAATATTTCCGATGTGAATGAAGCACCCACTGATATTACCCTCTCCAATAATGAGCTGGATGAAAACAGTCCGACAGGAACGATACTAGGTACTCTGACTACTACAGACCAGGATTTGTCTGCGGGGGATACGCATACCTATACTTTCATCAACGGAACAGACTCCAATGGGGACTTTCTATTGGATGGTAACACCCTGAAGGCAATAGTTGTCCCGGACTTTGAAGAGAAAAGTACATACTTCCTTACACTTGTAGTGAAAGATGCTGCCAACAACACTTTCACAAAACAATTTCAGATCAACATCCTGGATGTGAATGAAGCACCCAATGATATTTATCTGAGCAAGAATACGCTTGCAGAGGATGCTGCCATAGGTACTTTCATCGGCAGGCTCTCAGTTAACGATGTGGATGATGTGGATACATATGAATATGCCTTTGTCTCAGGGGATGGAGATACAGGCAATGCGCTGTTTCAGATTACTGATGATGAAATTACCTCCAATGGCAATTTTGATTTTGAAGTAAAAAGCGAATACGAAGTGAGGATACAGGCTACTGATGCGGGAAGTAATACTTTTCAGAAAGTGTTCACAATTGTTTTGTTAGACGCTAATGATCCCCCTACGAATCTCAAAATGTCAAAGTCGGACTTTTATGAAAATAACACCATCGGGCAGGAAGTAGCTGTGATTTCAGTCACTGATCAGGATGCCACAGATGAGTACGTTTATAGTCTTATTGGGACCGACCATGATGACTATTTCGAGATTAATGATAATAAACTGTACGTTCAGCAGGTCATCGATTATGAGACCAATACTACTTTGACTGTTACCATCCAGGTGACGGACGATGGCGGAGCAGGGTTTTCCTATCAAAAACAGTTCGTGTTGACCATCAATAATCGAAATGAAGCACCTACAGAAATCTTTGTAACCAATCTCTCCATACCGGAGGACATGGCGGTAGGTCAAAAGGTGGCGGATCTCTCTGCAGAGGATTCTGATAATGTATTTGGCGAGGTGCATACCTTTAGTTTCTCGAGCGGTGAGGACACTGATGGCCCCTTCTTCATAGATGGCTCTAGCATCAAACTGGCTCAGAAGGTGGATTTCGAGTCGGTATCATCTTATTTCATTTCATTGATGGTGACTGACAAAGCTGCGAATACCTTTGTTCAGCAATTCCAAGTCACTATAGAAGATGTAAATGAGCCGCCGAATGACGTCTATCTAAGTAAAAATACATTAAAAGAGGATGCTACTCCAGGCACTTTTATTGGCCGACTGTCCGTCAATGATGTGGATAATCCGGACGTATTTACATACGCGTTTGTGTCTGGTGATGGGGATACCAATAACGATTTGTTTCTATTGGAAGATGATGTGTTTTTATCCAATGGAACCTTCGATTATGAAGTGAAAAGCGAATACGAAGTGAGGGTACAGGCTACTGACAACGGTAGCAATACATTCCAAAAGGCTTTTAAAATTAACCTTACGGATGCCAATGATCCTCCTACAAATCTCAAGTTGTCTAAGTCTGATTTTTATGAAAATAACACCATCGGGCAGGAAATAGCAGTGATTTCAGTCACAGATCAGGATGCCACAGATGAGTATGTTTTCAGCCTGGTGGGTAGTGATCACGATGATTTCTTTGAAATCAACGACAATAAGCTATATGCGCAGCAGGTGGTGGATTATGAGACCAATACCACGCTCACCATTACCATTGAGGTGACAGATGCTGGTGGAGAGGGTTTTTCTTTTGAGAAGGAGTTTACCCTGACGATCAACAATAGAAATGAGGCGCCTACGGCGATCATGGTTTCGAATCTGATAGTTCCCGAACACACCGGAGTAGGACAAAAAATTGCAGATCTTTCTGCGGAGGATACTGATAATGCTTTCGGTGAGCTTCATACTTTCAGCTTTTCAAACGGGAATGATACCAGTGGTCCGTTTTTCATAGATGGAAACACCATTACCATGGCTGAAAAGGTGAACTATGAGGAGAAGTCTTCATACTTCATTGCTCTGAAGGTGAGTGATAAGGAAGCCAATACGTTTGTGCAGCAGTTTACCATTACCATTTCGGATGAAAATGATGTGCCGACAGCAGTTGCCTTATCGGGGAATACGTTTGACGAAAATCTGCCTGTTGGTACTGAAGTGGGAGAGTTCACCACAACAGATGAGGATGCCGGCGAGACCTTTACCTATGCCCTCAAGGCGGGTGCCGGTGGTGGCAGCAATGCGCTGTTTAGTATAGAGGACAATGTGCTGAAAACGGCACAGGTTTTTGATTTTGAGCAGACGGGCAGTCTTAGCGTGAGGGTGGCAGCTACAGATGGAGATGGAGCGGTGATAGAAAAAGCCTTTACCCTTACGGTGAATGATACCAATGATGCACCAACAGGGCTCCTACTGTCCAACGATGTGGTAGACGAAAATCAACCTTCAGGGACTTTAATCGGAGTCCTCAGTACAGACGATACAGATGCTTCTGATTCATTCAGCTACACCATCACCGGAGCGGATGCTGAGCAGCTGAAGAAGTTTTTTAAAATAAGCGGAGATCAGCTGCAGACAAAGGTGCCGCTGGATGCGGAAGGGCAGGGCCAATTTGCCCTGGAAATCACGGTGACTGATAAAGGCCAAAGTACATTTTCTGAGAATTTTGTCGTGTTGGTAGAATCAGTCAATGAAGCTCCTGTACTGGCTGATACCACCCTGTATATTACTGAGAATTCTGAGAGTGAATCCTCATTGGGTTTTCTGAACGTGACTGACGTGGATGGGGATGATTTTACCTTTGAGATCATAAGAAGTGATCCATTCTTTGATGAGAGTAAAGGAGCATTCAGGATTGATGCATCCGGTCAGGTATTGGTGAATAATAAGGATTCCCTGGACTATGAAGAACTGAAGGAGGTGATCTACAGGGTGCGTGTGACAGATAGTGGCAGTCCGCAACTGACTGTGGAAGCACTGTTGAGAATAGAGATTCAGGATGCTGTTGAATCTGATCTGTTGCCTGTGAATGAAGTAATTACACCTAATTCAGACGGATACAACGACTATTTCTTTATCCAGAATATCAGTTTGTATGAAGGCTACACCTTGGTGATTTACAAAGGATCTGGGATAGAGGTATACCGAAGTACACCATACGCCAATGAATGGGACGGTGTAAGCCAAAACGGCAAGGAGCTCGATCCTGGTGTCTATTATTATAAGTTTTACAGTAGTCTTGGAAACCTTTACCGCGGTACTGTCACCATCATTAGAAATTAATTAGCCATGAAGATTTTTACTTTTTGTTCGATTTTACTTGTCAGTGGATTTTCACTATCCGCTCAGGATTTTCTGGGGTCTTCCAGCTATTTTATGAACCCCTTTTCACTGAATACAGCTTACAGTGCACCGGGTGGTGATTTGTTTGCAGCTTTTCAGGCCAATAAATACACCGGCTCACAGTCTGAAAAGGGAGCAGAATACATCAGTTTTGGTACATATTACGGGCTCGGGAGAGGCCTTTCATCGGGCTTGCGAATGAACTCACAAAGCCTGGGGATGATCAATTATCAGGGCTTGGATGTATCACTTGCCTACATGGCTGGAATCACCGAGGATCATTATCTTTCCTTTTCGCTGGCCGCAGGACTTCTTCGCGAAAAGCTTGAATCTTCTGATGTAAAGTATAGCCCTTATGTGGATCAGGATGATCCTCTGTTGAATAGCGATAATGTATATGACCACACACAGCTCACTCTTGGGGGTGGGTTTGTGTACAATGTGTATAAATTTCAGCTGAGCTATTATATGCCTTATCTTGTCAAGGGTAATGAGTCTTTGAAATTCGATTTCAATACCCTTGCAAAGTTTACATACACTCACTACAAGAGCATAGTATCTGTAGAAAACTATGTGATGTACAGATACTTTCACGATGGCTCAGGTTTTTATGACGGAGGGTTACTGGTAGGGTGGTCTAAAACACTTTGGCTCAACCTGGCTTACCGATCCACTAAGAGCGTGAATGCCGGAGTAGCTTTCGAAAACTCAGGGTTTAAAGTGGGATACAGCTACAATCATCCATTTGGTGAGTTTAATGAGCTCATTACCGGGAAACATGAACTCACTGTGACTTACTCGGTTGAAGATCTGGGCAGAAGGAGGCCGTATTTCTTCAGGAAGTCCAGGTAATAAGATATTCTTTAGATTTCATGATTTACCCATTTTTGATAACCTTTGACCTATGAGGTTATTGAAGTTTGGTATGGTTTGCCTGCTGGCCGCAGGTTGTTCACAGGCCGATACAAATCGTGGTAGCATTGAGGCTCCCGAGGGGATGGTTTATATCCCGGAAGGAAGCTTTCACATGGGTGCAAAATCCACCGAGGCCTACGAAGATGAGTTTCCCACTCATGAGGTCTCTGTCTCTCCTTTTTTCATGGATGCCACGGAGGTCACCAATGCACAGTTTGCTGAATTTGTGGAGGCCACAGGCTATGTGACTATTGCCGAGCGCGACATTGACTGGGAAGAGATGAAAACTCAGGTGCCCGAGGGTACCCCCAAGCCTCCGGACTCTGTGCTGCAGGCGGGAGCTCTGGTTTTTCGCCCAACGAGCAGCGAGGTGAATCTGGCGGACTATACGCAGTGGTGGGTCTGGACCATAGGGGCCAACTGGCGCCATCCGGAAGGGCCTGAGAGCACCATTGCCGACCGTATGAACCATCCTGTGGTGCACGTGGCCTGGGACGATGCTGTGGCTTATGCCCAATGGGCCGGAAAGCGACTGCCCACAGAAGCAGAGTGGGAGTGGGCCTCCATGGGCGGCCGCAAAGACATCAAATATCCATGGGGCAATGAGTCGGCGGAGAATGCTTCAGACAAGGCCAATTTCTGGCAAGGAAAATTCCCGTATCAAAATTATGTACTAGACGGTTTTGAAACCACGGCTCCGGTGAAGTCTTTCCCGGCGAATGGCTTTGGGTTATATGACATGGCGGGCAATGTGTGGGAGTGGTGCCAGGACAAATACGATGCCCGTGCTTATGAGAGCTATCAGCGCAAAGGTGCCGTGGAAGATCCCAAAGGCTCCGCTCAATACTACGATCCCCGAGATCCATATACTCCCAAACACCTGATTCGTGGCGGATCATTCCTCTGCAACGACAGCTACTGCAGTGGCTACCGGGTGTCCAGAAGGATGAGCTCCAGCAAAGACTCAGGTTTCAATCATACTGGCTTTAGATGTGTGCAGGATGTGAAATCGTGATGGGAGTGTCCCCGACCCGTTATACCTGCTTGAGCCAGCCTGCGATGCTCAGCCGGTAGCGGTTGAGGGAGGGGTGAACCTCATGCTCTACCTTGTCGCTCTCAAAGAATACCGCCCGGCCACTGACTGGGAGAACGTTTTTCTGAGTGCCATCCGGATGATGGAGTGACAGCTGACCCCCATCGCTCTCCAGCCAGTCTTCGTTGAGGTACATCACCAGAGAGTATTTCCGGCCTTTGTCACTCTTAAACTGGTCTAAATGCCGCTTGTAGAAGCTACCCTGCTCATAGTAGGCATAGTGAAATTCAAAATCATTGATGGCTGTATAGCAGGTTCTGTTGAGGTAGGTGATAAAGGCCTGAATCCTGGAAAGCACCAGTAATTCAAATACGTCCGAGGTGTCATTTTCGATCCACCTGATCACATCACCACGCACTTCGGCGTTTCGCTGATAATCAAACTGGCGGGAGATGCCCGCCGGACGCATGTCGCCACTTTGTTTGTGGCCCAGGAGATTGCTTCGGAGGCCGTTGGCGGTGAGGGGGTCTATGAAATCAGGGCATGTGCCATGACCTTCAGAGAGTAAACCTTGGATAAGTGCTTCAAATCGGGCTTCCTCTTCGGTAAGCACCAGGTCGTTGGTCATGTGCGCTATGTAAACTGCCGCGAAGCTAGATGAAAGGAAGGAGAGTTGAGAAAGTATTTTTCCGGGCAGATGAGGCTTGCTGCGGGGGTGAAATAATCCGGGAAGTGGGAGGAAAGAAGGTGCCGCCCTTCCTATAGCCGATAATGGTTTGTTTGGGTGTGAAAGTCCTTACATTTGGTTGAATTTACAAGGGAGTAACAACCATTGGTGGTTGTTGTGGGTAATGACAAAAAAGACTCTACAGACATTAGTTAAAAGAAAGATTTGATAAATAAATGCTTGCAGAAATTCTAAAAAAGTCGTTTGAAGCATATTTTGATGCCCCTATTGAAGCATGGAAAGAGTTTTCAAGCCTTTGTGAAGCAATCTCTTTCAACAAAGACGAAATCATAAAACCTCAAAATACAACTGAGAAATATTTTTACTTTATACTCAAAGGTAGTGCTGGAATTTTTTTATGGAAAGGAAACAATTTCGTTTGCCTTGATTTTGCTTTTGATAATAACTTTTGTGGAGACTATATGTCTCTCTTAACTCAAAAACCGACAGCATTGGAAGTCGTAGCGCTTGAAAAGTCCGAAATGGTGAGAGTTTCAAGGGATGATTTTTACAAGTTAAGTCAGAAATCGGTTGGGCAGGTCATCATGCAGAAGTCGGCAGAGTCTTCTTTTGTAGAAAAACAGCAACAGCAAATTGAGCTGTTAACCAAAACAGCTGAAGAGCGATATCGTATTTTACAAACCAAATTTCCAAACATTCATCAACGAATTGCACAAAAGCACATTGCATCATATCTTGGAATTACACCACAAAGTTTGAGTAGAATAAGAAACCCAGCAAGTTGATTTCTTACCATATGGTAACGGCTTTCAAACATACAAATTTGACCTTTGCATCTTAATAATTTAAAAAGTAAAAGATGCGTGAAATTTTGATTTTTGCCTTAACAATTATGGTGAATTACACATTTGCACAAACCAATTTAGACAAGAGACCAGTTGAACGAAAAGGCTTTGTAATTGGCATAGGGCTTGGTGCAGGTGCATTATCACTACGTACGAATGACACTACCGAAGTAGCGTTTTCTACCACTTTACCAAACATAAAAGTTGGATATATGCTCAATCATCGACTTGCCTTACTTGCTCTGCTGCCAGGGGCCAACTACGAATACAATGGTAAAGACAGGGGATTTGAAGGGGTCACAATAGCAGGGCAATATTGGCTAAAGGAAAATTGGTGGGTATTGGGTGGTGCAGGTTTGACATTTGATGCTCCTGCATTTTACTCAGTTAAAGATCCTAAAACAGCAGGTTTTTATACTGGATTTCCAGCATTTACGTTTGCAACAGGTTATGAAATTTGGCACAAGGGACGTTTTGCATTGGACTTGCAATACAGAATATTTCTTGGGAAATCTAATCTTCCTAATAATGGACAAAGAGAAGGAGTTTCAAATATGTGCATAGTTGGATTCAATTGGTATTAATATGATAGCTTTTTCTCAATACGGTCTAATAGTTATTCTGTCATTTTTTTTAGTGCTACATATCTGCATTTTAACTAAAATAATTCCGTATAAAAATGTTTGGGGTGGACGACTGAATTCCGATAAAGAAATGTATCAGTTTGAAGTTGTATCTATTTTAGTAAATCTATTTTTTCTGTTTATTGTATTAGTTCAATCCGAATTCTTGTCCATTCACTTTCCAAAAAGTATGATGTCCATCTTGTTATGGGCTATGACGGTTCTATTTCTTTTAAATACTTATGGTAATATTATTTCAAAAAGCAAAATAGAGCAAAAAGTGTTTACTCCTATCACCATTATTCTCGCTCTATTTTCACTAATTCTAGCTTTGACAATTTGATGGAAAATTCAATCTATCTGATGAAAAGCGGATTCAGTTTCTAACTGAACTTTTCAACCGAAACTAAGCGAGAGGTAACAGACCGATACAGTGAATGCGCCTCCTGATGGCTATCGGGAGCCACTTTACACATCTTTGCTCGAACATCACCATGAATCAGCCGCTGGGTTCTTTGCCCACATTTCCTATCTTTAAGTTAATCAATCAGTTTCTTGGAATAGTAATATGAAGGGAAGCTAAAGGTTAGCGGCAAGTAAACTAAACGGCAAGACGCTAAACAACTATATAAATTTAAACTTGGAAAGAATTTACATTCAATGTTCGATTTTTTTATAAAATACTTAAAGGATAAAATCACACTTTATGAGAGTGAAATTGAAATGATTCATTTGGTGTCGATAGAAAAAAAACTACGGAGAAGACAATATCTCCTGCAAGCAGGTGACGTGTGGAAATATAATGCCTTCGTCTGTAGTGGGCTTCTAAAATCCTTTTCTATTGACGACAATGGGAATGAGCATATTATGAACTTCTCACCTGAAAATCATTGGACAGGAGATCGAGCAAGTTTAATGACCGGAACACGCTCAAAATTTCACATTGATGCTATTGAAAATTCAGAAGTCATATTGATTGAAAAAACAAACTTTGATAACCTTTGCAAAAACATTCCGCAACTCAATGATTTGGTAAATACTATCCTGCAAAGGAGTTTTAACGTATCCCAAAGCCGTATTCATTCTCAAATAAGTCTTTCTGCCGAAGAAAAGTATCAGGATTTCTTGAAGAAGTATCCCTCTATTGCCAACCGAATTCCACAACACATGATTGCCTCCTACATTGGAATTACTCCTGAAACACTGACCCGCATAAGAAGAAACGCAACCAAAAAGTAAAGCACTATTTTCCTAACCCATTGACATTTGTTTGCTTTTTTTTCGAGCATTTGTCAATGGAAAACAGCTTTCTGTAATCGCATCTTTGCTTCATCAATTAACAATTAAATTTTACAAAGATGAACAAGACAATTTTTATTACAGGAACAAGCACAGGGTTTGGTAAACTTACCACGATAACCCTTGCAAATGCGGGCTACACAGTTATAGCCGGAATGCGTGGCACAACAGGCAAGAACCAAGTAGTTGCCAAAGAACTTGCTGCATTACCCAATGTAGAAGTAGTAGAAATAGACGTGACCGATGATACATCTGTTACGAAGGCATTTGAAAAAACATTGGCAAAACACGGAAAAATCGATGTGTTGATAAACAACGCAGGCGTAACAGGTTTTGGGCTTTTAGAGGCTACTTCAATAGAGCAAATTCGTAAAATGTTTGAAGTAAACTTTTATGGAGTTATCAGAACCTACCAAGCCGTTTTGCCAAGCATGCGAAAAGAGAAATCAGGTTTGATCGTTAACATTACCTCTGGTGCAAGCGGGCATACACTACCTTTTATGATTCCGTATCTGGCTTCTAAATTCGGTGTGGAAAGCATTGCCGAAGGCTTGCAAGCAGAATTGGCTCAATTTAATATTGAAAACGTTACCATTCAGCCTGGAGTTTATCCAACAGAAATGAACAATGGAAGCAAGGCAGGAATAGGTGCGGACAAAGCCGAAATTGCAGCAGCATATGACCCTGTTGCAACAGACATGTTCAATGCGATAGGCGCAGGATTATTTGGTAAAATGCAGGAGTTCGACATGAACCCTCAAACCATTGCCGATGGAATTTTAGAATTGGTAAACATGCAAAACGGAACAAGACCACTGCGTTTTCCTTTGGATGCCATTGCACAAGGCACAGACGTTGAATTCATCAATGCAAGGGCCGAAATAAAAGAAAAGTGGCTGGCTACCTACAGCAATTAAATCATCAATCAAGGGTGTTTGTATTTACAAAATCCAAACACCCTTGAAATTATTCAAACAATAAGTTCAAAATTCTAGAATATGAAAAATGCAGAAGAACTCTTCAATGAGTATATAAACAATATCGGTAATCCTGAGTATTTGGCTTCCATTTTTACAGAAGATGGTGCTATTGAACTACCCTACATGGCATCTATGGGCAAAGGTTGGAGAACCGTAGGTAAAGAAAACATCCAAAAAATGTTGACTGGTCTTCGGGAAAGGTCTCCCGAGTTTAGGTTCCTCAATGTAAAAACACATATCATCACTCCAAATCAAGTTTTTGCGGAATATGAAGTAGATACAATGATGATTGGAAAACCCTATAAACAATTGTATATGGGTAGATTAGTCGCAGAAAATGGTAAAATAAAATTGGTTAGGGAAGGCATGGACTTGGTTGCCGTACAAAAAGTGTTTGGCAATTAATGGTAATGTAGGGTTAAAGATCTGAAAATTTCAACAGGGCAATTTTGGACTTTTCAACAAAGTTGCCCTGTTGTTTTTAGCAGACATTTGTATTGTAATTTAAAATTAATCCTTACAAAAATGTCGTTAAAAAAGATGCTGTATATTTTAATTGGAATCCCTTTTTTGCTCTATGTCCTTTTCTATGGCTCTATCATTTTTATGTTCGTGAAAAATGATACATCCGCAGGAAAACCTGTCTATTCTGGTCAAATCATATCAGACACATTACAACAACCGCTTGTGAATAATTTTGGTCATAGCACCACCGCTATGGAAGTGGTCCAAGGAACGGACTTATCTGGTAAAATTATGGTGATGACTGGCGGCCATACGGGCACAGGGCTACAAGCCACAAAAGCATTTGTAAGCAAAGGAGCTACGGTAATTGCCCTTACGCCTGATGTGAAATGGGCAAAGAAAAACCTTAATGGTTTACCAAATGTCGAAATCGAATACCTCGATTTATTAAAACCAAAATCCATTGATGCCTTTGTAGAAAAATTCATGCAATCGAATAGACAGGTTGATGTTTTGGTCAATAGTGCCGGCATTCACAATACACCTCTGCAAAGGGACGAGAGGGGTTATGAACGTCAGTTTGCCGTAAACGTATTGGGACACTTTCAATTGAGCCTCAAACTGCTCCCTGCTTTAAAAAAGGCCAATGGGGCAAGAATTGTAAATTTATCATCTCGTGGACACAGAACGAGCGATGTAAATTTGGAAGATATTAATTACGAGCATACGCCTTATGATGGATTCCAAGCCTACTGCCAAAGTAAGACAGCAGTAGCACTAATGGCTGTAAAACAGAACGAGTTGTTCAGTAAATACAATATTCAATCGTTTTCCGTACATCCAGGGCCAGTTCCTTCCTCCGACCTTTTTGCAGGCTCGTTGGTTGGTTATGCCCCCAAATTCAAGGTTTGGATGACAAAATTTGCAGGACAAAGTCTAAGGGCATTCTACGGCACAGAGCTATTGAACTACTTCAGAAAACCAAAAAATGAAGGAGATATATATAAGACAGTCCAACAAGGTGGAGCTACCACGGTTTGGGCGGCTGTCAGTGCGCAGCTAAATGGTAAAGGCGGACAATATTTAGAAGATTGCAACATTGCCCTAATGGTGCCAAATGGCAGTGATGCTCCCTTTGGCGTAAGGCCTTGGGCTTTGGATAAGAATAGGGCAGACAGTCTTTGGATAATTTGTGAAAAGATGACAGGCATTTATTTTGAACAATAATCTATCATACCCTGTGGAAATGAACTCCTGCTATTTAGGCCCTGAAATATCGCCCGAACAATTTATACCCGAACACCTCTTTTTGTTTTTGATAAAGGGTACAATGAACGGGTATGACGGGAATAAACATTATACCCTAAAAGCAGGAGAATATTGCCTTGTTCGAAAAAACCGATTGGCTCGATATAACAAAGTGAAGGATAGCGATGGCTTTGAAAAGGTCGCTATTCTATTTGATGAGGATTTTCTTAAAAGTTATCTGAAAAATTGCTCCTTCAATAGTCAGGGTTTCAACTCATCAGAAACCTTCCTGTCCCTCCATCCGACAGAAAAAGTATCGCATTTCATCCAATCATTAAAACCGCATTATAAAGGAGAAGGCAGAATTGACCCTAAAATGGTAGATGTAAAACGGCAAGAACTACTGAACATATTGCTACAACTCCAACCAGAATTGGCCAATGTATTCTTTGACTTTGGAAAACCAGGAAAATTGAACCTGGAAGAATATATGAACCGCCATTACAAATTCAATGTAAGTATTGAGCGATTTGCATTGCTAACAGGAAGAAGCCTATCAGCATTTAAACGAGATTTTAAAGCTATTTTTAACGAAACTCCGAGTAGGTGGTTGATAAAAAAACGCTTGAATGAAGCTCATTTCCTTATCCACAACAATAAAAAGAAACCGACAGATATTTATTTTGATTTGGGCTTTGAAGATCTATCTCACTTTTCCTTTGCTTTCAAAAAACAATTTGGCCGTACACCGACAGAACTGGGCAGATGAATAGCACAAATTACATATCGCAAGCAGGTATATTTTTCTCCTGTAATGAAAAGAGAGAATTTGTAACCGAACAGATGGTCCCCGAGCATTTGCTCACGTACGTTTATTCGGGAAAAATTTCGGTTACTACCGCGAATAATACATATTCCCTTTCTGCTGGGCAAGCCGCTTTATTCGGTCGAAACCAATTGGCAAAGTTTTCCAAAGAACCTATGAACAATGAAGCATGTAGATCGGTCACTATATTTTTCACACAGCAGTCCTTGCAAAAATTCTATGCTGCACAAACACCCATAGCACGCACGGCCAATCGTCCCAAACTGCTATTTCTAAAAGCGAATGAGGAGTTAGACAGTTTATTCCAATCTATTGATAACCAGTTGGACTCGAAAACCATTCTTGTTACAGATGAACAAGCACAACAAAAAACAAAAGATGCTTTAATCCTAATCAGGAAACTCGATGTTCGAGCAGATGATTTGCTCTCAGATTTCTCTGAACCGCATAAAATTGACCTTGCAGGATTTATGCAAACCCACTTTATGTTCAACATCCCCATTTCGAAATTTGCATACCTAACAGGCAGAAGCTTAGCGACTTTTAAACGGGATTTCAATAAAGTATTTGGCACTTCGCCACAAAGATGGCTTACCGAGAAACGTTTGGAACAAGCCCATTTCTTAATCGCTGAAAAACATCAAAAGCCCTCGCAAGCCTTTTTAGATGCCGGGTTTGAGAATTTATCCCACTTCAGTAAAACCTTTAAACAGTTTTTTGGCTACAACCCGTCCTCTATTTTGCCTCAGTGAACACACAAAGTTGAGCTCCTGAGCAAAGAAAGGTGTTTTTAATCGCTCTACTTTTGCATTGTATATAACCTCATAGACAATGGAAATGATAGCGCACATGCATCAGTATTACCAGAGCGAACGGAATACTGCCTATATCGCTGCTGCAATAGGAATAGCCTTTCTCGTCTTTACTATTATTCTCTTTCAGTATTTCAGAAACGATGAGTTGATTAAGGGATTGGCTTACGCTTTTTGTGTCGCGGGTCTATTTTTTCTTATAGCAGGATTTACTGTTGCGATTCACAACCATCGTAAAATGTCGGAAGTAAAACTTTCGCATCAAACCAATATGGAACTTCATAAATCCGAAGTTGCAAGAATGAAATTAGTTGTAAAAACAGGTTATCGTTCTGCTTTGGTTTTGTTTTCAACGGTAGTTGTCTGCGGATTGGCTGTTGTGCTTTTTACCTCAAATGATTTTTGGAAGGGAGTTGGATTAGCGCTTTTGATTATCGGGACAACAGGACATTTAACAGAAGCTTTTTCTATGCAGAAAAACAAAGCCTATCAGCAAGAAATTGGATCTATCGACTTAAAAAAAATATATAATGAGTAAAGTAATATTAATTACAGGAGCTTCTTCCGGAATGGGAAAAGCGACAGCAGAACTATTGCTAAAAAAGGGATACATAGTTTACGGAGCAGCCCGCAGAACCGAGAAAATGAAAGACCTGAAACAGGCCGGGGCGAAAATTCTTGAAATAGATGTAACGAATGACCAATCAATGGTTTTGGGTATTCAACAAATTATCGAGAATGAAAAACAGATTGATATCCTTATTAACAATGCAGGATTTGGTTTATATGGAGCCATTGAAGATGTAACAATGGAAAGTGCCAAATATCAAATGGAAGTCAATCTGTTTGGATTGGCACGCCTAACCCAATTGGTTTTGCCACATATGCGAGAACAAAGCAATGGAATGATTGTAAATATCAGTTCCATTGGCGGAAAAATAGCCAACCCACTTGGCGGTTGGTATCACGCCAGCAAATTTGCCTTAGAAGCTTTGAGCGATAGTTTAAGAATGGAAGTCAAACAATTCGGTATAAAAGTGGTGGTTATTGAACCAGGCGGAGTAAAATCTGAATGGAGCGATATTGCTATGGAAAATGCTCAAAAAACCTCGGCAAACGGACTGTATGGAAAAATGATACAGAAAATGATAGAAACAGGAAAAAAGTTTAAAGACAGAAATGCCGAACCGGAGATTATTGCAAATCTGATTCTCAAGGTGATTGCATCCAGAAAACCTAAAACTAGATATAGTGGCGGATTCATGGCAAAGCCATTGCTCTTGTTAAGGAAAATACTGTCCGACAGCCAAATGGATAAAATGATTTTAGGACAGTTTAAATAAAAAACCAACTGCTAACATTGTGTATAAGCAATAGCGGCTGAAGTGCCTACCAAAAACTTTGTGCTTTTCAAGTCACTTTGTGCTTAACCGAAAAAGGCACTGCAAGAACCAGCAACTGTTTCATACAAGAGCAGTTAGCCGATTACCGAGTCGAACTTTTTACCATATGTTAAATCATCAAAATTGAATTTTGATCAACTTGCCATTATGGAAGAACTGATGGAATATATCTTGCAAATTGGTAACCTGAATCAACAACAATTAAACCTTGTAACACGAGATGCAATTGAAATTGATCTTCAAAAAGACAAGTATTTCTCAGAGGCAGGAAAAATCCCAAGACAAGTTGGTTTTGTAGTAGAGGGTGTAATAAGAGGTTGTTATTACAACAAAGATGGAGAGGAAATCACGCGATGTTTTATGAGCGAGAATAGCCTGGTGGTAGATTATGTCAATTTTGAAGCAAACACTGTCTCTTCTGAATATTTGCAAGCATGTACCGACTGTAAGCTCATTGTTTTTTCTAAGCAACACTGGGATGAACTGTCACAGATTATTGTGGGGTGGGATAACATTAAAAACAAAATGGTACAATTATGTATGTACCAAAAATCCAGAAAAGGCCCGGTGGTGTCACAAGATGCGACTACTCGCTATTTAGCATTTATGGAGAACTATCCTTCACTCATTAATCGCATTCCATTGACTTACGTCGCTTCTTACTTAGGCGTCACGCAGCAGTCCTTAAGCAGGATAAGAAAAAACATCCGCTGATTGCTTTTTACCATATGGTAAAGCAGTTCATTTCTCATCCAGCGAATTTTGTTTCAGAAATTTAAAATCGAAACAAAATGAAAAAAGCACTCATTACAGGAGCGAACAAAGGAATAGGTTTTGGAACAGCAAGACTTTTATTACAAAACGGGTTTTACGTCTACATTGGGAGCAGAAATGTACAAAATGGAGTCAATGCTGTTGAAAAATTAAAAGCTGAAGGATTGAACAATGTCGAAGTGATACAGATGGATGTAACCGATGAATCTTCAGTGCAAAAAGGCCGTGAACATGTCGGGAAAAGGACGGATGTTTTGGATGTCTTAATAAACAATGCTGGCATCAACGGAGGAAACAGCCCATATACGGCCCTTGAAGCTAAATCTGGTGAGTTTCAGGCGGCATTTGATACCAATGTGATCGGCACAGCAAGAGTGACAAATGCCCTTATTGATTTGCTAAGAAAATCGGACGAACCAAGGATTGTGAACCTGAGTACGAGTGTAGGATCTCTTACCTTGCAAAGTGATCCCAAGTGGCAAGCTTACGATTATGCCAAATATGCAGTCTATGCGGCCTCAAAAGCAGCACTGAATATGTATACCATTCATTTAGCGTATGAACTTCGTGATACCAAGTTCAAAGTCAATGCTGTTTGCCCAGGATTAACTGCAACTGATTTTACTTTTGGCCATGGTGGTGATGTGGAAACTGCTGCCAAAAGAGTCGTTAAGTATGCAACCATAGGCGAAGACGGCCCAACTGGTAAATTTTTTAGTGAAGAAACCAACCCTGAAACAGGGATAGTTTCCTGGTAAAAGAAATTACAAACCGCGAACAAGCACTATCATCCGTAAGCCTGGCCGGCCGCACTAACTGAGCTATTTGCAAAGGCCTGTGCCATAAGGTACTTTTATAGTCCCGATAGCTCTCAGGTGAACAGTCCAGCTTACGGATGATAGTTGGGTTAAAATCTGTTACATTTGGTTGGTTTACTAGGCCGCTAACAACCATTGGTGGTTGTTGGGCGGATGTTTGATGCAATATTTGTAGCCCAGATTATTAATCTTCTGGAATCAAGTTTTTCCTCAAATCTTTTGATGCGGTTGATTCTATTTGCTTATAGAATTGAGAAGCTTCACAAGGAAGGTTGAGATATCTTAAGTTGCCGTAATAATCTAAAACCTCCAGAACAATTTTACAATCTGATTTAAGAAATTCTTGATAATCAAAAAAAGGTTCTACAAACTCATTTTGTTCAACAAAGTCTAATCTAGAGTAATACTCTTCTATGTTACCAAAAAAATATACCTCACCATAATAGAATTCAATTTGCTGAGAAGTGCTTGGGTTTACTGTGATTGGATAATTCTCATACCAAACACGTCCATCGTTTTGAATAAAGCTGTACAATAGAACAATCTTCTTTGTCCCTTTTATATCAACTCTAACAGAATTGATGAGTCCAGGCCTGTCGCCATAATTAGAAACAAACAGAGAAAAATATGGTTTACCTTCTGGATTATAGTTTTGATCCAAATTCGGCGGTGGAAATCTCGAGTAAAGTTCCTCATCCTGAATTTTGTTAATTAGCGCCGATAAATCTGAATTGTGGTTTGAATCCCTGTAGAATGTATAAAAAATCGACATAACCGATATTAAAGCCACAAACAAGGCCATAACGGTAGAACTTAAGTTTATTATTCTCAATAAAGGGTGTTGCCATGAGCCACATTTTGAACACTTTCGTGCAGTTAGTGGTATTGACTCTTTGCAAACTTTGCATGTGTTATTTTCCTCTGAACTTGCCATAGATAAATGTAGAAAAATAAAGCTAAAAAGCATCTAACAGTGGCTCATTCCGTCATGTGTCTCCTGATGGCTATCGGGAGCCACTTTACAGATTTTTGTGAGAACATCATCATGAACCAGTCGCTGGGTTCTTTACCCACATTTCCTATCTTTAAGTGTATCCATAAGTTTACTGGAATATCATATGAAGGGAAGCTTATGGTTATTAGCAATATTCTCCCATGACTCACGAAGATATCTTAGCAAAACTCAACTCCACTAAATCAGCAGATAGAAAAAGAGGTGCCAGGGAAATAGGCAAGTTGAAAAGTACTGCACTAGGTTCAGACCTGTATGAGGCTTACCTCAAAGAGAAGTGGGATAAACGAACCTGGGAAACCCAGGTGGAGATGATCAGATCTCTGGGGATTATCCAACACAAGGAAGCCATATCTGAAATGGAAGAAATCGTAATGAAGAATAAACCGCATGATATGGTTACTTCTGTGGCATCAACGACTTTCATACAACTTGCCAGAGAATCAGTAAATGATGCCCGTAAGGTGATAGAACTGCTAAAGTTTGGCAGTGTTTCCGTCATTTCAGGTTCTTTGCTAAGTCTGCCAACAGACAGGATGATTCCGCCAAGGGAAGAAATAAAAGAAGTCATTGAAAGAAGTTGGGATATTAACAAACATCCTGATAGAATAGGACATGAATTTGGTCTCATCGACTCCCGAATCTATTTGGCTCTGCAATGTGCTGATTGGGACATTGAATTCACTTCGGATTTTCTCAATCACTGTATTGAAACAGCGTTTGATATCAGCAGATTTGGGAAACCTGTTGCCAACCAAAACTTGATTGCAGTTTGCGAGAACTCCCTGAAAGGAAAATTCAGCAAAGGCTACATTTAAGAAGCTGGTAACCCGCGACGTGTGAATGGTCTACTCGAACCAAACGGCGATAATGGTGGAGACAGGCAGGAAAACCTATGCGATTTTAGGCGATATGACCATGAATAATATCTTAACTCTTTTGGCCAGCCTACTATATAACCCGTACCAATAATTTACCGTTAGGTTTTGTTAAAATCCAATTGATCATACCTTCTTTAAGAAGCTGAGCCATGATAACATATCAAATTGAAAAGGACCTGTCACAAGAAGAGTTTATTTCCGTACTGAATCAATCCACTTTAGCAGAACGGAGACCAGTGAATGAACCTGATAGAATTCAGAAAATGTTGGATCACGGTAATTTGATTGTCACAGCACGTGAAAACAATGTCCTCATTGGTGTTGCAAGGTCTTTGACAGACTTTTTGTATTGTACGTACTTGTCGGATTTAGCCGTGGACCAGGCCTACCAAAAACAAGGAATTGGGAAGGAATTAATCAGGCAAACAAAATTGCAAACGCCCAAAGCAAAATTGATATTATTAGCGGCCCCCAAAGCTGTGGCATACTACCCAAAGATTGGAATGAAACAGTGGGAACAGTGTTTTTACATTGACGATATCAATGAACTCATTTAAACCGGCCCATTGAAATGGATTTCAAATTCGGCTGAATATTATCACGACAAAAAGAACGAACATGGAAACTAAATCCTGGAAAACCATTAAGGATAACGTCTACGGAAAGAAAGGAATTCTAAGACGTGACCAACTGGAGCGTGGCAGAACCCTAAAGTGAATTATTATGAAGCACTACATTGATGGCTTTGTTCTTCCAATTCCCCGAATTTATTTGGACGAATATAAAGAGGTGGCTAAAAAAGTGGCCGAAATTTGGAAAGAGTATGGGGCACTTGCTTACTTCGAATTCATTGGTGATGATATGACTCTAGAAGGCACAAGATCTTTTATAGAAGCCGTAGTTGCCAGGGAGGATGAGGAGATTATATTTGGGTGGGTTGTTTTTCCTTCAAAAGAGGTACGTGACTTAGCTAACAAAAAAGTGCCCACAGACCCAAGAATGACCGAGCTAGTCGGGCCATTGACCAACCCTGAAAAATTGATTTTTGACGCCAGTAGAATGGTCTATGGAGGATTCAAACCTCTTGTACAATTGAACGAATAGGTAAGAAGGGTAAATAAGGTGCGAAACATGGTACAAGAGCGGATTAGGCTTCATCATTCGAAACTCTCAAATGCTTTGGAGCCGGTCGGAAGAGCGTTTCTACCCACATCTACTCTCCTTTATCATGATATGCTCTGCAAAAGATGTAAGCAACCGCCCTCACACAGGTATTTCTAAAACTGAGAATAAAGCAAAGGAAAGGGGGCAGAGCCCCCTTTGAGAATATCAGTCCTGACCACCTTCGTCGGTCACACTCCACGGCGGGGTGATGCCATTGGTGCGGCAGTAGGCGATCAACTGGCCCATGTGCTCACTGGAATGCGAGACAGCGATCAGCGCCGCTGACATAGAGGTAAACTCTCCCGGAAAGGGGAACTCTACCTTCTCCTCCAGATCAGCCTTGGAGCTGTTTTTCACCACGTCGATCACCACTTTGTAGGAATCCTGCAGGGCGGTTTTTAGTTGCTCTTTGGTTTTGAGGTTTTTTTCGATACCCATCATATCCACTGTCTCCGGTATCACGGCACCCATTTTCATGGCAAAGAAATAATTGGCAGAAACAACATGCGCCAGCACTTCGCCAAACGTGCGAACGCCTTCTTCTGGTGACCAGCTGTATTTGTCGGCAGGCACTGCGTCTGCCAGCTGCATGATCCGGTCAGAGTAAAAGGCCAGCGTACCCGAAGCTTCATTTTGGAATTGGTTCTGAGCCTGTAAGGATAGGCAGGCCACCATAGCGGACAATAGGAGTAGGGTTTTCATGGGGTCAATAGGTTTAGTGATTAAAAAGTCTCTAATGAATTTAAGCTTTTTGATCCACTTTTCTGAGTGATAGAAACAAATACATGAAGGGCGCTTACTCAGCTGGTACGGGTTCCAGTTGCCCTTTTTTGATTTTAAAAGAAAAGTAAAGGATGCTCACCCCTGTGATACCCAGGATGACAATGGTGGTCCAGCTGGTCCAGTTGGCCATTTCGTTCTGATTGAGCACCAGTATGAGGGCTATGGCCATAAAGGCACTTCTGAACACTTCCAAAGGAATGGACCATGTTCGTGCCTGCAGGAGTCCGCCCCAGCTAATGATGGCCATAAATACTCCGCTGGATAAAATGAGCCGGTCCAGGGCAGAAAGGGGTGAAGACAAATTGATGACCACCATCAGATAAGCCAGTGTGATGGCTACATGCGCCATCAGGTACGGTTTGAGGTTTTTATATTGGGCGCTGCGGTATTTTACCTGTTCGGCTTTGGTGTAGCCTATGCGGTCCTTTTTCTCTGTTTCCAGTCCCCGGGGCCGCCAGCCCAGCGGCATAAACCACAGCCTGATCTTGTCCCACCAGTAGGGGGCCGCTACTGCATCGTCCCAGAGCTGTTTCCAATACTGAAAGTTGACGAAAATAGGATCCCAGGTGCGTGGTGGGTGGGTCACCCCATAGCAAATCTCTTCATCCTCTTCCTCAAAGGTGCCAAAGAGTTTGTCCCAGATGATGAGGAATTCGGAGTAGTTCTTATCGATGTACTGCGGGTTCACCCCATGGTGTACCCTGTGGTGTGAGGGGGTTACAAAGTACTTTTCGAACCAACCCAGCCGCTTGATGACCTGGGTATGGTGCCAGTAGGCCAGCAGCAGGTGCACGGCTGCCATCGCGTAGACGGCTTCAGGAGAAAACCCAATGAGTACCAGTATCCAGTCGAAAAAGACAAACTGGAAGAGGCGCTGGGTAAAGCTGGCACGAATGCCCACCGAAAGGTTGAGCTCCTCAGAGGAGTGGTGTGGCATATGGGCAGCCCAGAAGACGTTGATGGTATGCCCGGTGCGGTGAAACCAGTAGAAGATAAAATCCTGTAGCAAAAGCAGGAGCAGCAGGAAGTACCAGGTGTTGGGGATCTGCCATGGTGCAAACTGATAGAGCCAGCCGTACCATTTGAAGACAAAAAAGGCCACGGCCAGGTTGACACATTGGTTGCCTATGCCGGTGGCCAGATTGGTGATGGTATCCTGAAAGTTGTAATAGGGCTTTTTAGTCCTTACGCTGTAGATGATTTCGGCCAGGAGCAATACCAGCACAATAGGGGTGATGAAGGTATAAACATTCATAGCGGTTTTAGGAGTGTTTGACCAAAACAAAATCCGCTGAAAATCTGTTCACCACTGCGGAACTTTTTTAGGTGAGTTGATTCACAATCGTTCGGAAGGTGAGATTCACCCTGGGGGTGCTTACTTTTTTGGTGGGTGGCAGTCGGTGCAGCCAGTGTGTTTGTGTGGTGCCGGTCATCACCAGCAGGCTGCCATGCTCCAGGTACACGTCCACCCGCTGTTTGGTCACTTTATGTTTGAAGGAGAATTTGCGCTCAGCGCCAAGACTTATGGAACCGATGGCCCCGTTTCTTTTCAGGTCTTTTTCTCCGTCACTGTGCCAGGCCATGCCTTCCTCACCACTGTGGTAGAGGTTGAGCAGGCAGGAGTTGAAGGTCTCGTGCGTAGCGTTTTCGATGATTTGCTTCAGCGCCAGCAGCTCTTCTGTCCATGGCAGGGCCTGTTTGGTGGTATTGGAGTAGGTGTAATCAAATGGGCGGTCTCCGTACCAGGCCACCTTTCTTTTGGTGGTGATGTGCTTGCCAAAAATGACGGCCTCATCGGGTCGCCACTCGATGTGGTGCAGGAGCTGATGCAGGTAATGATCGGGTTCCGGGATCACCTTTCCGTAGTAGTTCACCGTGCCGTCGTGGGGCAGCAGGTTGCGTTTGGGATCAATCAAATCTTTAAATAGCTCCATGTTTCCATTTTTTGAAGGCAGCAGGCATACAGTGACCGCATGGGCGATAGCCGAGGGTCAAAGCTTCGGGTTCATGTTCAAAAAAGATCCGGGTTTCACGTTTCATTCGCTTGCCAGAGGCACAGCGCAGCTTCCCGTAGATCTTCAATTTACGATTGCCTGCGAGTCCAATCTTCCCGTTTCTGATCATCAGTTTCAGCTGCCTGTCTGTAATGCTGGTATGCAATTCTGGTGTCATCTTTCCGTCATTTGTGCTGCCTCCCAGCCGATCATGGCCATTTTTCGACTGCTACCCCAGTGATATTGCCCAAATCTGCCAGTAGACTGGATCACACGATGGCAGGGAATCAGGTAGGCCACGGGGTTGTCACCAATGGCTGTGCCTACCGCTCGTGAAGCCGTGGGCTTGTCGATTGCACTGGCTATCTGTCCGTATGTGGATAATCTTCCGGAGGGGATCCTGATCAGGGACTCCCAAACCTTCAGCTGAAAATCCGTGCCCTTGAGGTGGAGCTTGATTTCATCCAGTTGGGTCCAGTCGTGCGTGAAGATGAAGAGGGCATTTTGCTGAATCAAATCCAGACGTTGCTCATAGGAAGCATTGGGAAATTTGCTTTTTAGCTCAGAGAAGGCCAGGCTGGGATCATCGGCAAAGGCCAGGTAACAAATGCCTTTGGCGGTACTGGCCACCAGGATATTTCCAAACAGGCTGTGTGCATAGCTGTAATTGATCTTCAGGTTTTTGCCGCCGTTTTTGTATTCAGCGGGGGTCATGCCTTCGATGTTAATGAAGAGGTCGTGCAGTCTGCCGGTGCCAGATAGCCCCGTTTGGTGGGTAGCTTCCGAGAGGGTGGCCTGACCATCTTTGAGAAGCGATCGAGCATGCGCAATGCTGATGTATTGCAGAAATTTCTTGGGGCTTACGCCGGCCCATTCGGTAAAGAGACGCTGAAAATGAAAAGGACTGAGGTGTACTTGCTCCGCTACCGCATCCAGGTTGGGTTGGTCGCGGAAGTTGGCCTGTATGTAATCGATCGCCTCGGCGATGCGCTGAAAGTTGATGTGATCCTGAGTGTTCATCTTTCTTTGGTTGAGTAAATATGAGGTAAAAGTAGGAGAGTGTAGTGGGCAGTACCACCCGAAAATTGCGGAGTTGATCCCGGCATTGTCTGCTGATCCTGGCATTGTCACGCTGATCCTGGCATTGTCATCCTGAGTTCATCGAAGGATAAGACATGCCATAAAAGGACAAAATGAAGCGGAACCTTAATGCTTTTTTTGTCATTGGTTTCAAATTTTGATTGTTGAGATTGATGAAAATGTCTGTGCTTCGACAAGCTCAGCATGACATTTTCAATGCCAATTTGCCCACCTGTCAATGGTTCGACCGGCTTACCATGATAGATGGGGAAGCAATTTCTGCCGCTATTTTAAGAGCGTGGAAGACATCAGCAAGGCATTTCAAAACCATTAAATTTGCTTCTAAATCTGAACATACCCTGACCAATGACGAAGAAGTCTGAGCTGTTTGTCTCCAATCATGTTTCCAACGAGCGACTGTCTGAGTTGAAAGCTCAGATTGATGCCCTCCGGGCAGAACTGGAGCAGATCCGGCAAAGCACTCACGCTTTTGAGGCCCAGCTGCGGGCTCACCTGATCAACGAGCTCATAGAAGAGCAGGAGCTCGCCGTGCTTTACAAGCAGCAAAAACTGGCCAAAAAGGAGCAGCGTCTAGCGCAAAAGAGGAGGGGCAAAAACTACGTGGCTCCTGAAGGGCTGAAACCTGTGGTCAGGAACAACAAGCGTGTCCATAATGAATCTGATCAAAAGGAGATGAAGCGGATCTACCGGGAAGCGATGATGCATGTACACCCGGATAAGTTTTCTATGGATGATCAGAAAATGGAGGTGGCTACCGACGTGACCGCACGTTTGATCAGCATTTACCAATCAGGAGACCTGGCAGCACTTCGGGCGTATCATGCGCATATCTTCAGTGATCAGGAGTTGGTGTCTATGATGGCGCCAGCAGCTGCATCGGTGCAGCCCACCGCCCCGGCATATGATTACCTGGAGCAGGAAAAGTTGAATGTGGAACAAGAGCTGGCTCGAGCCAAAAACAGACAGACCTATCGGGTGCTCACCACATATGATGACCCAATGACTTTTCTGGAGGAGTTGAAAGCCTATTATGACGATCGAATAGCCAAACTCAGGAGACGAACCAGGAGTTAAACTGGCCCCGTTTATGCTTCTTCGATCTCCATAGTCCAAACGTTTTGTCGGGGTAGTCCACACGCCTTACGGGCCTTGTCTACCACCTGCTGAATGAAGCCTGTCTTGGCGCGGGTGTAATCTTCCAGACTAGCCAGCGGCATGGAAGACAGGTGCTTTTTGAGGCGGTTGTATTCCTGTATCAGATCAGGGCTCTTTCTGAGGTAATTCCGAAAAAGAATTTCATTACGAAGTAGAAAATCCGGACTGTATGGGAGAATATGCAAATTATGTGTCCACACTCCTTCGGGAGTATGCCTCGCCAGCAGATACCGTTCGGTCATTCCGGTAGGCACATAGTGATAACCCTCAGATTGAAGCAATTCTTCGTAAAATTCTACCTTTCTGAAGGGGGATACCGCCATGAAAATATCAATGACCGGTTTGGCAATAAGTCCCGGTACAGCGGTGCTCCCAACGTGCTCAATCGCCCGTACATCTTCAGGGAAAAGCTGCAAGAGCGCTTCCTTCATGGTTTCGAAATGGGCCGGCCAGGCTTCTGAATAGGCTGAAAGATGAAGAGTCATTTGTTCTAAAAAAATAGACTTTCCATTATTCGAAATTTCAGGTGTTTTGGTTGTGCTTTTGGCCCAACGAGAAAAGGGCATTGTTCACCGAGTATTCTCAAACAGGCCTGTTATTGCCACTAATTTAGAGGTCTAAACACTAAGCGCATGATCGGTAAATTATTCGGAAGAAGAAGTAACAACGGTTTCAAAATGAGATATAGCAGTTCGGAAAGACAGTGGCAGGTTTATTCACATGCTGATTTGATCTTTGTGGGAAGTAAGTCCAGTTGTGAAAATTTTATACTCAATTCGAATATGGCTTTCCAGAAAGTCTAAGTAGTTGGGTTCCTATTAAGAAGTTAAGTAAGATTCCAATTTCTTAAGTACTTCCTTTTCACTAATTTCATCGGGTGAAAAGACAGTTCTATTTTGCACTATGGATGATCTCCTGCTTTGCGTATGGGCAGAGTAGCATTGATCTATTCACCCTTTCCTACAAACATGGCTTTAGCCAACCCGTCTCAGGGCAGCAGGCGAATGCTGCAGAAAATGTGGCGCTCCTCAATCTCAAAATACCCATTGTCTTTTCTGAATCCACTATTTGGTATAACGACCTCACCTATCAGGGGTTTGTCGTGGACTATGACGGAGCCTCCAGTGTCATTGACCCTACCCGCCTTCATGGTTTGATTTTACAAGCAGGTCTGGTGCGAAAGCTCAGCGAAACTACAGGGTTTCAGTTGCTGCTGGCACCACGGTTAATGTCCGATTTCCAGCAGCTGGATTGGCAGCATGGTCAGCTGGGCGGAATTGGCTTGTTTGAGAAAAAATACAGCGATCGGTTGCTCATGCGCTATGGGCTCATGTATAATCGGGAGCTCTTTGGTCACATGTTCGTGCCGCTGGTTTTTGTGGATTGGAAGATTTCGGAGCGGTGGTCAATCAACGGTCTACTCCCTGTTTTCGGTAAACTCAATTATCAGGCTCATCCCCGGTTGGGTATGGGGCTGAGCTTGTTTGGTCTGATCACCTCTTTTCAGCTGGGAGATCCGGTATATAATGGGGATTATATTGAGCGAAAGAGTGTGGATTTGAGCCTGTATGGTCGCTATCGACTAGCTGGAAACCTGCACTTTGAGGCGCGCTTCGGCTATGCACTGGGCAGGAGCTACAGACAGTTTAATGAGGGCGATGAGGTTGACTTTCGCATCACTATTGCGACCTTTGGTGATGATCGGACTCAGCAAAATGTGGATTTTTCTGCCGGACCTATCTTAGATATCCGGCTGGTTTATAATTTACCGTTGGATTAAAAGAGGTACCCTCTCCTGATTGAAATGAAATTATAGTCTCCATGCGGTTCTACCCGTTCAGAAGACTTATTGCCCATTCAAAACAGACCTTAGGCTACCTCCAATTATTTCTGTTAATTTTAGAAAAAAAACCATTAACCATGAGAAATTATCTAGTAGCCTCTATGGCTGTATTACTGCTGGCTATGGGGTGTACACCTCAGCCAGACACCCCAAAGGAGGAGGGTATATTCCCTTATCCCATCCAGCAAACCAAACTGGACAACGGCTTGAATGTGGTCACAGTACCCTACAATAGCCCCGGACTTGCTTCATTTTTTATTGTAGTGAGAGTGGGTAGCCGTGATGAAGTAGAAGAAGGAAAAACAGGTTTTGCCCATTTCTTCGAGCACATGATGTTTCGTGGCACCGATAAGTACTCGAAAGCAGAGTACAGCGAAGCGCTGAAAGCCATAGGTGCAGCAGCCAACGCCAACACCTGGTGGGATCGCACGGTCTATCACATGACAGGAAATGCGGAGATGCTTGACAAGATGTTTGAATTGGAATCGGATCGATTTATGAACCTCAAATATTCCGAGGAAGATTTCAAAGTAGAAGCGGGTGCTGTGAAGGGAGAGTATACCAAGAGCTATACCAGCCCGTACATGAAGTTGTACGAAAAGACGTATAATACGGCCTTTACTACCCACACCTATTCTCACACCACCATTGGGTACTGGGAGGATGTAGTGGACATGCCCAATCAGTATGACTACTCGCTGGAGTTTTTTGATCGCTACTACCGACCCGAATATTGCACGGTGCTGGTAGTGGGAGATGTCACCAGCGACAAGGTGAATGACCTGGCGCGTAAGTACTTCGGTGAGTGGGAGCGAGGCACCTTTACTCAGGAGATCACTCAGGAACCCGAACAGACCGAAACCAGATTTGCACACGTACAGGAAGCCAATTTTCCTCCGATTCTTAATCTGAATTACAAAGGCCCCGGATTTTCTGTTGAGAATAAAGACATGGCCATTCTGGACGTCATCAGCAGCCTGGCCTTTTCACAAAAGTCTGACATCTACAAGAAGCTGGTAGTAGAAGAGCAAAAGGTTCGGGAGCTTTCTGCCGGAGGGTTGAACACCGTGGATCCAGGCTTGTGGTCAGTAGATGCCATGCTCGTGGACAAATCGGATATGGCTTATGTAAAAGCAGAAATTGATAAAGTGCTGACAGACCTGAAGACCAATCCGGTTGATTCCATAGCGCTCACCCAAACCAAGAGTTTCATTAAGTACAGCTATGCCATGGGTATAGACAACCCCAGCGATATCGCCAATTCGCTATCATGGTATATATGGCTTACCGGTAATCCTGCAGATGTAAATAAGGCATTTGCCAACTACGATGCAGTGACCGCAGAGGATATCATGCGAGTAGCCAACAAGTACTTTGTGGATGAGCACCTTACTGTGGCTACCATTTCTCCGGATGAGGAATTGCAGGTGTCAGAAGAATTGAACATCAAACTTTAACCCGATCAAAATGAAGAATCTAGTATATATGTTTTTGAGCCTGTTGAGTTTGACTGCTACAGCTCAGAAGGTGGTGGAGTTGCCTATGGCTTCTACCAAGATTGTTGTGAAAATTGCCTTTGAGAATGGGTCGATGAGTGACCCGGTGGGTAAAGAAGGACTCACCAACCTGACAGCTACTGTCCTCACTGAGACAGGGAGTGATCAGTATACCAAATCAGAAATTGATGACCTGCTGTATCCTATGGCCGCTCAATACAGGGCCTTCACTGACAAGGAGATGACCACATTTACCTTCGAAGTACATAAAGACTTTCTGAATGAGTTTTACACCATTTTCAGGAGCCTGCTCCTGAACCCCAGTTTTGCCGAGCGTGATTTTAGTCGTGTAAAGTCCAATACGGAGGTGTACGTGAAGGAAGTGATCAAAGCCAGCTCTGATGAGGACTTTAGTAAAATGGCCCTGGAAGCGAGACTTTTTGCCGGTACACGATACGCACATATGAAGCGGGGCTCCATCAACGGGCTTGCCAACATCACTCGAGAAGATGTGGTGAATCACTACAAGGCTTTCTTTACCAGAAATAACGTGACCATCGGGATTGCCGGGGACTATCCAGCTTCTTTTTTGGAAACCCTCAAAGCGGACATCAACAGCCTGCCAGATACTCAGCCTACGGTTCCCGAGTTGGGAGAAGTAGCCATGCCTGATGGCATTCAGGTGCAGTTGGTGACCAAACCAGACAATCTGGGTACGGCTATTTTCACGGGCTATCCCATCAGTATCAACAGAGCTTCCGCTGACTGGCCAGCCATGTTGGTGGTGAACTCTTATCTCGGCGAGCATCGCAAGTCTTATTCCAAACTGTATCAGCTGATCAGGGAAACCAGATCTATGAACTATGGTGACTATACCTACATAGAGTGGTATGAGGCCGGGGGGAGCAATCAGCTTCCGCTTACGGGCTTTCCCAGAAGTCAGAATTACCTGGCCATCTGGATCCGACCTGTACAAACAGCCTATAGCCTGAAAAGCCAGTATCCTGAGCTCGGCGATATCAAAATCGGTCATGCACACTTTGCCATGCGCATGGCACTGAACGAAATAGACCGGGTGAAAAATGAAGGGCTGACAGCCGATGAGTTTGAATTGACCAGACAGTTTCTCAGAAGCTACATGAAGCTATACATTCAGTCACCTGAGCGGCAGCTGGGTTTCCTGATGGATTCACAGTTTTACGGTATGGAAAACTACATAGCAGAGATGGATGCCAAACTGGCTAAACTGACGCTGGAGGAAGTGAATGCCGCGGCTGCCAAGTACCTGCAGACCGAAAATATGTACATCACCATGATCACCGATAGCAATGAAGCTGAGCCACTCAAAAAGAGCCTGATGACCAACGCTCCCTCTCCTATGTCTTATTCAAACATTATCAGAGAGAGTTTGCCTGAGCGTGTGTTTGAAGCTGATAAAAAGGTGGAAGCCTACCCTATGAATGTGAAGAAGGTCACCATAGAGTCACCTGCTTCGCTTTTCGTGGACTGATAACCTCATTTCTTAAAACGTATATGAAAAACGCGGGCCATGCCCGCGTTTTTTTGTTTTGAGGTACAGTATGAGGTGAAACTGATTTATTTAATTAAGACCTTCTTTTTGGTATTCCCAATGGAGAGTACATACAATCCTGCCGGCAGGTCTCTGAGCATCTCTGGCTCATCAGCCGGAGCGGCAGTGCCTTTTCGTTCCAGTTTATTGGTTAGCAGATTATGCACCTGATATTCCATTGGTTCATTGTCATCATATTGCATGGTATACCCACCATAAGCACAGAAAGTCAAGGTGAGGTTACAAGATGAGTTGTATGCATTGAAGGTGGCGCATCCACTGGAGAGCGAGAAATACATGTATTTTCCACCCGATCCGGTGTACCAGTAGCTGGGACTTCCGGAGGTTTTTACCCAGGTCCAGCTGGACAAATTCATCGCTACTGTATTGGAGGCTCCACTGCTCACATTGTTGAAGGTATAGAGTGCACCTCCGTTGAGTGTGCCTGTACAGTCCGCCACCACACTAACGGTCTTTTGTTTGCTGGGCTTAAATTCACCCGAACTCATACAAGACGTTCGTAAATACACTTTCACATACCCTGACCCGGCAGAGGACTTAGCCTTTACCGTGACCGAAGAGCTATTGGACGAAAGGATGTCAAAATAGGTAGTGTTCACCCCCCAATGATCTGCAGATATATTGGAAGGAGCAGAGAGTGTGTAGGTGGCAGTAGCTCCTGTGGGTACAGAAGATGGTCCGGATATGCTCACATCCGAGGTGGTAGAGTAAAACTTGTGACTACAGGCATTGGTAAATGACCGGGCATGACCATGGGTGTAAACTTGTGATCCGAACCCCGGTGTGCTGGCCAAATTGCCATAATCATATGAGTACATCCCACCATTGAGTACCACCGCCGAGTGATCCGCATTGTTTTGAGCGTGATTCATGGAAATGGCTTTCGCCTCATAGTTGTTGCATACCCGAATGAAATCATTGTCGGTCTCTATTGTGGCCGAGCTAAGGTTTGGAATGCTGCTTTGGTTACTTGGATAACCATTGCTCATGTTCACCCAGCCTTTGACCAGGGCTGCTTTTACGTATTGATGACAATTGTAATTGGTATTAGTACCACTAATCACCGAACCTGTCGGGTTGGTACAACTCTGAGAATACCCCGAGAGGGTATAAAACAGGAGTGAAAAAATCATAGTATACTTCTTCATTTTTCTAACATTTTGGTTGTTTACATAGGTATTGCTCATACTGTATTGATAACCAAAATGGTAAAAAAATCTGGTAAAAGGAAATACGAAGGACTCACTTAAGGCTGAGCCGTAGGTTCTTGCAGTGATAGCTCTACTTGTATGAGCTTGTGTGAGGGTTTGGGTTTGAATGGATGATTAGGTGAAAAAGGGTGGATAGTCCACCCTTTTTGCGGTTTTACGCCCAGATTTGAATCACTATTTTACCAAACTGATCGCTGGCGTCCATCCTGTTGAATGCTTCATTGATTTGTTTTAATGGATAAACGGCATCTATCACGGGGTGAATCTTTCGATCGGAAAACAGCTTCAGCATTTGTTCAAATTCCTGACTGGTACCCATGGAGGTACCATGGATGGATAGTTGTTTCCAGAAGATTACCCGCGGGCTGAGGTGTTCAATGTTTCCGGCAGTTCTTCCAAACAGCACAATTCGGGCACCAGGGTTGGCCAGCTCTGTCAGGTATTTGAAGCCCGGCCCACCGGCACTGTCTATGATCACATCAAAGCCACCCGACAAGTCCTGCAATTGGGCCGGCCAGTGGGTTTCTTTATAGTTGGCTCCACCTTTCGCTCCCAGTTTTACGGCTTTCTGGATTTTGGACGGATCACCTGAAGTCACATAAACACTGGCTTCGGCCGCCACGGCGAAACTGAGCGCCATAAGCGCGGCACCCCCACCAACACCGGTTATGAGCACGGACTGTCCAGGCTCAAATTCGCCCCGGGAGAAGAGTGCTCTATAGGCGGTGAGTCCTGCCAGGGGTATGGCAGCGGCTTCTTCAAACGATAAATGGGGAGGTTTGGTAAAGACATACGCTTCCGGGATACTGATGTATTCTGCAAAAGTGCCATCCGTGGGAAATCCGAGGATCTGATAGTCGGCACCCTGAACCCTTGGGTTCAGTCCCCAATCCATTGAGGAATTAATGATCACTTCATCACCTTTTGAAAAACGGGTAACTCCTGAGCCAACACTTTCTACTACTCCGGCTCCATCTGATCCCATGATGATGGGAGCGTCCTTTTGTAAGTTCTTTTCTTTCAGAGACCAAAGTTCGTGATGATTGAGGGAGGCGGCCTTTAGCCGGATGAGTACATCTGACTCGGAGACTACAGGGTTTGGCACCTTCTGATATTCCAGACGGTTGGTTTGCTGGTTGAGGACTATTGCTTTCATATAGATTAAAAAATAAGGGGTTGTTGTAAATAAGCGATTAAACCCCGTGGACATCTTAGTTAGTTCCCGGAAAGCAATAGCGGGAGGTCAAACGTTCCTGATTTTTCTGTGTGCTTGTTTAGTCCTGGGATTTTACAGGGCTCCAGAAGAGCAAGGCTCCAAAAGCCGTAGCGAATACAGCATAAACGATGGCTACCACCCAAATAATAGCGGGTAAGTCGGAGTTGCCAGTAAGAGATTTCATGAGGGCCAGTGCGGCTATGGCATAATGGCTGGAATTGGCCACAGCCACCGGTCTGTTATAGATTCCTCCGATTCTGGCCGTTTTAGTCATCCAGTTGAGCATACCAAACCCAAAATAAAGTGCACCCAATAGTTGTAAGACAAGGGTGAGGGCGGGAGTTCCCTCAGCGCTAATGGACAAGAGGATTTCCTCTGGAGCGAATGTAAGTGCGATGCCTGCTAGGGCTAAGGTGACGGCACTAAGGGTCATGAGTATTTTTGTTTTCATCTGTCTGGGTTTATCACCAAACATACAGAAGGAGGATCAATTTCAATGTAGTTGGTGCTGTTTTTAGCTAGTAAATAGGTTTTTCATGAAAGCTCTTATCTTCTATATGAGGGGATTCAACTATTTATAGGCCCCATTCAAAGAATATATCCATTTAAACCATAAAGAAGTGCGATTTTGCATATCACAACCAAGCTTAAATTAGTGAAAAAATCTTTTCTAGTCTTAATGATATCTTTTATTACCATTGGCCAGGGTGCAGCGCAGTGCTTTGGTACAGGTAACGAAACGGACTATGGTGCCGGCAGCTGGATAGGTTATATCTATGAAGGCGCAAATAATTACACGACCAATTACAGAGGGAGGGTCAGTGCTACTGAAAATTTTGATACCGATTTTTGTGGAGGTCCTGCGTGTACCATTACCACCAACACATGTACTCTCACTGCGGAGAATTTTTCTGCAAGGTTCAGAATGACACAGACTTATGCCGAAGGAATCTATGGAATCACCATTGGTGGAGATGACGGGGTGCGACTTAGCATCGATGGAGGAGCTACGTATGTTTTGCAGGATTTTGGATATCATGCTTATCAGACAGTTTATACAGAGGTTAGATTATCAGGTACTTATAATTTGGTATTTGATTATTTTGAAGGAGGGGGAGACAATCGCGCGTCTATCCAAATCACCTATATCGGTACGGAAACTGGTGGACAGATAGGATCCGATCAGGATATTTGTGTGTCAGGTACCGGGGATCCTGATGCTTTCACCAGCAACATTGCGGCCCTATACGCCTCAGGGGCCACGCCCAACTATCAGTGGGAGGTATCTCCTGATGGAGGTAGCTGGTCTGATGTAGCTGGAGCTACTGCCGAAACCTATGACATTCCTGCCGGCTACACAGGACTGAACTACTACCGCAGGAGTGCAGAATCGGGTGGTGTGACTGTCTATTCCAATACCCTTACAGTTCAGCTTACCTCCAGGTCTGGAGACGATACAGCTGTGGGATCAGGTAGTTGGATAGGTCATGTCTATGATGGAGTGAACAATTTTGGGAACAACTACAAAGGAGATATCTATGAGTCGGAGATATTCGACGAGAGCTTTGGGGGCGATAATGTAACCTCCAGTACGTCAGGTTGTGACTACCAAACGGAGACATTCACGGTACGTTTTGAAATGCTTCAGACCTTTGAACATGGGCTGTATGATTTCCAGATTGGAGGCGATGATGGAGTTCGTTTGAGTGTGGATGGAGGAAGTACCTGGGTGATTGACGATTATTCTAATCACGGTTATCGGACTGCTGATGCCTTCAATGTGGAAATGAATGGATCTCACCATTTGGTATTGGACTATTATGAAGCTGGCGGAGGCAACAGGGTTACTTTTAGCTACACACAACAAACATTGTTACCAGTGACCTATTTGTTTTTGAAAGCAGAAAATGAGGGCTTTTCAAATGTAATCAGATGGGCTACAGCCACGGAGATTGATAATGATTTTTTTGAAGTACAAAAGACCGCAGATGGTGAAAGCTGGGAGGTGATAGGCGAGGTGTCCGGTCATGGTACTTGTAAGGAAGTGACTAATTATGAGTTTACAGACTCGAATGTTTCACCTGGTGTGAGTGTGTACTACCGATTAAAGCAAGTGGATTTTGATGGTCAGGAAGAATACTCAAGCCTGGTACGTGTGGGTTTGGCGTATACAGAAATATCCAGTCTGTCTATCTATCCGAATCCGGCTGTTGATCAGGTGAATATTCACTGGCCTGGTTTCATACTGAAGGAAGTAAAGATTTTCAACCTGGCAGGCGTGCTGGTCAGATCATCCAATGAGATGCAAATAGGATTGGATGGTCTGGAACCGGGGTATTACCTGATTAGAGTCACAGACCCTGAACATGAAGAAACCTCGGGCAGGCTGATCATTCGCCAGTGAGGCAAAGGGTTCAATCAAAAAAGGGCTGCCGCGAAAATCGCGACAGCCCTTTTTTGATAAATGATAGGGAGTCTATTTCTGAGTGTCTATTTTACCATCCTCTATTACATCACCCTTCTCATTGAGGTCAATGATGTCGTATCCCAGTTTAGCAAGTTTCGGCCTGTTAGTAGCAGCATCACCCACCACCAGGATATAAAAATTATCATCTTTCAGGTATTTCTTAGCCAGAGTGTTCAGCTCCTTTTTGGAAACGTTTCGGATGATTTTATTTTGCTCATCCACAAAGGTTTTATCGAGATCATAATGGTTGATCCTTCTCAGGAATCGAGCTTTCTGACCAGGGGTTTCATAGTCAAGTGCATCACGCTGACCAATAGCACTTCGCATAAAGGCAAGTTCACTGTCTGTCATCCCGTTGATGCGGTAGTTGGAGATTTCCTTCATGAATTCAACCACTGCACTGTCGGTGGTATTGGCCTTCACCCCAGCTGAGGCCGTGTACGGTCCCGGATCATCGTCAGAGGAGAAATATCCGCGGGCGCCATAAGTCCAGCCCTTGTCTTCTCTCAGATTCAGGTTGATTCGGCTATTGAAAGCACCTCCCAGTGGGAAGTTCATCAGGTAGGACTTGAAGTAGTCTCCAGTGGCATCATAAGACATATCTGTCACATAGCCGATCCTGATTTCGGACTGAGGCGCATCCACTTTGTCCACCATATAAATGGTGGTTTTACCGGAAGGCTTGGCTTTCGGAAGCTCAGGTATTTTCACTTCTTTGGCCTCCCAGGTTTTCAGAAATTCCATTTTGGCCAGCACGGTTTTACGGTCTATGTCACCTATGATGGCCAGCTCAGAAACAGACGGAGAGTAGTAGTTGTCGTAGAAGTTTTTGACATCCTCAAGGGTAATGGCGGCTACTGTCTCTTCTATTCCGCTATTGGGTACAGAGTAGATGTGTTCATCACCATAGAGCAGTCGGTCAAAAACGAGGTTGGCGATCGCTCCGGGGTTTTTCTGCCCGGCTTTGATTCCTTCCAGCTGCTGGTTCTTCAGTCTGTCAAAGTCTTCCTGATTGAATGCAGGTCTTTTCAATACTTCATCCATGAGCTCCAGTGTACGATCCAGATTTTTCACCAGTGTACTGGCCGAAATGGTGGTCTGCGAAGTGCCGGCGTAGACACTGATGTCACTACCTATTTTTCTAAGCTCTTCCTGAATCTGCTCCGAAGTATAGTTTTGGGTAGCTTCATTCATGAGTCCGGCAGTAAGTGAGGCCAGCCCGGACTTCTTAGGGTCATAGGCGTCCATTTTGTGACCTCCGTTGATGGTCAGCTGGATCTCTACAACAGGGATCTCATCTGTCTGGGTGCCAATTACCTTAATGCCATTGGCCAATTCTTCTTTCCAGAAGTCAGGCACTTTGATAGTAGGATTGGGGCCGAGTTCTGGTCGCTTGCTTCGGTCAAATTTGTCTCCCTTAGGTCTGGAATAGCTGAGGCCAGAGTAGTCTGTGGTAGGAAATGCACTTTCACCGGAAGTTGGTATTTCGTAATTATCCGGTTGGGCCGGAGCAGTTTCAGCATCGGGGATTACACTTTGGATCACTCCTTTTTTATTGTAGATGTACTGGTTGAAAACCCGCATCACATCTTCCTTGGTAATGTTGAGGTATCTATCCAGATCATATTTGATGGCATTGGCATCTCCATAGATGGTTTGATAGTTGGCCAACTGGGAGACTTTGCCACTCACACTGGCCAGGCCATTGATAAGGTCTGACTCGCGGCTGGCCTTGAACTTGGTGATGTCATCATCACTCACTCCGTTTTTGGCAAATTCGTCCAGAATAGCGCGCATTTCCTGCTCAAAAGCTGACAGTGTTTGCCCGGGAAAAGGAAGGACAAACATGGTGAACTCACCGGAGAGTTCACTAGCCGGATGAAATGTAGAGGCCTGAATGGCCTTTTGTGTCAATACAAATTTCTTATAGAAGTAAGAGCTCTTGCCAGTACCCAGGATTTCAGCCAGACAGTCGAGGGGTGCCTCGTCAGGGTGGAAGGCCGGTACCGTAGGGAAGGTGAACATGATCGCTGGAAAGCGAATGTTCGAGTCTACATAAGACACATATCGGTCAGATTTTAATACAGGTGGCTCCAGTTTCATAGGCTCTACCGCAGGACCGGCGGGGATCACCCCGAAGTACTTTTCTACCATGGCCACTACCTGGGTAGGATTCACATCTCCACCCACCGTGAGGGTGGCATTGTTGGGTCCATACCAGCGCATAAAAAACTTCTTAAGGTCATTTACATCTACTCTGTCCAGGTCTTCCAGCTTGCCTATGGTGAGCCAGGAGTAGGGGTGTCCGTAAGGATAGAGTGCTCCGGCAGTCACTTCGCTCCATCTGCCATAAGGCCGGTTGTCGTAGTTCTGACCTTTTTCATTTTTCACGGTAGCACGCTGTACCTCAAACTTCTTCTGGGTCACAGAATCCAGAAAGAACCCCATGCGGTCAGCCTCCAACCACAGCATCGTGGCCAGCTGATTACTAGGCACGGTTTCGTAATAGTTGGTACGATCCCGGTTGGTTGACCCATTGAGGCGGCCACCGGATTCCGTCACTATTTTGAAGTGTTCTTCATCAGCTACATTTTCAGAGCCCTGAAACATCATGTGCTCGAAGAAATGGGCAAAACCTGATTTTTGGAGCTCCTCTCTGGCTGAGCCCACATGGTAGGTTACATCCACATGTACCAATGGGTCTGAGTGGTCTTCGTGGATGATCAGGGTGAGGCCGTTATCGAGCTGATATTTTTTATAAGGGATGACAATCTCATCGCCTGTTTTGGTGACTTCCTCTATGAGCTTCGTCTGGGCAAGAACCGACCAGGAGGCTAAGGAAATGAGTATTAAAAGCAGTGATTTTTTCATAATGTGGTTCTGTTTCAATGGTTTCATCATGTAGCATTTGGGGTTAAAATGCGTTATTTAAAAATTTATCTGGGTTTCAAATGGGTCTCTTGTAGTTCGTTCAGAATTACCGGAGACATTGTTGATTGGTTAATATTAGAGAAAATTGGCTTGTATCCAATCCTAAAAGTGAGGTTTGGGGGATATATGAGGATGAATGGACAAATGACGGATCAATGGCCTTCGTATGCCTGAAGAACAGGCTTTTTCGAAGGCTTACATGAGGACTTTTGACCGTCTCTTATCTGTTATTTTTGTATAAGGAGTTTCCCGTGTTGTACACCCTGCTGTGTGGTGATCTCAATCAGGTATACTCCGCTCTGAAAGGTATTCGGAACTTGCCATTCGAAAGTTACCAATCCGGTTTGCCGAAGGTGGATGGACTCACTGGTTAGCATTTTTCCGGATAAATCGAGTATGCTGAGTGTGACCATTTGATGGTGGGCCTGAAAGCTAAAAGAGACATGGTCACTCGCCGGATTGGGATAGCAAATGACTGTGGTTGATGGTGAGGGTACACTCAGGGTTACTTCCCTGTTGGCATAGCCGGGAGTGCCCCCGTTGGGATGTGCGTACCAGCTTTCGGGCTTGCTATTGTCCAGTAGTGGGTTATCTAGTGCCAAAGAGAAGCCATCACCTGCCGGCGAAGTAGGCCAGGGTGCTGAGGAAAGGTAACATACTTCATCAACGCTTTTTCCTGCGGCATCAAACAAGCGGAGGCATTCACCATCGGATGAAAAACCAAATTCCAGTTCGCCCAGAACATTACTGGCGGTACTGTGAAAGCTGCCATATGCACCCAGGTCTTTGGCGATCACGAGGTATCCTCCGGCCCCAATGACGGTGCCATCAGGGATTTTAAAGCTGTTTTCATCATCACCGTCCCGGAACACCCAGCCTGTGAGATCCATTGCGGCATTGTTCGGATTGTGCAGCTCCACCCAATCCTCGGTATCCAGGTTTTCTCCCGATTTATAGTTGATTTCGTTAATGACAATGTTATTTCTTGAGCCTGATTCAAAAATGGCTGTAACGTTCATGTCCTGAGTGAGATCAAGGAAGATTTCAGGCTGTCTGCCGGTCACATCACCTTCCCATCTGACAAATTTTCCTCCATTGGAAAACGCTGACAGGCACACGGGAACTCCCTGAAAGTAGATCCCTTTCCAATCTTGCTCATCAATCACCAGTGCATTGACCTGTACAGCACCATGGTTGAGGTTGCTGCTGTTCACAGTGAGGGTATGCTCACCGGATAGTCCGAACTGACTCCTGATGTGCTGCCGCATATATTGCGGTCGTTTTTCGGCGAAGGTCTTCATCACGGAAACCTGATACAGCCAGTTATTGTAGTTGCCACCCCAGCGACTCATGTGGTCGGCTATTTCTGTCGCTATTTCATCGCTTAGGGCATTTATTTTGGCGAGCGTCTCTCTTGAAGAGAGGGCAGTGTTCAGCTGGTCAGCAAAGGAATTGATGAACAGGGTTTTGAAATTTTCGTTTTTCAGGAGGTTTCTGAGGAGAAATGTGGACCATGCCGGATTTGGCCAGCCGGGGCCATTGGGATCCATGGCAAAGCTGAGGGTATTATTGTAGTAATTCTCTGCGCCATATACTCCGAACCCAAAATCAGTGTCGTAGGTAATCCACCGCCATTTGGCACCGGGTTTATTTTCCTTCCAGAACTTGATGTTGTTGCCGGGCCAGTCGGTATTGTCAATAAATATGTTGCCGATCTGGTATTGGGCAAAGTTGAATACATCCATATGATTTTGCACGTATTCGTAATGCTCGTCTTTGGTAAGATCGTTATTTTCAATGTAATTGATGAGTTCCCAATAGCTAGCCGGATCACCTTCTACCGATGCTCCGTTGGCTTCCAGGATGATGATGTCGTCAGGATCCAGGTGATGGTGATTGGCCAGAAAGTCTTCATTCACCTTCTCCCTGATGTTCTGTATGCCCCAATATTCACCGTTCAGGTAGAGCACAGCCGGCCGAAATGCCTGATGGTCTACCGTTTCGTGAAACAAGGAGGTCATGAATCCGTCTCGAAACATAGAGGAGTTCCAGTCGTTGCCTGAATTGCGCAGGACGAGGCTGTTGAAGTGATCCATAGAGTGGTCAGGAAATACCTGATAGTCAATGGATGCTGCCCCGTATGACTTTCTCGCAAAGATGGCCAGCGACTTCTGGGCGCTTGCCCGGGACCAGGCCCCAAAAATTTTAACCCCTGCTGCCATACTAAAGGCCTGGGTTCCATTGGGTTCATAGAGTTCGATGTGAATAGGTTTTTCCCAGTCCTGCCAGAAGTTAGCTCCGTAGTGTGGATTGTTTGGGTCGGCGTTTGGCCCCATTACATAGATGCCTTCCTGCTCATCCCAGAGGTGGTACGGATCGGTGGATACAGAGATTACTGGTAACGAATGGTTTGCATTGAAGAGGTAGGTATTGGCCGAAACATTCACCGGGATACTGTTTTCTTTGATCACCACAGCTTTCACCACGGTAGTTTGTTCAATGGTGATGGGGCTGGAGTATAGTATGGCATTATCAAGGGTCGGGTCAGCTCCGGTGGTGGTGTAATAGATGTTTTCAGAGCTCCCCGCAGAGGAGAGGGTCAGCTGAAAGCCATTGGAGAAGACTCCCCCTTTTTTGGAGAAGCTCACCTCTTCTGAGAAGTATTGATAGCCCTGCGTACTGTTGGGGGTTCCCGGTGTTGGTTCTGTAAAATAGCTCAGGGTTTCCAGGTCGCCTGCAGGGTGTCCTATTGAAATATTGGATCGCATAGGGCCGGTGACCAGGGAGTCTACAACAGTTCCATCTGCCCCAAATAAGTAAATGGTTTCACCATCCGCAGAGATTTTAAAGTCCGTGTGAAGACTATTGGAGGGAGCCGTGAGAAACGCAGATAATCCAACCTCTGAGGGACTTTTTTTACCCACTGATAAGAAAGGGATGGCTGTAAGGTCGGAGGACGTGGCGTTAACATTGTGCACCTGTACGCAGAGTACATTTTCTCCGGCCGTTAGAATTGAGCTAAAATCCGATAGGTCAAAGGCTTCGGGACTGCCACCTGAATACAACTGAGCTTCATGATCAGGAGAGGCAAAGGCATCAAAATCCGAGGAAGCGAGATTGCTCCTGGCGATTTCCGTCCCGTTGAGGTAAGCGATAAACCCATCATCATAATCCATGTGTAGAATAACCTGCTCTAGATCTGCCAGATTGCTTATCTGAAAAGTTTTTCGCAAAAAGACCGAACAAGCCTGAGAAAGTACAGTGTTGTCATCATTGTCACCATATCCAAATCCGCTTGGGCCACTCAGCCAGTTGCTGTCATCAAATGATGCAGCGGTCCAATCAGCAATGGGAGCCTGCGGAACGATGTATTTCCAGGTGTCACCCTGGTCAATAAGTGTTTCCCAGTAGAGTGGTGGGGTTTTTCGGTCTTTGTCCGAAGCGAAAATCAATTGATATCCACCCGCCGCGATGGTGACATTGTCAAAAATCCAGGCCTTTTCTTTTTGGTCTGATAAGCCGAAACCCAACAGGTCAACGGCTGTTGTTCCGGCATTGAAGAGCTCCAGCCAGTCAGGAGTGTCACCGTCTTCATCTCTGAGTGTGGTGTTGGAGGCCATGACTTCATTGATGACGATTTGCTGAGCATGGAGTATTTCCGGAAAAACGAGTGCGATGAACAGAGAAAAAACGACGGTTTTTGTACCAGCAGAGAAGTGTGAAATCATTGAGGGTTGAAATATGAATTTCGAAATTTTAAGAAGATAATTTTATAAATCTAGTGAAATACGCGAATCTTTTATGTGTACATTATACACATTAGTGGAAAAATAGTGATTGCTGGTATCTTCTTTTGACCAACTAATTGACTGGTAAAATGAGATAAATCCGAAGAAAGTTTCATTAAAGACTGGCTCCTTTGCGCAGAATAGGCCAAAAGTCAGTTTTGCCGTTTTCTGAAGATAGTTCATCACCGGTATGAGGTACTTTATCGAAATCCTCTTTCAGTTGTATATAAGGTGAATTATATTGATCTCTCCTTACCAACCAAATTATGAGGTCAATACTTACCATATTCATTACGTTATTCTGCTGGGGTGCCTTTGCTGCTTGTCCCAGCCCAACCACTACAGGTAATTTTCTGAACCCATCTGGCCGAATAGATGATCATACTGATCTCGTTTCTGACGACTGTACACTGGATCCTGATGATTATTCCAGTTTAAGAATTAACAACAACCGAACCCTGACGGTGAATGGCAACCTGCTGATAACGGGTAACTTTACCATATATGGGACTTTGGTGGTTAATGGAACGGTGACCATCGAGGGAGATCTCACCATAGATGGAGATGGACAGTTGATATTGAATGGTGGGTCTAGTATGGAGGTGCAGGGAGATATTGACAATGGCGGATTTTTCTCGGCGCTCTTCGCTCCGGCAGGCCAGGGAGGATCAGTAGCGGGAGCGCTTACCGTAGGCAATGACTTTAACAACAACAATGGGGGTGTCATGAATGTAGGAGATGGTGGAGTGATGGATATTGGGGGTGCATTGAATGCCAATCCGGGAAGCTCCATGACGGTGGCTGATGGAGGAACCATGTCTGCCACTACGGTAAATGATCCGGGAGCAACGGTGAGCGGGCCGGATGACTGTAGCGATGGATGCTGTGGGGTGGGATGTGGTGCCTTACCGGTGACTCTTTTATCCTTTAGTGGGGCATATGAGGGTTCTACGGTAGTACTTTCATGGTCCACGGCATCCGAAACGAACAATAATTTTTTCCAAATCGAAAGATCTGAAGATGGCACTGAGTTTGACATAGTGGCCAGAGTGCCTGGCCATGGTAACTCCAAGAGTCTTATTGAATATGAATACAGAGATGAGCATGCGTCGGCCACTGCTTATTACTACCGATTGCTGCAGGTAGATTTTGATGGGGGATACGAATATTTTCCGGCGATTGCGGTTGCCGCCGCCGCAATTCCGGGTGAGCGCTTTTCGGTATTTCCCAACCCCATTACCAGGGGTGATTTGACCATAGTTTGCCCGGAAATATCTCAAAATGAGGTACCCAAAGTCTATCTCTATGATGCCAACGGATCTGTGGTTCTTCACAAATCTCTGGATGCTGAAGGAAGCCGAATGGTACTTGCTCAAGCAGATGAGTCACTCATTCCAGGAGTATACCTGCTCAGGTTGGTTACAGATTCTCAGGCTTATACCAGACGTTTAGTGGTGAAGTGACGGCCTTAGCTGTTTTTCAGGATCATCGCACTTCCCTGCCAGTCCGGCAGCTCCAGTAAAGTTTCAGGAATGGTAGGCATAAACTCATCGAGCGCTTTTCGGATGCCGTCCCAGTTGTGATTGTAATCGTGAATGATGATCACCCCGCCCGGAGATAGTCTGGGATAGAAGTACGCCAAAGCAGCCAGGGTGGGTTTGTAAAGGTCAGCATCGAGGTGTACAAAGGCGTATTGCGATTCCTTCAGGCCTGCAGCTGACTCAGGGAAGTACCCCGGATGAAACTCCACATTATCATTACCATTGATATAGTCTTTGACCATTTCCAGTGAGGTATTTGAAAAGGTGGTGGTGCTGTATTTTTCTTCATCATTTTCAGAGTGAAGATCCGCTTTATGAAAGCCTTCAAAAGTGTCGAAAAGATGCAGCTTCCTTTCGGGATCCATTTCGTGCAATATGTTGGCAGTTTCCCCTTGATAAACCCCAAGTTCTGCAAAAGCACCCGGCACCCCCTGTTTGCGCAGGCGCTCCACCTGAAACCAGAACGTATAGAACCTTACTTTGTCCCGGTAGGTTCTTTCCAGTGTCCGTAGGTTGGCTGAGACCTGGCGCTGGCGGATGGCTTCCTCCCATTGGTAAGGCTTACTGATCTTGTAAGACCACTTGAGGGAGAGTAGGTTATAGCCAAGAAACAGGAGGATCAGGATAAGTAAAATACTAATCAGGTCTATGAGCTCCAGGGTAATGGCAGTGTGCATATGTCCGGCTTTGGTACCCTGCGAAACTAAGGGTTTTAATGGGAATTTTAAGGTAAAAAATGGATCTGCCTGAACCGTATGATTGAGCCTCTGACGTAATTGTCCTTAGCTACAGCTGGCAAAAAGTAGAACCTGCAGAAGACTCATAGTTGGCCCGGTGGATGATGGAATTCTGAGTAATTGTCGCCAAATATAATTATCAGGAGGTAGCAGTACTAATCGGAGATCAATCAATGGTAACAAATATGCTACTCACGAATGCGGGTCGGAGCGTGAGTTGATACAAAAAAACCCACCTCAGGGAAGTGGGCCTTTTTACCGCTCATTTACTGCTTTTATATGATTATTTTCTTGCGTCTTAAGTTCGTAAGTTATGACCAGCGAAGCCCCCGAAGATCCCAAACTCAATGAGCAGGGCTCCTGACCGGCCATAACAAATCTGCTAATGGTAAATGCTCACCGCTGGTTGTGAATAATGCATTTGTTTAGCTTAGGCTAAGCTAGTCGCCGAATCTGGAGACAATCTGTAGAAAATATACAGTCAGCGACTAGGCTATGTTTACAGGTAGTTACAGCCCCGCTCTGCGGGACCGCAACTAACCTGAAGAGCGGATTTTGAACACTTATGAAACAACCTTTTGAGTAGCGGCAATACAATTTCTGAGCTGCTCTTTGCTGATATTGGAGATACTCAGCTTTTCAAACTCATATTCCAATTCTTTCTGATGACTGAGCGATGAGGTCTTAGAAAAAATGAGCGCATCGTGAAGGTAATGCTTGGCTTCTCGCACAGATTTCTTCACACCATATGCCTGATGCTGTGCCTCAAAGCCTATGGCATCTTCCAGTTCTACCTGGGCCAGCTCCACCAGTATCCTGGCAAACTTCCTGTGGTACATGTCCACGTCTATGGTGCGAAACTCTGCTTCATTTTGCAAGGCTCTCAGCTCCATCACGGCCCTGGCTACAGTCTCATTGCTGTTGTCTGCATACTGGTGTATGTGCACCGAAATGAGTTCAATCAGCTTATTGAAATCATCCTGGGCTCTTAGGGTTTCGCTAGATGCTACTTCATTACACAAATCTCTCATCAGGCGGGCTTCTTTGGTTTGTTCGTAATGGCCCGGAGGGTTCCAAAAGAGGAGTATGACGGCCGGGGCCAGTATGATTCCTAGTGAGATCAGGATGAATTTGTTCTTTATTTCCATAATCTAAGTGACGTTAAATTCTAAGTGAACTTACAAGTAGATTCTGGATGAATTCTGTAAAAATGACTATCGCCAGTGAAAAAAAAATGGTTTTTATTCTGAAGAATGCTCAGAACAATACGGAGCTTTTACCTCAGGCGGGTTTCATAGCACTGTATCCATTCTTCTGCTGTCACCTTGCTCACAAGCTGGCCGATCAGCTCAAAGGGGATATCATTGACTTTCTTGAAACGGATGCAGCTTTTCCCTATGTCCAGTCGGGTTTTGCAATGGAGCGGATAGGCTGTCGTAAACCACTCCATGAGATCAGGGTCTGCGTAGATGCCCATGTGGTAGAGGGCGATGAAATTCTTCTGGGACGCAATATTAATAAAGGGGAGGGGCAGTTTGGGGTCGCAATGATAGCCCGCCGGGTAGCGCTCATGTGGTACCACATACCCGATCATTCCGTAGCTCATCCTCTCTTCAAACCCTTCAGGGAGATGGTCCAAAATGGTCTGTCGGAGTTTTTGGAAAGCTTCCTGCCTTTCATCTGGCAGCTGACTGATGTACTCCCCGGGGTTGTTAGCGTTGATCTTCATGATTTTGATGTTTTTGGGAATTGAAGCTGGTTATTATTCGGTGCCAACCATCCTCGTACGTATAGAGGATGGTCATGTCGTAAAGATCGGCAATTCTCTTGATGATGGACAGCCCCAGTCCGGTAGATTCATGCCCGTCGCCAGACCTTTTGAACCGATCAAAAAGGGATGATGTGGGGATACCCGGGTCTCTGCCTGTATTTTCAATGACCAGCTGATTTTGAGTCAGGATAATCCTGATGGTACCATTTTGAATGTTGTGTTTGATGGAGTTGCTCAGGAGGTTGGTGACCATCATGTACATGAGATCATTGCTAAAGTTGAGTATCGGGTTGGCTTCAAATCGGACGTCCACTTTCAGGCCTTTGAGGTCAACCAGCTCATCAAAACCGGACAGCCGACTCATGATGAAAGCTTTCAGTTCGATCGGCTCTGACTCTACAAACTGGTTGTTGTCGATCTTTGTAAGGGTGGATAGCCCTTCCTTGAGTCGGGAGAGCCTCCCGGCTGCTTCGTAGATTTTACTTACCTCATTCAGCTGGGCCTCAGACAGAGGTTCCTGCAAGAGCATCTCAGCCTTGTTTTTGATAATGGCCAGAGGCGTTTGGATTTCGTGAGAGGTGTTTTCGGTATATTCTTTCAGGGTTTTGTAGTCATAGATACTCTTAGAGATCATTTTGTCCAGCACCTGTCTCAGGTCATTAAACTCTTCCACATGAGAAGGCTCTATGGCCAGCTGCTCAGGATGGGTGATCTGAAATTTGTGAAGTTGATCGATGATCTGGTGAAAAGGATGCCAAAGCTTTTTGAAAATGAATCGGTTGAGAAGCCCCAAAGACACCATCAGCATGAGTGCGATGCCCAGCATGATTTCGCTCACACCTTCCATGAGGTCCTGATTGGGAAGGAGTGATTTGGAAATGGTAATAACATAAAACCTGGATTTGATCTCACTGGAGAAGGTCAGTAGTCTGAAGGGCAACTCTTTCTTTTCATAGGGATCATACATCACCGTATCGATCAGTGTAGGTGGAATGTTGGGATTTTCGGCCACTTCATTGATCTCAATAAGGTCTCCTATATTCAGGTAATAGGTTTTTTCCAGGTTCTCATAGTTGCGGAGCTCATACAGGAGCTGATCTTGCTCAGCAAACAGTTTTTCATTGAACTCCTGGTTGATGATTGATTTCAGAATCAGGTAGGCCGCCAGGCTACCTGCCACAAAAACGATAATCAGTGTGGCCAGGTAATACCGGTTGGCTATGACGAGGAGTCTCAATGGTTAGTGAATTTATAGCCAATACCATAGACGGTTTCGATGTAATCATTTCCTCCATGTTCCTGTATTTTCTTCCTGAGGTTTTTCAGGTGAGAATAGATAAAATCGTAGGAGTCAGCCATGTCCATGTCGTCTCCCCATAGGTGCTCGGCAATGGATTCTTTGGTAATCACCCGATTTTGATTGGAGATAAAGAATACCAACAGGTCAAATTCCTTTTTGGTAAGGCTTACGAATTGTTCGTGGATACTCACAGAGCGGTCGTAGGGCTTTACGGTGATCTCTTTGAACACGATTTCGTTTTGGGCATCGAAGTTCCTTCTTCTGATGACAGCCTTCACACGAGCATTGAGTTCGGACAGATCAAAAGGTTTGGTGATGTAGTCGTCTGCGCCTATGTCCAGGCCCTTGATGCGGTCTTCTATGGAATTCCGGGCAGAGATGATGATGATCCCGGAGAGGGACTTGAGTTTTTTGAGTCCTTCGATGACATCCAGACCGTTGCCATCCGGAAGGGTGATGTCTACAATCACACAGTCGTAGGAATAAGCCCAGGTTTTTTCACTGGCTTTGGAGAAGTTTTCTGCCCATTCGCAGTGGTAGCCTTCCTTGCTGAGGTAAGTGATGATGGATTCTCCAAGGGAGCGTTCATCTTCAACTAAAAGTATATTCATGTGCTAGAGTTCGGACTAAAGTTAATGATCTCATGTGGAGAGCGCCAATTTCGGTGTTTTCAAATCACATTCTAAATGTATAAACAATAGGAATGAATTGGTATTGGCCAGATGCAAAGTTGGATCGAAGGGAGATAAAAATGAATAGGGGTAGGGCGGTATAAGGGAATTTCGTGCGACGTACTTCCCAGATAAATGGGCAGAGTTGGTAAGAAAATGCTTATGTTTCACTTATTGTTGCACAGGAGGTGCAGATTCCTGTAATTCACGTTTTCTACAGTACTAATCCGCAGTTTTGAGATTTTATCTTACATGTATTTGCCTACTCATTGGCAGCCTGGCCCTCACCTCACAGGAGCTCAGCGACGAGGTGAAGTCTGTTTACAACTTCAACAGTACAGACCGCTTTATACATGTGTGGGATAGCCTGGAGCAATCAGGTCACGGTGTCTTTCAAAATCCGGTAGGAGAGTGGCTGGCGCCAGCCGAATACTTCTACGAGCAGGCTAAACTCAATCAGGATACACTGACACTTCAAAAGCTAGATTATCCATTGGCCATAGTCTATCATACCCTGGCTTTATACGAAAAGTGTATCCCGCTTCTGGTGAAATTGCTGGAGCAAAGGGAGTTGCTATCTGAAAAACGTTATCAATATGCAATACTCAAGCTGGAGGAGGCCTACAGACGAACCGGAAATCTGAAGGAGGCCATCCCCTTGAGAAAGCAAAGAATAGAAGCCGGATTTGACCATAGTTTTTGGGAAATCTACGCGGAAGCAGACCTGTTTACGGAAGCCATTAAGGATTTTAAGCATTCTGTAGAATTCCCAGCTCAGGGGTGGAACAGAATGGTGTATTTCATGGACCTGGCCTCCCTTTATAAAGAAAATGGCGACTATGACAGTGCCATCTACTATTACGATAAAGCCTATGAAGATGGACAGTACATCATGGCACGAGTGGAGTACGATGGCAAATCGCCGTACACAGAATCCAATAAACATTACTGGACAGCCTACTCCAGAGGCATGATTGGCCAGGTGTTGGTGGCGCAAGGTAACTATGAGCCTGCCATACCACTTCTGATCAAGGACATAGAAGTGAGCAAAACCATTCATGAAGTGGATAACACTCTCAACAAGCGTCTGGATTTGGCCGAATGTTTCATTCACCTGGGGGATTTGCCTCGGGCCGCCAGCTATATTGATACCGTCAAAAACCTGCTGGGAAACAGAGGCTGGCTGACTACCAAATTGAGACTTTTGGAAGTGGAGGCTGAGTATTTTTATGAGACCGAGCAGTACGGAAATGCCGCCAAATACCTCAAGGAATTCAATAAACTCAACGATTCACTGAATGAACTCAGCAATAGGAACAACCTCATTGCCATGACCACCCTTCTGGATTCAGATCAGCAAAGGGCGATACTGGCAGAACAGAAACTGGAAATTGAGAAATCCAATTCGATTAAAAAAGTCCAAAATAATCAACTCAACCTATTGATCTCCGGAATAGTGATCCTGGTTCTGGTCATTGTGGTTTTGTTTCTCAACTATAAGCAAAAGCTAAATAGCAAATTGGAAGCCGAGCGCAAGTTGGAGCAGAAAGAAATTTTCCTGAGAGAATTGCACCATCGGATCAAAAACAACCTTCAGATCACTTCTGGTTTATTGCAACTCCAGGCAGATAAGTCCAAGGATGATTTTGTGAATTCTGCTCTCCGGGAAAGTAAGGGCAGAATAAGGTCCATGGCACTGATTCATAATTTACTGATTGGTGACAATAGTATTTCTTCAGTTTCTTTGAAGAAGTACATTGAGGAATTAGTTGAGCTTGTCGAAGCAGGACTTGGCCAGCCGAAGGATACCCGAGTGACCACTTCCATAGAGGACCTTGAGGTGAGTGGGGAGCTGGCGGTTCCCCTGGGATTAATTATCAATGAGATATTGACAAATAGCTATAAATATGCCTTTGATTCCTCGCCGGGTGAGATTTCCATTCGGTTTTATAAGGGTGAACATGGGGGTGAAACTTTAGAGATTCGTGACAATGGAAAAGGGTTTCCGGAACATTTTTCAATTGAAAAATCCAATTCACTAGGCATGCAACTAATCACAATGCTCTGTGGTCAGATCAGGGCCAAACTGAATATCTTTTCTGATCATGGAGCTGTCTATGTGATTCAACTTAATGAAGGTTAAAGAATGAGTGAGAAAATCAACATATACATAGTGGAGGATGAGGCCATCACCGTGGCCACCATCAAGAGTTATTTGCATCAGGTGGGATATGAGGTATGTGGAGTGGCCGATGAGGCTACTGCCGCCTGGAAGGATATTCAGTCCATGGAAGTGGACCTGGCCATTTTAGACATCAACCTGATCGGCGAGAAGGACGGCATTTGGTTGGCTCAGAAAATCCACGAACTGGGGACCATTCCCTTTGTTTTCCTTACGGCCTATGGCGACCGAAAAACCGTAGAGAGTGCACTCACTTTTAAACCTGACGGCTATCTGATCAAACCCTTTGAGGAGATGGAACTGTACACAGCCATTAAAATTGCCCTGGAGGCATTTGCCAATAGATTTACCTCACCGCCGCCTGCCGAGACGGACAATATGATGGTCAATGAAAGTCTTTTTATCAAGGACGAGCATATTTTGGTCAAATTGACCGTTGATGAGATTCAGTTTGTGAAGTCAGACGGTAATTACCTGGAGTTACACCTGTCAGGGAAAAGGCACCTGATCCGAAGCAAGCTTGTGGATTTTGCTCAGAGGCTGCCCGCAAATTTTATTCAGGTGCATCAGCGCTACCTGGTCAATTTATCGAAAGTAGAAGTGATCGGCAATGGCTATCTGACAGTTGTAGGGAAAGAAATCCCGATTTCAAAAACATTCAAAGACAACCTCTTTCGTAGCATTAAGACCATTTAAGGGCATTTATTTGAGTTGGTCGGCACTCGCTGACCATACTTCACAGCATTGGTGCCATACTTCACTTTTTTTCAGCGATCATGTCTTTTGAACATTAACTATGGTGATTGATAACCTTAGTTCATATTCAAAATTCACCGACATGAGAAAACTTTTCGCCTTAGTATTATTCTTTTTACTGACCCACTGGTCGTGGGCTCAGACAACTTACACAGTGACCAATACCAACGATGATGGTGCCGGGTCTCTTCGCGAGGCAATGACCCTTGCCGAAGGCTCATCCGGGGCAGATATCATTGACATGACAGGGATTACTGGGACAATTACTTTGGCCAGTGCACTTCCTGATATCACACAAGACCTGACGATTAATGGATCAGGATCATCTGATCTGGCCATAGACGGAGCAGGTACTTATCGCATTTTTTTTATTGTGAATGAAACTGCTCCAACGGTTGTGATCAACGATCTGACCCTTCAAAATGGATTAGCCAAAGGCCAGGACAAAAATTATGCTGGAGCCGGGGCTGGCATGGGAGGAGCTATCTATGCAGATAATGCCACCCTAAGTTTAGAGAATGTCATCTTTGATGGCAATACGGCCCAAGGTGGAAATGGTGGTGTGGCAGGAGGAACCCATAGTGGTGGTGCAGGACCGTTTGATACTGGCGGGGCTCCAGGTTCTTCAGGACCCAATGGAAACCCTGGAGGCACTGGAGGATTTGGTTCTGGTGGTGGTGTTGGTGGTGCGGCCACTGTCTATGGTGGTGGAGCCAATGGCAGAGGCGGAACAGGTGGATATGGTGCCGGAGCAGGAGCTCCGGGGGTCGCGAACTTTCAAGCACCAGGTACATCACCAGGAGGCACAGGCGGGATGTTCGGTGGAAGCACAAATTCATTCAACGGAAGCTCAAGCTCTAGTGCAAGATCCGGTGGTGGAGGCGGAGGGCTCGGGGGAGCACTGTTCGTCAGAGCTGGATCTGCGGAATTTACAAATGTGACGTTCTCCAATAACCAAGCTTCAAAAGGTCTGGGTGGAGCCTATTCCGGTGATGGCCAGGGCAAGGGCGGAGCGCTCTTCCTAATGGATGGCGTGACGGCAGAGGGAGTAGGAGTTTCTTTTAGTAACAACACTGCTTCAAATGCTGGAGAGACTGATTCCGATAACAATAACAACTACGGCACACTGAGTATTATTACCAATATTGTGATTGAATCCAATCCGGAAGATGATGAAATATCGGAAGGTGAAGATGTCATCTTTTCGGTGGCCGTGACTGGAAGCGGCGCCACCTATCAGTGGCAGGTAAATGACGGCAGTACATGGAGCGATCTGGAAGACGATGATCAAATAAGCGGGTCAGATACTGAGGAGTTAAGCCTTACTTGCCTCGACATTAACTGGGACCAGTACCAATTTCGATGCGTAGTGGAGGGAACACTGAATACGGAGACTTCCGAGGTAGCTACCCTTACAGTGAATCCTACAGCTGCACTTGAGGTCACCATTACCGGACAGGATTTCATCTTATGCGGAGCACAGGAGATTACGTTTACTGCGGTTGCTGAAAATGTGGAAACTACCCCGGAATACCAATGGGTGGTCAATGGTGAGGAAGTTCCCGATGAAACCGGTGAAGACTTTTCGTATGAAGTTTCTGCTGGAGACGAAATAAGTGTCATTTTGAGCGAGTCAGGAACTTGTTATACAAGAGCTGCTGCGACCTCTGAGATCATCACGATAGTAGAAAGCGACACCATAGCGGTCACTACCGATGCTTCTTCAGGGCAAGGCAGTTTCGCATGGGCAGTTGCATTGGCTAACACCGCAGCTTGCGATCAAACGATTACAGTAGACCTGACTGGCTTGCCGGACAATTCCACCATCAACATCAGTGGGATATTGATAACTGCCAGCCGATTGAAGATCGTGGGGCCAGGACGGGATTTACTTAGATTTGAAGACACGACTCCTTCAAGTTATTCCTTAAGTTCTCAAGGCATGGAATATCTTGAAATGTCAGGATTTGAACTCTACCATGATCAGGGAAATACCAGTGACGGGTTGAGGCTTGAGTCAAGTATGACCATTCTTTCAGAGATAGCAGTGTCAGGTTATACACAGAACGGGATAAGCACCGTATCCATGGACAATGATTTCGATCAATTATTCTTATCTGATAACAGCAAGGGCATTTTATTCTATAGTTCTCAGTTAGGCGCCCAGACTTCCTCGGAAGTACCTGCAAGTGTTTCGCTGACAAACTCTGAGTTTGATAACAATGAAACCTCTGTATTCATTAATGATTTTCAGTCCTTCACAACCTCAACCATTGAGAATGTAGTGATTAAAAACAACCAGGATCAATACGACGGAGGATTGCAAATCAATCTTTACAACTCATCAGGAAGCTTCACTACCACGCATTACATCACCAATGTGTCTTTTATCAATGCGTATGCCAGTGGAGTTAACCTAAAAGCATCGGACGGGAATGATCAAATCATCGCTCATTTTACTAATTGTACCTTCTCTGGAAATGGTATTCGATCGTATGACGACAACCTGGATAGTGAAACCACCTATATCTCAGCACTGGCCAATAAGAATTCTGAAGTGATTCTTACCAATTGTACTTTCGCGCAAAATGCCATTGCCATTAGCTATGATGAAGTTTCGGGAGGAAGTGCCCTGGCAACTATCAAGAACTCCATTTTTGTGGGGAACACGATTAGCAACGTTTATACATCGACTGGTGAGGCCACAGTCACAGAATCCAACAATATTGGCTATCCTACCTTTTCAGGAGTAGCCTCTGATGTGATCAATACGACCCTGACCGATCCAAGCGGGACCGGACTTTTGGTGCATGAATTGGTTGTTTGCACGTCTTCAGCCCTCGATGCGGGAGATGACTCAGTGGCCCCTGAGACGGATCAGCTGGGAAATACCAGATCGGGTATTTCAGATCTTGGAGCGGTCGAATCACAGGGGTTTATCAACACACAACCACAAGACCTGAAAGACTTCCTGGGAAATGAAGCTTCTTTCTCAGTGGTGGCTAGTGCTGATACACCTACCTATCAATGGCAGGTCAGCTCTGGTGGTGAATATACCGACCTGGCCGATGATGCGACTTATTCAGGTACTCAGACCAGTGAGCTTACCATTGCAGAGCTATCAGATGACCTGGATGGAAACAGCTATCGCGTGGTGATTAATGGGCTCTGCGAAAATATTTCGAGCGGCGCGCTGTTGGATGTTATTCACTATCCAACGTCCGAGGATGGTTCGATTATCACGCAGGAAGATGCTACTTACTCCTTTCAGGAGTCAGATATTGCATTTGCTGATAGTGATGAAGACCTCTTTGCAGGGATACAAATCATCTCGGATGTCTCTTTGGGATATCTGCTATATGACGGTGATGCTGTGAGTACGGATGTTACCTATTCTGACCTTACGCTCCTGACTTTTACGCCAGAGGCCAATGCCAATGGGGAGGGTTATGCTACTTTCACTTTCAAAGTCGCTGATGATTCTGGAGAGGATGTGCTCAGCACACTCACCTATACCATGACCATCGATGTGTCGCCGGTAGGTGATGCTCCCACGGATATATCACTTTCCAAAAGTGACATAGATGAAGACGCAGCAGTGGGTTCGGCCATCGGTACGCTGACTACCACCGATGTGGATGCAGATGATACCTTTAGCTACGAAGTGCTGACTTCCATTGAGATCGGAGGACAAACCATTTTCCCGATTGTGGCTAATGGTGATCAGTTGGTCACTACCGTGCCATTGGATTTTGAGCAGGTTCCTCAGTATTTGATCGAGGTGGAAGTTACCGACGGTTACGATTTGACTTTTACGAAATCATTTTTGCTTTCGACCAATGATGTGAACGAAGCACCCACTAACCTGGCACTGAGTGTCAGCACAGTTGATGAAAACACGACAGTGGGGGACAAGGTAGGAGACTTTAGCTCCGATGACCAGGATACTGGCGCTGCTGAGGCCACTTTTAGTTTGAAAGATGGTGCTACGGATAATGCTGCTTTCACCATTACAGACAATGCCCTGTATGTGGCTGAGGTATTTGATTTTGAGACCAGGTCTAGTTATGAAGTGACCGTACTGGCCAATGATGGCAACGGAGGAGAAACAGAAGGAGTATTTACCATCACAGTAAACGACCTCAATGAGGCACCAACTGCCATTACACTTTCTGTGGCAGCCATCGATGAAAATGAAGCTTCGGGCACGTTGATCGGGGTACTCAGTGCAGCTGATGCAGATGCAGGTGATTCCCATACTTTTTCACTGGCCTCAGGGGTGGATGATAATGATTCATTTACCGTGTCAGGAAGTGATCTTTCTGCTGCCGAGTCATTTGATTTTGAAACAAAGGATACTTACACCATTACTGTCACAGCCACAGATGCGGGCGGGCTGACTTATGATGAATCCCTGATGATTTCTATCTCAGATGTGTTTGAGAAATTGGATCAGGTCATCACCTTTGACGTTTTACCAGCCAAGGCCTTCGGGGATGCTGATTTTACACTCACAGGTTCATCCAGCAGTGGTTTGGCTCTGACTTATGCATCATCGGATCCAGCAATCGCCAAAGTGAGTGGCACCACAGTGAGTATTCTCAAGGTGGGATCAGTGACCATTACCGCCTCTCAGGCTGGGGATGATACTTATAATCCTGCTACAGACGTCTCTCAGACCTTGACCATCGGCAAAGCCAGTCAGAGCATCACTTTTGGAGCTTTGGAGGATAAAGCTTTTGGAGATGCCGACTTTGACCTCACGGCCACCGCCAGCAGCGGATTGTCGGTAAGCTACGCATCGTCAGATGAGTCCATTGCTACCATTGCAGGGGCTACAGTGACCATTCATGCTGCGGGCACTGTGGAGATCACAGCCAGTCATGGGGGAGACGACAATTATGCAGCGGCCGGTTCGGTTACTCAGACTTTGACTATCGGCAAAGCCAGTCAGAGCATCACCTTTAGCACTTTGGAGGATAAGACTTTTGGAGATGCTGCCTTCGACCTTACGGCCACTGCCAGTAGCGGATTGTCGGTAACCTACGTATCCTCAGATGAGTCCATTGCCACCATTGCAGGGGCTACAGTGACCATTCATGCTGCTGGCACTGTGGAGATCACAGCTAGCCAGGCAGGAGATGACAATTACACAGCAGCGGGTTCAGTTGCGCAGAGTTTGACCATCGGCAAAGCCAGTCAGAGCATTACTTTTGGAGCTTTGGAGGATAAGACTTTTGGAGATGCTGCCTTTGACCTTACGGCCACTGCGAGTAGTGGTTTGTCGGTAAGCTATGTATCGTCAGATGAGTCCATTGCCACCATTGCAGGAGCTACAGTGACGATTCATGCTACTGGCACCGTGGAGATCACGGCCAGCCAGACAGGGGATGACAATTACGCAGCAGCGGGTTCGGTTGCCCAGAGTTTGACCATCGGCAAAGCCAGTCAGAGCATCACTTTTGGAGCATTGGAGGATAAGACCTTTGGAGATGCTGCCTTTGACCTTACGGCCACTGCCAGTAGTGGATTGTCGATTAGTTACGTATCGTCAGATCCGGCTGTTGCCAGTGTGAGCGGAAGTACCATTACCATTCATGCCGCCGGTTCAGCGACCATCTCAGCTACACAGTCTGGAGACGGCAACTTTTTAGCAGCCACAGATGTGCAGCAGGTCCTCACGGTTAACAAGGCCAGCCAGTCTATTGCTTTTGAGGATGTGGATGATATTCCAGTAGGCAGCGCACCTGTAGCACTCAGGGCCACTGCATCATCCGGTCTGGAAGTTACCTATACGGTCACCGGACCTGTTACCCTCTCGGGTAATTCAATTACAGCGACAGGTGCCGGTTTAGTCACTGTGACGGCCAATCAGGATGGGAATGAAAACTATCTGGCGGCGACTCCAGTGGTGGTTTCCTTCGAGGTATTAGCAGGTCAGTCTGTGGTGCTCAGTGTACTTCAGGAGGAGTTGACGATTTATCCTAACCCATTTACTGATCGGTTTACCCTGGATGTAACCAGTCCTTATCAAGGGGAAGTACACCTGAGTTTGTCTGATCTGAGTGGAAGAGTGGTGTTTTCCGCCAGGTATGAGAAATCTGCCGGGCGATTGGTGATGGAAGAAAATGTGGTGCTGGCTCCGGGTATTTACACGATGATCCTCACGGTGGGCAATGAGCGGGTGCTCAGAAGGGTGATCAAAGAATAGAAATATAAGTACTAAGGCGGATAGACTTTCAGGTCTATCAAGGCAGCTCCAAGGGAGCTGCCTTTTCAAGAATTCACCGCTGATTGGAGCTCACTTCTTTAGAAGTGGGCTCTTTTTTTTAGTTCATGGAAGGAGAAATGGTGAGGCTGGCGAGGTTTATCCGAAAGTCAAAGTCGCACAATCCCTGAAGGTCCATCCCCATTTCATAGATTTCTGTGTTGTATTTCTCAGTAATCCAGTTGATGGTAATGTGCTTACCCTGAGCTACAGCCGCATTGAGAGTCTTGATGGTTTGGAAGAGAAACCGTGTGGTAAACGCATTGAAGATTTTATATTCAAAGTTGATGGTGATGCCTTCGTTTGCAGCCAGGTGATCCTGGATTTCTTCCAGTATCACGCTGTAGCAGATTCTCAGTTCTGGTTTGAGTGACCACCCTTTGATGATCAGCAGACTTTGTTTCTCCAGGAAGTTGATGCTGAGTGGTCCGTCAACTTTAAGGTTTCTGTTTTCTGATTCCTGGAGCAGCGGATAGTGTAGTGAGTATGCGTTCATGGTTCTTTGTTTAGCTGTGTGAGTAGTAAAGGTTCTTATTGAAATTTGCTGATTTTAATGCTGATAGAGGCCTGTAGTGTAGGCTGGAACATTCTGGTCCCCAGGCCAAGCCCTAATTTGACCGCCGGAATAGGGTTGACATATCCCTGCAGTGTAGGTGTGATGGCAAAATTTTGTCCGTTGGTAACACCTGTTCGGATGTTCAGGTCAAAGCCTATGAAATCATAATGCTTCAAGGGCAGGTTAAGGTACATGCCAGTGAATTTCTTTTCGTAAAATCTATAAGGCAATTCCTGGTTGTCAATGAATTTGGCAGGCTCTTGGTGAAATCCACCTATTTCCACATTGCAGGGGAAAATATATCCGATGGCAGTACCTAGTTTGATGCCCACCTGAGTTTGTTCAATGTAGGATTTGGCTGTGATTCCCTGAGCATAGATTCCCTGGGCCAAAAAAATCGTAAAAGCGAGTGTAAATAGTTTTTTCATGTGAGTACGTTTTGAGTTCTTTATGATGATGTAAAGTTGAACTTATCGTGCCTCTCATGTTAGAGTGTCCCACGTAATGTGATATTTCGGTTATTCACACAACGGGATGCGTGTTTCGCGCAGTACGATTTACCTATAGTGGTATGAGGTAGGCGAAATGCATGATTTTTGGAAGGTAATAGCCCTGAGGGGAGGGTATGAAGGTGGATTGTTTTTGGGAAGCGTGATCAAAGCGATGGAGCTTTACGAAAAAAGGCAGCTCGAGAGCTGCCTTTTCAAATCACCGCTGATTAAGGCCCATTTCGAGGGCGCTATTTTGAATTAGTTGAGGGAAGGAGAAATGGTGTGATGTTTCAGGTTCACATTGAAATCGAACTCACAAAGTTCTTTAAGGTCCATTCCCATTTCGTAGATCTCTGTGTTGTATTTTTCCGCAATCCAATTGACGTTGACTTGCTTGCCCTGAGCTTTGGCTTGATTCAATGTTTTGATGGCTTTGAATAGAAACTGCACTGTGAAGGGGTTAAATATTTTATAGCCAAAGTTGATGGTGATGCTTTCATTGGAGGCCAGGTGATCCTGGATTTCTTCGAGGAGTACAGCATAGACTACTTTGAGTTCAGGTGTAACTGACCATCCTTTGATGCTTAGAAAATTTTTCTTTTCAATAAAGCTGATCTTCAATAGCTTCTTATCTTCAATGGCTGGGGTTCGGGTGGCTGGGAGGATTTGTGCTAGAGTGTTCATGGTGATTGCAATTGTTAATGAGTAAAAGCTTCTTAATGATGATGTAAAGTTGACGCTTTCATAGCTCTATAGTTAGAGTGTCCCACGTAATGTGATAATTGAGTTATTCACACAACGGGATGCGTGTTTCGCGCAGTACGATTTACCTATAGTGGTATGAGGTAGGCGAAATGCATGTTTTTTGAAGATAATAGTGCTAGAGAGGAGCGATAGGGGGCAGACCACACTTGCTAGTGTGACCCCAAGCGATGGGCTTTACGCAAAAAGGCAGCCCGAGAGCTGCCTTTCCAAATCACCGCTGATTAGGGCCCTGTTTCGAGGACACTTTTTTAAATTAGTTGAGAGAGGGGGAAATGGTGTGATGTTTCAGATTCACATTGAAATCGAACTCACAAAGTTCCTTAAGGTCCATTCCCATTTCGTAGATCTCTGTGTTGTATTTTTCCGCAATCCAGTTGACGTTGACTTGCTTGCTCTGAGCTTTGGCTTGATTCAATGTTTTGATGGCTTTGAATAGAAACTGTGCCGTGAAGGCATTAAAGATTTTATATTCAAAGTTGATAGTGATGCCTTCGTTTACAGCCAGGTGGTCTTGGATTTCCTCGAGGATCACTGAATAGACCGTTCTGAGTTCAGGTGTCAATGACCACCCTTTGATGATGAGCAGACTTTTGTTTTCAAGGAAGTTAATACTGAGCAGTTTTCGGTTGCTATTTGTGGTGGGGGATACTTCGTTGATTGATGGAGAGAGTGAGTAAGCGTTCATGATTCTTTGTTTTAGCAGTGTGAGTACTGAGGTTCTTATTGAAATTTGCTGATTTTGATGCTAATAGAGGCTTGTAGTGTAGGCCGAAACATTCTGGTGCCAAGCCCCAGGCCTAATTTGATGGCTTTGACGGGACTGTAAGATCCCAGTATCGATGGTGTGATGGCAAAGTTTTGTCCATTGACCGCCCCAGTCCGGATGTTCAGGTCAAAATTGAGTTTACCATAGTGCTTCAGGGGCAGGTTGACATACATGCCGGTGAATTCTTTTTCGTAGAATCTTTCAGTGATTTCCTGAGCATTCATGAAGTCGGCGGTTTTCTGATAGAAGCCACCTATTTCCACTTTGCATGGAAAGGTGTAACCTATTGCGGTTCCCAATTTGTTTCCAACCTGAGTTTGCTCAATGTAGGACTTGGTAGTGATGTCTTGTGAATAAATAGCCTGGGCTAATAATAGGGCGATTGAGAATGTAATTAGTTTTTTCATTTGTTCAGCGGTTAAATATTTAATGATGAAGCAAAGTTGGGGCAAGGGGGGCTCCTGTGTTAGAGTGAGTCACTGAATTGGAATATTGGGTTATACACATAATGAGATGTGTGTTTCGCGCAGGATAATTTACCTACACTGTTTTGATTGGGAGCCTTGGAATGGGCAGGGAAGGTCTTAGAGATATTGTACATATGATGTCCCTCAAAGGGAGATCATTACGCTAAAGAGGTGAGGCGTTAATAATAGCGCCAATGAGAAGAGATGTGCTGAAGTTAGTCCAGCAGAGAAGAGAGGGTGGTGCTTGGAAGAGACAGGTCAAAGCTGAAATGACTAAGTGCTTTCAGTTCGGTTCCTAGTTCGATCAGTTGCTCATTATATTGATCAATAACCCAATAGATTTTTACACGCTTTCCAAGAACGTGAAATTGGTTGAGGATTTGGACGATGTTATAAAGAAACCTTGTGGTTACAGAATGCAATAGTTCGTAGGAGAAATAAATGGTCAGCCCTTTATTGATAGTCAGGTGTTGTATGATGCCCTCCCGGGTAGCCTGATAGTAGGTGTTGAGTTCAGGTGTAATGGACCATCCCTTAATAATGAGTAGGTTGTGGTTTTCTACAAATTTGATGCTGAATAAATTTTCATCCTTTTTGTACTTAGGACTGGTGGTGATGAGGTTCATAATTTGTCTGCTGGTTAGGTTGATGTAAATTTTGGGCGGTGTAGGATGAGGTGTGACTCAATGGAGCTTACTAAGCCTTATGGATAAAGCGGCTTGTAAGGTGGGGCGAAACATCCTGGTGCCCAATCCAACCCCCATTTTGATGGCTTTTACGGGCCTATAGGATCCTAGGAGTGATGGAGTGATGGCAAAGTTTTTTCCATTCACAGCTCCGGTACGAATATTCAGATCAAAGTTGATTTTTCGGTAGTGTTTCAGCGGCAGGTTGAGGTACATTCCAGCAAATTCCTTTTCATAAAACCTTTTGGTAATTTCATGGCCATTCATGAATTCGGCATTTTTTTGGTAGAATCCTCCCACCTCTACATTACATGGGAAGATGTAACCTATGGCAGTTCCCAATTTGCTGGCAACTACCGTTTTTTCTATGTATGTCCGGGCAGTGATGTCCTGGGCACTTAAGGTGTGGATGAAAAGAATGGTGAGTGCGATTACGGCTAGCTTTTTCATTTTCTGTTGGGGTTAGTTCCAAATGATAAAACAAAGCTCAGAAAACCGAGAGTCTTAGATTAGAGCATCTCACGCAAAGAAATAATTGGGTTATTTACGCAAAATCCTGCGTGATTCACACAGGATTTTTAAAGTATATAATAGCCCTTAAATATGAAGTATTGTCCCCACACATTGGAGGAAAACGCTCTAAACGATGTTTCGCTCTACGGCGTACATCACCAAACCAGCCACATTCTTGCAACCTGTCTTTTCCAATAGGTTTCGCTTGTGTGACTCTACGGTACGGGTGCTGATGAAAAGCTTGTCGGCAATTTCCTGATTGGTATATTCATTGACGATCAGCAGGAGGATCTCACGCTCTCTTTCCGAAAGAGGCACATCGATGGTGAGCCTTTGTTTGGGGGCTTTACGGGCTATGCTATTAACAATGGTTTTGTACACCGCATCTGCATAGTAGTCCTCACCTTTCATGATCTTATTCAGGGCATCGCGCATTTCTGACTTAGAGGTGTTTTTCAGGACATATCCGGAGGCTCCCAACGCAATCATTTTATTGATATAACTAGCCTCGTTAATCATAGAGAGCACCAGTACTTTCAGGTCTTTGTGATTTTGTCGTACACTCTCCATCAGCTCTATGCCGTTCATTTCGGGCATATTGATGTCAGTGAGCAGGATGTCTATTTTCTTTGTTTTGAGTATCTCCAGAGCCTCAAGTCCATTTTGTGCTTCTTCACATATTTCATAGTCAGGATCATCCTTAAAGTAGAACTTTATGGCGTCACGGATCATATCATGGTCATCTACTAGAAGTATGGTAGTTTTCATTTTGGCGTTATTTAATTGGGAGTTTAATGTCAATAAAGGTTCCTTCATTGATTTTTGAATCTATATGGATCAGTCCATTGCATTTTTTTACTCTTTGCTCCATGTTTCGAATGCCATTACCCCTCACTCCGGCATTGATGTCAAAGCCTTTGCCATTGTCTCTGATTTTGAGCGTAATCACACTTTGGGCCTGGGCAATGTCTATTTCTATCCTTTTGGCTTCACTGTGTTTTTGAATATTATTGATGGCTTCCTGAATGATGCGAAACGTCTGGGTACTGATAAACTCAGAGATAGAACTCTCGTCTACAGAGTAATGAAGCTCAAACTCTATGGAGAGAGGAATCTGATCCTGAAGCTGTCTCAGTGAATCCTCCAACCCCATCTCCTTGATGCTGCTCAGCGAAAGCGTATTGGAGAGGGATCTGATTTGCGTGAGGGAGGTATTGATCATATTAGCCACTTTGGTGAGCTCAGTGTCTTCGGGATATTTAGACACCAGGCCATCCAGAAAAAGTGCTGAAGCGCTCATTTTCTGACCAAGGTTGTCATGGAGCTCATTGGCAATGTTGCTTCTTTCCAGCTCCTGAATGTTGAGCAGCGCCATGTCATTTTCATAGTCAGAGGTGGTATCCACAATGGTGCCGTAGAAGATGCTGGCATTGCCGGTACTGTAGTCTGGGCTAATGGTAGTCCGGCCATATCTTATCTGTTTGGAGCCATTAGGGATGTATCGGTGATCAATGGTGACAGTGACTTTTTTATCCAGCACTTTGTCTATTTCGTCATTGAAAATCTTGTGGTCATCCTTATAGACCAGCCCCAAAAATTTCATCAGAGAGATTTTGTTGATATTTCCTGATATACCCATCATCTTCACAAAATGAGGGGAGCAGCTAAGTATATCCACTTCCGAATCGTACTGAAAGCTTCCTGAATAGGTGAGCTGCTCGGCCTGGTTGAGGATGTACTGGCTTTTGGCATTTTTTTCTTCCAGCATTTTTCGTTCGGTAATGTCTCTGGAGGAGCCTACCACTCCCGTGACCACATCGCCATCCAGCACCGGGTATTTCACCACTTCCAGTATTCTGTTGGTGCCATCTGTGCCCGTAAATAGTATTTCGTAGGTGATGGAGAGTTTGTTGTTCCGGACGTGCTGGTCAGTTTCCTGTGCCTTATCAGCAATGTTTTTGTCGAATAGGTTTCCATCTGTCATTCCCAGGATGGCCTTCTCGGTAAATCCGAAAAATCGTGAAAAAGCGGTGTTGACTTTCAGGTAAGTGCCATTGGTATCTTTCAGGAATACCATGTCCTCGAAACTATTAAAAAGTGAATCAAGGATGAGGTTTTTATTAATAAGCTCCTTTTGGAAGTTTCGGCGCTCGTCATCAATCATCTTATTTCTGAGTACTCTTTCGATAATGATGGGTAGTTTTTTTACATTCTTCTTCAGTAAAAAATCGCTGGCGCCGTAGTGAAGCAGAGAGACGGCCTGCTCTTCCCCAACAGTGCCCGAAATCACCACGAATGGAATGGATTGGTCTTTTTCTCGAAGCATTTTGAGCGCATCAGTACCTGTGAAACCCTGCAGGTTATAATCCGAAATGATAATATCATAAGGGGTTTCCAGGGCTTTCTGGTATTGTGCTTTGTTTTCAGCACGATCTAGGGTAAACTCCAGATTACTTTTCTGTAGAGACAGGTCCAGTAGCTCATAGTCACTGGTGTTGTCTTCTAAATAAAGGATCTTCATAACAGATTTACTTAAGAAGTAATAACGCTTAATTAGGCACCTGATTGACCAGTAGCCAGTATAAGCCAATATTTTTGGTGGCTTCTATAAATTCTTGATAATTGATAGGCTTGGTGACGAAGCTGTTCACACCGAGCTCATAGCAAGTCTTTAGGTCCACAGATTCATTAGATGAAGTCATTACCACCACGGGTACAGTTTTCATCTGATCATCTGACTTTATTCTTTTCAAAACCTCAATACCATTTACTTTTGGGAGCTTGAGATCCAGTAGGATGAGTTTAGGTCGGTTAGATACTCTACGTGATTGGCCTGGCTGTTGGTCAAAAAGATAGTTAATGGCTTCTGTTCCATCTTTCAGCCAAATGATCTGATTGCCGAGTTGCAATGAGTTGAGAGACCTCATGGTCAGCTCTGCATCGTCAGGGTTATCTTCTACCAGAACCACTGTATCGCATTGATTTTCTCTTATATCCATGGCAATGGCTTTATCTAATATAATTGATTATCAATACTTTTCTTGGGTAGCGACACACAAAAAGTGCTGCCTTCTCCGACTTTACTTTCAGCCCATATCTTACCATGGTGTTTCAATATGATTTTTTGGCACAGTGCGAGACCTACTCCTGATCCTTCAAATTCCGTTTCGGTATGGAGTCTTTGAAAAATACTAAATAGTTGGTCGTAGTATGCCATATCAAATCCTACTCCATTATCGGAAATGATGATTTCATCCGAATCTTGATGAGAGATCTGCTTAATGTGAACTTTGGGGGCACTTTCCCGGGATGAATATTTGATGGCATTGGAAAGTAGGTTTTGAAAAACATGGTCAAGGAGCATGCGGTCTCCATAGACATCACCCAGATTTTCCTTTGTGATTTTACAATGTATGGGTGGGTCAATGCTGTGGATAATTGAATCGATTCTTTCCTCCAGTCCGAAACTTTGAAATGATGTCTGGGACCGGGAGAGCCTGCTGAAGCTGAGTAGCGAATCAATGAGTTTACCCATTCGGGTACTGTTGTCAGAAATTCGGGTCAGGTAGCGTTGGGCTGTATCTGGAAGAATATCCAGGTAGTCCTCAGTCAGGGCATTGGAGAACCCGTCAATGGCTCTGAGTGGCGCCCTCAGATCGTGTGATACGGAGTAGGCAAAGGCCTCCAGCTCTTTATTGACATTCTCAAGTTGTCTGGTACGTTCGCTGACTGTTTCTTCGAGTGTTGAATTATAAAGCGCCAACTTAATGTTGGCTTCTTTCACCTCCGTGATGTCCTGGAGGATCCCTCTTAGCCCTAGCATTATATCATTGTGGAAAACAGGTTGGCCAATCGTTTTTACCCATTTTCCAGCACCGTCCCTGGCGATTATTTTGAGATCAATATTCCAGGCTTCTTTTGCTTCTATACATTTGGCGATGATTTCCTGGGCTACGGCTCTATAGTCCGGGTGAAAAAAACCAAATGCCTTATCCATATCTATAGCTTCTCCGAGGGGTACACCATGGATTTTATAGACGGGCTTACTCCAAATAACTTCTTTGGTCTCCAGATTCGCCTCCCAGGAGCCAATTTTGGCGATTTCCCAGGTTTCCTCCATGAGGTTGTTCAGGTCTTTTGCCCGCTGATCCGCAGCCTTTATTTTCTGGGTTGCTTTTTTTTGTCGGGAAATATCTTCTATCAGTGCAATGGCATGCCATGGGTCTTCTTTGGTACTTTTCACAGGTGTCACGTGTATTTTCACAGGTGTCACATGGCCTGCTTTCGAGATGTACCTTTTCTCAATTGAGTAATGATCTATTTCATTTTTTCTGAGTTGTTCAAAAAGTTTAAGGTCTCTGTCCACGTCCTCAGGATGAGTGAATTGGCCAAAGCTCATAGAGGTAAGCTCGGTTTCTGAATAACCTATAATTTGACAAAGTCTGGCATTGACAAGAAATGGTACGCCAGAATCATCCACCATGGCGATACCATGGAGGGAGTGATCAAAGATTCCCTGGAGATAATTAATGAGGTTATGTTTAGCGAGGCGTTTCAATTCCGATTATGCAGAATTTAAAGATTAAAACAAGAGCGGTTCAAAATGGATGTTGGGTGTGCGGTTTGGGAAACATGATTTAGTAAATGCGTTTTTTGTAATAAATTAAAGAAAATGAAGGTGACTTATGGTCAATTGGAATATTTATTTTATTGAGATGCTGATTAATGTTCTTTGGCGCTTTAGAGTAGCCGGACGTCAACATATGTCAGGAAGGACCTTTCTCCAGGAAGGTGATCACAATGGTGAGAATAATCATAGTGCCGATCAGGATGTCTATCACCCTGATGGCAGCCGTTTTGTTGAATCTATTCATTGGCGAATGAATTTTTGGATGATAAGTAAATTTAGAGGTTCGGATTGTTTGAGAACACAGGGAAATACCCATTCTGAAGATTAAGTGTTTCACTTAGTCCCACTAACATTTCTGAGGACTTACGAGATTTAACATATTGCAAATAAATAGAGTGGTGTACCGAGATTGGGGAATAATCGGTGAGTGGATCATTATTCAAGTTGAGTTTGATTTAATTGACTTTGAGAATCGATATTTGAAAATCAGTATGAGCCCAGAAAGGAGTTGTTTGAGGGATAGAGCACCGATGACGGCAGCCGTGCGGAACGCACCCTGAAAACCGGCAGTTAATGACTCAGTAGTTACTTCTTCGTCCGGTGCCAGTCCATTTTCTTTTTTCCATTGTGAAATGCTCCATATCTAACCCCCGATTCAACACTGTTTATTAACATTGGCCAGATAAAACAATAAGGACGTGGTTATAGAGGGTAAATAGCCATAATCAATTATCAATGGATCATCTAAAAAAACCGTCATTTAAAGAAGCATGCTGGTTCTGGTTGAAGCTTGGATTTATCAGCTTTGGTGGCCCGGCAGGTCAGATTGCCATCATGCACGAATTTCTGGTTGAAAAGAAGAAATGGATTTCAGAAAGTCGTTTTCTCCATGCGCTAAATTATACCATGATATTGCCTGGACCTGAAGCTCAGCAGCTTGCTACCTACACAGGCTGGCTGCTGCACGGTACTAAAGGGGGGCTCGTAGCGGGTGTGTTTTTTGTGCTTCCTTCCATGTTTATCTTATGTGGACTATCGGCTTTATATGCTACTTATGGCAATATCCCCTGGGTATATGCCATGTTTAGTGGATTGAAGCCGGCGGTAATGGCCATTGTCATTCTGGCGCTGATAAAAATCGGCACTAAGTCATTGCATACCACCTTTCACTTTCTACTGGCAGGAATGGCCTTTGTGCTAATGTTCTTTTTTAATACCCCGTTTCCATATATCATCATTGGAGCTTTGCTGTTGTCTTTTGTGGTACGCAGAATGCTTCCATCGCTGTTTAAGCAGACCACTTCTGCACAAGAGCAACTGGCAAAGGATGAGGAGCAGTACTTTATCAACCGCAATCATTTCTTGCCTGATGCCGGTTTTAAAATTGGAAGGTTGGTTAGGCAGGTGTTCGCGGCGGCTTTGCTATGGGTGATTCCCATCGGACTATTTTACCTGTTCAGTAGTGATTTTTCCTTTTGGAAGCAGCTTTCACTCTTTTTTACACAGGCTGCATTCGTCACATTTGGTGGAGCTTATGCAGTGTTGCCCTATGTAGCACAGGTAAGTGTGGAGCAACTCAATTGGCTGACCGAACTCCAAATGATTGATGGCCTGGCACTTGGTGAAACCACGCCGGGCCCGTTGGTTATGGTGTTGGTATTTGTTGGTTTTATGGCAGGATACAACCACTATGACGGCTCTGTGTTGATGGGGGCATTAGGGCTGGTGGCCACGACTTTTTACACATTTGTTCCATGTTTCCTTTTCGTCTTTGCCGGGGCGCCCATTATAGAAAAAACACGCGAAAATGAGAAGATCAAACAAGCCTTGACACTGGTGACAGCAGCAGTGGTAGGAGTGATTCTTAACCTGACCATCTATCTGGGTAAGGCCATAGTGTTTCCCGAAGAAATGACTTTAGGAGGAATTGACTACCCGATTTTAGGATGGGTGGTGGTTTCATTTGTGGCGATGTACCGATTTAAACTGAACATGATCACCTGGATAGTGATCAGCTCAGTATTCGGACTGGTAAATCACTTCATCACTCAACTGCTTTAATCCATAGATTTGTGAAAATGATGGAAGGTTTTAGTTGCTACGATGAAGTTAGCAGTCTTCATAGCATTCCTCCATCTATTTTCTTACCTTAACTATGCAATTTGGAATGACCTTGGAAATCCCTCAGCTACATATCAAAAACATGGTTTGCCCCCGCTGCGTCATGGTGGTCAGACAGGCTTTTGAACAAATCGGGGTAGAGCCTTTATCTGTTGATTTGGGGGAGGTGAAACTCAAAAAAGAGCTATCCGGAGATGAGTTGAAGCAATTGGATGACCTGCTGGCCAAAAATGGTTTTGAGCGAATCGACGATCGTAAAGTACAGTTACTGGAGAAGATCAAGACCCTGGTGATTGACACCATTCATCATCGTGATCCCTACGATACCAACATTCAGTGGTCGGCTTACCTGTCGGATCAGCTCCATTACGACTACAACTATCTCAGTAGCCTGTTTTCAGGCATGGCAGGGATCACGCTGGAGCAGTACATCATTCGCCAAAAGATGGAAAAAGTGAAGGAGTTTCTGTTTTACGACGAGCTGTCAGTGAAGGAAATTGCTTACAAGATGGGCTTCAGTAGTGTGGCTCACCTGTCCAATCAATTCAAAAAGATCATCGGGTTATCACCCACCGAATTCAAGAAAAGTATTCAACATACCCAATCCAGAAAATCACTGGATCAGATCATATAATCATGTAAGCCTTCCGGGTGATTGTGTAATGCATCCAATCCCGATCGTCCCCAATTTTGATTAAAAATTGGAACGATGGAAAGCTCTCAGGTCAATATCAAAGGGATGGTTTGCAGTCGCTGCATTTACACCATCCGGGAAAGCCTGCAAAAGGCAGGAATGTTTATCAGGGATATTTCCCTGGGGAAGGTCACCTTCTGCAAGCCTATAGACGATCCGCAGAAAACAACAGTTCGGTCCATCCTCTCAGGGCTGGGGTTTGAGCTGGTTTCTGATAAGAGGGAGACCAGATTTCTTGAAATCCGCGAATTCATTCACCAGTGGATAGCAGCAGGAAGTGGCCGTGAGCAGGGTGTTACCCTCTCCGAAAGTCTGTCCCGGCACTTCATGCAGAACTACGACACGCTCAGTGAGCTGTTCTCACAAATGGAAGGGAAGTCCATTGAAAAGTATCACATCGAAAAGCGGATAGAGGTAGTCAAGGAATCCCTGGTGTACACCGGCAAGTCTCTCTCACAGATCGCTTACGAAAGAGGATACAGCAGTGCTCATCACCTTTCTGCCCAATTCAAAAAGGTGACCGGCCTCAATCCTTCTCATTTCAAGCAGATTCAGAGGAGTAAGGGCCTGATAGTGCCGGATCACTCCAATGAAAAGGTGTAACCCATAGCCGGAATTCTATAACAATCGCACCACCCCGGCTGAATAATTTTGCAGAGTAAAAACAATATAAAATGGAAACGGTAATAGAAAAATCATCCGCGACATCTCATCAGGTCATCAAGGAAAGCTTTCCGGTGACCGGGATGACCTGTGCAGCATGTGCCTCCAGTGTGGAGTCCATGATCAGTCACACTCCGGGTGTGAAAAAAGCGAGTGTCAACTTCGCTACTAATTCGGTTTTGGTGGAGTATGAAGATTCAATCACTCAGGAAACCCTGCGTCAGGCGGTCCAATCCATCGGTTATGACCTCATTGTGGGGGAGGACGATCCTTCAGCAAAGCAGCAGGAGCTTCAGCAGAGGCATTATCAGGACGTGAAAAAGCGAACCATCTGGTCTGCCTTGCTCACACTTCCTGTGTTCATCATTGGGATGTTCTTTATGGAATGGACCGAGGGAAGGTGGATATCACTGGCGCTCACCATACCCATCCTTTTTTGGTTTGGGAGAACCTTCTTCATCAATGCATTTAAGCAAGCCAGGCATGGAAAAGCCAACATGGATACTTTGGTGGCTCTGAGTACAGGAATAGCCTTTATTTACAGCTTGTTCAATACCCTGTTTCCAGAGTTTTGGCACAGTAGGGGCATCCATCCGCATGTGTACTATGAAGCGGCGGTGGTGATCATCACTTTTATTTCGTTGGGAAAACTGCTCGAAGAAAAAGCAAAATCCAATACTTCATCAGCCATCAAAAAGCTCATGGGACTTCAGCCGAAAACCCTGAAGGCTTTGATTGATGGAGAGGAAGTAGAGATCCCCATTTCATCAGTTCAGGTGGGCTATACCATCATAGTCAGGCCAGGTGAGAAAATCCCGGTAGATGGCGAAGTGATCGGGGGTGAATCTTTTGTGGATGAGAGTATGATCACAGGTGAACCCATCGCCGTTTCCAAGGCGAAGGGCGACAAGGTGTTTGCCGGCACCATCAACCAAAAAAGCTCATTTCAGTTCAGAGCTGAGAAAGTAGGCGGTGAGACCCTGCTCTCGCAAATCATCAAGATGGTACAGGAAGCCCAGGGCAGCAAAGCTCCTGTACAGAAGCTGGTCGATAAAATCGCCGGCATTTTTGTGCCCATTGTGATGGGTATTTCCATCATCACCTTCATTACCTGGATGATAGTGGGTGGAGATGACGCTTTTACACATGCACTGCTGACGTCTGTGGCCGTGTTGGTCATTGCCTGTCCTTGTGCGCTTGGCCTGGCTACTCCCACGGCCATCATGGTAGGTGTGGGAAAGGGTGCAGAGCATAATATCCTCATCAAGGATGCCGAAAGCCTGGAACTCGCTCACAAAGTAAACGCCGTGATCCTGGACAAAACAGGGACCATCACAGAAGGCAGGCCAGTAGTCACCGACATGATCTGGGGAACCAGCGAAAGCAACGTGGATCGATCCATGCAAATTTTGCTAGGTCTGGAGGCTGTCTCTGAACATCCATTGGCGGAAGCCGTGGTAAGTAAACTGAAGGCCGATAACATACAGCCAGCGGAGGTAAAGGCCTTTGAAAGCATCACCGGCCGGGGTGCCAGCGCGGTGTCCGGAGAGGTCTTGTACCTTGTAGGAAACCGAAAACTAATAGATGAACATAACATCAGCATCAGCCTTCCGCTCAGTCAGGCCGCTGGCCGACTACAGCAAGACGCCAAAACGGTCATTTATTTTGCCAATGAAGAGCAGGTGCTGGCAGTACTGGCCATTGCAGACCAGGTGAAGGTCAGCTCCAGACAAGCTATCCAGACACTGCAGGATAGAGGAGTGGAGGTCTATATGCTTACCGGCGACAACCATCAAACCGCTGCAGCCGTGGCGGAGCAGGTTGGACTGCAGCATTTCAAAGCGGAAGTGATGCCTTCGGACAAAGCAGATTTCGTGAAAGCACTTCAGGCCCGGGGCAAAGTGGTGGCCATGGTGGGTGATGGAATCAACGACTCCCATGCCCTTGCGCAGGCGGATGTCAGTATTGCCATGGGCAAAGGCTCCGACATTGCTATGGATGTGGCCAAAATGACTCTGATCACTTCCGATCTGATGTCCATTCCCAAAGCACTCAACCTCTCCAGTAAGACTGTCATGGGTATTCGCCAGAACCTTTTCTGGGCGTTTATTTACAACCTGATAGGTATTCCGGTTGCGGCTGGGGTCTTGTATCCATTCAATGGTTTCTTGTTGGATCCCATGATTGCGGGGGCCGCCATGGCCTTTAGCTCGGTGTCCGTAGTGGCCAATAGCCTTAGACTGAAAGCATCCAAAATTTAAATTCAAAGGTGATGAAAACACGAGTCAAAATTGAAAGGATCATTCAGGAAACCAGGGAGGCATATACCCTGGTGCTGGAAAATGCCCCTTCGATCGCGCAGTATCTCCCTGGTCAGTTTTTGAATTTTTTCCTGCAGATCAATGGTCAGGAAGTAGTAAGACAATATTCATTTTCCTCTTCTTCGTTTATTGGCGAGCCGCCATCCGTTACCATCAAAAAGGTAGCGGGTGGACTGGCTTCCAATTTCATTGGGGAGCAACTCCGCGCAGGCGATGAGGTATCGGTGAGCTCGCCCAATGGCCGGTTTACCACCACCTTTGGAGTGGCAAGAAGGGTGCTGATGGTGGCCGGAGGCAGTGGTGTCACGCCCCTGTATGCCATGATGAAATCCATATTGGCGCAGGAACCCGAAAGTCAGGTCACCCTGCTCTATGCCAACCGAAGCTCAGAATCGATCATATTTAAGAAAGAGCTCGATCATCTGGAACGAAAGTACACCGGAAGACTGGAGGTGAGACACTTCCTGTCTGCAGAGGATGCGGGCCTGGAGAAGCAGGAAAACACCGTCTTTCGCAAGCTCAACCGTTTTGATTTTCAAAAGTACGTGGATGCCTATTGGAAAGAAAACCCCGAGGTGTTCATCTGTGGACCAGAAGCACTCATGAATCTTTCGGTAGAGTCCTTAACCATCCTTGGCCTGTCTGCAGACCAGATCAAAATGGAGGCCTTCTCGGGGATGCCAGGCATTGAAAGCCGGGATGACAAACCAGAGGCCTATACGCAGGTGGAGATCAAAGATTTCAATGGTGAGCCGATTACTTTTATGGCTGAGAGCAACCAGTCGGTATTGAAGTCGGCCCTGGATGCCGGGATCCGACTGCCACATTCCTGCAAAGAATCCATGTGTGGAGCTTGTAAGGTGAGGTTGGTATTCGGCCAACTGAATATGAAAACAAACTACGCCCTGCCGGATGATGAGGTGGAGCAGGGGTATGTATTGCTGTGTTCTGGCTTTCCCCAATCCGAAAAGCTAGTGCTACAGTATGGATGAAATGATGCAACCCAAAGCGGTAAAAGTGTAATATAAGCGCGCGCCGATGGCGCGAACTTTGAATCAAGTTTAAAACAATCAAAATAAAAGAACGATGAGTACATTAAAATTCAAAACCACGATCAAGTGCAGTGGCTGCCTTGCGAATGTGACTCCTCATTTGGATGCTGCCGAAGGCATAGCTAAGTGGGAGGTAGATATCTTGAATCCGAACAAAATCCTGACCGTAGAGACAGCCGGTGCTTCTGAATCGGAGGTGATCGCTGTGGTAGAAAAGGCAGGTTACACGGCGGAGAAGGTGAGCTAACCAGGAAAGCGAATCTCTCAATGAACGCATCTGATCGGTGCCAAAAAACCTTCACACGAAATGTGTGGAGGTTTTTTTCGTGAGGGGGCTAAAAACATCATTAGCAAAGATCTCCGAGTTGACCTGAGCGCTGATCATTGAGTTCTGTGAGGCCATAACCATCGATTGGGTAAATCCTAACCACCTTTTTTTATTTCATGGCCATGTTTTTGGAAAACTATAACCATCTTTTGAGAAAAGATGGCCGTCTTTTTTGGAAAGATGGCCGTCTTTTTTGGATTCGTGGATAGGACAAGGTTTTGGAGGGAGACCTAGCCATTGGTGGTTATAGTGATTATGTTAAATTCGGTACTGAAATCCGATTTATTCCAGTTAAATAAAGTTCACGTTTTGTGAACTATTCTAGCGTCATACTCGTAAATTTACATGCAGGTTCATCTGATCAAAGAGAAGACAATACTTGATTTTACAGAAAAGTATGCTGGCAGTAAAGCCACATTTGACCAGTGGCTTCGTAAATTAAGTTGGGCAGATTGGGGCGAACCTGGAGATATTAAAGCCACTTATAACTCAGCAGATCTGTTAGGTCAGGGAACAAACAGAGTGGTGTTTAACATTGGAGGAAACAACTACCGATTAATCGGTCAATATTCGTTTGGTAAGAGAATGGCCCACTTATTTGTTTGTTGGATTGGAACTCATGCCGAGTACGATAAGATCTGTAAGAAAAACGAGCAGTACACAATTAGCATCTTTTGATATGGATACTTTGAAGTATAAAATCATAAAAAACAGAGAGCAATACAATGAGTATTGTGAAGTACTTCAGCAATTGGTTTTCGATCCAAGTGGATCTGAGGAGTCAGAAGATGAAATAGAATTACTCACCCTGCTCATCAGAAAGTATGATGAAGAGACTAGCAGCCTGAAGCATTTAGAGCCCGTGCCGCTTTTGATTTCACTCATGGAGGAGCATAGTTTGAAAGCAAAGAATTTAGCGGATTTGCTGGGTGTGTCAAAAGGACTGATTTCGGATATTTTGAATTACAAGAAAGGCCTATCTAAAGAAGTGATCCGTAAGCTCTCTGAACATTTTAAAATGAAACAAGAGGCATTCAATCGTCCTTATGAACTTAAGATTACCTCATCTCCTAAAATGAGAGATGCTAAAGTGATGAATACCACCAAACAAATGCAAGAGGCTTAGTTGCTTGGCGGAATACTAGAAGCCTGAGTGACTCTTAGAGGTCGCTAATTCACCATCCATCTTTAATGCAATCTCCCCACAGGAATTCTGCTTGATCCTAAAACACAAAAAGCCCACCGTTTCGGTGAGCTTTTTTGAGTGGAGTCGGAGGGATTCGCTATTCCCATTGCTTAAGTAATAATGCTATTGTTTCAAGTTCTTGATTAGAATATTTACCATTTCTCTTACTCAGACCTTGATACTTTTGGATAAACTCTATTCTCTTCAATTTCCGAGGGTGATGAATAACCAACTCACCAACTATGGCCTTAAATTTTGAAAAGTAAGAGTACCTAAGTTCAAACTGATCGGCATATCCTTCTTTCTTCTTGGTAACAATAGTACCGTTTACATTAAGCTCATCATAGATAAACGCTTTGATAAGCTCCAGGATGACTCGTTCATTGTTGTGAAAGGTCATTACCGGGCTTGGGAGCTGATTTCTATGTATCCTATTCAATTGAATAGAACCATCAGCATCAAAAAATCCTGAGATATAACTCCAATTCATTCATCGAAATTAACAGGATTCAAGCAGTTTATCTATCCAGAATTTCTTCTGGGATCGGACTATGTCATCACCTGTTCCAGGTGTTGGGCGCTGTGGGCTCACCTTAGTGTCCCTAGTCTCTGAACCTTCTTCAGTCTTCCCTGAAGCTTGGCTGCAAATTACCATATATGACTTTTCATACGTAGGCTTCTTGCAATTCACCCAATTTTTAATCTACCATCCCTGGCAGATGGGTCCGAATCTTCAAACCCTCGTCCAGCAAAGGAAACAATAGACCCTCTACATGCTTAGTTATTCGTTTGATCTCGCAGGCCAGCCGGTGAATAACAACCTACCGAACCTGCCAGCCACTGGAGTTTCGCATGGGCTTAGTAGCCTCACCCACACTAGTCCTAAAGTTCGACACCCCTTATTCCAGCCTAAAGGACAGAGACTTGGAGGGATGTGGCAGGGGGAGGCTTTGGCCTCAACCCTGGTAAATCATCACATTTAAGTAATGATTAAGCTGCCATGGCGTAATTAGATTCGCCAAATGTGTTTTGGAACTATTGATCAAGGCGCTCATCCCATGCGCCTGCATGCAAGCGTATCATTTACACTCCCTGTCGATTCCGGTCGACCCCAAGTGTAAGCCCATTCTCTAACTGAATGGTCGGCAAAGATAGTAACATATTACTCCCCTCAAATGATTCCATTACAAGGATTTTTAGGAGAGAACCCCTATGGCCAGCACTGCCGATAGTCGGGATCGAGCAATATTTATGTGGGGTATCACTATATCTTTCGCAAAACCGAATTAATCAACTTTGAATTCGGAAAAGTAGGGACGTAAAGGCGGGCGGGGCATCCAAGGCAAGCGTGAATCATTTTGACTCCAAAAAGCTCCCCAAAAAAAGCATTAACCAGATGAGTCAAAATGATTTTTTGCGTTGGTGCCTTTTCTTTTGCTTCGTTTTCTTTGGGCAAGCAAAGAAAATGAAGGGTAAGTAGCCAATCAATTAGATTGAGATATATAAGGTTTTCAGATTGCTACCTCACCATCCATTTTTAATGCAATCTCCCCACAGTAATTCTACAGATCCAGTCGGGCTGTCCGCACCTGCCCTGGCACTGCCCACCATCCCGTCTAGTCAGCCAGCCGATTCATTCCATAGCCAATGGCTAGCTCGGCGCATTGCCCGTATTCAGCTGCATCGCGGAGAGCTTCTCTCCACCTTTGATCCCAAAGTCCAGCGTACGAATAGGGAATGGTATCGTGATGTCATTCTGATCAAACGCGCCTTTAATGGCTTTGATCGCCTTGCTCAGCATGATGAGATACCCCGGCTGATCCGGGTAATGTACCCAAAACTTCACCTCAAAGTTGATGGAGCTATCCCCGAAAGCCGTATAAGAAAAGATGAGGTCCTCCTTTCGTACCACACCTTCCAGGTTGCTGATGGTTTCTTTTACCAGGCGTTCTACCTTTTCCAGGTCATCACCATAGGATACGCCCACTGCCAGGTCTATCCGGCGCTCCCCCAGTATGGTGAAGTTCTCTATAGGACTCTGCAGCACATCTTTGTTGGGGATGTATACTTCCTGACCCTGAAAGGTCCTGATCACCGACACCCGCAGGTTCGTCCGACTGACGGCGCCCATGTAATCACCTATTTTCACGATATCCCCTATGCGGAAGGGTGTCCTGAAGGCGAGGATGATACCGGATACAAAGTTCGCGGCAATGTCCTGAAAGGCAAACCCGAGGGCCAGCCCCACCACCCCCACACCGGCCAGCAGCGAAGTGACGGCCTTGTCCAGCTGGAGTACGCCCAGAATGATGAAAATACCTGTACCCAGCACAATGTAGTAGACGATGGTACCAAAGAGGTTTTCCAGTGCCTGGTTTTCAGAGGACTTTCTGAAGAGCTTCAAAAACACCTTTTGAAAGGCTTTGGCACAGATCAAAAAGATGATGAAGAGCACCAGCGCCACAGCCATGTTGGGGAGCATGGACAGAAAGCCATCCATCCAGCTATCCACCTTCTCGGTGATGTGCTCCACAGGAGCCTTCATTTCAGATGTGATTTCCTGAGCCATCTTTTTGGTGGCTTGGGCGAGTGAGTCGGCTTGCATAGATTGTTTGTTGGTTTACCCTTTCAACAACCCATTTCTCGCAGTAGTGTTTAGAGGTGGTAAGATTACTTAGGCTCCTCCTTACTTCCCCTGTACATCTCGTACTTCTGAAACTTACACTCCAGTGGACCATTGAAGAGCACAATCTTCTTGGATGCCCTCAGTTTGATGTGCTTGAATGCCTCCATGTTGGAGCTCATCAGCCATGCATCAAATCCCGCAAAATTGTTTTTGAGCACATCACCTATGGATTTGTAAAAGTCGTTGGTGTTTTCTCGGCCTATCCGCTCCCCATAGGGCGGGTTGCTGATGATCATGCCATCGGGTGTTTTGGGTCGGTGATCCCGTACATCCTGTCGGGTTACCGTCACCGAGTCGCTGAGCTTAAACTTTCGCAGCGATTTGTTCACCATCAGTACCGCATCACCATCTATGTCTCCCCCCGTGATGTTCAGCTGCGCCTTACGGATGCCGGCTTTGGCTTCTGATACCACCTGGTTCCAAACGGTAGGGTGGAAGTTGCTCCAGTTTTTAAACCCGAAATCATGTCGGTTGATCTGTGGCGGAATGTTTTGGCCCATCATTGCGGCTTCTATCAGGATGGTGCCTGTGCCACACATGGGGTCGATCAGCGGTATAGATTTGTTCCACCCTGCCAGGTGGAGGAGGCCAGCGCCCAGCACCTCATTGAGGGGAGCCTCATGTCCCGGCTCACGGTAACCACGCCGGTTCAGGGTGTCCCCAGAGCTATCAAGTGAGATGGTAAACTGATCTTTGAACCCATACAGGTCAAACTGAATGTCCGGGGTTTTGATGTCCACGGAAGGCCGCTTACCTGTGCGGTTTCTAAACTGATCCACTATAGCATCTTTGGTCTTCAGTGCGGCATACTGAGAGTGTCTGAAGAACTCTGAAAACACGGTGTTGTCGATGGCAAAAGTCTGGTTGATGTTCAGGTATTTGGACCAGTCGTGCCGCATCACCTGGTCGTAGAGCTGCTGCTCTGTGCGGGCCGTGAAGTTATACACCGGTACCAGTACCTTCAGAGCGGTACGCAGGTTCAGGTTGGCACTGTAGAGAAAGTGCATGTCACCCTCGCAGGAGACGGATCGTTTCTGTACTTCCACATTTTGCCCGCCTATTTTCCTGACTTCTTCCGCCAGTATCTCCTCCAGCCCAAAAAGTGTTTTTATGTGTATTTTCATCAATTGCCCCTTTTATACCTAAAAATCCAGCTGCAATGATACGAACTCTTCACTGGAGTAAGCCGGAGTACACCAATGTTTAGTGGTCTTCCCAGGCCTTTACACCAGCTTTGACTTCCAGCGTCAGGTCATTTTCGCGTGGGGGTATCGGGCAGTTGTAGTTCGGGCTGTAGGCACAGCTCGGATTATAGGCTTTGTTAAAATCGATCACAAGGGTATTGCCCTCGGGAATTCTCAGGTCCATGTACCGGCCTCCGCCATAGGTCTCAAATCCATTGGTCTCATCCGTGAAGGGTGCAAACAGATAGTCTTTGTATTCTTCAGACTGCTGCAGTTGCAGGCTCTGGTAGAGCGGAAACTCAAATGGCTGGCCCATGAGCTCAAAGCGAGCAATGGCGTACTTCACAAATACCTTTTGCTGCTGCGAGCTGGTAGGGATGGTAAAGGGCTGCTGATTTTGCAGGATTTCCAGTGTGGCTTCTACGCGGTAGGCCTCATTGATGGGGTAAAACTCCAGCCCTTTGAATTTCTTGATTTCTTTGGCTGTCAATGGAGAGCTGTCAGGATCAGAAAACTCTTCATTGAGCTCTTTTTGCCACTGGCGGATCTCAGCTTCGTGGGTAGATTGGGCCAGGGTGGTGAGCCCATAGCCTAGGAAAAGCGCGCAGATCAGATATTTTACGTTCATGTACATTGCGTGTGAGAGCTATCTTTATTTCACTTATTTTTAGGTTCAAATTACATACTTTCTTATGAGTAAATCATTTTTTTTCTCTGCATTTGTCCTTTTAATTACCCTTTGCGCTGCTGCGCAGGGCGGGGTGAAATTCAGCGATCTGTCATGGGCTGAGGCACTGGATCAATCCAAAAAGTCCGGGAAACTGATCTTTCTGGAGGGGTATGCGGACTGGAGTCAGCCCTGTGCGATTCTCGAGAAGTACACTTTTACGGATAGGGAGGTTGGTGCTTTTTTCAATTTCAACTTCATCAATATCCGCATGGATATGGAGGATATAGCGGGTGCTGTGCTGGCCGAGGAGTATGAAGTGAGCTCGTTTCCGGTGTTGTTGTTTCTGGATGGCAATGGAGAGGTCGTGCATCGTGGATGCGGGGCTGTAGAGACTGATGAGTTGATGACCTTGGGCAGGGCCGCTCTTGGGGCTGGTAGCCTTTCCGAAATGGAGCAGCATTTTGAGGATGGGGAGCGTTCGTTAGATTTTTTGGTGGACTACTCGCTCATGCTGGCCGACGCCTGTCTAGATCGGACGAAACTGGTGGAGACGTTTTTTTCAGAGTTGCCCCATTCCAAATGGATGGAGGAGAGTGCCTGGGCCATGATCAACCTGAATGTGTCGGATCCTTACAGCGAGCCTTTTCAGTACCTGATAGCCTATCACGACATGTATGGGCTTAAGTATGGAAAAGATACCGTAGATCAGAAGATCCATGACGTCATGTTAGATCAGCTTATCGCCATCTATGAGGGTGAGGACCTCACATTGTTTGCCACGCAGGCACTACGGCAGCTGATGTCCGAAGTGGATTTTGATAAGAAAGGTGAGTTGCAATCGCTGGTGAACCTGAAGGCGGCTGACCTCAAAGCCAACTGGCCGGTGTATGCTGAGAATGCAGTAAAAGTAGTACAGGAGCAGCAAGTGGAGGATCCTGATCAGCTGAACGAGTTTGCCTGGAAATTTTATCTGTTTGTGGATGATGAGGCACACCTCAGCCAGGCCAAAAACTGGATGCGAGGTGTGGTGGATCGTTACCCGAGCGCCACCTATTACGATAGCTATGCATCCCTTCTTTTCAAATTAGGTGAGAAAAAGGAAGCTGTGAAATACAGCGAAAAAGCACTGCAAGCAGCGGAAATTGAACTGGAAGACCTTATGTATTACAAAAATCAGCTGAAGTTTTTTACAGAAGGGCAATAAACATTGCCTGCGTATCCTGTTGCTTCTTCTTTCAATAGGGAAGTCGTGAAAGACAATAGTGGATCAAAAAGTATTCTGCAATTGTTTTGAACTACTGAAGTGCTTTCACAAAGGTTATCGAAAATCCGACGCGAGTTATTTGCTGGGTTTAATGAATAGATACATGTTCAGAGCAGTCGATACGAAGTTCTTGATCCGAGAGCTTCTTTTGAAGCAGGTGACAATAATGATCCTCTTGTCGTGGCTCATGGTATTTACATGAAAGACACATCCTGTTGAGAGATATGATGCCAGCAGATTGCAGGTTCGAAATAAGATCCAGCAAACTCCTTAATAAGATGCTTTTTTTTTCTTCTGACAGACGCTCGATGGGTGAATGGAGCGGGTTAGCGAAGAAGGAAACCTTCTCGGCTACTTCTTTTCCATGTGTGGTAAGGTCAATGATGTAGCTACGTGCATCTGTTTCTGTCGTTTTTGAGATTAACTCTTTCTGCTCCAATGCTTTCACAGCGTCGCTGATTGTGGCTTTGGTGACGTTCAATTCGGAGGCGAGTTGTTTTCCCTTTCGCTTGTCTGGAGAATGAAACAAACAAAAAACCAGTATTTGCACCTGAATCGGCGTGAGTCCATGGGTTTTACTATCCTCCCATAGGAGAACTTTGAAAGCTTCTGATATGCGCTCTAATGATACAATGATCTTGCTTTCTACATTCTGCAGCTGATAGGTGGTGTCAAAAACGGAATTGGCCATACGAATGAAGTTAGGAGCCGTATGTAAACATAGGACTCCTAACTATTAAAGACAAAAAAATGATCAGCCTTTTACATCAGCCATGCTTGCGCCAAAGTTGATGTGTAAAACATGGCCATTTGGCGTCACCAATGCAGGGACGGATTTCACACCGATTTTTTCGGCATCACCGATTTTTGTTTTGTCTTCACCCAAATGGATTACTTCAACTTCTTTGGGATTAAGTAGGTTGAGGATGTCATGTTCTGCGCTGACACAAACGGGACATCCCGCATGATAAAAGATGGATTTACTCATTGCTTAAGAGATTTTAGAGTGTAGCGATATTGCTAGTGCTAATATAGTAAGGAATCCTAACTAATAAAAATTGAGACACAAAGTTCGTGGGATGCTTCAGTGTTTGAGAATGCCCAAATGCGATAGTGGTCGATTTTGTGATACAGGGGATTCTGTGAATCCAGTTATGTGCTTTAAGCGCTCTTGTGATTTTTGCTTTCTTCCATTTGAGAGGAGATAAAAGGAGTTTTAGGTGCCAGAAAATATCCTGTCAGGCTGGCAAACAGAATGGGGATGAAATAGGAAAATCCCGTGAGTGAGGCCAGAAGGATGGTCGTGCTCAGTGGTGTACGGGTGACGCACACATTGACGGCCGCCATGCAGCTGATCACTGTCAGGGAAATACTCACTCCGGGCATGAAGTGGTGGATGATGAGGCCAAGGGTGGCCCCCGTGAAGAAAAGCGGAATGATAAAGCCACCTCTCCATCCGGAGGTCACTGTGACTGAAATGGCGAGAATCTTAAATAGTAGGAGGAGTACTAAAAACGATAGTGTAAACTGGCCCTCCAGCAAGTGGTTTGTTTGCTCATGCCCAAAGTATCGGGTCAGAGGAAAATAGAATGCAATGGTCCCAAGAATGATCCCTCCGATGAGTGTTTTTACATAAATAGGGAAGGCTGTTTTTTGAAAGAGTACTTTCAACCCTTTGGTTAAAAAAATAAACCCCCAGCCCACGGCCGTGGCAAACAAGGCAAAGAACACTGCCAACGCAAAATCGAATTTGTCGGCTATTTCGTAGGCAGGGAGATCCCAAATGGGGCCGAGGCCCAGGTGAACCACAAAGGCAAAGATGACGTAGCTGAAACAGCTGGCCACAAAGGCGGGGATGATGGCCTGGTAGTGTTCCACCACATGTTTGTGATGGAGTATCTCCAGAGAAAAGAGACTGCCACCAAGTGGTGCTCCAAAGAGTGCTGTGAATCCTGAGGCCATACCAGCAATGCTGAGTGAGCGCAACTCTTCTCCTTTCAGGCGGAGCATTTTCCCCAGCCAAGATCCCGTGGACCCTGTCACCTGTACGAGGGGAGCCTCAGGCCCCAGACTTCCTCCAGATGCCACACACAGGAGTGACGAAAGAATCATGGAGGGGTTGTTTTTAGGGTCAAGTTTACCCTTATTGAATCGGATGTTATTGACAATCAGCTGGATTTCTCCCGGATCCCCGATGAAGTGGATGATGAGTCCTGCAAGTAGGCCTGCACCAGCCATCAGCGGAATGACCTGCCAACCCTGAAAGATGGATAGTTGATGTGTGAGAAACTCCAGGGTAATCCAGTATACACCGGCGATGAGCCCACCCACCAGGCCTAGAAATGCCCAGAGCAGGAACATCCGACTGAATACGAACGGATTAGTAGAGCTGGCACCTTCCAGTATGCTCGCTTTATTCAATAACTTTCTTTTTCCCTTTACTTCCACTTGGCCAATGATGAGTGAGTAATCTGTACTTCAGTATTTGAAGGCAAAAGTGAGAAAAATGAAGTGATTCAGCGGGTTTTGCGTGGAGAAATCTCGCCAGGCCGACCGAGCCTGATTTTATTCCCAAAAAGGGTCACTCGTGTTTTCTTCATAGGGCAGTTCCTGATGAAGGATTGCCGGGAGTTCAAGCTGGTGTTTGGAGATCTGTAGTTGAATCTCCTGAAAGAGCACCCGCTCCTCAAATCTGATGTGACTTTCGAGTTCTTCTTCTATCCGGCTCAGGTTCTTTTTGAACTCATGCTCATCCGTGAACAATCTTTTGAGTCTGCGATGCTCGGCTAGCGCTTTCTTTACTGAAGGATGATCCATACCCAAAATAGGGAAGAGGTGCTGTTCTTCCAGGGAGAAGTGGGGGCTGATGTGCTGTTGGAAATACCAGTCTGTATAGCGCTTGATCCGCTTCAGTTCTATCTGCTTGCGAAAACCCATTCTTATTTTCCAGCAAAGGAGCAGGCTGTGATGATGTTCGTGGCTGAGTGGCTGAAGAAACTTGTGTCTTTTTAAAGGCTTTGTAGATTGCATTTTGGGGTGTTTTAATTATGAAATTTAGTTGAGGCTGGCCTCCATCGCAATGGATTTCGGAAACAAAATATTGTTTTCCAGATGGATGTGAAGATGCAGGTCATCTTCAAATTCCTTGAGCATAGCGTACGTTACCTTGTAGATATTACAAGCATCAGCCGGAGGAGTGTATCCATTGCTTAGCTCGTGGATGGTTCTAAATCGGTTTCCTTCATTGTCGTGTTCGTGCATCATCATTTTTATTGGGTTTTTCACTGTTCCGAAATGAGGTGGAGTGATTTTTTCGCCGCTGTTTTTGGTCTTCATCATTTTTCGAACAAAAGGAAAAAGGATAAACTCTTCTTTTTTCATATGAACAGTAAGCTCTCCGGCTGAGGCATTGAAATGCCTGGTGATTTCAAAAAGCTCGTGATGATGTGCTCCATGTACCGCGCATAGTTTCTCCAGATATTGTTGTAAGATTGGAATGGTTTCATCCACATAGCGATGGTGTTTTTTTTCGATATAGTCTGCAAGAAGATCAATGGGCCAAGATTGATAATCGATGGCTCTTCCTGTGTGATTTTGTTTCACTTGCTCCAGTTCTTGAATCAAGTCCAGAGGATTGATGTTTTTTGAGGCACAAACATCAGACAATGACCGATGGCCATTGCAGCAAAAATCGATTCCATGTTTTTCGAAATGGCGGCAAAGTGATAATCTTCTGCAACTATTTCACCGATCGTTTTATTTATTGTGTTTTCCATGATTTTATGGGGTACTCTTAAAAAGTTTGATTCCGAAAATGAAGAGACATACAACCTTCACCACTTCCATTCCTACATAATAAAAATGTGTGTTGGATGCGCCAACTTCCTTACCATCGATGAGCATTTGTGCACGGATGTCCAGGGCTGGAAGTAGCCTGAAGGTTTGAGAAATAAGTAAGATCAAGACAATGAAATAAGGAGTGTTGATCTTTTGAAATAATTGGTCTTTTGACCAAAAAATGCTGATGATCACGCTTAAGGCAAAGACCCATTCTATTTTATTCAGTGCATCAAACACCAGCCGGCCTATGCTCAGCCCGATGACCAAAGTGACACCCTCAGCCTGAAATTTGAGCCATGCTTCCATAAAGCTGATAGCACACACAAAGCCGATCCAAAGAAAGACGGAGGCTACCGTGACGGGATGTTTTACGGTTGTACTCATGATGTTATGTTTTTATCGAGATCAGTCTTACGCGGTTCTGCCCAGTCATATATTTCGCTTTTGTCCCAAAGCGATGGAAAAAAGCTCCGCTGCTGATGCCGTGGATGGAGGTATTTTTTCCAATCAGAACCTCCTGTAGCTGGTTTGTTTTCTCCCCGGCTATCCAGGTAATGTTGGGCCGTGTCCAAATGTACAAGTGGCCATTTTACGTTGTACAAGTAGTCGAATGTTTTGAGCTTTTCTTCTATAGCAGGATTAGGGTTAGGGAGGTTTAAAAGTTGATCTTCCAATGTTTTTCCACGAACGTTTGTAGCCAGAGAAATGAGTTCTTTTTCGTATTTCTCTTCGAAATCAAGAAGGGTTGGCGTTTTTTTGCCGGTTTGATGATCGTGACCGGCTTCTTTCCAATATAAGTATTCAAAACATAGGGCTACTGAAGGAGAGGCCCCCAGATCGATGGTGATGTTTTTGCTCAGCAGATTGGTAATACGTGTGCAGTAGATTTCGATATATCTGAACTGAACACTCTGGAAGCCACTGGCAGGAGCCAACTCTTTACGGAAACGGTTGTACTCGTTGTGGTCCATGCCGTGTTTCATAATCGCAAATGACGAGATCAGTAATTCCGTGTACCGATTGATTCGATCAACTTTGATACCCATTGCATCTGTGGAAAATGGGTTTTCTACTAACTGTTGAAGTTCATGTAGGATCATCTTAAACACCAATTCAGTTACCTGATGATACATAATAAAAACCGCTTCATCGGGGAGATTGGTTTTGGGATTTTGAAGGGAAAGCAAGGCTTCCGTTTGAATATAGTCCCAATAGGAGGTAGTTGAATGGTCAGTGTGAGTCATAATAGCTAAGGAGCATGTATTGGATATTTGGCCGGGTTTTTATTTACGATAAGCGATTTTCAGTTGGAACATTTCTGCCATCTTGATTGACCGCCATTTGGCTTCTTCGGCCTTCTCTCCGCTGAAGTGCTCATCAATAGTTTCGTGAAAGAGGCTGAGCCATTGTGTGAAATGGGTTTTGTCTATAGGCAAATTGGCGTGAGGAGCAAACGGGCTACCCAGGTAAGTGTGCTCGCCCAGTAGTACGGTTTGCCAAAAGCGGTACATCTTATCCATGTGATGTGGCCAATTGTTGGCAATGCGCTCGTCGAAAATAGGCGCAAGGAGGGGGTCTGCCTTTACCTTTGCGTAGAAGTTATCCACGAGCAGTTTTATGTCTTCGAGTTGTAGTATTTCAGTTTTCATTAGAAGAACGATTTGTAAAATTCGGGTGTGGAATACATGATAAAGTAGAACAGCGCAAACCCAATGAAGCCAATAAGGAGCGCCCAAACCCATGCTGGTATGCCCTTGGGTGTTTCTGATCCTGCGACTACAAATTCATCTCCATGTTCGCTTCCATAGGCATTTACTGTGATGGCCACCTGATTATCCACCACTTCATTAGGTTTGAGTCCTACAACTACTATTTCAGGCCCGTTGCGCACCTCAAAGGGAATTTCTTTAATGCCTTCCACATTGCTTGATGATTTGGCTACAATTTTCAGGAGATGTGGGCCATCAGGTATTTTGGTAGTGTCGAGGCTGAATTTGACTGGAGGTTGGAATTGGGCAAAAGCCTTAGTTTCATCATCCAGGAATAGCTTGATGATTCGCTTACCTTCTTTTGGGTCGCTATCTTTTGTCTGAATGTGTTTTGTCATACCAGTGTTTCAGTATTAAGAGATGTATTTACCACAATATGTTTGATGTGCTCGGGCCGGTTTTCTTGAGGTTTGACTAGCAGTTTGATGCTGTAGAAAAGTGTCAGTGTCACGATGATGATCCCGATGATAATGATGAGGTAGTCCCAATCACTTTGCGGTCCAGTACCGTGGGTAATATTCTGTAGCGGCTTGGGTTGGTTTTGCTTACAAAGCTCGCAAGCGAATGCCTGACCAAATGACCCTGCAATGAAGAGCAAAAGCAATACGATGTGTTTTGTTTGAAATACAAGTTTCATTGATGTTACTGGTTTAGATTCATAACATACGCTCGAATTTGTTTTACCTGATCCACCGAAATGGCAGGAGCCTTATTGCCCCAGCTGGATCTTTCGTGATTGACAATGGCAGCTATTTCCTCATCACTGAGCATGTTGGCAAATCCGGGCATTTGTGCATACTCAGAACGAGCGTCATACCCCTGAAGAATGATGCGTACGAGTAAATCAGGATCTTTGTCATTTACCACCGGGCTACCAGCAAGAGGCGGAAAAGCACCAGCCAACCCTGTGCCTTCTGCCTGATGACATGCCGCGCAGGTGGCCATATAGAGCTGCTGCCCATCTGGTAATTCACTTTGCTGATCGAACGTTTCTGCGATTTTCTCCTTTTTAGCTGAAGGAATGAATGTGATAGGTTGTTCGCTCATGAGGCTGGCCTGCTTGAGCGATTGCAGATATGCTACCAGGTCGAGTGCTTCTTGTTTAGCGACTATTTCTACTCCTTTTTTTCTGTACTTGGCTGCTACGGGCACTACTTCATCGTTTTCTGAAACTTTGGTTTTTTCCTCGAATAGCCACGGATAAGAGGGCATGATGGAGGCTTGCACTACCAATCGAGGATTGTAGAGATGGAGCAGGTGCCAAGCCGCTCCTGGTTGTCGTTCTCCTATACTGGTGAGATCGGGTCCGGTACGTTCACTGCCCAGCAGAGAGGGCGATTGACGCCAGATATCCATGCGCTGTTTGCTGTAATAATAGTCTGATGGAATGGACGGACGGTTTCCCCAGGTTTTGTCCATGGAGATGTTCCGTACCTGTTGGGTATGGCAGCCGACACAGCCTTCTTTCACAAACACCCTTAATCCGTTTAACTCAGCTTCGGTCATGGGTTTCATGTCAGGAAGTGGCTGGGTATTTTCCTGCATTTGATAAGCGGGCAGTATGGCCACTCCCGTACTCAGAATGAGAAAGCCTAAGAATGAGAGGAGCACAAGGCTTTTATGATCTTTATGAAAATTAAACATGCGCTATGGATTCGGTTTGCTCTGATTTATTGTCTAAAATGCTTGCGTTGGCGCTCCTTTTTTATGTTTCACCATATAATAAAAATTGAAAGCGAAGAGGAGATGCGACAAAAACATAAGTGAGCCGCCAATGGCCCTGGATACCCAGTAAGATTTCATCATAATGATGGATTCTATGAATGGAATACCTTCCACCCAGCTCAGTCCTTTTAATGTGCCACCGGCCATGAGCGAGATCATGTAGGCGAAAAGACCTATGAAAGCCAGCCAAAAATGTGCACCGACCAAAAGCTGAGGGGGTTCATTGCCCGTGATGCGCGGCAAAATGGAGTAAATGCATGCCCACAGGATGAATGTGATAATGCCGTACATGGTCATGTGTGAATGAGCCACATTGAAATCTGTGAAATGCCAGATGTAATTAGTGAATCGAAAGGCTTGAAAACTGCCCTGTGTAGAGCCTACGAAATAGAACACTACACCAACCAAAAAGAAGGGGAGTACATAGCTTTTAGAAATTTGGTGCCAGCTTCCTTTCATTGTCATCAGGAAGTTGGTGGTGCCAGCCACTACCGGGATAAACATGCCAGCACTAAAAACAATGGCCACTGTTTGCAACCACCAGGGCAAAGGGCTGAACACAAAATGATGCGTACCAATCAGGGTGTAAAACAACATCTGAGTCCAAAAAGCAAGCACACCCAGCGAGTAAGAGTAGATGGGTTTGTTGAGTGCCGCCGGGAGGTAATAATAGGTGAGTCCTAGGGTAAATGTCATAAACCACATACCCACGCCCTGATGCATATAATATCCTTGAATGACCGTTTCGCCAAGCCCATTTTGAAAACTTGGAAAGTATCCGATCACAGCCAAAACGGTTGTCCAGATCATTGCTCCAAGTATGTACCAGTTTGAAACGTAGATATCACTGATTTTTCGGGAGGCGATGGTTTTATAAAAATTCCAAAAGTTGATGACCAATCCCAGCGCAAACAGCGACATAATGGGCCAGATATACTCTCTGTATTCACCACCACCATTATTGATGCCAGCCATCAGACTGAGGGAGCCTAGCAATACGGCCAGGTTGATGAGAGTGAATGCATACCAGCCCCACTTGTAGTTGTGGATGCGCACGTTGCTCGTGCGAGCCACGACATAATATCCAAGACCAAACATGGCAGAAGATGCCCAACCCCAGAATACGGCGTTGGTATGTACGGGGCGCAAGCGACCGAAACTCAGCCATGGAATTTGATCCATCTCTGGCCAAATGAATTTCATGCCAAGATATTGACCAACGAGTGTACCGAAGACCAACCAGAAAACCGCGGCTCCTAGATAGAAAACGATCAGTTTTTTGAGTTCTGAGGGAGTGTTTAATGACTCGCTCGCTCTCTTTTTTTCGTCAGCCAATGGACTACCGGGTTCATGAGTCACTTTTCTAATGAGCCCCTTCTCATCGGCGGCATGCGTGTCTCCGGCTAATTCATTGCCTTTGAGTTGGTAGGCAAAACCCTTCTTTCGTTTCTCTAAGAGAAGATCTACCTCATCGCCAGTCATGTTGATAAGTTCCTCATCGAGTGCCGCCTTAAGGCGCTTCTTTTTTACTTCACTAAGGTGGTCGATATAGCCATTTAAACGGAGGAGGACGATGGTGACACCCAAAATAAGGACAATGGCAACCAACACCAGCGTGCCAATGATTCCCGGGCTTGTTATCCAGTTGGTGGTGTTGATGGTGTCTGACTGTGCCATAAGGCATGCCGGACTAAGTGAGATCAATAGGGTTGCAGCTTTTTTCAACGTCATTGTATTCGATAAATAGACCTTTTTATCCTATATATTTTTATTTTTTATTTTTTTTTCGCTACCGTTTCAAAAACGTGCTTCCGGTTTCCAGCTCAGTGGCCAGTCCAAGGAGGTTCGTGCTTTCGAGCATTTCCCGCAGGTCAGCACGCACCTTGGCGAATTTGTCATGAACAGGGCAGGGTTTAGACTCGTCGCATTGTTTCATTCCAAGCCCGCAACCCTTGTAGATGGAGTCTCCATCTATGGCGTCCACTATCTGGCTTAGTTTCATGCTGTCCAGCTTTTGCTGGTCCATTTCAAATCCTCCGGTAGGACCCATCACAGACTGCATCAGTCCCTTACGAACCAGGTCCTGTAGTATTTTAGCGGTAAATGCCACAGGAGATTCTATCTCCGCAGCAATGCTCTTGAGGCTTGCCCGTTTTCCCTCAAGGGACTGTACCGCCACGTAGATCGTGGCCCGGATTCCGTATTCACATGCTTTTGAAAACATAGTCGTTGCAGGAGACAAATATAGATGTTTTTCTATATAGGACAATTTTATCCTAGTTAAATTTAAACTCATTGAATGGGTTGGGTTAGATGTTAGTTGAGGTTATCAAAATAGGAATACTTGGGAGCTGGAGGTCTGGCCGCAAAGATGATGTGCGTCATGAGTCCGAGAATGATCAGCAGGCCCACTTCCAGGCGTGTGGTTACATTGCTGGACGCCGCTATCCGGTGCGACTGATCAATCAATTTTTGACCCTCGTGAAGTTGAAGTATAGCCAATCCTTCCAGATCTTCGAGTATGATTTCGTACTGTGCCCTGAGTTCTGGATTGAGTAAGTTTCGATGTTCGGCGGAGCTGCTGTAAACGAACTGATTTTCAAACAGCTCGGCTTTCCCCAGGCTGCTCTTGAGCTTTTTCAGCTGAAAAGCTTCATCCATGGTGAGCTTCGTCTCTTCATAGTCGGCAATGAGGAGATTGATGGAGTCATTGATGTGAATCCGGCTCATCATGAGTCTGTCTTCATCTACGTTGAGGAGAATTTTTTTCTGGTAAATTTTCTTGGAGAGATTGAAAATGTGATTCTCAGCCATCAGTCGGTCGTCGTAGATGGTGGTCAGGGAATATTCCAGGTCCAATACGTGCCTTTTGTTCATGATGCTGATGACCAGTACCATGATGAATACTGAAACCATAGCCAGTCCTGCACTTTGTTGTTTGTTGAGGATGTTTTTCCACTTCATAATTTTATTGGATTTTGGTGTTTTCCGGTCCTTTTCTTAACCATTCCCTCAGTCGATCCTGATCGGAGGGCTCCAGGTATCTGAAGGTTTTTCGGTATTCTTTTCTAAATAGCCGTGAGTTGAAACTGAGTTTGCGCAAGAGGATTTTGAAATACTCGAGCATAGTCGTTTGATGTCGATTGCCCTTTTTGCGCGCATTGGATTTTACCTTTTGATCACCCATGTTTTACCTTTTATAGATTAAAATGACCCACAGCCTCGGGCTGATAGAGGACTTCAAGAATTTCGAAGTGGGCTTCTCGGCCCTTGATTTTCCATGAAACCCGATCACCTACCAGTTTGCCGAGCAGGGCGGTTCCGATTTCTGAGAATACAGAAACCCTACGTTCCATCGCATTCGAGTCTCTGGGGTAGGTGATGGTCAGATCTATCTGCCTGCCGGTATGCAACTCGCGCAAGAGAATTCTTGAGTTCATGGTGATGGCGTTCTCAGAAATGTAGCCGGGTTTGAGCATGTGGGCATGCATCAGTTCAGTATAGAGCTTTCTCACATTCTCTGAAGTCTCAGTGGTCAGTAGGGCAAGCTCCTTGAGGGCAAGTAACCGTTCGTAATCAATGATGGTTATCAGTCTTCTGTTCATATAGTGAGTATTTAATTACTGCTGGGGTATGCAGGAAGTGTGCCAGAATAAAAGCTCGATTGAAGGGACTGGGAGTGGGTTTTGATTTATAGTTGTGGGTAATTATTACTCTATGGGTAAAAATTACCCACTTGATGTGGAAATTTTACGAAAATGTTCGCAAGGTTTCAGGAGAGGAGTCGTAGCTTTGTTGATCAAGCTATGAAAGAGAACTCCACGGAATTTCAGCTCAGGGAGCGGGTCAAAGAATTGAATTGTCTTTATGAACTTTCCAAAATTGCATGGGAAGAAGAGAACGATTTGAAAGCCATTATCGCCAAATCTTTGGTGATTTTGCCTAAGGCCATGCAATACCCCGACCTGGCCGAAGTGAGCATGACGATTCATAAAAAGCAATACTCCACCCCTCATTTTTCCGATTGCAAATGGGACATCTCCACGCCGCTCACAGTAGGGGAAAGGAAGTATGGGACCATCAAAATTGGCTATCGGGAGTCGGGAGATATAGCGAGCAAGGCCTCTCCTTTCCTGCAGGAAGAAAGGAACCTTATCCGAATCGTCGGCCGGGAACTTTCGCTGTTTATCAGGCGTGCTTCTGTGGAGGAAGACAAGCAAAAGCTCAAAGCCCAGCTGCAACATGCAGAGCGGTTGGCGTTTGTGGGGGAACTTTCGGCGGGTATTGCTCATGAGCTCAACGAACCGCTTGGAAAGATCCTCGGATTTTCCCAACTACTCAAAAAGGGTGGGGAACTCAATTTTCAGCAAGAGGAGGACATAGAGCGCATTATCAAAGCATCCCTATACACACGTGAGATCATTAAAAAGCTCATGATTTTCTCCAGGCAGATGCCCCAGCAAATCGTGCCTGTCAACCTCAATACCATTGTTTCGAGCACACTGTATTTCATTGATGTTCGCTTTCAGAGCCAGGGTATCAATATTGTAGAGCGGCTGGATCCTAATCTTCCACTGATTCAGGCCGATTCGGTGCAGATGAGTCAGGTGCTCGTCAACCTGATTACCAATGCCATCCATGCGTTGCCGGAGGGTGGTCAGGTGACTGTGAGCACCCGACAAAAGGACAATGCCGTGATACTGGCTGTAAAGGATACGGGTACAGGGATGCCTCCATCTGTGCGAAAGAAAATTTTCGAACCCTTTTTTACCACCAAACCAGTAGGTCAGGGTACGGGTTTGGGATTGTCTGTGGTGCAGGGCATCATAGATTCTCATGACGGCAGTATTCAGGTGACCAGTACCAGGGGCAAAGGTTCAAAATTTGAGATCCGGCTGCCAATCAAACATGTCCAATCATGAAAACAAAAGACTCAGTTCCCCATGAAGTGTTGGTAGTTGATGACTCTTTCGAAACGGTGGAGTTAATCAAACGAAACCTTGAATCTGTAGGCTATCAGGTCTATACTGCCAATAACGTTCAGTCAGCGATAAAGCTCCTGGAGACCATCAATATCGACCTATTGATCACAGACCTGAAAATGCCTGGGGAAAATGGGCTGGCGCTGGTGCGGCATGTGTCGGAAAACTTCAAGTGGGTAGCCATTCTGGTGATCACGGGATTTCCGTCCATTCAGGGGGCGGTGGAGTCTATTAAGATCGGTGCTGAGGAGTACCTGGTGAAGTCGTTTACGGACGAAGAACTATTCAGAGCTGTCGAGAGCGCACTCAATAAGACCAATCGCCGGAAAAAGGAAGGGCAGAACCCCTCCATGCAAAACTTTGGCATTATCGGGGCATCCGATGGAATGATCGGGGTGTTTAATACCATAGCGAAAGCCCGAAGCACCAATGCCACGGTGTTGATACAGGGTGAAAGTGGCACAGGTAAGGAATTAGTAGCGCGGGCTTTGCACTATGGAGGTAGCGACTCTGCTACGCCCTTTGTGCCAGTGAACTGCGGAGGGATCCCCGATGCATTACTTGAGAGCGAGTTGTTTGGGTATGTCAAAGGGGCATTTACCGGAGCAAGTGAAACGCGGGCAGGTTTCTTCCAGACTGCTGATAAGGGGACGATCTTCCTGGATGAAATTAGCAATACGAGTTTGGCCATGCAGGCCAAGCTGCTGCGTGTACTTCAGGAAAAGGAGTTTTACATGGTAGGCTCTAAAAAGTCCCAGAAAGTGAATCTGAGGGTGGTGGCGGCTACCAATGTGGACCTGATGCAGTTGGTCAAGAAAGGCCTGTTTCGGGAAGATCTGTATTACAGGCTGAACATCATCTCCATTGATTTGCCTCCTTTGCGCGAGCGGGGCAACGATATCATTCAGCTGGTGGAGTTTTTTCTCGCCAAATACATACAGGAGCTGGATAAATCAGTCATGCGGTTTTCACCAAAAGCCATCAATGCGCTGAAGGAATACGCGTGGCCTGGCAACGTGAGGGAACTCCAAAATCTTGTTCATCGGCTCGTCATCCTGGCGGATGACACCACCATCGACATACCTGATTTGCCGGAGGCTTTCCGATTTTCAGCGTCTCAGTCAAAGGGACTGGACAGGAAACTCGAGGAGGTGATTCAGGAGTACATCGGTGATGTGCTGGCAGCCAATCAGAACAATATATCCCAGGCGGCTAAGGTGTTGGGCATTGACCGAAAAACGCTGCGTGAGCGGATCAAAAAAGCCTGACGGAAAAGCGGAAGGGGTTTATAGTGTGAGCTTCATGATGATGTCGGTTTGGGCATCGTCACCAAGCTGAAATACGTGGGTGCCAATCTCCTCAAAGCCCATTTTCTCATAAAAACTAAGCGCTTCAGGGTTTTTCTCCCATACTCCCAACCACAGATAGTCCAGTCCTTTTGCCTGTGCCTGTGCTTTGGCATGTTGGATCATTTTCCTGCCAACCCCTCTTCCTTTTTGGTCTGTGCTCACATAGATTCGTTCTATTTCTGCACTTTCGGGGTAGTCTGGTTCAGTCTGAGCTTCGGCGTAGTTGATTTTGTAATAACCAATCATCTCTTCATTCAGCTGGCATTTGTAGAATACCGAGTTTTGATTGAGGAGTTCATTTTTGAAGGACCTGGGATCAAAAGCCTCCTTGATGTAGTGCTGAATATTTTCTGTTGTATTTCGGTGGGCGTAGGTAAGAAGAAAATTCTCTTTGGCGAAGGCTAGTAACTCTTGATGATCTTCTTGTCCGGCTTTTACGATCTCCAGATGCATTGATTGAATTTTTTGAAAGCAAAAATAAGGAACATTTACACAGTGCCTGTCCGGTGCGGGAAATGAAAAGGACTAGTTTTGCCCAATGGGGCAATCACTTGCAGATTTTTTAGGGATGGATCAATCAACTTTTCAATGGGTATTATTGCCGCTGTTGATTTTCCTGTCCAGAATTATGGATGTGTCCATCAACACCATTCGGATCATCTTTATGCTTCAAAGCAAAAAGGCCATTTCCACCTTCCTGGGCTTTTTCGAATCGCTGATCTGGATTTTGGCGATCAGTCAGATTTTTCAGAATATCACCAGCTGGCCCACTTACCTGGCTTATGCTTCAGGGTTCGCATCCGGGATTTTTGTGGGGATGATCATTGAAGAAAAACTGGCCATTGGCAGAGTGGTGGTGCGGGTGATCACCAGACAGCCAGCCAAAGAGCTCATTGAGTATTTCCGGGAAAAGTAGTTCCGATTTTCGAGTGTGGATGCTACTTCAGAGGAAGGGGCGGTGAATATCATCTTCACGGTGATCAAAAGAGAAGCACTTCCGAAAACCATCAAAGTCATCAAAACTTATAACCCCAAGGCATTTTACACAGTGGAGGGTGTCAAAAAAGTGAGTGATGATGAAATACTGGATGAGCGCAGTTTCACCACCAGGCGCATATTCAGGCGCTAAAGATCACCACGAAACGGTCTCAAACCTCCCGATCAGAGTCTCTTTTTCATACAGTGCCTTAAACTGTTCGCAGAGCCGGTCATATTCTGCTTTGTTCTCAGCTATGTGGCCTTCGTATGAGGCTCTGGAGATCCATTTATCAGTAAGTATGTAATGCCCCGTTTCTATGTTTTTGGCCAGGTCCTGCCCCAGGAAGTCGTCGCACGGTTCAAAAAATTTGAACCAGGCTCCATTTTGAGCATACTCTTTTTCAAATTCGGCGGCCGTTTCCGGTTTGCATTCATAGCTCCAGATCAACTGATATATCTTCATGGGTAAAGGGTTTGTCTAAAGCTAATTTTTTTTTCAACCAACGTCAATTCCATTTGGATTTTTTGCAGGAGAAATGTTATTAAATCATTAGATCGTTTGCCATGCAATCCTACATTTCCTCCAAACGACCATCCGCATGTTTAGCGAAACGTCCGCGCTCACGCGGATGAACATGATCATTTTTGGGCCATGGCCATCCACCAAATTGCGTGCGCTGATAGTCCTGAAGGGCTTGCCGGATTTCATCCTGAGTATTCATCACAAAAGGGCCGTACTTAGCCACGGGTTCCCCAATGGGCTTACCCTGGAGCATTAGTATTCTGGTTTCTGATGTGCCACTTTTGAGCGAGACGGTCTCTGAAGGGTTTAGTTCAACGCACTGATGGGATTGTAAGACCTCATCGTTAATAGTCAGGGATTCTCCCTGGTAAAAATAGATGGAGCGATTGACTCCTGCACTTGCTTTGGGTAATTCCCATTCGGCATTGGCATCCATTTTTATGGTCCAGATGGCTACTTCGTGGGCGGGATCAGCTGCCCATGAGTCGGGAGCAGGAGCGGGGGCTTTCACCTCGCCAATGTTTCCGGCCACCACGGTGACGGAGGTTTTTCCATCATCCGATTTGTACACCGGAATTTTCTCGTTCCAGAGCATGGCAAAGTGAGGTTCCACAAACTTGCTCTTTGAGGGCAGGTTAAGCCAAATCTGAAAGAGGAGCAGAGGGTTTTCTTCGTCTTGCTTGAGCAAAGGAAACATTTCGCAGTGATTCACACCTTTTCCGGCAGTCATCCACTGCACATCTCCGTTGCCAAACCGGCCTGCTGCACCCAGCGAATCAGAGTGATCTACCAGCCCCTTGGGTACGACAGTCACAGTTTCAAATCCGCGATGTGGGTGCTGTGGAAATCCTGGCACCGTATCGCCGTGGTACATTCTCCACGCATTGGAAGGGTCAAAATCCTGACCGAGATTACGACCTGAAAGCGATGCATCTGGGCCCATCTGAGCGTTCCCTTTTGGGTAATCATCTTTGTGGTATACACAAAAAAGGAAGGGATCCTGAGTTTCCCATGGGAAGCCAAGTGGCTTTATATTTTTGATGGCTTTGTTCATCGTTTTGTAAAATTTAGATTAGAACTGTGAAGAGCGGATTTTGGTTTCAATCAAACAGTCCGGAGCTCAGGTATCTTTCTCCTATGTCGCAGACAATGAAAACAATCAACCCATGATCGATTTCTTCAGCTACCTGCAATGCGGCAGTGAGTGCTCCACCGCTACTCATTCCTGAGAGGATGGCTTCTTCTCTTGCCAGCCTTCTGGCCATGTTTCTGGCGGCCGTTTCGCTCACATCGATCACTCTGTCTACTCGTTTAGGGTCAAAGATTTTAGGAAGAAATTCTGGTGACCATCGCCTGATGCCTGGGATAGAGGAGCCTTCGGTGGGTTGTGTTCCCACGATCTGTATGTCGGGGTTTTGTTCTTTCAAGTATCGGGAAACCCCCATAATGGTGCCCGTGGTGCCCATGGCGGAGACAAAATGGGTCACCTGACCTTCGGTGTCTCTCCAGATTTCCGGGCCTGTGGTTTTGTAATGCATGCCGTAGTTGTCCGGATTGGCAAACTGATTGAGCATGAAATAACCCTCTTTGGTGGCTTTTTCTTCCGCCAGCTCCCTTGAGTATTCTATGGTTCGTTCGGCAGGGGTGAGAATCACCTCCGCACCATAGGCCCTCATAGCCTGAATGCGCTCCACCGTGCTGTTTTCAGGCATCAGCAGGGTCATGTGTAGTCCTGCCGACTGTGCAATCATGGCCAGCGCAATACCGGTATTGCCACTGGTGGCTTCTATCAGTCGGTCGCCCTTTTTGATGTCACCCCGTTTGAGGGCTTCGCTGATCATGCCAAAAGCCGCCCGGTCTTTGACACTGCCGCCCGGATTTTGACCTTCCAGCTTACCGAAGATTTTCACTCCGGGTTTTTGATTGATTTTGGTAATCTCCACCAGGGGAGTATTTCCTATCAGGTCTAGTAAATTCATGGATCAGGCTTGCTTTACGATGATCAGGTCTGGTTTGGATTCATTGTCTTCATGCATCAGGGCCTGATAATACACTCTCGAATTGGCCGGGATGCTCTTGGTGAGCCATACGTTTCCACCGATAATGGAGTGTTTGCCTATGCGCGTTTTTCCTCCCAAAATGGTAGCACCCGCATAGATGACCACATGGTCCTCAATGGTAGGGTGACGTTTTACTTTAGCGTCTTTTTTATCCACACTGAGTGCTCCCAGAGTTACTCCCTGGTAGATTTTTACGTGTTTGCCGATCACGGTCGTTTCCCCGATTACTATCCCGGTGCCATGGTCAATGCAAAAGTGCTCACCAATGATGGCATTGGGGTGTATGTCTATTCCGGTTTTGCTGTGGGCATGCTCCGTGATGATCCTCGGGATGTTTTTTACCCCCAGGAGCGCCAGCTCATGAGCCAGGCGGTAGGAGGCAATGGCATAAAAGCCAGGATAGGAGCGAATGATCTCTGAGTGATCTGACGCGGCAGGGTCGCCTTGAAACATCGCTTCGATATCCAGCGCCAGCCGATCATAGAGTACCGGAAGACTGGTGAAGAAAGCCTCAATGATTTCCTGCTTGTTGTCTCCGGACAATGATATGTTATTGGTGAGAATACTCTTGAGTTTGGTTTGAAGCTGTTCGAGAATCTGTCCTACTTGCTCTTCAGATTTGGCTGGGTGGCTGGAAAAATCAGGAAACAATACACCGAGTAGATCATTGAAAAATCCAATGATGGATGATGTGGCCGGGATTTTGGTGTATTCCTGATGTGAGTGAAAAATCTTATGGATGAAATTTTGGTCCATCATGTGTCTTTGATTACATAATTAAAACTCGAACGTGGGGTGATGGATTAATGTTTATTTCAAAAAGTCGTGCAGCGCACATTTACGGGGTTTTCAGATTTTATCGATTGTTATACAAGGATAAAATTTCCTGATCAATTTCCGGTTCTATTTTCAACCATTCTGTCGATTTTTCCTTGTCCCACCGATAAAGCCAACTGATGCCCCATTTGCCCAAATAGTAATCCTTGCGCTGGTAGGCCTCATCTTGCAATACTTCTTTCAATGAGGTAAACTCATATCCACGCTGCTTTAGTTCCTGATAGAGGATGCCCATATAGTCGGCATTGATGGCATTGGCATGGCACAGGTAAACGTGGGCAATGTTTCTTCCTATCACCTCTTTGGCTACTTCTTCCATGAAGTCAAACATTCGAAGGGTATGGGCTACATAGGCGGCGCCTGTTCTTTGCATGAGGGAGGTGTCTCCGGCCCGGAGTGCATCCACATATACTGTATTGAATATGTAGTCTGAACCATCCACGGTCACCGGAGCTATTTCATAAGCCCTAGCACTTAGAAAAGCTTCGAAGGAGGCCTTGGTGGTACTGTCCGGGCCTGTATGAAGGTATGGGTGCCGGAAGTATCTCAGGGTTAGTCCACGTTCTTCCATGAGCGCCTTTGTGACCTCCTCACCTTTGATCACATCATTTTGATATTCCTCCAGAGGGGTTCTGGAGAGCGAAGGATGACTATAGGTATGATTGCCGAGCTCGAGGCCCGCATCCAGCCAGGACTTCAAAATGTTTATTCTGGCGACTGTTTCACCAGTAACATCAAGTTTCTTTTCATTGACAAAGCCTACTGCCGGGACACCAAACGTTGCGCAATCAGCGATGATTTGCTGATTGACCGCTATGGTATGCTCCAGAGAAATATAGGGCCCATTGAGGACCAGGTCATCATAGGTGATGGCTACCTTTTTTTGAGCTGCCACCTGGAAGAAGCCCAGGGCGGCAAGCAGAAGGGCGAATGCTTGTTTCATAAGTTAAAGCTAGCGACAAAATATAAAGCAGGGCCAGAAAGCGATTCTATACTCCCAGGCCCTGCTTCTGTCACTTAACTTATTCGTATTTCAGGTTCTCTGCAGGATTGCTGCTGGCGGCCCGCAGCGCATGGTATCCGGTGGTGACCACCGTGATGGCTGAGATGATAACGAGCACCAGAATATAGAGCAGATAATTCATCTCTACGTGGTATTCGAAGGTGTCCAGCCATTCACCCATGAAGTAGTAAGCAAACCCAAAGGCCGGTAAGGCTCCCAATGCGACAAGGATGATGAAATCCTTAACCAGCAGGGTCACCAGACCAGAAACATTGGCACCCAGCACTTTTCTGATACTGATTTCCTTGGTGCGCTGCTCCGCGATAAAAGAAGCAAGGCCCAGGAGCCCCAGGCAGGCGATGAAAATCATCATCACCGAAAAACCAAGGAACAGGCGTCCTCTGAGCTGGTCAGTTTCATACTGCTCCATGAAGTCTTCATCCAAAAAGCTGTATTCAAAGGGCATATTGGGAAATACCTCATTCCAGATAGTCTCTATGCTGCGAATGGAAGCGTTTAAGTCACCACCTACTTTTATCAGCACATTGGAGTTGTTCAGGCTCGGAATAAAGAGAAGTGCTTCAATGGGGTCGTACAGAGATCGTTGGTGAAAGTCTTTGACCACTCCCACGACCTTGTGAAATTTGGTGCTGTCCTGGTCAAACTGAAACTTTTTCCCAATAGGGTCTGACCACCCCATACGGGCCACCATAGCTTCGTTGATCATTACCGCTGAAGCAGTGTCTGTGGGGTAATTGGAAGAGATGTTTCTACCGGCAGCTAGATCAATTCCTAATACCGGCAAGTAATCATAATCGATTCCGTAAGAATCGACACCATACTGTTCCATTGTGCCGTCGTTGGTCTCCACGCTCATGACATTTTTACCAAATCCACGTCCGGGGGAAGTGGTGGAGGTAGTGGCTCCCTTGATGTTGGGGTTTTCCAGTAGTTTGTTTTTGAGTACTGGCCATTTCTCACGAGCAGCATCATTGTCCAATACCAATCTCAGTACCTGATCTTTGTCGAATCCCAGGTCTTTGTGTCGGAGATACTGCATCTGATCGTAGATAATGAGTGTGCCCACCAGCATGAAAATGGAAATAGCAAACTGAATGCCCACGAGGATACTTCTGAGTACTTTGTTGCCGGCGCGGCCTCCCTTTCCTTTGAGTACCACAATGGGCTTGAAGGCTGAAAGATAAAATGCCGGGTAGCTACCACTGAGAACACCTGTGATGAGAAACATGATGCCAATGGCTAGAAGTACACCCGGGGCTAGCAAATTGCCAATACTGAGGTTGGTTTGCAGCTGATTGTTCAGCACGGGTACGAGAATTAGTAGGAGCAGCAGGCTCAGAAAAAGTGCGAAGACTGTGAGCAGAATGGACTCTGTCATAAATTGTCGGATGAGCATGCCGCGCTGAGCACCCATTACCTTTCGGATACCGACTTCCAGTGCGCGTTTCATAGACCTGGCGGTAGAAAGGTTCATGTAGTTGATGCTGGCGATGAGGATCAGGAAGATGGCTACTGCCCCGAAAATGTAGATGTATTTGATATTGCCGAGGGGCTCGGGCTCTCCCTGAAAAGTGGAGTAGAGGTGAATGTCGGCAATATTGATCATCTCGTATCGAATTTTGATACCGAACTGATCAAAGATGACGGCCACATACTTTTCAATGATGTCATTGAGTTTGGCCTCTACGTCAGCAGGGTCGGCTCCTTCGTTGAGTAATACATAGGTGTATATCCCAAATCCGCCCCAGTTTTGAGAATTGTTTCGATCTGCGGTGCTTGCCGAAATCATGGCATTAGGCCGAATGTGGGAATTTTTGGGTACATCAGCGAATACCCCGGTAATCTCCAGACTGTTGCGATCTGTTTTGAGCAGTTGTCCTATGGGGTTTTCTCCCTTAAAGATTTTATCGGCCATGCTCTGGCTGATCACTATGGAGTTGGGGCCCTCCAGTGCGGTTTGAGGGTCTCCGGAGGTCAGATTAAAGTCAAAAACATTGAAGACCGTACTGTCCACCATGAAAATGTTTTCTTCATAGTAGCTGATATCGTTTTTCGAAAATCGGGTGCGTCCGTTTCCGATAAACCTCACATATTGTTCCACTTCGGAAAATTCACTTTTCACAGTTCTACCCAATGGAAGTTGGGTCACTGCCCATCTGAAGGCATTATCTGGCTCCTTGATGTCTGAAGAAATCCGGTAGATGCGATCAGCTTTGGTATGTTGCTGATCGAAACTGACCTCATGGTAGAGGTAGAGTACAATGAGAAGGCTGGACACAATACCGATGGTGAGGCCCAGAATGTTAAGAGCGGCGTAGCCCGGTTGCCTCAGTAAATGTCGGAGGGTGATTTTTAGGTAGTTCTTGATCATGACCTTTAGGTTTGGTTGAGTTAACTGAGAGTACCGACCTAAGGATGCGGAAGTTACATGAGTGGCAGTGTCTTTAGCTTTTTTTAACAAAACAGGGCACATTGTGGATAAGACTGTGCAAAAGCCGGGTATAACCAGGGTATAAGCCTATGGAAAACTGGTGGAAAACATTGATAATCAAAACTTTGTGATTGTAAATATTGATGCTACCTTAGAATTACCAAACGAGGGATAGGAAGCTGAAACGTCAGTTTCTTGGCCAGTAGGGCAAAAGTTAGGTGAACGCTAAGGCATCGCTTAGCGTGGCTCGAAGGTCAATTTTGAAGAAAATTTTGGGGTTTCCCTGGAATAAACTTTAGAGGGCATCCGAACAGTAGTTTGGCATTTGATAGGGGCTACGGTGCCTATGAAATGAGAAGGGCAGGTTTCGCAAGAGGCCTGCCCTTTTTGTTTGACTACTCAACTTTCTTCATCCGCCACCGGCGAAAAATGGATTTCCTGTCTTACCTTTCTTCCTGATCATGTGAAAGAGCAAATAGCTCCTTATTTTGGAGTATGTCTGCTCTTGAAACCCTTCAAATTATCAAAGTCATGAGAAAACTTATTTTCACTGTTATAACCTGCCTGAGTGTATTGGTTGTTCAGGGTCAGCAGGATTCCATTTTTCAGGCCATGAAGCTCTTCGGACTGGATTTTACTCAGGAGGAAGTGGATTCACTACGTGGAGGGTTGGAGGATAACCTTTCGGATTTTCAAAAAATTCGCATGCAACCCCTACCCAACGACCTCCCGTATTCGCTGGTGTTCGTGCCTCCTGTAAACCTCGATTATATTTCATCTGAACAGTTGGAGGTGGATTTTCAGCTACCTGGCCAGGTGGAGATGCCCGCCAAAATAGAGGAGTTGGCATTCTACTCGGTGGCCGAACTGTCAGTTCTACTGCAAACAAGAAAAGTAACTTCACTGGAACTGACGAAGATGTATCTGAGCAGATTGAAGCGATTTGGGGATACCCTGCAGTGTGTGGTGTCGTTGACTGAAGAGCTCGCCATGGAGCAGGCCAAACAGGCAGATGAGGAAATAGCAGCAGGAAGGTACAGAGGCCCATTGCACGGCATTCCCTATGGCGTGAAGGATTTATTGGCGGTAGAAGGGTATAAAACCACCTGGGGAGCTATGCCTTTTAAAGATCAGGAAATCAACTATACTGCCACAGTGGTGGAGAAGTTGGAAGCAGCTGGCGCGGTGCTGGTGGCCAAACTTACATTGGGCGCACTGGCCTGGGGTGATGTGTGGTATGGTGGTGTCACCAAAAACCCATGGAATCTGGAGCAGGGCAGCAGTGGCTCATCCGCTGGTCCGGCTTCTGCAGTGGCCGCCGGTCTGGTGCCTTTTGCCATCGGCAGTGAAACGTGGGGATCTATCGTGTCACCATCCAACAGATGTGGGATCATGGGATTGCGACCCACCTTTGGTCGGGTGAGCAAATATGGAGCGATGGCACTGAGCTGGAGCATGGATAAGCTCGGGCCCATGTGCAGGGATGCCACGGATCTGGCTCTGGTCTTTGATGCCATCAGGGGATCAGATGGCAAGGACCTGGAAGTGCTAAAGGACTACCCATTCAATTATGAGTATGAGGCGGACAAGGTAAAAAACCTTAGGGTGGGCTATTTGAAAGGGATTTTTGAAGCTTCCGGTTACAACAAAAGCAATGATAGTACTACATTGGTTTTGCTCAGGAATCAGGGGATAAAAATGATCGAAAAGGAGCTGCCTGCTGAGATCCCCACAAGCGCCCTCGGATTCATCCTCTCCGCAGAGGCTGCCGCGGCTTTCGATGAGCTTACCCGGAGCAATCAGGATGATGAACTTACCCGTCAGATCATCAATGCCTGGCCAAATGTCTTGAGGAGTGCCCGGTTCATCCCTGCCGTAGAGTACATACAGGCTAATAGATTACGCTATTTACTGGTTCAGCAATTCAATGAGATGATGGCTGATATCGATGTGCTGATTGCTCCCAGTTTTGGCGGTGATCAGCTCCTGATGACCAACCTGACGGGGCATCCGTGTGTAGTGCTGCCTAATGGATCTTATGAAGCTGGAAGTTCGGGAACAATTACTTTGATAGGAAATCACTTTGATGAAGCAAGTATCCTTTCTTTTGCCAGATATTTGCAAGCACTTACACCTTTCGAAGACGAACACCCACAAATGTTTACCCCATGAAGGAACAAACTGATGATATGGCCCGATCACTCCGTGTGATCAAGAATATTTTAGTGGTTTTTTTGGCCATTGTAATTCTTTATTTGCTCAAAATGTTGAGTAATCTATTTGTGCCACTGGCATTTGCATTGTTTTTTGCCATTTTGCTGCAGCCGCTGGTGAGTCTTTTCAAGCGAAAGTTTTCACTGAATGTGAGCGTGGTTTTGACCACCATTTTTTCAGTAATTGCTTTTTTACTCATCGGATTTCTGTTTTACAATGCGGTGAGTGCATTTGTCAGCAACAGGGAAGATATCCTGGCAGGTGTGACTGCTGAGCTTAAACCTATGATTGATCGGGTGACCTCTCTCATGGGCAGTGAGCTGAAGGAAGACGAACTAAAAGAATACCTCTCCAGAGTAGTACCTACAGATCAGGTATTGTCACTTTCAGGGTCTTTTCTCAATACCCTGAGTGGGTTTGCCACGGAGCTCCTCATGACCATTCTATATTTCGCCGGACTACTGGGAGCCATTGCCCAATACGAAAAGGTGATCAACTATATCATGGGCAAAAATGGAGCTGGAGAGGAATCTTCAGCATCGGATACCTTTCGGAGAGTCAAAGATTCAATTAGTATTTATATCAAAGTGAAAACCGTGGTGAGCCTGATGACCGGCCTGGGTATAGGGCTTATTAGCTGGGCTTTTGGTATACAGTATGCTTTACTCTGGGGTATTTTAGGTTTTGTGCTCAACTATATTCCCTATGTGGGATCGCTCATAGCCATCGTGCCCCCGTTGATCATTGGGGGACTGACAGCCACCAGTATTTCCGAGGTGTTCTTTCTGTTTTTAGCGTTGGAAGGCGTACAAATCGTTATGGGCAGCATCGTAGAGCCCAAAATGACGGGAGACTCACTCTCCATCAATACTGTGACTATTTTATTTAGCCTGGTTTTTTGGGCCTTTATGTGGGGAACAGCAGGCATGTTGCTGTCTGTTCCACTGACCTTCCTGATCAAAGTGATCCTTGAACATGTATCGGACGCAGGTTTTTTGGTGAGATTAATGGAGAAGAAGACGGGCGAGCAATTTCGTGATTAACTTTTTTTAATAATTTAGGTAACGGTCTGGTATGCTCTTTGCGGGAGTTAGGTTTTTTCACCTCCTAAAAACCCGTATATGAGCCCTTTTCGAGCCAAAAAAAATACTGCTGCGTTTGTTCTTGTTTTTTCATGTGCCCTCACTTATTCTCAAAGCTCCCTTGAAATGGGAAACCGAATTTTGGGAGGGGGAATCTCTATCAACTTTTCAGAAGCGGAAAGTAATGATCCTGAAAACGTGATAGGATCCTTCTTTGGTGATGAATATTCAAATCAATCCAGCAACTTCTTCATTTCACCCTACTATGCCCGCTTTTTCAAGGATTATGTGATGGTGGGTATTGATATGGAGCTTGGATCAGCCAATCATAGTCAGCAAAGCCAATATTATAACCGAAATTATGAAAACAATAGCAGTAGCGTGAGCTTTGGTTTTGGAACCTTCCTGAAATATTATTTTCCTATCCATGGTGATTTTGGTGCCTATGTGCAGCCTGGAATGGGCTATTTGAGGACAATTCAGAAGAACTCTTACCATCATTATGATACCCTGGGAGGAGAATCCTATGCTAGGGGGAGGAATGAAATCCGGACCAATGCCATTCACATGGATATGAAGATGGGGCTGTATTATTTCATTTTTGATCAGCTCTCTATAGAGACCAATCTGGCTCAGGTGGTCATGAGTGCCAGCCAGGGAAAAAGGAGGGAAGAGGATCAGCAAAATGGAGAGATATCAGAGGGGGAAGAGCGAGGTAGTCGACTCAATCTGAGATGGGCCAACAAGATATCTTTTGACCAACTTTTCACTCTCAACTATTATTTTTGAAGGAATTGAGGACATAAAAAAACCGGCCCAGGCCGGTTTTTTGAAGCTTTTCTATAAAGTGGAATTAAGCCAGTTGCTTATCCAGCTTTTCGCTCAGTGCAGTTTTCGGAACCGCTCCGATTTGCTTGTCAACGATCTCACCGTTTTTGAATACCAAAAGGGTAGGGATAGAGCGAATGCCAAACTTTGCAGAAATCTCAGGGTTTGAGTCCACGTCTACTTTGCCAATCACAGCTTTGCCTTCATAGTCAGCAGCCAACTCTTCCACTACAGGGGCGATCATTTTACAAGGTCCGCACCATTCCGCCCAGAAATCCACAAGTACGGGTTTATCGGTATTGATTATTTCTTCGAAATTTTGATCAGTTAATTCTAATGGATGTGCCATTTTTATATCAGTTAATAATTATAATTCAAGTTGATAACGGCAAAGATATGCTTTTTGTTGATCCACTTTTTATTTAAGTATTCATTTGTTGTCTCTCGGACAATAGGGATAAAGATCAGCTGGTCAGCACCCGGTAGCTGATGTCTTCCAGCCTGTCCAGCTCCTTGATGAGGTCGTCATTGATGTCCACAGATATTTTCCTGCTCATCATCTCCAGATTGATCATTCGCTCCTCAAAAGCACCCATGATATTGAGCTTGAATACGTTGTTTCCGGGATATTTCTGGCCATAGCGCTCCAGCTCTCCGATGAGTGCCGGACTCACATCGGATAACCGCATTTGCAGTTCTATCCCTTTGGCCATGCGCTCACGAATATCGCTCAGTGGCTCCATGCTGGTGATTTTAAACTCCAGGTCGGTACCGCTCCATCTGTTTTGCACAATTCCCGTCATGTAGATGAACCAACCCTTCTCCAGGTATGCCTTGAAATCCAGGTAGCTGGGTGAGAAGAGAAAAAACTCATGGCTGTCTGAGTAGCCTGTGATTTTGAAGCGCCCATAAGGCTTCCCTTTTTTGGTGGTGAGATGTGCCACTTCAGTGATCATACCACCCAATTTGATCTCTTTACCCTGAAGCTTCTCCAGGTCCACCAGGTCGCTGAGCTTGGTGTTGGTGAAGTATTTCATCTCAAACTTGTACTGATCCAATGGGTGTCCCGAGATGTACAGGCCCACCATTTCCTGCTCTATGTTGAGCTTTTCTATTTCACCATAGGGCTCTATTTTGCCAATGCGCGGGCGCATCACTACATTGGACTCACTGCCCCCCCCAAACAGGGAAGCCTGCGCACTGTCCTCTTCCTGCTGAAGTTTATTGGCGTAGCGAATGGCCTTTTCGATCAGACTGGCCCCCTCTTCATCAGGCTCCACGTACTGTCGTCTATGAAACTCATCGAAACAGTCGAATCCTCCGGCTTTAGCCAGACTTTCGAATGATTTTTTATTCACAGCTCTGAGGTTTACCCTCGAGGCAAAATCAAACAGATCACTGAATGGGCCATTGGCATCTCGTTCTTCAATTATCGCCAGCACGGCAGATTCACCAGTACCTTTGATGGCCCCCAGTCCAAAGCGGATCTCGCCGGCGGCATTCACTTCAAAGTTGAGGCCTGACTCATTCACGTGAGGTCCCAACACTTTGATGCCCTGATTACGGCATTCTTCCATGAAGAAGCTCACTTTTTCAATGTTGCTTTGGTTATGCGTGAGCACAGAGGCCATGTATTCAGCCGGATAGTTGGCTTTGAGGTAACCGGTCTGATAAGCCACCACAGAGTAGCAGGTACTGTGTGATTTATTGAAGGCATAGGCTGCAAAGGCTTCCCAGTCTTTCCAGATTTTCTCCAGTTTGTCTTCCGGGTGTCCTTTTTCTTTGGCTTGCCCGATGAATTGGGGTTTCATCTTATCGAGCACCTGCTTTTGCTTCTTACCCATCGCCTTACGCAAAACGTCAGCTTCACCTTTGGTGAAGCCGGCCAGCTTTTGCGAGAGCAGCATTACTTGCTCCTGATAGACCGTGATTCCGTAGGTTTCAGCCAGGTATTCCTCCATGTCTGGCACATCATACTGAATCTTGGAGCGGCCATGTTTTCTGTCGATGAATTCCGGGATGTATTCCATAGGTCCCGGACGATACAGGGCGTTCATGGCTATAAGGTCTTCCAGTTTATCGGGTTTGAGCGCCCGCAGGTGCTTCTGCATGCCCGGAGATTCAAACTGGAATGTTCCGTTGGTTTCACCTTTTTGATAGAGTTCGTAGGTTTTAGGGTCATCGAGTGGGATTTCATCTATATCGATGACTATGCCGTGCCGTTTTTTTACATTCTCTATCGCTGTTTTAATGATAGAAAGTGTTTTCAGACCCAAAAAGTCCATTTTCAGCATTCCGGCAGATTCTACCACGCTGTTGTCAAACTGTGTGACAAGAAGGCTTGAGTCCTTGGATTTGGCGAGTGGTACGAAATTGGTCATATCATCTGGTGTGATGATAATCCCGCAGGCATGTACCCCGGTGTTTCTGAGTGAACCTTCCAGAATTACCGCCTGGTTCAGCACCTGAGAGGGGAGGTCTTTGCCTCTCCGCATTCGCTCGAGTTCGGGTACCTCGCCCCAGATTTTGGAGAATTTGGCTCCTGGTTTTTCGGGTACCAGCTTGGCAATGGAGTCTGTTTCCGGCAGTGGTAGCTCCATGACTCGCCCTGCATCCCTTATGGCTGACTTTGGCGCCATGGTACCGTAGGTGATGATCTGAGCCACCTGGGTGAACCCGTATTTTTTCACCACATAGTCTATCACCTTTTCCCGTCCTTCATTGTCAAAGTCAATATCAATATCGGGAAGTGATACCCTGTCTGGATTCAGGAAACGCTCAAACAGGAGATCGTAAGCAATGGGGTCTACATTGGTGATTCCTATACAGTAGGCCACCGCAGATCCTGCGGCAGAGCCCCTTCCGGGACCTACCGCCACGCCCATTTCGCGGGCCTTGCTGGTGAAATCCTGCACAATCAGGAAGTACCCGGGATAGCCCGTGTTTTCGATGGTGGCCAGCTCAAAATCCAGCCTTTCCTTGATCTCTTCGGTGATTTCTTTGTAGCGTTTTTTTGCGCCAATATAGGTGAGGTGCCTCAGGTAAGCATTTTCCCCACGTTTACCTCCATCAACCTCGTCTTCTGGGTTTTTAAATTCCTCCGGGATATCAAAAGCCGGAAGGAGCACATCACGTTCCAGCTTGAACTCCTCTACTTTGCTGATGAGTTCCGCAATGTTTTCAATGGCCTCAGGCAGGTCAGTAAATGCAGCCTTCATTTCCTCCTGGTCCTTGAAGTAGTACTTTGAGTTTTTTAGCCCTGGACGGAAACCCCTTCCACGGCCGATGGGCGTACTCTGCTTTTCATTTTCTTTGATACAAATAAGTACATCGTGGGCCTTAGAGTCCTCTTCGTCAAGGTAGAAGAGTTCATTAGCCGCGATCATCTTTACATTGTACTTTCTGGCAAAACCGATGAGTACATCGTTGAGGTGATTTTCCTCATCCAGTCCGTGTCGGTTGATTTCCAGATAGAAATCATCTCCGAACAGGTCCAGCCACCACTGTAAGGCTTCTTCTGCCTGGTGCTCACCTACGTTCAGGATCAGGTGGGGGATTTCTCCATAGAGCCCGCCACTGGTAGCGATCACCCCTTCGCGGTATTTTTTGATCAGTTCCTTGTCCACCCTTGGGTAGAGTCCATAGAGCCCTTCTATGTAGGCATAGGAGCTAAGCTTAACCAGGTTTTCGTAGCCTTTTTTGTTTTTGGCCATCAGCACCTGCTGAAAGCGCCGATCGGGATTGTCTTTGGTGAACTGAAGCTTCAATCGCTCTTCGGCTACAAAAAACTCACACCCCACAATGGGTTTAATGCCCGCATTGAGTGCCGCTCTCACAAATTTGAAAGCTCCGAACATGTTGCCCAGGTCAGTAATGGCCACCGCCGGCATGTCAAAAGCTTTGGCTTTAGCCACGATAGACTCCACATTGGGGGTGGCCTGAAGCACAGAAAACTGAGAGTGAACATGCAGATGGCAAAAAGGGCCTTTAATGTCTTCTACAGCTACTTCTTCATTGCTGGCCCGTCCGGTACGTTTTTCGCGAGCCCAGGAAAAATTGGCTGCTTCCAGATCGGGAGCTTCATAAGTGATTTTGGAAGGGTCAGTATCATCAAATGTTTTGATGATTTTTCTTCGAAGGCATTCAAAAAATGCCCTGGCTGTGGCGTCCACATCGTAGGCCGCATCGTGTGCATCATCGAATGGCTTTCCGAATAATTTCGTATAAAGTTCTATCAACTTCGGCTGCTTGAGCCTGCCGCCGATACCTCCCTGGAGCTGACAGAACTCCACTGTGTCTGTGGAAGTATCGATATTGGGGTAGGCTTCCAGGAGGTTTTCCTGGTCTGTGCGCAAGTATTCTGCCCCAATGATTTTATTGTCAAACTCAATGTTATGTCCAACCAAAACCTTAGCGCGCTGAACGTCCGCAGAGAATTTGTCCAGTACACCCTTCAGGTCTTCTCCCACCTCAAGTGCGCGCTCGGTGGAGATACCGTGTACTTTTTGGGCATTGAAGGGAATGGTGAACCCTTCAGGTTTTACGACATGATTACCTTGAGAAACTAGATTTCCCTCTGCGTCGTGTAGCTGCCAGGCCAGTTGTACCAGTCTGGGCCAGTTGTCAAAATCGGTAAGAGGTGCCGTTTTGTTCCTGGGAAGACCAGTGGTTTCCGTATCAAAGATTAAGTACATGAAGTGTGGTGGTTTGCTTATTGCAACAAAAAACAAAATAAGAAAATCCCACGGCCAATTGGGTCATGTAGGTCGGGTATTTCTATGCTGTGGAAAACTTGTGGATATGTTCATTAGTTTTCAGTAGCGCGTGGAGCTTCCCTGAATGGGAATGGCCGTGGAGGCACATTAAGTAGGAAACTCAGAGGGGCGCGCTTCAGGGTTGCCCGAATGTCATTTTTACGATTGATTGAGTGGAAAAATCTACAGACTCGTAATCAAAGGTATAGGTTTCGGACCCCTGGAGAATGGTAAGTTGCTCGAAGATCACGGGGCTGTTTTTCTTGTTCCACTTTTCGAAATGTACCTGAATGATCTCTCCTTTTTTGTAGGGATTGACCTGCGAGATCCCCGCCATGAGACGTGACTTTTGATCAAAATATAAGCGAACCGGAAGCCCCAGATGGTCACTTGCGATTAATTGGTGGCACTTTTGGTCAAAAAAAGTAGTATCCTCAAGCAGTCGCATGTTAAAGTATCGACTCTCCGGCTGAAGCATTACCTCGTGAAACTCATGGGCCTTCAAAACAGCAATAATGGGTTTGGAAAGTGGGCCCTGTATGACCATGTTTTCATCCAGGCCATAGCCCTCATCTTTCGTCAAAATAAGGGCATAGAAGGGGTTTGGCTTATAGGTGTAATCCTGCTGGAAAAGGACATAATCGTCTGTGAAAGAGGAGGCGGTATAGGTGGTGTATTGACCCTCCGGCCCCATGCAGTTGGATAGAGTGGTCAGAGACCTGATATTGGAAGTTTCGCCCACAGTTTCCCTGTGACGATCCAGAATCATCTGAGCCGGTTCGGAAGTCTGGCAAGACCACAGAAGAAGCAAGGGGATAAATTTTCTCATTTAAAACTGAATGTCATACGCCAGTTTTTCGCCATTTCTATTCACAATTACTTCCGTGGCGTCTCCAGCTTTGAATGAGGACAAGGCTCGCATGTAGCTCATCATATCAATCACAGTGCTATCACCCAGCTGGATAACCACATCACCTTCCTCCAGGCCAGCTTTTTGAGCTGGTTTGTCCTCACTGATACCATCAATGCGCATCCCTTTTCCATCATATAAATAATCCGGCACCACCCCTAGTGATACAGTGAAACGTGGACCCTGGCTGGATTCATCTTTGGTTTTCTGGAAAGTGAGTTTAGGTTGGGTATCGAGATAAGTGATGATATTGGTGATGTGAGTAGCGATGCGAACTATCCCTTCATAGTTGATGAGCTCGGCATCATCTGTGGGTTTATGATAATCCTCATGCTGACCAGTGAAGAAATGGAGTACAGGTATGTCCTGAAGATAAAACGAAGTATGATCTGAGGGACCTATACCAGATGCCTTTTTGATCACCTTCAAATTAACTGTATTGGTCGTGTCAATGACTTGTGACCATTGAGGGGCTGTGCCTGTGCCGTGTATGGCCATTCCCTTGGCTGAATCAAGTCTGCCCACCATATCCATATTGATCATAAAATCAACTGTGCTAAGGTCAATCGTTGGGTTTTTTACAAAAAAGTTTGAGCCCCATAGTCCTTTTTCTTCTCCTGAAAAAGCAATGAAAAGGACATCAGTTTGGATGTTTTTGCTTTGTAGCATTTCCGCAATGAGAAACATGGCGGTGATCCCACTTGCATTATCGTCAGCACCATTATGTATGGCTGAGTCTCCCCGGTGAAGAGACGAAAAGCCACCATAACCCAGGTGATCAAAGTGAGCTCCTATAATGACTACCTCATCTCCAGGGTTATCCATCAGTCCGATGACATTTTTTCCTGAAGTTCCTGCGGTGGAGTCCTCAGCCGAAAGCATGGGTTTTTCATGAGGATTTTGTGATTCTTTCACAAAAAATGGTTGATTCCATCCCGCAGTACCGGCAGGCTGAAGCCCCAGTGCCTCAAATCGTTTGGAAATGTATGCTGCGGCTAATGCTTCGCCTTCAGTACCCACTTCACGTCCGGCCAGAGAGTCACTAGCAAGAATGGACAGATCACGACGGGCCTGACTGAGGAAGTCTGGAGATGACTGAGTACAGCTGTATAGTACAAGGGAAACGAAAATGAAAAGAGGTGTCCGCATGATCATGAAGATATGTATTAGTTTCGCGTGGACTAAGATAAACCCGATGAAACACTTAATTTATATACTTGGAATTGTTTTCGTAACATCATGCCAAACCACCCCTAATGATACTACTTCTGAAGGTATGGAATCAGATACTTTGAAATATGAGCAAGAGATTCATCTTAAAAATGTGAAGCAGCTCACCTGGGGAGGAAATAATGCCGAAGCCTACTGGTCTTTCGGTGGTGATCAACTGATTTTTCAATCTGATTTTGATGCGTGGGGTGTGGCTTGCGATCAGATCTTCAAACTGGATATATCCAAAGCGGAGGCGGGGTATCAACCCCCTATGATTAGTACGGGTCTGGGAAGGACTACCTGCGCCTATTTTCTTCCGGGAGACACCACCATCGTGTATGGTTCCACCCATTTAGGAGATTCACTTTGCCCTGAAAGTCCAATGCGATCGGCCAGTGGCAAATATGTGTGGCCAATTTATGCGGACTATGATATTTTCACGGCAGATTTGAATGGAAATATCCTGAAACAGCTGACTCATACAGCCGGATACGACGCTGAGGCTACGGTTTCTCCGAAAGGCGATAGAATAGTCTTTACCTCTATGCGCTCTGGAGATTTGGAGCTTTATACCATGGATATGAGTGGTGAAAATGTAGTTCAGATCACAGATGAGCTAGGCTATGATGGAGGGGCCTTTTTCTCACCTGATGGAGAAAAGTTGATTTTCAGAGCCTCCAGACCAAAGACTGAGGAGGAAATAGCCACTTACAAGGGACTTTTGGCAGAAGGACTGGTGCAGCCTACTGAAATGGAGCTTTTTGTTTGCAATGCAGATGGAAGTGATCTTAAGCAAATCACCAAGCTGGGGAATGCCAACTGGGCACCATTTTTTCACCCCTCAGGAGAGAAGGTGATCTTTTCTTCTAACCACGAAGCAGAGCGCGGGTTTCCATTCAACTTGTACATGTTCAATCTGGAAGGTACAGGGTTGGAGCGAGTTACTTTTGATTCGGTTTTTGATTCATTCGCCATGTTTAGCCCTGATGGGAAGTATCTGGTGTGGGCTTCCAATCGATTCAATGGGGGAAACAGAGATACCAACCTCTTTATGGCCGAGTGGGTGGACTGACCATTAACCGAAATCTGACTGTGTGGAGTTTTTAAATAATGCAATAAAAAATCCCAATGGAATGCCCATTGGGATTTTTTATTAGGCCTGGGTAGAACTTACTCCAAAGTGACCGTTCTTTCGACACTATTGAAGGGGCCGGGTATGAGGTTTCCGTCTTTGTCCAGGAGTTCCAGTTTTACATTGACTTTTCCTTTGCCCAATCCCTCTATATAATAAGGAGCCCATTCGGTAATGTAATTTTCTTCTCCGTTGATCGTGGCTCTCACCTTGTTGCCCTCAGGAGAGATCTCCGTATTGAACAGGAAGAAATCCAGCATCAACTTTTCTGTATCAGCTCCGCTATAGGTTCCCTTGGGACGGCTATAGAAAAGGTGCTGTGCCGTCTCATCAAAATCTCCCGTGGTTTCGGGTGTACCCACGGTAATCTCTTTGAGTACATAAGCCATTCCATTTTTCACAGACTCGTGATATGATCTCGAAAGGAAAGCAAGCACAACATGATTCCCTTCAGGGATATTTTTAGTGAAAGCCGACTCGTAGTGGGCAGAGTAGGGGTCATTATTCAGGATGAAATGAATATGTTGTCCTTTTCCGGAGTTCGCAATTCCTCGAGTCTCAGCACCAGGCGTTTGAACGGCCAGCTCATAGTTGGTGACCTCAAATTCGAAAGCCACATCTCCGGTGTCCAGATTGTCGGTGGAGGAAACCAAAGCGAGCCCGGCATCCGGGTAGTCAAATGAAGCAGGAGCCTTAGTAAGTGTATATTTCTTTACCGGAGCAGATACCGTACCTTCAGAGGTTTCTGATTTTTTAGAAGGTCCGCAAGAATAAAATACAATTACGGATAGAAAAATGGTGAACGTTTGTAAACTCAATCTTTTCATAGTTGATTTCTTTTTATTGTTGGTAACATCAAAGGTATCGATAAGTTCGCGGAAACCTCGATGATTAGTCTTCCTCCAGTGCATTGAGCTCACCTTTTTCAGAGAGCATGACTGCTATAAATCTGAGACTCGGGATTTCCTCAAAAACCACTATCATCATCACCGTAATGGGTACACTCAGGATCATACCCATTACACCCCAGATGGCTCCCCAGATGGTGAGGGATAGTATAACAACCAGTGAGCTGATATTCAGTGAATTACCCATTACTTTTGGTTCAATTACGTTACCCACTATAACCTGTATCGCTCCAACAGACAGCAGGATGTAAACAAATGGAGCCAGTTCGCCGAATTGTAGAATGGCGAAGCAAGCCGGGAACAGTGTAGCGATCAGTGAACCAATGGTGGGAATATAATTGAGTACAAAAATCAGCAGAGCCCAGAAAATCGGGGCATTTATGCCAAAAGCAATGAGTGCGAAATAACTAAGGAGTCCGGTAAGCAAACTCACCAGAGTCTTGAGTGTGAGGTATCGACTGATGTTATGATCCATTTTATTAAATAACCTGACGGTCTTGCGCTGTTGCTTCTCCGAAGGATACAGCCGTTTGAGTTTTTCCGGAAATATGCTTTCCTCTATCAATAAGAAAAGTACATACAGTAAGATGAGAAATGCATCACCTAACAAAACAGTGATATAATCAGCCAGGCTGGAGGCCAACTCTGTCAGATCCAGTTTTTCCAGGTAACTATATAGATGAGAGGTCACATCCATGCCGGCGAGGGCATTTACTTCCATCAGGCTCTTGTCCAGGTTGGATTCATACAGCTCCAAAGAGCTCATCAGGTTGGACATACTATACATCAGGAGCTCAATAATGATAAGAATGACGACATTGATCACAATAAAAGCAATCGCACTTTGGAGCCACATCGGACAATTTCTTTTCATCCAGGGTATTTGCTGGATGTTCTCCCGAAGTTCGTGAATAATAAACCACACAATGAGTGCGATGATGAAAGGAACAATGTAATCCTCCGAGTAAATGAGGATGATCACAGTGCTAACAAGGATTAATAAAAAGTAGGCTGTTTTGGAGAGATCGAAGGATTTGTGGTCAGCGGTCATGGATTTAATCGTTAGGTAAGGTTGATTTAGGGGGCAAAGATAAGGGTTGATCGAAAATATGGATTTAACAAAAAGATAACATAGATCAAGCAAAATATATTGAAAATAAGGGGGTTTGACGTTTATTCAGTAGAGCATACATAAATTAATTGTAATAAAGAGGTCACTTTTTTTAATTTTTATTAATCGAAAAATCAGCAATTACCCGAAAGTAGGTATAGACAAGTCGTTTTATTTTTCTTAAGTTTACTCTGGTTTAACTAAAATAACCGCTGAAATTTTTATTCACCTAACCAATATGTTTATGAAAAAACTACTAATGGTTTTAACGGCAATTCTCATTTCCGGGAGTTTCCTCTATGCTCAGGATGATCCAGATGAATCATCGGCAGGGGGCACTTTCGATCCTGGGGATTTGCTCATCGAAATCACGGGAACACCTTTTTCGGGTAGCTCTCTTCTTGATTTTGGATCTTTCCGGGCACGATATGCAGTGACAGATGTCATTGTTCCCCGGTTGGGATTCGGAATGACCGTGAACACAACTCAATCAACCCCCGACGTGGTGACTAACCTCAATGAGTTTGAGGTAAGGCCAGGTTGTGAGTATCATTTGAGAGTGGATGGTTCATTCAGATCCTATGCAGCACTGGATGTGATTCTTGGAGGTCGTGTGGCCAGCCGTGAGTCTACTACCGGTTCATCTGTGAGTGGAAGTACTCAGATTCCTTCAGGCACCAATTATGGCTTTAGTGATACTTATAGAGGTCATTTCAGGTATGGTGTGGCTGTAGGAGCAGGTGCTGAGTATCATTTATCTTCTAAATTCTATATTGGTGCTGAAATTGGCTTCCAATTTTACAACGATAAGAAAAACGAAGTTTCAGTGGATGGCGAGGTATATCAGGGAACTGTTACCAATAGCCATGCGAGTGTGAATACACAAAACACGATCAGAATAGGATTTAAATTATTCTAATTAAAATCACCGTAAACATGAAAAAAACATTAACGAAATTATTTAGGCAGAATCTAAAGGCATTGATGCTGGTCATGATGACGAGCTTTTTTGCATTTAGTGCCACGGGGCAATACATTCAAGATGCCCCTGACCCAGGTGTAACACACTATGTGGGTCAAGATACGACTGTCAACGTGGACGCTTCCGGATATAATGGCGGCGATACCACTCTATGGTTGGTGTACAACTGGGATGGTACCTTGGAGGAAAATTATGTTCTGGGTAGCGTGGTGACCGGATCTACAAAGTCTGACATTGACATTGACTTTGCGTGGCCGGAGACTGGCAACGTGGAGTTAACCGTTGTTATAACTGTAGGTTCAACCTTCGAAGATGACTTGGAAACACTCTATGCTTCAAATTACACTTATACAGGAGGAGCCGTAGATGGAGGTCTTTCATTTTATCGTGCGGGAGCCAGGTCTTATACCAGCACATCTGTGGATCTAGATACAGATGAGCCCGTCTACATGTCAGTTTATTTGGGTGTAGCGAGTGTAGGTGAGGATAATTATGTGAGAGTAAGGTACTCTACCGATGGAGGAACTAATTACTCTACTTTGTTAAACGATTCTGACTCATCGAACTTCTATGGAGGAAATGGCTGGGTTGATTTTACACTCCCTGAAGCAGCCAAATCTCCTGCTACCATCATTAAGATCAGTCAGGTGGGATCAGATACACTGGGGACTAATGAATTGAGTTGGGAGATGTTTTTTGATGATGGAAACGTTGCCGAATTTAACATTGGTGATGCCTATGATGATATAGATGGAGAAACAGGAAGTAACTATTTTATCAATTCATACACCCTTGAAATAGACGACCTGTTGAACGAAAATGTTAGCGTATTGGAAGGTTCTGTTTATCCCGGAGACGAGTTGGTACTGTCAGGCACGCTCTATGGAGGTACTGTTTCTGACTATAACTATGCTTTGGTGGTAGATGGTGTAGTGATCAGTGAAACACCTTCTGATACAGATGATGGTCTTGGATTGGTGGAATTCACCTTCGATGCTCCTGTAGATATGGCGTATAACGAAAATCTTTGGTTTGAGATTGTCCCTTATGCATTGGCTGATGCTTCTTACAATGCTGGTTTTGAATTTGATGCGGATTTCGTAGCTGAATTGAATGAAGAGGAACCCGATGAAGAGGAAACAGTTATTGTAGGTGGCGAAGATGACGGTAGTGATGCCTATTTTTATGAAGCTGGCGAACGATCCGCCACTACACAAGCCTTAAATCTTGCGGGTCTTCTTGATCCTAAAATGGGTTTCCAATTAGCCAGGTTAAATGACGAGCCCAGTCCTGCAGGTACTGATATCGTTTTTGAGTATAGCACAGATGATGGGGCTACGTATACGGAAATTGGCTCATTTGTTCTCAACGATCTACCTTTCAAAGATGACTACAGTGAGACTTTCTATTTTTATGGTACTGATAATGAAGAGGCTGATTTTGATTTTCCTTCGGCTGTATTAGTTGATGGGGTAATCTTCAGATTCAGGCAAGAGTCTAATATTGGGGACAATGAGGATTCCTGGTATCTGAATGCTTTTTATATGGATTCTGGTGACAACAGGGCAGATGAAATTGACTATGATGAGTCCTATTTCAGTCTGAACGAACCCGTAATCAGCTTGAGTCCCTTGAATATTTCTGAAACTGTTCCTTATCCAATGACTGAGCTTACATTGGATTGGACAATTGATGCGGGTGAATTCCCAGCTAATACAGGAGCGAAACTATACTTGGATGGAGACATTGCTGGTGGCTATGACATCTTGGTAGGAGAAGTAGCTGATGTGACACTTGGCACCATGGATTTCACTGTACCACCTCTTGAAGCGGGTGACTATGAAATGTACCTAATGGTGAACGGTGTGGATTACGGAACGGTTTACCTACCTATCTACGACCTTGGAATTTCTATCACAGGTATTAGCTACGATCCTTCAGTATCTATCGGAGGAGAGGAGTATGCCGTCATTGGCTCTGCTATTACAGTTGAGTACGATATATCTGGTGAGCCAGGCGAAGATGCCGAATTGACCATTGCGGTTTGGGATTACGATGAGGAAGAGTATGTTACTATTGGAATGTCATCTGACTTCACAGGATCCATTACAGCAACTCTGCCAACTGATATTAATCTTGATGATGATGGTGAGAGTGATCCTTATGTACAGATCGGTGTGACTGCAGGTATTTTCAGCCTGGGTTTTGACGAGACAGTATATGATCTGTACACTCAGGGTAGTTACCTGAGTAACATATATGACAATGATGGGAATAACGTTTTTGATAGTTGGAGTGGAACGTTATATTGGTACAATCCTGATGATTTTGTTGGCAGTGGTGAGAGATATGCGGTTTCTTCAATACTAGACACTTATCGAGGTGGGGAGTCTGGACTTCAAGGTGGAGAAATTACTGTTACGCTACGATCATTGCCATCATACAATGGGTCATTCACGGTCAGTCTGGAAGTTTCTACGGATGGTGAAGAATGGGAATGGGTAGATGATGTCACTTTTAGTGGAGGCAACCAAAATATGGACTTAGAATACCTGATAGAGGAGGAGTACTTCTCAGAGACATTTCAGTATCGGGTGATTTACGATTATTGTTGTTACGGCTCATATTCATATGGCTCGAAAATATACAATGTAGAATTTGTTCGTCCTGAGTATCTGGAAGTAATTGGTGATGAGTCTGAGTTTAATTTCAGACGACCATTACTCACGGTTGCAGATTTGGAAGACAAGTATATCCAAATAGGAGAAGAAGTGACGATCAATTACAACGCGCAATTCTTCCCTGAGGATGTGGAGTTTGCGTTGAAGTTCCAGGCACAAGGTAATTACATTGTACTTGCTACAAGTGATACGCATGGTGCTGGTAGCTTTACAGTGAATATCCCATACGACCTTGAAGAGACATTAGATCCTCCACATGTGGAGTGGGACAATTATTCCTTCAAGGTAGACGCGTTCATACCGGAAACTCCCGGTGGTGCCTATTCTGACGGAAGCTATATTGAGTTAGAAGATGAGGAAGACTTTATCGCCGTAGAAGGTACAGACGATACTGAGCCTTCCTTTACGTTCAATCAAAGTGGAGAGCGTTCTCTTTTGACACGGGCAATCGACCTAACCGTGGCTTCTAATCCTACTTTGACCTTCTACTGGGATGATGCATTTGACGCGAACTCTACTAAGAGTCTTGTTCCAAGGTTAGAGGCTTCTATAGATGGTGGTGTCACTTTTACGGCAGTACAGGTCTATGAATTAGCAGAAGATGAAGAGCAGATGTTTGACGATGGGCTGATTTATCATTCAGGAACATATGATATTGAGATTCCTGCAGAATTGATCACGGAAGCTACCCATTTCAGATGGAGTCAACCTTTGAACTTGGGATCAGGATCTAATGTATGGAACATTGATGATATCGAAATTGAGTTCGATGATGCTAATAAGTATACTGGGTATGACAAGGACAATAAAATCGAGGATATCGAGATCTATTTCCCTGACTTGGATGGTTACTCATTTGATCAGGCGGATCCTGATGTAGCGATTTTCAATGGGTCTACATTTGAGTTTGCTTTTGGTCCTTACCTGGATAAGACTGAGGAAGAAATCGAGGAAGAAGAACTAACATGGGACGAATTCCCTGAAGGTACTCAGTTTAACTTCTACATTGACGTATTTGATCCCACGACTGATGACGATCTGATGATCGCATCATTTACCGCAGGCACCACATCAGGTGAAGTTGAAATCCCATACTATGTTACCAATGGTAATTACGATGTGTACGTGGATGTATACTATGAGGTAGGTAACGAAGCAGAGACTGTACTTTGGTTTGAAGAGAATACCTGGATAGGAGATTTTGATGTCTTCAACAGAGCTATTCAGCTTCAATCTGATGCCGACCAGGGAACTATTCTGTATGCTGGTAGCACAGTTACTTTCTCTATAGAGGTAGAGAACGAGACTTCCGCACTCAATACCGATAACCTGTATGCAAACCTTATCTATAATGATGACTTGCTACTGATGTCACAGCAGGGGCTGGGGGATATTACCATTGATTTGCCATCATTTATTGGTCAGAGTGAAGCAGCAATAGTGGTGATTGAGGATAAGTTTGAAATTCAGATTACAGAAGGTGGCCCTCTTGGAGAGGACTTGTCTGAGCTTGAAGACAATGAGTTGGGAAGCCTGAACGAGGATGTCAGTAATTTCATCAACACTGCTTATGCTGTGATCGATGATGGCGACTTCTACAGTGATCATGCAGGTGATTATGATGTGATTCAACTGATTGATGCTCCTAATCGCAAGCTTACTACCAGGGATTTTGAGGCCGGCGAGTTGGAGAATACTTCGTTGCTGATTATTAATACTTACTTTGACGTTGATGGCGATGATCTTTTCGAAAGTCAGTACATGATTTTTGAATACTCTATCGATGGAGGTGCTACTTATACTTCATTGGATACGTTGAAGGATTATGTTAATGAAGAGCTCAAGTATAGTGTTACAGATGAGATGAAGTCTAATGACGTGCGATTCAGGTGGAGACAAAGTGAGAATGAGGGATTGTTCGTAATTAATGACATTAGCTTTACTTACGCTAAGGTCCTTCCCTTTGATTATTCAGATCTTACTTTGGATATCAAGCCACAAGCCCTAATTGTTACTTCAGTGGATCAGGAAGAAACTGGCTCATGTTTTGCCTCTGATATCACCATCAATTATGAGATCAGAGGGCGATTTGGAGCTGATAACCTACTAAAGGCCTATTATGATGGTGGTGGTTCTCACGGTTATCTGGAGGGTTATGAATTCCCTGCTACTGAAGGTACAGGAAGTGTGACTGTTCAGGTAGCTGCAGCTTTGATTGATGCCGATCAATTCGATGGAGTTCAAAAGAACAATTCGGATTTCAAATTCAAGTTATATGCCGATGATGATACCTTCGAGGATCTCGGTAAGGATTTTGAAAGTGAGAGTGTTTACTCAGATGAGGTGGAGATAGTTGCACCCATAGAGAAAGGAACTTCTGCTGGTATGTATAGTGGTGGTAATGTTTCTGAGTGTGATCCTGAGGCATTTGTTTATCTATACGACCCTCAAATGTACTTCTTATATGAAGTGTTGAATGCTGATACTGTATTTGCTTCATTGGAGTATGACGATGAGTCGGGCTCAACTATTGAGCTTGGTGATTTAACAGAGGCCGTTGACTTATCGCTCAGAGTGACATCCAGAACTTCCACAGGTAGCGTGTGTAATGTTCATACTTTCAACAGTTCGATTGAGATTAATATTACTCCTAATGATGTCTTGTTGAGAGATCGCTATACCACATCGGGAACGATTGAAGTTACCGAAGGTGAGACCAAAACCATTTGTTCTGGTGATGATGAAACCGTGGTTTTAAGCCTGGCTAACTACGACGCTGATGATAGTGAAGTAGAATGGTTCAGAGATAACTTTGACAATCCCGTAGAGGCTGATGGTGACGATTTCGACAACTTTGAAGTATCCGGCGCTTATTTTGCCAGGATCACAGAAGGTGAATGTTCTTATGTAACTATAGCTATGAATGTGACTGTGCTTGAAAAAGCTGAGACACCAGAGATCACAGTAGTAAGTAACGATATCAGTTGTGGTGATGGTACTGCGGTACTTTCAGCACCTGAAGGTTTTGCACACTATCTATGGAGCAACGGTGAGATCACGCAGTCCATTACGGTAGATGAAGCGGATTCTTACAGTGTAAGAGTATCCAATTATCCTATCGTGTCTACTTCTGATGCTTATGGATGTGCTAGTTCCTCTTCAGAAAGTGTTGTGATTGAGAACAACAATTTCGAGCAGGTTTATTTGAGTACTTTCTATTATAATGAGTACTCGAGTAGTTCCTATGCTGATAATTATATTGAGGACGGTGAAACTCTGACGAATTGTGGAGATGATGTGATCTACGTCTTTGTTGAAGATGATAATAATTATTATGGAGGTCAGATATCTGGAATATTGACCCTTTACAAAGATGGCGCAGTATATGACGTCAAAAATGGAGATGTTGCGGGTACCAATGGTTATACTAACAACAATTTCGAGATTACTGAGAGCGGTGAGTATTATGTGGAGTGGAGTGGAGTTGAAGTAGAGAATGCTTGTACTTCAGTGTCTGAGACCTTCACTATGACGATCAACGAAGCAGTAGAAGAAAGACCGGTAATTACTGCGTCTGGAGACATCAGCTTCTGCGAAGGTGGATCTGTTACATTATCAGCACCTGCTGGTTATCCTTTCTACAGATGGTACAATAGTGGTACTGTAGTAGGTAATGGCGAAACGCTGGAAGTGGCTGATGATGGTTCGTACCGTGTGAGAGTATCCAATGTAGCATTCGGTAACGGATGTGGCAGCGATTACTCTGAGTACACCTATGTGACTGTTTATGAAACAGAAGATGACCTGATGCTTGGTTACTACAACGGTGGTGGAAACTATGAAGACGGTGACGAGATCGAAGTATGTTCTTCTGATAACTTCACACTTTGGGTGAATAATGAGAGCACTTCTGGTGCTACTTATACCTGGTACAGAGATGGCGTAGCTATCCCTAATGCCAATTCTACTTCAAGGGTAGTGAAAGCATCAGGTACATTTCATGCTGAGGTTACTTATGGTGTCGATGACATAGAACTTGCTGCTCCTTGTGTATACACTACACCTTCGGTAGTAGTGAACTTCAATCAGAAGCCCGCTGCTGTGAGAATAGCAGAGCCTACGAATGTTGACTTCTGCGCAGGTGAGATTAACCTTACCCTTACAGCAGATGCTGGTGCAGCTTTCTACAACTGGTATCACAACGGGTCTCCAATGTTTGATGAGCCTAGTACTTCCAATACATTGTTGATCAATGATGGTGGTACTTACTCTGTGACAGTTGAGACTGGTGATATTGGATGTGAAAGTGCTCGTTCGAACATCATCACGATAGATGAGCGTGCCAAGGCCAATCCAAACATCAATGTTTACACTGATGGATCTGATTGTGCGACTGGAGATGTTACTGTTTATCTGAGCAGCACCAACTCATCTACTGTTTATCAACTGATCAACAGAGAGACTGGTGCAGAGATCGGATCTCCGGTTGTAGGTAGCTCTGGTACCAATGTGTACACCACACTTTCAGGATTGACTGAACCTGTAGCTTTGCTGGTTGAGGCGAGTTACACAGATGGTTCCGGTTGTTCAGATGTGTCTTCTTCTGCTCGAGGAACAGCCACTCCTAATGCGGTGATTCTTGAACTTGATGGAACGGAGATTACTGCTGAGGTGTCTAGCACTGGTGGTTACGAGGTGTCTTGGTATCGCAATGGTACTTTGATGAGGAATGCTACTGGCAACACCATTAACGTAGTGGATGCCGCCACATATTCTGTGGAAGTGACATTTGACGATGGTTGTACGATTACTTCCAGTACGGTTGATGTTGGCGCAGGTGCACCTGCTGCAGGACGTTCTGCCAGCAATGGTCGAATTGTAGCGAATACCTTCCCTAACCCTTCTGCTGACTTTGTGAATGTGGAAGTACCAGGCGAGCATTTTGGAGTATATCAGGTTCAGATTATGACCCTTTCTGGTCAGGTAGTGATCTCAGGTGAGTTCACTAAGGATCAGGAGAGTTATGTTGAGCGAATCGATATCTCTGATCTTGAGAATGGTATTTACAACATGATGGTTGTGAAGGGAAAACAAGTTGAAAACATTCGAATCGTTAAAAAATAAGAATCATGAATAGACTATTAAATTATATAATCATAGCAGGAATGGCCATATTGGCCATCTCCTGCGCTGATCCTGAGGATCCCACCCCGACTCAAATGTCGTACGGAACTTGGACGGTTAGCGAAGTTTATGTGAATGATCAGACGAATCCAAGTAATATTATCAGCAGGTTCACTTTAGAGCGTGATGGTAGTTATGTTCTGGAGGATAACAACGGATTTGCTTCTGTTGGTACGTGGGTGGCTACAGATGTAGCACTTACACTGACTGGCTCAGATGGTACTGTAACTGATTTTGCAATTGTTTTTCAGAATTATGTGAAAATGCAATTGTTGCAGACTATTGAAAGCCCTTCGGCTGGTACGATTGAAATCAGGTATCTGATGAACAAGAGTAGTAGCACGATCTATTAGTTCTAGGAATTATTATGTTTTTTTCAAAAAAGGCCGATGGAGAGATCCATTGGCCTTTTTTCTTTTTAACAGAGCAGGTGAGAAGTATCAGATAATCCAAACCGGTAATATAATTAGTGCTCAGCCCTTAGGATTACCCTTTCAGGAAATGACGAAGTACGTAGTTAAGAATGCCGCCGTGTTTATAATACTCGACATCCACACCAGAGTCCAGCCGTAGTTTGGCTTGGAATTTTACCACATCACCTTGCGGGTTTGATGCAGTGATGTCAACAATCTTTCCGGGAGTGAGGTCCGTGGAGATTCCATGGATATCGAAGGTTTCATCTCCCTTCAGGCCCAGCGTGTCCTGTGTTTCCCCCTCCATAAACTGAAGTGGCAGTACCCCCATCCCCACCAGGTTGGATCTGTGGATGCGTTCATAACTTTCGGTGATGACTGCCTTTACCCCGAGAAGAGTAGTTCCTTTAGCGGCCCAGTCTCTGGATGATCCCGAACCATATTCTTTTCCTCCAATCACAATCAGAGGCGTATCAGTTTCCTGGTATTTCATGGCTGCATCGAAGACAGTCATTTCCTCTCCTGTGGGATAATAGATGGTCCAGCCGCCTTCTTTCGTGGCAAGTCTATTTCTAATTCGCACATTGGCAAAGGTGCCTCGCATCATCACTTCGTGATTTCCTCTTCTCGACCCATATGAATTGAAGTCTTTTGGGGAGACCCCATGTTGCGTCAGGTAGAGGCCGGCAGGGTGCTCGGGTAAGAACTTACCTGCCGGAGAAATGTGATCTGTGGTGACCATGTCTCCCAGTTGGAGTAACACCCGTGCCCCTGAAATGTCCTGTGGTGTAGGGACCTCTTCAGAGATGTTCTTGAAAAATGGTGCTTCCTGAATGTAGGTTGATCGTTCGTCCCATTCATAGATGTTGCCTACCGGAGCCTGTAGTTTCGTCCAGGCTTCATCTCCATCGAAGATGGTTTCATAAGTTCGCTTGTAATCCTCAGGGGTTACCACCACATCCATGATTTCATTGATCTCCTGCTGAGATGGCCAGATGTCCCGCAGATAGACTTCTTGTCCATTGGGGTCTGTACCCAAGGGTTCATTGTTCATGTCAAAATCCATCCTGCCGGCAATGGCATAAGCTACGACGAGCATAGGTGAGGCCAAAAAATTCATTTTGACGTTGGGATGAATTCGAGCTTCGAAATTTCTATTTCCTGAGAGTGCAGAACACACCACCAGATCGTTTTCTATGACAGCTTTCTGAACTTCTGGAATCATATCCCCTGAGTTACCTATACAGGTGGTACAGCCATAGCCTACAGTATGAAACTTGAGCCCCTCCAGATAGGGTAGAAGTTGTGCCTTGGTGAGGTAGTCGGTGACTACTCTTGAGCCAGGTGCCAAAGATGTTTTTACCCAGGGTTTCACATTCAGGCCACGTTCAATAGCTTTCTTGGCCACCAAGCCGGCACCGATCATCACACTTGGATTCGATGTGTTGGTACAAGAAGTGATGGCAGCAATTACTACCGCTCCATCTGATAGATTATAGCTGATGTCATCCTTTTTCAAAGGAACACTGCGTATGCCCGATGACACGGTGACCGGCTCGGCGGTAGTGCCTCCTTCATTGGCCCAGTTGCCGGAGCGCTCCATTACAGGGATATAGGTACGACTGTGAGATTCCTTCAGCAGGTCTATGATCTGTGATTTAGCATTCTTTAATAATATCTTGTCCTGAGGTCTTTTCGGGCCAGATATGGTAGGCTCCACAGTGCCAAGATCGAGCTCAATCTGGTCGGTGTATTGAATATCGTCCTGTGGATCTCTCCAAAGCATGTTTTCCTGTGCATAGGCTTTCACCATTTCCACATGAGCTTTGGATCGATTGGTTTTCAGCATGTAGGCCAGGGTCTGATCGTCGATTGGCCAATGGGTATCCGTGCAGCCAAACTCGGGCGACATATTGCTGATGGTAGCCCGGTCAGGTACGGTCAGGTGCTCCAGGCCAGGTCCGAAGATTTCTACGATTTTCCCAACTACTCCGTAATCTCTCAGTAACCGGGTGACGGTGAGCACCAGGTCTGTGGAAGTCGCCCCTTCACGCATTTTACCTGTAAGTCTCAGTCCGATGACTTCCGGTAAAATCATGTAAATAGGCTGACCCAACATGGCAGCTTCAGCTTCGATACCGCCAACACCCCAGCCAAGTACACCAATACCATTGACCATCGGGGTATGTGAGTCAGTTCCTACCAGAGTGTCAGGAAACAGGTACCCATCCCGCTCGATGACACCCTTGGCGAGGTATTCCAGATTTACCTGGTGGCATATGCCCATGCCCGGAGGGACCACACCAAAATTGGTGAATGCTTTTTGCGCCCATTTGAGCAACTTATATCGCTCATCGTTACGTTGGTATTCCAGATCCACATTTTTCCGGTAGGAGCTCTGAGTGCCAAAATACTCCACCATCACTGAGTGATCGATGACCATATCAGCTGGGACCACAGGGTTGGTCTTTTCAGTGTCTTTACCCTTCCTTGCTACCTCAGAGCGTATGGATGCTATATCTACCACTGCAGGGACTCCTGTAAAATCCTGCATCAATACCCTCGCAGGGGAATAAGGGATATCATCTTTACCCGCAGTTTTTTGCCATCTTAGCAGGGACTCCAGATGTGCTTCAGTCACCGAAAAGTTATCATAGTTTCGAATGGCATTTTCCAGTAAGATCCGAATGGCATATGGAAGTGATTTTACCTCACTTCTTTTCTCCGAAAGGGCCTTTAGTGAAAAGTACTTGTGCTCGCCAAGTGGGGAGGAAAGCTTTCTTTGGATTCCGAAAATATCTTGAGTCATGGTTGTTGAATTTTAAATTGGTTTGAGTCTAATCTTTATAGAAAGTAGCGAAGCCCGCAACCTCCTTCATGATATTAACACAGTTCAAATCAATCTGTTACATTAAATGCAAATTATGTATGTAATGGAAGAAATAGATTAAACGAATTGAGCCAAACATTTTAAAAGTTAAATAACTTTGGATGTACAAAAATTAAAGCATTAAAATCATCATCCTATGGCATTTGATATAGAAATGATCAAAAAGGTCTATGCGAGTATAGGCGAACGTGTAAATAAGGCAAAAGAAGTAACCGGAAAGCCACTCACCTTGGCTGAGAAGATTTTGTACAGTCACCTGTACGAAGGCAACCCTTCTGAATCTTTTAAACGAGGAGAATCTTATGTCGATTTTGCACCAGATCGAATTGCTTGCCAGGATGCGACCGCCCAGATGGCCTTGCTGCAGTTTATGCAGGCCGGGAAAAGCAAAGTAGCTGTGCCTACTACGGTACATTGCGATCACCTGATACAGGCGAAGATTGGAGCGGCCTCTGATTTGCAAAGTGCACTCAACAGTAGCAATGAGGTATTCAACTTTTTGGAATCTGTATCAAATAAATACGGAATTGGTTTCTGGAAGCCGGGTGCTGGTATCATTCACCAGGTGGTATTGGAAAATTATGCATTCCCTGGGGGAATGATGATCGGTACTGACTCACACACCGTGAATGCTGGTGGTTTGGGTATGGTGGCCGTAGGGGTCGGTGGAGCCGATGCTGTGGATGTGATGGCTGGAATGGCATGGGAATTGAAATTCCCAAAACTCATCGGTGTGAAACTGACAGGAAAGCTGAACGGATGGGCTTCTCCGAAAGATGTGATTTTGAAAGTGGCAGGTATTCTAACTGTAAAAGGAGGTACTGGTGCCATTGTTGAATATTTTGGCGACGGAGCTAAGAGCATGTCATGTACAGGAAAAGGTACCATCTGTAATATGGGCGCAGAGATCGGAGCTACCACTTCCACTTTTGGATATGACGAGTCTATGGAGCGCTACCTCAGAGCCACAGGCAGAAGTGAGGTAGCTGACCTGGCCAATGGGGTGAAGGAGCATTTGACCGGAGATGATGAGGTTTATGCTAACCCAGAGCAATATTTCGATCAGGTGATTGAAATCAACCTATCAGAGTTGGAGCCGCATGTCAATGGTCCATTTACGCCTGACTTGGCAACTCCTATTTCAGAGATGGCGGCTAAGGCTGCTAAAAACGACTGGCCAACAAAAGTAGAGTGGGGCTTAATCGGATCATGTACCAATTCTTCTTATGAAGACATCTCCAGGGCCGCATCTATTGCGGAGCAGGCTTTGGTCAAAGGGCTGAAACCAGCGGCGGAGTTTGGTATCAACCCGGGTTCTGAGCAGGTAAGGTTTACAGTGGAAAGAGACGGATTCCTCAATACTTTCGAGAAACTAGGTACCAAGATATTTACCAATGCCTGTGGACCTTGTATAGGTCAGTGGGACCGTGCAGGTGCTGACAAAAAGGAGAAAAACACGATTGTTCATTCGTTCAATAGGAATTTTTCTAAGAGGGCAGATGGTAATCCTAATACCCATGCTTTTGTGACTTCACCTGAGATGGTGGCTGCGATCGCCATTTCGGGGAATCTTGGCTTTAACCCAATCACGGATACATTAACGAACGACAAAGGAGAGCAGGTAAAGCTTGATCCTCCTACTGGCTGGGAATTGCCGGAAAAAGGATTCGATGTGGAAGATCCCGGCTACCTGGAACCTGCCGAAGATGGATCTGGTGTTCAAATCAAGGTAAGTCCTGATTCAAAAAGACTTCAACTTCTGGAGCCATTTGCGCCTTGGGATGGGAAGAACATCACCGGAGCGAAGCTTTTGATTAAGGCCAAAGGGAAATGTACTACCGATCACATCTCTATGGCTGGTCCATGGTTGAGGTTCAGAGGTCATTTGGATAATATCGCCAACAATACCCTGACGGGTGCGGTGAATGCATTCAACGACGAAACAGATAAGGTGAAGAGCCAGTTGGATGGTACTTACGCGGGGGTGCCCGACACACAGAGAGCCTATAAGGCGGCAGGAGTGCCAACGATTGTTGTGGGGGATCATAACTATGGAGAAGGTTCATCCAGAGAGCATGCGGCTATGCAGCCAAGACATTTGGGGGTGAAGGCTGTATTGGTGAAGTCTTTTGCACGTATTCATGAGACTAACCTTAAAAAGCAAGGGATGCTGGCTTTGACCTTTGCGAATGAGGCAGACTATGACAAAATTCAGGAAGCGGATACTTTTGATTTTGTGGATCTGACTGAGTTTGCACCGGGAAAACAGTTGACCATCGTAGCAAAGCATGAGGATGGTTCTTCGGATACCATTAAGGTGAATCATACATATAATGCAGGGCAAATCGGCTGGTTCAAGGCTGGATCGGCACTAAACCTGATCAAATTACAAAACAACTCCTGAGGTTAATTCAGGATCAAATATAGGGAAGGGCTGTTTCGAGTAGAGACAGCCTTTTTTGCTTCAATGAGGCTGAGGTCGTTAAATCACCTGATTGGGCTATGGGGTTGGTTGGTGATTGCTCTACTTTTGCCTTAAAACACACTTTCATCACGTGATCGGATCCAATCCAACTAAAGACCACTTCTTTATTACCTTCCCCCGACCCATTGGTGAAGATGAACTACCTGAGCACTTCTCAGATCCTTTTTCCGATGAACCGCACCCACTTTGCATATTAGCCGCTGAAAAACTTCAGAAGTATCTGCGTCAGCAGGATTGGGAACACAATTTTGGTTTGGAAAGTGAGCGGACGGAAAATGTGATAGGGAAGATGTTTGGCGTACTGGTGGTCCGCACCGCGGAAGGTGAAATCGGATACCTTTCAGCTTTTTCGGGAAAAATGGGTGGAAAAAATCATTACCCAGGATTTGTTCCGCCAGTTTATGATGGTCTAAAAGAGGGTAGTTTTTTGAACCTCGGGATGCAGGAGCTCACCCGGATCAATCGGGAGATCGAGCAGTTGATGGAGTCTCAACCGACCGGACATATGGAAAAGATTGACGCGCTGAAAGATCTGCGGCGAAGTAACTCCATGGCCTTGCAGGACAAAGTATTTGATCATTACCATTTCCTCAATAAGGATGGCGAAGAGAAGAGTCTGAGAGATCTTTTCCCGAATAATCCTCCGGGAGGAGCGGGGGAATGTGCCGGGCCAAAGTTGCTCCAGCATGCCTTTATTCATCATATGCAGCCATTGGCCATGGCAGAATTCTGGTGGGGACAATCACCCAAGTCTGGATTTTGGAAGCATCGGCAATTTTATCCGGCTTGCCGTCAGAAGTGCGAGCCCATTTTGGCACACATGCTTTGGGGCACGAAGATCGTTAGTGAAGACTCATTTCTTCCATGAAATCACCATATGATACGATTTTGGTGTTATTTATTGCTCCGATGGATAGAAGATCGTGATCACCTGTAAGCAGGTAGTTGGCATGACCGTCGATGCATAGATTTATGAGGAAATCATCATTTTCATCACGACAAAGGTGTACATCTGACTGAATCTCAATGAGCTCAGAAAATTCTTTCATGAATTGAAGGATTCTATCCAAATCGGATTCATCAAAATATGATTTGAATTTAGGTCTTTTGGCTACCTCAATAAATTCTGTTAGCAACTCAGAGGAAAAGAGCAATTTTATCTTATTGCTATTGATAAGGGTTTCGAGAAAGGAGTATTTCCGAGTAATTAGGAATGAAATCCAGAGGTTTGTATCGACTACAACCCTATTTATCATTTCTTGATTTCCGAACACGTTTCACTTCCAGGGATATCTCTTCCAAAGAAAGCTCAGAGTCAGACTTTGATCGGATCCTCTCTAAAAAAGTTGAAAAGTTGGATTCTTCATTACTCTGAAAGGCAATTAAGTTCAAGTCGGCCAAATCCTGAAGGAGCTTTTTGGCTTTAGGATTTAATATGTCAATTCGGATAGATTCCATAGAATAAAGATAGTAATTTCCGGATCAAGCTAACTCTTGACATCCTAGAGTTATTAAAGATCCTTTAAAAACGCCACCGTATCCACACCGTCTGCATAATCCCAAACCTCAGGGGTTTGTGCTTGCCCAAAAGGCGTATGTCCCTTCCCTACGATGCATTGTAGCTTGTCTGCATTGGCTGCTAGTTTGGTGTTCAGCGTTTCAAGGTTCTCGTATTCCTCTGCATATAGAATGGAAATAGGAGAGACGAGCTCCTCAGAGGGTTGCCACAACAAAAAACCATTGTCCAGGTGCTTCACTCCATTCACCAGCAAGATGGACTTGTGATAGTCGTAATTGTTGCGGTATTTATTGTGATCTCCCAGGTAGTTTAGCGCTTCGTTGGCTTCAAAAAAGCCTCGCGGATCGTAATTTCTGGGTACAAAAACCTTTGAGACATTTCTACACCCAAGTCCGAAATACCAGAAGATGTCTTTCCCCAATGCTTTTAACTCTGTTTCCGTTTCGCTACCATCCAGTATGGCTACAGAGGTTCGGTTTTTGCGAATTACCCGGGGGTGATTGCGAAAATAGTACTCAAAATAGCGTGCGGTATTGTCACTGCCAGTGGCGATCAGCGCATCTATAGCCGTCAGACGTTCTCGTATTTCTAGGTTTTTTTTAAATCTGGGCTCTATTTCCAGGAGCCAGTCAATCAGGAGCTTTACCAGATAGGTGTCCTGACTACTCGTTTTGATGGCCGCGAAATGGCCAGTGACAAGCACAGAAAGCAGGTCGTGAAAACCTACCATAGGGATGTTTCCGGCCATGATGATTCCGGTGATTTTTGGCACCTCGGGAGAAAGTGGTTCATAAGGCTCCAGCCATTGCTGAAGTTTCTCTTTTTTCAGCATAAAAGCAATGCCTTCGAAGGCCCTCGAAACATTTTCTTTGGTGAACCATTGGTTGTGCAACTGAGCTCTTCTGGCATATTCCTCCAGTGAATCGTTGGAAATAGCCCGAATTTTATCCCCTAATATTGAAAATGCTTCAATTCTTTCTGATAACGTCATTTAATTGTCAGTTACTTTTGTGCGCAAACTTATTGTAGATAATTTTGTTCACTGTTGTTGTACAACATAAATAGTAGATAGAATGGCAATTATGATCACAGACGAATGCATCAATTGTGGTGCATGCGAACCAGAATGCCCTAACACGGCCATCTATGAAGGTGGTGTTGAATGGAAATGGTCTGACGGTACTGATCTGAAAGAGGTAGAAATGGAGGATGGATCTGTCATTGACGGATCTGAAACCCAGGAACCTGTTTCAGACGAGTTTTATTACATCGTTTCAGGAAAGTGTACAGAGTGTACGGGCTTTCATGAAGAACCGCAGTGTGCCGCTGTCTGTCCTGTGGATTGTTGTGTTCCCGATCCTGATTACGAAGAAACAGAAGAAGAGCTGACCGCTAAGAAAGAGTGGTTACACGTTTAGATACATTACAAAAGCGGCTCTGATTGAGCCGCTTTTTTTTTGGATTATTCTGGAAGCTGAAGAGGTGGTATAAAAAGGTAAACCTGAAATTTGGTTAGCTTTAGCACCAAATGAGATCAAGTGAGACCCCAAGCTTATGGTTAAGAGGTTTGTTGTGCATTTTGTGCATGCTAGCAGTCTTTACCCTGGTGGCTCAGCGGCAGCCTACCCAGCTGCAATTACTGGATGAAGCGCTAAGTCATAAGGAACAGTTTGTCAAAGAGAAGCAGGATGTGATCTTGAGACTCAAAAAGAGATTGAGGGCCAATCCCAATGCCAGTCTGGAAGTGAAATTTGAGATCAATGATGCACTTTATAATCAATACCGCAGCTTTATCTATGATTCCGCTTTTGGCTACGCCAAGCGTCTGATTAACCTTGGTTATCAAATGAATGACCCGGATCGAATTGGTTATGCCAAGACACAGATGGGTTTCATTACACTCTCTGCTGGTATGTTTAAGGAAACCTTTGATACCCTCAATACCGTCAGGATCAGTGATTTGACCGAGCCAAATAAATTGGAATACTATGCGTTGATGGCTCGTGCGCTTTATGATAATTGTGACTATAACAAAGACGCCAATTACTGCGAGATTTATATAAGAATGGCGGATAAGTACATCGACTTTGCTACCAATCTGTCCGATCCGGAATCATATAATTTTCTTTACCTAAAAGGCCTTCATAACCTTCGTGAGCAGAGATCTGATGAGGCGATTAAGTATTTGAATAAGCTGCTGGATGGTGGCCTCAAACTTACGACTCATCAATTTGCTATTACAGCTTCCACTTTGAGTTATCTCCACCTGAAACTGGGGGATACCACTCAGGCTATTAACCTACTGGTGGATGCCTGTATCTCTGACATCCAGTCGGCTACCAAAGAAACCCTGGCAATGACCCGGTTGGCCGAGCTTTTATATATGTATGGTCAGGTTGAGGAAGCCTATAAGTACATCAACCAAAGTATGGATGACGCTATTTTTTATGGTGCTAAGCAGCGTAAAAGTGAAGTAGGGGCTATCTTGCCTGTTATTGCTGCATCCCGGCTCAATTATATCGACAATCAGCGCAAAACCCTTTTGGGGTATTCTATAGGTCTGACCATCCTCTCTGTTCTTACCATCATTTTTGCATTGAGTACGCTTTTTCAATTCCGAAAGCTGAGGAGGCAGGATCTGGTAATACGACAGACCAATGAAAACCTGACTGCTGCAAATGGCATGCTTTCAGAGGCCAATAAGATCAAAGAGGAATACTTGGGTTATTACTTCAATATCAACTCAGAATACATCGAAAAAATCGAAAAGTTTAAACGCTCAGTGGATCAAAAGTTAATTTCTAAAAAGTATGAAGAGATCAGGTTTGTGATGAGCAGAATTGATCTTAAAAAGGAGCGGGAGGAGTTATATTATAGTTTTGATAAGGTGTTTCTTAAGCTTTTCCCGGACTTTGTAGCCACTTTTAACTCCTACTTCAGTGAAGTAGATCAGGTCAAATTGGAAAATGACCAGCTACTAAACACTGAGCTGCGCATTTTTGCTTTGATCAGGATGGGCATATCTGACAGTGATAAACTGGCCAAAATTTTAGGGTACTCTGTTAATACGATTTACGCTTACAAAAATCGCGTGAAGAGTAAGGCACTGATCCCCAATGATGAGTTTGAGCAGAGGATCATGGAGATAGAAGCTACCTAGCGATTATTGATTGAAACTCATTTCCCGCACCGGTTTGTCCGTCACCCTGTTTTCGGGAAATTCTTGTGCAATAGTCTCCTCAAAATTGCAAATAAAGTCAGTGAAGTGCTTTTTAGAAAGATCTTCATTTCTCATGACCAGGAATAGTGAGCGTTTTAATCCATTTCTACTAATGGGTTTGAATACGAGTTCTTTTTGGTAAATGACGTGTTTGAGGGTCCATTTGGGAATGCAGGTAATCCCCATGTTGGCATTGATCATTTCCAGACTGACTTCTGTTAGTGGGATGGCACTGATCTTCTTTGGCAGCACATCATTGGGCTTGAGATAGGTTTCATATACAGAAACAGTCTCCAGAGGAAAGGAATGGATGAGTAAATGCTGATCAGTGAAGTCCCTGGCTTCAAGATATTCCCTTTGGCTCAAAGGATTTTCCTTGTGCATGACAGCAAATAGCTCGTCCTGCAATACTTCCACACTGGACAAAGACTCCAAACCAGGTTGGCGGGTGACCATCGCTATGTCCACCTCATACGAAAGAAGCTTTGATAAGGGTTGGTGGGTGGCGTCAAAGTTGAGATCAATGGAGATCTGAGGATACAAAGCGGACATTCTTTGGAGAAAGGATGGAAAGAGTAAATAGAACGAGTAGCATTCGCTGCCCGCTTTAATGTTTCCTCCGGTACTTTGGCTGAAATGTTTAATCTGCATGAGTTTTTTATCGACTGAATTCAATACTGAAGTGGCCAAATGATAGAGCTCCTGACCTTCTTCAGTGAGTTCCCATTCTTTTCGGTTTCTGATGAAGATTTTAACACCCAGATTCTCTTCAACCGAACGGAGTTGATGACTTAAGGCAGATTGGGTGAGAAAAAGTCTTTCCGCCGAATTGGCAATGTTACCCTCGTCAGCGATGGCTTTGATGAGTCTGAAGTGCTTGAGTTCCATACTTCAAAAATATGAAATTCGGGGATGTGTTATGATGATTAAATTTCAGGGTCGGGTCAAATATTGTTCAGTTTTAGAGAAACCACTTTGCTGTAAACTCGGATACTTTTGCAGGCTCAAAGACACGGGATGGTGAGCAAAAGGATAAAAAGAAACTTCAGAGTGGTGAAGTATGTGATTTATAAAGAAACCCTTGTAGACTGGCATGAGCATATGTGGTCTTTTGTGGGCTCATTTGTCGGCATAGGTCTGATTGCCTGGGCCCAGGGTGTTCATTTTGCAGGAGAGGATGGTGTTTTTTTGATTGGTTCGTTTGGAGCATCAGGTGTACTGATCTATGGGGCTATCCAGAGTCCGCTGGCTCAGCCAAGAAATCTCATTGGTGGCCATGTGTTGTCGGCTTGTATTGGAGTGGCTATCAGTCAGGTTTTTGGTAGCAATATTTCGCTTGGAGCTCCTTTAGCGGTGGCACTATCGATTATTTGCATGCAAATCACAAAAACGATGCACCCTCCGGGTGGAGCCACAGCCCTTATTGCGGTCATTGGTTCTGAGCGTATTTTGGATCTGGGATGGCTCTATGTGGTATTTCCCGTTTTCAGCGGAACGATGATTCTCTTCGTGGTTGCACTTGTGTTTAATAATGTCACCCCAAAAAGGAGCTACCCGACAAACTCACGTTTCACCAGGGTATTCAAGAAAACGATTTTGATGCAGTTCAAATCCAATTCCCTCTAACAAATCCCATCGAGATAATTATCTCAAGCCTCGTCACTTATATTGGATCGATGATGCACCACGGTTAAGGCTATATGGTATTTATATTTTCAGAATTAGTCTAAGCTGTTATCTGTCTGTTTTTCAGGTTTTTAAAAGATTTAAACCTCGTTTATTTTCTATATCCAACACTTCTTTTTTGAGAATCTCTTGTAAGTAAAACTCTTTTGTCAAGTGTATCACCGGCAGTCAAATCACCCTGGTTCCGGAGCCAGATACATTTTTTGATTAACCCAAAACTGACAAAGAGTGAAGATCATTATTACAGGAATTTGTTTACTATTTCTTTTAGGTGGATGTTCGTCTGACATCATCATCTCTTCTCCAAACGGCAGACTACAGGTTATTTTCAGAATTAATAATGATGTTCCATTTTATGAAGTAAAGCGTGATGGAGAAGCAGTGGTACTTGAATCTCCCTTGGGGTTTGAGTTGCAGGATGAACCATCTCTGACGGGTAATTTCAAAATAGTCAAGATCAACGAATTCACGCTTGACGAAACCTGGTCTCAGCCTTGGGGCGAGGTGAAGAACATTCGAAACCATTACAATGGGATAACCATTACCCTTCAGGAAAAATCAGATCTTCAGCGCTTATTGAAGATCACCTTTAAGGTGTATGATGATGGACTTGGCTTTAGGTATGAGTTTCCAGAGCAACCCCATCTGACGGACTTTGTGATCACTGGCGAGCTTACTGGCTTTATCATGGCCAAGAACATGAGCGCATGGTGGATTCCTGCATACGGAGATGAGATAGATTCTGAATTTTTGTTTTCCAATGACCCTTTGAGCGAGCTCAGTGAAAAGGTACATACTCCGCTCACAATGGAATATGAGGATGACCTGTTTGTAAGTATTCATGAAGCAGCTCTGGTGAATTATCCGGCCATGACTCTGGAGCCATCCGGACAGCTGCTCAGTTGTGACCTGGTGCCCTGGGCTTCCGGTATCAAAGCTGAAGTAAGTGCCCCGTTCAATACACCCTGGAGAACGATTCAGATTGCAGAAAAGGTCGGTGATCTCATTACTTCCTATCTGATTCTAAATCTAAATGAGCCTAACCGGCTGGAGGACTTGTCCTATATAACCCCAGGTAAATACAATGGGATATGGTGGGCGATGCACCTGAATAAGTACACATGGAGTCAGGGGCCAAATCATGGAGCTGCAACAGCTAATGTGAAAAAATACATCGATTTCGCTGCTGAAAATGATCTTTCAGGGGTACTCGTAGAGGGTTGGAATGAAGGCTGGGACTATGACTGGAGTGAGGGTCGATTTGAGTTTATGCGTCCTTATCCTGACTTTGACATTGAAGAGCTTACGGAGTATGCGCGTGAGCGGGGTGTTGGGCTTATTGGTCATCATGAGACTGGTGGTAACATCATCAATTATGAGCGTCAGCTTCCGGATGCATTTGCCTATTATCAAAAATATGGAGTTCATAGCCTCAAAACAGGCTACGTAACAAGAAGACCGAATGGGGAGCACCACCAGGGCCAATTCATGGTACGCCATTATCAACGAGTGCTGGAGATGGCTGCTGCCCACCAGATTGCTTTGGATATCCATGAACCCGTGAAGGCTACCGGGCTGAGAAGAACTTATCCGAACCTGATGACCCGGGAGGGTGCCCGTGGTGCGGAGTATGAAGCGTGGAGCGCGGGAAACCCGCCGGAACATACGGTGATATTGCCTTTCACCAGGTGTCTGGCGGGTCCTATGGACTATACACCCGGAATATTCGATATCCTGATTCCCTCCAATCCGGGACATAGAGTACACACGACATTGGCCAAACAACTGGCCCTTTATGTAACCATCTATAGTCCATGGCAGATGGCTGCAGATTTACCCGAAAACTACATCGGACATCCTGCACTGCAGTTTATCCGCGATGTGCCTACTGACTGGGAAGAAACCCGGGTGTTGAATGCCAAAATAGGAGACTTCATCACTGTGGTAAGGAAAGATCGACACAGTGACGACTGGTATCTGGGGAGCACAACCGATGAAAACCCAAAGTCATTGCCCGTAAAGCTGGATTTTTTACTGCCCGGTCGCAGGTACATAGCAGAAATGTATGCAGATGGTCCATCCGCCAGTATGGAAGATAACCCACTGGAGATTTCCATTGACCGAAAGGAAGTGACTTCTACCCAAAGCATCGACCTCAATCTGGCTCCGGGTGGAGGGCAGGCCATTCGGTTCCACCTGTTGGAATAAGGAAAATAAGACCAGCATTCATGGAAACATGAATTTATACCAACTCAAACGCTAACAAAATGAAACAAAACTTGAAGATGATGAAACATTTACTAATGGTGGTGTTTTTGCTGACTTGCACCCTTGCGAGAGGTCAGGATGAACACATAGTCACTGGGAGGGTGACAGATGCCGATACCGGACAAGGACTGCCGGGAGCCACAGTGGTGGTCAAAGGGACCTCCGTGGGTACCATCACTAATATTGATGGGCAATACAAGCTTGAATTGCCCACGGGCTGGGAGAGCATTACCGTGTCATTTGTGGGTTTTGTATCTCAGGAGATATCTGTACTAGGGAAGTCTATTATAGATGTGTCGATGCCCACGGACATAGCTGCTTTGGAGGAAGTGGTGGTAGTGGGCTATGGTACTGTGAAAAAATCCGATGCTACAGGATCTGTCGCTGTGGTTTCTTCTGAAGACTTCAACAAAGGTGCTGTGAACTCGGTGCAGGAACTTATGATAGGGAAAACCGCCGGAGTATCCATTACACCCATTAGTGGTGCACCGGGCAATACCTCCACCATCAGGATTAGAGGTGGGTCCTCCATGTCTGCGAGCAATGATCCCTTAATAGTGATAGATGGTGTACCATTGGATAATACCCCTATAGGTGGTTCACCCAATATATTGTCCACCCTTAATCCCAATGATATTGAGAGTTTCACGATTCTCAAGGATGCGTCAGCCACCGCCATTTATGGTTCACGTGCTGCAAATGGCGTCATTATTATTACCACTAAGCGGGGTGATAGGGACTTAAAACTGACCTACAATGTCACCACGTCTCTCTATACCACACCCAAAAAGGTGGAGGTATATTCTGGGGATGAATTCAGGACACTGATCAATGAAGTGTATGCCGGAAATGCCGCCGTGACTTCTTTATTGGGTGATGCGGATACCGACTGGCAGGGAGAGATCTACAAAAATGCTATCGGACAGGATCACAACCTGAGCTTGTCAGGTACCTTGAAGTCTACGCCTTATCGCATTTCCCTGGGATACAACAACACAGAAGGAGTGTTGAAAACCTACAACTTTGAGCGGACTACACTCTCATTGGGTCTGGATCCAACTTTCCTTAATGATCAGTTGAAAGTGAAGATCAACCTGAAAGGAATGGATAATAACAACAACTTTTCAGACCAGAGTGCAATCAGAAATGCGGTAGTTTATGATCCTACAAAGGAAGTGTTTAATGGCAATACCAGATGGAGGGGCTATACCACCTGGACGACGGGCGGAATAGATGGTAGCCCCATTAACCTGGCACCAGCCAACCCAGTGGCTCAGCTAGCCCTGACAGACAACACCTCCAATGTCAAAAGAAGTATTGGAAACATACAGTTTGATTATCAGTTGCCTTTTCTGGATGGTTTGAAAGCCAATCTAAATCTTGGTTATGACATTTCTCAAACCAAAGGCCACAACAACGTAAAGGACAGTACGCAGTGGGTGTATATTCCTACAGTAGCTGGTGGCAGGACAAGTCCGTATTTCAATGAGCGCCAGAATCAATTACTTGATTTTTACCTGAATTACCATAAAGTCATCGGAGACAACAGCCTGGATGTGCTAGCAGGTTACTCATGGTCTCACTTCTGGCGTGCCAGTGAAGATTCTACGTCCAATGCTTCGGGAACAGAATCCACCCAGCGTAATGATTTTCAATCGGAGTACTATCTGCTTTCATTTTTTGGTAGAGTTAACTATTCTATCGCTCAGAAGTATCTGTTCACACTCACGCTGAGGAACGATGCTACTTCCCGCTTTTCGCCGGAAACCCGATGGGGACTTTTTCCAGCGGCTGCCTTTGCCTGGAACGTGGGGCACGAATCCTTCTCGCGTCAAAGCCATATTGTTTCTGATCTGAAGCTAAGATTGGGCTATGGGATCACTGGTCAGCAGGATTTGAACAATGGCAATGACTATCCCTATGTAGCGAAGTATACAATCAGTGATGATGCTGCACGGTACGCATTTGGCAACCAGTACTATAACACCCTTCGGCCGGATGGCTATGATGCAGATATACGCTGGGAGACCACCACTACAGCCAATGTAGGGGTTGACTTTGGTTTAGCAGGCAATCGAATCACGGGCTCGCTGGATTTTTATCTCAAAGAGACTAAGGATCTCCTGAGTATCGTAGATGTACCCGTCGGTACCAACTTCTCAGCCACTGTACTCACCAACGTCGGCAGTATGGAAAACCGTGGAGTGGAGATGAACCTGAACGCCAAAGTAATCACCACCGATAAGGTGAATTGGGAGGTGGGTTACAATGTTTACTATAATAAGAATGAAATCACCAAACTCAACCTGAATGATGATCCTGACTATACCGTGCCTACAGGAAGTGTAGGTGGTACGACTTCTGGTACCATTCAGGCGCAGAGGGTTGGGTATCCGGTCAACTCATTTTATACCTATCAGCAACTTTACGATCAGGATTTAAATCCCGTTGAAGACGCTTTTGTAGATAGAAATGATGATGGAATTATCAATAGCAGTGACTTGTACATCTACCAAAATCCTGCAGCGGATGTTCTCATGGGGATGAACTCATGGCTAAATGTGGGCAACTGGGACTTCACCTTTGTAGGGCGTCTGAGTCTGGGCAACTATGTCTATAATAATGTGGCTTCCAATAGTACCTATCAGTCGCTGTATTCCTCTATGCAATACCTCAGCAATGCCTCCATGCTTGCCGATAAAACCCAATTTATGAATGCTCTGAATACCCGTTTCTCGGATTATTACATAGAAAATGCCTCCTTTTTCCGGATGGATAACATCAATCTGGCTTATAATCTGAGAGACCTCCTTGGCAATAAGCTAAATATGAAGATCAGTGGTGGGGTTCAGAATGCCTTTGTGATCACTAAATACTCCGGACTCGACCCGGAAATCAGTGGTGGTCTGGATAATAATTTCTTTCCACGTACCCGGGTATTCCTGCTGGGTTTTAACTGTGAATTCTAAAAAGAGCTATCATGAAAAACTATAGAATATTCCAAATAATGAGTTTGATTCTGATGGGCTCAGTGTTGAACGCCTGCTTCGGCGATCTGGATACTGAACCACTGGACAATGAAAGCATCACCTCTGCGTCCATTTTTGATGATGAGGCAGCTTATAAGCAGTTTCTGGCCAAACTCTATGGTGGCCTGACGCTTACGGGTCAGCGTGGTGAGTATGGGCAGCCGGAAATCTCAGCAACAGACGAAGGCACTACCTCTTTTATGCGAACCTATTGGAGTGCACAGGAGGTGACTACTGATGAGGCTATCAATGCATGGGGAGATCCCGGATTAGTGGAGTTTCATTCTCAGACCTGGTCAGATAACAACCTCTACATCAAACTGATGTATCAACGAATTTTCATCAACATCGCGTACTGCAATGAGTATATCAGGGAAGTAGGTCAGCGTGTGGATGGTCTTTCGAACCCTTTGAGAACTGAAGTGACCACCTATCTGGCTGAAGCCCGCTACCTGCGAGCCTTGTATTACTATTTTGCCATGGATCTATGGGGAAATGTACCTTTCGTGACAGAAAACGATGATACCGGAGCCTACCTGCCTAAGCAAATCGCTCGTGGAGATCTTTTTCTCTATATAGAGTCTGAGCTGGAGGCCATTCTTCCTGCTTTGGTGGATGTCAGACAGAACGAGTATGCCCGTGCTGATAAGGCCGCGGCGTGGATGCTACTAGCCAAAATGTACCTCAATGCAGAGGTGTATTTGGGTGAGGGAAATGACCGGTTTTCCGATTGTATTGTTCAGTGTAATAATATTATCTCTTCTGGAGCTTACACACTTCATAGCCAGTATTCACACTTATTCCTGGCAGATAATGACAGACTTAGAAACGAAATCATATTTCCAATAGCCGAGGATGGTGATAACACAAGAAACTATGGTGGTGTCACCTATATTATTCACGCTGCTGTGGGAGGTACTCAGGATCCGGACAAGGACTTTGGGATAGGCTCTGGAGGATGGTTTGGAAACAGGCCCACCACCACTTTTGTGGAAACATTTGAAGACCCCACAGGAGACACTGATCACAGGGCAATGTTCTACACCGACGGACAGACGTTGGAAATAGAGAATCCCACGGTGTTCACGGAAGGTTATCTGTGTGAGAAGTTTAAAAACATCACCTCAGCAGGCATAAAGGGTAAGAATGACATTTTCGTTGATACCGATTTTCCACTCTTCAGACTGGCTGATGTGTACCTGATGTACGCTGAGGCAGTCAAAAGAGGAGGCGTAGGCGGCAATGAAGCTACTGCGCTGGATTACATCAATGCCTTGAGAACACGGGCCTATGGCAATACCTCTGGCAATATTTCAATGGCCGATTTCACCCTGGACTTTATCCTTGATGAGCGTGGTAGAGAACTCTACTGGGAAGGACACAGACGTACTGATCTGATTCGCTTCGGTCGGTACTCTGACGGAGATTATCTGTGGGATTGGAAGGGGAATGTAAAAGACGGAAAGACGATGCCCTCGCATCTGGACATTTTCCCTATCCCCTCTGCTGATCTGGGGTTGAATACCAACCTGAAACAGAACAAAGACTACTAGTCACCTGAAAATATTCTATCACAACTAAAACAAGAAAAGATGAAAAAGTTACTAATGTGCGGTGCCATGATTGGCGGATTGGCTCTTTTTTCCTGTGAGGAAGAAGGAGAAAAAATCATTATTGAAGAGAAAGATCCGATCGCCGCTGAGATATCCACCCCCACGGCTGGTTTTGCGGACGTTGCAACTGCTGATAATCTGGAAGAAGTGTTGACTTTTACGTGGAGCGAAGCTCAGTTTAATTTCCCAAGTGAGATTAGCTATAAAGTACAGATTGATCTGGCTGCTGGTGATTTTTCACTACCAGCTACCTTAGGTACTACGTCAGAGACTACTTTTTCTATCACTTATGGAGATTTGAATAGTATTATTCTCAGTACACTGGAAAGCCCAGCCAATGACCCCATAGCACTCCAGACACGAGTTATTGCGAGCGCTGCGAGTAAAGAAGACCTGGTTTCGGCGGTAGTGTCTTTTACATTTACGGCTTATGAGGAGGAAGAGCAACCACAGGAGTATGCCAAACTTTGGATTGCTGGTGACTTTCAGGGCTGGAACATTGACGCTGCAGCCACCATTGCTTCAGTCAAGGACGATGGGGTTTATGAGGGTTATATTTTCATTCCTGCAGGGGGTACGAATGAGTTCAAACTGTATGCACAGCCAGCATGGGAGCCACAGTCGTATGGTACTCTAAATGATGGGGTGATTTTTGAGGCTAACTATGCGGGGGACAACTTCATAGCGCCTTCCGATGGGTATTACTTCTTTTCGGTAGATTTAAACAACCTTACTTACCTGCTCATCAAAACTGATTGGGGAATCATAGGTGCCGCCACTCCGGGTGGGTGGGACTTTGATACCGAACTCACCTTTGATGTGGACACTGAAGTGTGGTCTGTGACTGCAGATATGATTGCCGAAGGCTCATTCAAGTTTCGAGCAAACAAAGAGTGGGTGCTTGATTTTGGTATAGATACTGATGGAAACCTGGCCTACGCCAACCACCCTTGGTTAGACTATGTGGAGCAGCCCCAGCTTACTGTACCAGAGGATGGGAATTATACCATTACTCTTGATCTCCACGAGGCAGGCAATTACACCTATGATATTCAAAAAAACTAGCCCGATAAGGGATAGATGAATTTGTAAATTACAACCAAAGTGACCGTTGGTCGCTTTGGTTATTTTGAATAAAAAACAACCTTAAGATGCTTAGAATACTGTTTTTATTGATCACTATTTCGTGTTTCCCGGCTTGCAAGGATGATGGTCTGGACAAACCTCCCACTACCAATCCAGAGGATACAGTTGAGCTTTCTGATACCTTGATCATTCCACCACTTCAAGAGATGGTGGTTTATGAGGTCAATATGCGGGCTTTTAGCGATGCGGGTACGTTTAGCGGTATTCAGAGTCGTCTGGATAATATACAAGATATGGGAGCCAACGTGATCTGGTTGATGCCCATTTATCCGATAGGAGAGGTGAAGACAGTTAATTCACCCTATTGCATTAGGGATTATCGGGCCGTCAACGCTGAATATGGCTCATTGAATACCCTCAAGGCCTTAGTAAGTGCCGCTCATGATCGCGGTATGGCCGTAATTATAGATTGGGTGGCTAATCATACTGCATGGGATCATCCATGGATCTCGGCACATAAGGATTGGTACAGCCAGGATGGCAATGGTAACATCATTGAGCCACCAGGAACCGGCTGGACTGATGTAGCCGAGTTGAACTATGAGAGTGGCTCCATGAGACAGGAGATGATTGAATCCATGCTTTTCTGGATTGATGAGGCGGGTATTGATGGTTTTCGTTGTGATGCAATTGATTTCGTGCCGGATAGCTTTTGGAACGAGGCACTGGCTTCATTGAAAGCTCATACGGACAAGGACCTGATTTTGCTGGGAGAAGGGGGAGTACTGGCTAATTTTGAAGTTGGCTTTGAGATGAATTATGCCTGGGATTTTAAGACCGCCATAGCCAGGGTCTTCAGCGAAGGCATGTCTGCCGAGACCATTATCAGTACCCACAAATCTGAATATACTAAAGTACTGGCTGGTGGAGAGAAACTGCGATATATTACCAATCATGATTTGTATGCATGGGAGACCACTCCCATTGAGGATTTTGGGCTCAAAGGTTCCGTATCGGCTTTTGTGATCACCTCTTATCTTGGTGGGATCCCTTTGATCTATGACGGTCAGGAAATAGGTCACCCCACGAATATTAGTTTTTTTGATAAAAATCCGATCAACTGGTCTCTGAATCCCGATGTTTATGATGCCTACAAGGATATTATGACGGCCCGGGCTGAGTTATCAGCGGTGCATTATGGGGAGATGAAATCCTATACAAGTAAGGATGTGGTGGCTTTCAAGCGATTCACAGCTAAACAGGAGGTATTGGTGATTGTAAATGTTAGAAATAGTCTGAAAGTATTTGATGTACCTGATGAACTCGCCAATACTCAATGGAAAGATGTATTGGCTGATACAGACAAAACTATATCTTCGTCAGTGTCATTGGAAGGTCTTCAATACCTGATTTTGGTGAGAGATTTATGAGGATAGGAGCTGATCAGATGGGAAACGGATCATCGCATTCGTTTTCTTTTGATCAGGTAAGCGCCTAGTATCTTTTCGAAGGGTTCGGAGATATCCGCCTCTACCAGGTCTATTTTGTAGCTACCACATCTGATTTTCAGGTCCTGATAGAGCTGACTCATGTGCTGCTTATAGTGATCCTTAATTTCCCGTGGGTTGAGTTTAATCGTTTCGTTGGTTTCCAGGTCAATAAACCGGTGTGGACGGTCCTCAAATTCAAATTCCAACTCAGTCTTATGATCTGAAACATGGAAGATCAACACTTCGTGTTTATTGTGCTTGAGGTGTTGGAGGGCTCCGAAAATTTCGTCCAGATCATTCGATTTCTGGAACATGTCACTGAAGAGAATCACCAGAGATCTCTTGTGGATTTTATCAGCAATTTGATGGAGCACATTAGCGACATTGGTAGCTGCTTTTCCAGGAGTGCTTAGGAGGTCACTTAGCTGGGTTAATAGCTGATTCAGGTGAGTCTTGGTGGATTTAAGGGCTGACTGATAAAGGATTTCATCTGAAAACGTGGTGAGGCCTACAGCATCACGCTGCGAGGTGAGCAGATGTGCCAGCGATGCAGCACAAAGTACTGAGAACCTGATTTTATCCAACCCTGGTTTGGGATAGTACATGGAATTAGACACATCCAGCAGAATCTGAGCTCGCAGGTTGGTTTCCTCTTCAAATTGTTTAGTGTACAACCTGTCCGTACGTGCGTAGACTTTCCAATCTACATGGCGAGTGCTTTCTCCGAAGTTGTACAGTTTGTGCTCGGCGAATTCAACAGAGAACCCGTGATAGGGTGATTTATGCAGTCCGGTGATAAATCCTTCTACAAGTTGCCGGGCCAGAAGGTCCAGGCTTTCGAACTGTTTGATGTCTGCCAGGCGTATACTCATTAATTGATTATTAACGGACTTTGATTGTTTTTCTCGCATCAAAGAAAGCTTCTTTTTTATTCAAAGAGTAAAATATGCCGTTTGCATTTGTCATTTTTTAAATGCTATATTTAAATGCTATTTCGAGATACTTTGTAGCTAGAACTTAAAAAAACAACAAACTTTAAGAATTGTGGAAGAGAATAAGGAAAAAGGGAGAGACGAAATTTATTCTGAGAGAGTAAGAGCAGGTAAGAGGACTTACTTTTTTGACGTAAAGTCTACTCGATCAAATGACTACTACCTGACCATCACAGAGAGCAAAAGGAGGTTTAAGGACGATGGTTTTTTTTATGAAAAGCACAAAATTTTCCTTTATAAGGAGGATTTCAACAAATTCGTTGCTGCATTGAACGAAACTGTAGATCATGTGAAAAATGAGCTGCTTCCGGACGTGGATTTCAGCGAGTTTGACAAAGTACATGAAGAAGACGAGGAGACTATAGATGTGTCTTCTGAGGATGATTCTGAACTGAAGTGGGACTGATCCCTCAAGATCTTAATGATATAAGCTCTCACTCTATGGGGGCTTTTTTTATGCTTTTGCGATGAAACGTACATTAGTTGCTATTGGTGTATTTGTGGTGTTACTGGGTGTGGCCATCTGGTATTTTTCCAATATTTTCATTTATCTCACCATCTCTCTGGTGCTGGCTACCGTCTTGCGACCTATGACCAGCCAGATCATCCGGTTTGAGGTATTTGGCGGTAAGGTGCCCCGTTACATTGCTATTTTCGGATCCTATGCTGTGGTGATAGGAGTGCTTGCTTTGTTCCTGGTGTTGTTTATCCCACTTATTTCCAATCAGCTGGAGGTGTTGGCTTCATTGGATTTCAGTGCAGTATTTGACTCACTGGTGCAGCCTGTACGCTGGGTGGAGACTTTCCTGATCAATAACAGACTTTCTGATGGCCCATCAGGGTTCATGGTAGACTCGGTACGCAAAGGAGTTGTCGATTTTATACACACCATGGATTTCACAGAGATTTTGAATCAGCTCATTTCCTTTACCGGAAACTTTTTCATTGGCGTATTGGCGGTGGGGTTTATTACTTTTTTTCTCCTTTATGAAAATGGCATTCTCCGGCGGCAGGTCATTGCGGTGATTCCTAATAAATATTTTGAAGTTTTTATCTCCGCTCTCTATAAGATAGAGCGTCTGCTTTCCAACTTCCTGTTGGGTATTCTGTTTCAGATGATTTCCATCTTCTCTATTGCTGCTGTAGGCCTTTCCATCGTGGGGGTCAATTATGCCCTCACCATTGCCGTTTTTGCGGCTATCGCCAATCTGATTCCCTATTTGGGCCCTTTACTTGGTGGCATCTTCGGAATTGCGGTGGCAGTGAGTACTTCCGGTGATTTTACATTCAACAATGATACACTCATCCTCGTCGCCAAGGTTTTTACAGTATTTGCGGTGGTCCAAGCTACGGATAACTTACTCCTGCAGCCACTTATTTTCTCTAAAAGTGTAAAAGCGCACCCATTAGAAATTTTTGTCATTATTTTTGTGGGCGCAACCATCGCAGGGATTCCGGGCATGATTGGGGCGATACCGGTTTATACCGTTTTAAGGGTCTCATCTACAGAGATTTACGCCGGTTTTAATCAATATAGAGTATTTAAAATCAAGAGTTAGATTATGGGGTTAAGGTGTGGAATTGTTGGGCTTCCGAATGTTGGAAAATCCACTTTATTTAATGCGCTTTCGAATGCAAAGGCCGAAGCGGCCAATTTCCCTTTTTGTACCATTGAGCCCAATGTGGGGGTGATCACCGTGCCTGATGAGCGATTGGAAATACTGAAAGGGCTAGTGAGCCCCGAACGTGTGGTGCCTACAGTCATTGAGTTTGTAGATATAGCTGGGCTGGTGAAAGGAGCCAGCAAGGGTGAAGGATTAGGAAACCAGTTCCTGGCCAATATCCGCGAAGTGGACGCCATCATTCATGTGGTGCGCTGCTTTGAAAATGACAACATCATTCACGTGGAGGGCCGTGTGGACCCTGTGGACGACAAAGAAGTAATAGATACAGAGCTGCAGCTCCGGGACCTGGACTCTGTGGATAAGCGCATCGCCAGAGTGGAGAAGATTGCCAAAGGAGGTGATGCTAAGGCAAAGAAGGAGTATGAAGTGCTGATTCAGTTCAAAAAGCACCTGGAATCTGGTCGAAACGCTCGCTCTCTGGAGATGGAGAAGGAAGACCGAGTATTGGTGAAAGAACTTCAGCTGCTGACAGATAAGCCCATTATCTATGTGGCTAATGTGGAGGAAGAAAACGTGAATTCCGGGAATCAGTATAGCCAAAAACTGGAGGAAAACGTGGCCAGTGAAAATGCGGAGGTGGTAAGGGTGTCGGCGGCATTAGAAGCCCAGATCGCTGAGTTTGAGGATGAGGACGACAAGCTGATGTTTTTGGAGGAATACGGTCTAAAGGAATCTGGGCTCAATCGGCTGATCAAGGCTGCTTATTCACTTTTGGACCTGATTACTTACTTTACTGCTGGTGTACAGGAGGTGCGGGCCTGGACAATCAAGAGAGGGTGGAAGGCTCCTCAGGCTGCCGGAGTAATTCACACCGATTTTGAGCGTGGGTTTATCAAAGCTGAAGTGATCAAGCTGGAGAATTATCAGCAATATGGCTCTGAGCAAGCTTGTAAGGAAGCGGGCAAACTTTCCATTGAAGGTAAAGAATATGTAGTGCTGGACGGGGATGTGATGCACTTCCGTTTCAATGTTTGATTTTTTTACATCACTTCTAAACAAAAACTACTTTAAGCCTGTTTTCTGATCAGTTAATCTAATTTTTTTAATTGCGATCAGATGCGGGTCAGAGTTACGTTCAGGGTCAACAACCGTGGAGGGTTGGTGCCTTTTCACCACCAATATTTAATATCAGAGGTTTTTAGGGATATTCTACAGCGAGAATCTAAAGATGATTTGAAGGATTATCCCTTTTTTAGTTTTTCGGGAATCAAAGGTCAGACCCGACTGAGCAAGGCAGGCCTTCATTATAATTCACGGAGGGTGACCATTGTCATTTCCTCACCCAATGCTGATTTTGTCGAACACCTCGTGGGAGCGATTTTCAGGAATAAAGAAATCCAACTTGGTGCACTCAACCTCACGCCTGAAATGGCCGAAGAGGAGCTTCCTGTTACCCTCCATCGGGAAACGAAGTTCATTTGCATTTCACCTATTGTGACCTCTGATGATTTCCATAATCCGGAGCACAAGTTGTTTATTGAGCCCTCCTCCAACGACTTTTCGGATCAGATTTATGACGCTACCATCACACGGATGACTGAGTTTGGGATAGATACAGATGCCATACCTGAGGTCCATAAGTTTCAGTTGATACCAGACGAAGACTACCTGGATAAGCTTCGGGCTTCCAATAAAAAATTCTCAAGAATCTATCCGGTGTATTATCAGGGCGAACAGCTGGAAGCCAGGGGATATACCTTTCCTTTCACACTTTTCGCTGCCCCTGAAATTCAGGATTTCATCTTCACCTGTGGGTTGGGAACCTGCTGCTCCATGGGATTTGGTATGTTGGATTTGGTGAATTCTGATCCAACTGAGCGTACCGTTCCTTACAAATCTGCCGAATCATTAGTTTCCACTTGATACCCTGCGGTATCCAATGAGTTCGTCATAGTTGTTAAAAGGATCCCTGTAGTAAAACAGAATTTCATAGTCGTTGGATGTCTGGTAATGGCTCCCTTCCAGTTCATAAAAGGGCATTTTGTCTGATTTCAGCCAGTAGAAGTAATCATAATAGCCCTGCTTTAACCATAGCCATCCTCTGTAGCTCCCGGTGCTCTCATCGTAGCTCATCATGTTTTCGGGTGTAAGGTTCCAATTGTTGAATCCCCCAGCTATGTATATTTCGCCCTCCAGTTTTTCAGATTGTAATTCAAAGTAGACCTGGGCATATTCACTTTGCAATGGCCCATCATTAGGGTCTTTGTTTTCCAGGAAGAAGCTACCATTGAGGTCGTTGATGAGCTGTGAATAAGCCAGCCCATGTCTGCTTTTATCCAATCCCAGAAAGGCCTGTATCTGATCGGTTTCTTTCCTCACATTCACCACATTCATTCCTCGGTAATCGATCGATCGGAGGTCAAAATATCTGAATTCATTCAGCGCAGGAAAGTTATTTTCACCGTTGAAATGCCTGTATTCAAGGTAATTTTGATCAGGCCGCATCAGTGTGGGCTGTAGACCTGTGATGGGAGTGTGCCAATTATGATTTTGTAATAGTACTACCTTGAATTCCCGTAGTGGATTGGGATTTTCAATCTGCTGATACCTTATCCCGAATGATAATTGGTGGTTGGTGTTCCTCTGGGAGACCGTGGCGCTGGGTGTAAATTCCACATCAATCTGCGCACGTTGGTCAAAAACAAGAAACCTTCTCGTAAATAGCACGTTTTTCCGATCATTCTCACGGTATACCACCAGAAGGTAATTCCCCGATTTGTCAGGGGTTGGTAGATCAGCCTGGTAATTGACATACGGTATTCGGGTGTTGGAGGAGTAGTTGTATTGGTTGATTGGAAACTCATTGTAGGAGCTCAGAAATTGTAGGTCCGTCAGTCGAGACGGTGTCCAGTCAGCGTTGCAATGAACATATCTGGCATTGAGGTAGGACGTATTTTGTTCCAGAAGATCAAACACCAAACTGAGCCCGGCAGAGTTGAGGGCTATCACGGGATAATCCAGGCTCGCTTGCTGGTCAGTAGAGAGAGGATAGAGCTGTACCATGCCAATGTTGTCTTCATATTGGGCATTGTCATAGAGAATGGTTTTCTGGCTTGCCGTATCTGTGTAAGAAACTGGCACACAATTGGCTAGCAGGAGACTAATCGCAAGTAGTGGTAGATATTTCATAAATTTGTTAACTGCGGTTACAACGTTTTGTAAGTTATCAGAGTCTATAATCAAAAGTTAACCTGAATGGCATTCAGTGATGAAGAGTTAATTAAGGCCTGTTGCAAGGGAGAACGGACTGCTCAGCAGAATCTGTATAAAAAGTACAGCGGACAGATGTATGCTGTCGCTTTGCGCTATTCCAAAATGCAGCAAGAGGCGGAAGATATTCTTCAGGAGGCTTTTCTGAAAGTTTTTCAGAATATAAATAACTTCAGACAAGACTCTTCTCTGGTATATTGGATTAAGCGAATAGTGGTGAATACGGCACTCAATCATCAGCGGAGCAAACTGTATCTCTATCCCATGGTGGATGTTGGCGATCTCAAGAATCGTTTTACCGAAAATCTTACCATTACCGGAATCAATCACAAGGAATTATTAGAAATGATCAGAAAATTACCCTCTGGGTGTCAGGTGATATTTAACCTGTATGCGATTGAGGGGTATAAGCATCATGAGATTGCAGACCTCCTGGGGATCAGCGAGGGAACCAGCAAGTCTCAGTATGCAAGAGCCAAGAGCTTATTGAAGGAGTGGATATTGAAGAGTGACGTCATATATTATGATAGGGCAGGAGAACTCTGACAGTCAATTTGAGAATGAATGGAAGGAGGTTTTTGGTGGAGCAAGCCAGACACCCCCTGATGCAGTGTGGAATGAAATCGACCGAAAACTGGCCTATGCGGAACTTTCGGTGTACAAAACAAAAGCCACCTATTACAGGTGGGCAGTGGCGGCTATCCTGCTGCTGGCAGCCTCACTTGGTACTCTGCAATATTTGTACTTTCAGCAAGGGCCGGATTACCGGCTGGCCATTAATGTAGACAAGCCCGCTCCAATGGAGGAGGCTGTTTCCATACGCATTCCTGACTCAGCCGATGAAAGGATGACTGCTTTGGCTTTTGGTGATCAGGGAAGGGATAAACAGGACATCCAGGCTGCCATGTTTGTGGCCAGCGAGCAAGAACAAGAGGAAGAAGTCAATGATCGGGGGCATTCCCGTGAGATTTTTGAGGAATTGTCTTTGACGAAGTTGATGCCGGAAATATCAATTGCGGCTAATTATGTGGGGAGGCGATTGTATTTACTACCCGTATACCATTTCGAGCAAAGACGAAAAGCGGGTGTGGATAATAAGTACTGGGCGGGACTTAGCCTGGGTTCTGGTGGTTTCGATCCTAATTTCCAGTCTACAGGGGGAAGTCTGCTGGCCAGTAATCTGGATATGTCCAGCGCCGGATTTAGTCTTTCAAGCGAAGAGGCCATCGATAGTCAATCACCATCAGTTCGTGAGGGCATGTTGCCAGGGGAAACTGTTTCACTTGGTGTCAATTTTGGATTGAAATTGAGCAGCAGATGGACATTGGAGAGTGGGGTACAGTATGCCCGGGCAGATGCTACCACTCAGACCAATGTGGTGATTCAAACCTCTACTTTTCAGGAGGTGATTCCGGCCACTAGTCAGGTGAGAAGTGTTCAGCAATTTGAGCAAGCCATCGACCGCCAGGAAGTGGTAGAATATGATTATAGGGATGTTAATTTGAAGAATGAATTTCAGTTTACCTCAGTACCAGTGAAAGCCGGTTATCTGGTTGTGAATAGTAAATTCAAGATGGAATTGAATGCGGGTGTGATAACTAATTTTTACATGGGTAATAAGCTCTCCGGTTCGGATGCGGAAATCGCAGGGTTAACCATTGGTCCGGGATCCGAGTCACCTTATCGTGAGGTGAGCTTTAGCGGCTTGGCAGGTGTAGAGTTTGGATATCAGTTGTTGAAGAATTTTGATCTGGTGATAGAACCGAATTACAGAAGATCGATCAACTCGCTGACCAAAGAGAACACCTCATTTACCACCAACCCTTCCGGATTTGGGCTTCTCACAGGAGTTCGATACAATTTTAACTAAGTATAATACAACCTTTTGTATATTTGCAGTGTCCTAAAAGTCAAAACGTCCTAGTCCGTCATGAAAACTACACAAGTTCAAACTCCAAAAGGAGAGGAAACAGCAAAACAAGATTTGTTTAAACTCTCCACACTTACGCTTATCATCATGATCATTTTGTCCCTGCTCTACATGGGCTGATCATTGCGAATTTCATCGGCATATCCAGATGGATGTGCCGTAAATCCCTGAAATTAACCGAATACTCATTTTAATGTAACCTCAGGGTTGGGGATAAGTATTTCATAAAGTCATCGTTCTTAATGAAGACCCAACTCAACCCAAGATGAAATCAGTTTGCCTGGTCTGTATTCTGGCATTGCTATGCTTTGAATCGTATGCTCAACCTAAAACTTACGAAACCACCATGGTACAGGCTCCGCCTGTTATTGATGGAAAGTTGGATGACCCGGCATGGGATTTGGTAGATTGGGGTGGGGACTTTATACAGCGACAGCCCGAAGATGGAGCGGCACCCTCTCAGGACACCAAGTTTAAGATTTTGTATGATGCAAAATACTTGTATATCGGGATTCGAGCATTTGATTTGGAGCCAGACAAAGTAGCTCGGCGAATGTCACGAAGAGACGGTTTTGAAGGAGATTTGGTAGAGGTGAATATAGACAGCTACAATGACAAGCGAACAGCCTTTAGCTTTACAGCCTCCGCCTCCGGTGTTAAGGGTGAAGAATATGTTTCCAATAATGGAGATGACTGGGATTCTACCTGGGATCCCATTTGGTATCTAAAGACCAGTCTGGATGATCAGGGCTGGATCGCCGAATTTAAAATCCCACTGTCTCAATTGCGCTTTGCAGATAAGGAAGAGCACGTATGGGGGATACAGGTCATGAGGATGGTCTTTAGGAAGCAAGAAAGATCTTATTGGCAGCCCATTGCTCAGGATTCTCCCGGTTGGGTTCATCTTTTTGGTGAACTGCGTGGTATTACAGGCATTAGGCCTCAAAAACAACTCGAAATACAGCCGTATATCCTCGGTAAGACAGAGAAATCACCATCCGTAGAGGGCAACCCTTACGCCACAGGTTCTGAGTCTGATCTGGATGTGGGTGTAGATGCCAAAATAGGCCTCACCAGTGATATTACACTAGACCTTACTATCAATCCGGATTTTGGTCAGGTAGAGGCCGATCCATCTCGGGTGAATCTTTCTGCATTCCAGTTATTTTTCCAGGAACGAAGGCCATTTTTCCTGGAGGGGAAGAACACGCTAAACTTTGGCCTCACTGAATCTGTAGCGGGTGGTCAGTTCAATAATGACAACCTTTTCTATTCCAGAAGGATCGGAGGATCTCCTTCATACTTTCCATCGGATGATGACATTCAATACGTGGATCGGATGAAGAAAACCAGAATATTAGGTGCAGCCAAGGTCACAGGTAAGAACAAAAATGGCTTTTCGTGGGGACTGCTGGAATCGGTCACCAATAAAGAAATGGTGGAGGTGCAGGACACCCTGGGAGGCAGAAGAAAGGTAGCTGTAGAGCCCATGACCAACTATGTAGTGGGCCGTGTGCAGCAGGACATCAATCAGGGGAATGCCTTGATCGGCGCCATGTTTACCGCCACCAATAGGAGGTTGGATGAAGATCATTTCAATTACCTGCATAAAAGTGCATACACAGGTGGGGTAGACTTTACCCAGAACTTTAACGAACGAAACTATTACCTCTCTTTGAATGCTGTGGTGAGCAATGTGAATGGTGATGAAGAAGCCATTTACAATACACAAACTTCCTCTGAGCGCTACTTTCAGCGGCCGGACAATAGGAGAAAAGGAGTGGATTCCACACGAACCTCACTTTCTGGTACGTCCGGGACTGCTGCATTTGGCAAGCGGAACGGAAATCTGATTTTCCAGACAGGAGCTACTATGCGCTCACCTGGTGTGGAGCTTAACGATGTGGGTTTTTTGGTGCAGTCAGATTATGTCTCCCAATGGACATGGGCGCAGTATCGTATACTGAAACCTTTCAGCATCTTCCGGTGGGTCAGGTTCAATGCCAACCAGTACCTCACCTGGGATTTTGGCGGAATAAACCTTCTAAAAGCAATGAATTTTAATACCCATGCACAGTTTAAAAATATGTGGTACATGGGTGGGGGCACTACTTTATCTGGCGAGAGTAGATCAAACGCCGACTTGAGGGGAGGACCTGCACTGCGTTATCCGGGTACCACGGAATATTGGGTTTACATGGGAACCAACGACCAGAAGAAGCTTTACTTCGAGATGAATCCGTGGATATCTTCTGGACAAGAAAATTACTATAAAGGAGGAGGTATTTTCACAAGCCTTAGGTATCAGCCGACTGATGCGCTGAGACTGTCGGTTTCTCCGTCAGTGGACTGGAATGACAATGCCCTTCAATATGTAAGCAGCTACGAGACCAATACCGAAAACTACATTCTGGCAAGAATCCAGCAGGTAACCTATAGCGCCTCCGTGCGGGCCAACTACATCATCACACCCAATCTGTCTGTGGAATACTGGGGGCAGCCGTTTATTTCCAGAGGAGAGTACAGTGATTTCAAAAAGGTACTTAGCCCCAACTCTGACCACTTTGAGGAACGACATGTTTCTCTTGGCCCTGATCAGATCAATTATGCTGATGAGTCGGGGAGTTATTTTATTGATGAAAATAGGGATGGAATTACTGAAGCAGAGTTGGATGACCCCAACTTTAACTTCATGCAGTTCCGATCCAATTTTGTGATAAGATGGGAGTATATACCCGGCTCCACTCTTTTTGTGGTATGGACATCCAGTTCTTCTGATTCACACAATTCACGAGAAAATAGATTTAGCCATTTGGCCACCGACCTGAAACAGGCCGATGGTACCAATATTTTCCTCATTAAGTACACCTATCGATTTGTCTTATAGGCTAAAGACCGTATTCTAGCCGCATAAGGGCCTCCATGAAATAATAATCGGCATAGGTAAGCGGCACATCTACCTCACTGTTTGCCGGTAAATGCCCCACGCAGTGAGTGATAATGAACTGACCATTGGTGCCAGGCTCTGCTGTATAGTCGGAAGTGAGGTTGGTCAGGATTTCCTCTGCCACTTTAAGATACCCTTTATCGGGTGCATAGGTATCCAATTCAATCAAAGCGGAGGCCATAATGGCTGCGGCCGATGCGTCCCTTAGAGCATCTTTCTCTGCATCGAAATCCCAAAGCGGAATTTTGTCTTCTGGCAGGTTTGGATGTGATAATATGAAGCCTGCTATTTTCACAGCTTGCTCAAGGTACTTTTCATCTTTGGTTTCCCTGTAGGTGGCTGTATATCCATATAGCCCCCAGGCCTGACCTCTGGCCCATGCAGACTCATCGTGGAGCCCTTGGGCGGTTTTCTTTTGTTTCACCGCTCCAGTCGAGTCATAATTGAGCACGTGATACGAACTATTGTCTGACCTAAAGTGATTTTCAAGTGTGGTGTTGGCATGGGTGACAGCAATGTTATAGAAGGAGCTATCGCCCGTTGCCTTAGTGGCCCAGAAGAGCAGTTCCAGATTCATCATGTTGTCAATGATGACGATGAAATCCTCAGGTTTGGAATCCCACGAACGAATGCATCCGGTCACTGGAGAAAATCGGGTCGCTAAAGACCTGGCACTGTTGATTAGTATGTTGGTATAAGCAGCCTGAGGATTCAGTCTATTGGCATTTCCAAAGCTACAGTACATCATAAATCCCAGATCATGTGTGCTGGTATTATACTGCTCCTTTTCCAGCAATGTGAGCATTCGATGAGCTTCTTGCAGCAGTGAGGAGTCCTCTGTCTCTTCATAAAGATAAAGGAGTGTGCCAGGATAGAAGCCACTACACCACCATTCGGAGCTGCTGGTGGTGAAGCTGCCATTCTCATAAGATCTGGGGAATTCACCTTCCCCAAGTTGCTTTTGCATTCCTTTATATTGAGTCACTGCCAACTCAATATTTTGATCCAAAAGAGAACCTTCTTGTGGGGTAGGCGAGATGCATTGAGTGGCCAGAGAAGCCAGAAGTATTAAAGTCAATAAGTGTTTCATTAGCTGGATGTGTAGTTTAAAATGGTTGGGTACTGATTACTGAGAGGTGAGTGCAAATTAGTGAACTCTCCACCCAATAGGATTTCCGAAATGAAAAGATGAGCGATTTCATTCATATTCCCAAAGGGTTGGGTGTCAGAATGGTGATTTCCTCACCACATTTCTATGGAAGATTGTTTGATTAGAGGGTATTGAATGTATGTGCTATACAATATAAAGACATTTAGTGCCGTCATAGGTACATTTTGTATCCCTTCGCCTATGGGGTAACGATCTATTTTTGTTTGAAATAATAGATCGTTGAAATGAGAAATTTTTTACTGGCCTCACTAATGGGACTAATGCTTTCATGTACATCAGCACAGACCGATGAAAATTCGGACAAGTCGAACATAGATGAATTAATCAGTCAAATGACTCTGGAGGAAAAGGTTCATATGCTCCATGGTAAAGGTAAGTTTACTTCAGCGGGAGTAGCGCGGTTGGGTATACCTCATTTGAAATCTGCCGACGGGCCGCTGGGGGTACGCGAGGAGATTCAGAATGATAGCTGGGCTCCCGCGGGGTGGGATAATGACTTTGCTACTTTTTTCCCCGCAGGAGGAGGCCTGTCATCTACCTGGAATCTGGATCTCGTCAGGCGCTACAGCATTGCCATGGGAGAAGAAGCCCGGGCCAGAGAGAAGCATGTGCTTTTGGCACCCGCGGTTAACCTTATTCGTTCACCTTTAGGTGGAAGAAACTTTGAATACTTCACAGAAGATCCATTTCTCAATAAAAAATTGGTAGTGCCATTTGTGCAGGGGCTTCAGGCCAACGATGTGGCTTCATGTGTGAAGCACTATGCCATTAACAATCAGGAGACCCTGAGAGGCAGTATCGATGTGCAGGCTGATGAGCGGACGATCAGGGAGATGTATTTGCCTGTATTTGAGGCGGCAGTGAAAGAGGGCAATGCCTACTCCGTGATGAGTGCCTACAATCGATTTAGAGGGGCCTATTTATCTGAGAATGATTATATGCTGAACACCATTCTTCGAGACGAATGGGGCTTCAAAGGGTTTGTAATGTCTGACTGGGGTGCTGTTCATTCTACCAAAGAATCTGCGCTGTATGGATTGGATATAGAGATGGGTACAGAGATTGATAACTATGATGATTGGTTTTTCTCAGAAGCCCTGATAGCCGCCGTTCGCAATGGCGAAGTGTCAGAATCTGTGATCGATCAAAAAGTAAAAAACATCCTTTATGTGATGGAGAAAATTCATGCGATTGGCTCGGAACCTCAGGCAAAGGGTACCCTGAATACTCCTGAGCATCTTCAGGTGGCCTATGACGTGGCAGCAGAGTCGGTGGTGATGTTGAAGAATGATAACAATGCCCTGCCATTGAAGTCATCAAAGATCAGGAGTATTGCTGTCATTGGTGATAATGCGAAAAGAAAACATGCCAATCAGGGCTTTGGAGCTGGCGTAAAAACCAGGACAGAAGTGACCCCATACGATGCTTTGGTGGCTCATTATCCTGATATGAAAGTCAATTATGCCCTCGGTTACAAAGAACAATACCTAAAGAATGACCTGAATCGCTCATGGGGACTTCCTGTAGACTATGTTCCCAATGAGCAGTTGGTCGCTGAGGCTGTAGCTGCGGCTAAAGCTTCGGATGTGGCTGTTGTTTTTGCGGGTTCCAACCGTCTGGTAGAGACGGAGGCAGAGGATAGAAAAGGGCTGAGGTTGCCCTTTGGTCAGGAAGCTTTGATCAAAGCGGTGAAGGCGGCCAATCCTAACACCATCGTCGTGATCATAGCGGGTTCTCCGCATGACTTGTCGGAGATTGATGCTACAGTGGATGGATTGTTATGGTCATGGTTTAATGGATCCAGGGCTGGAGATGCCATTGTAGATGTGCTTTTTGGAGAAGTTAATCCAAGTGGAAAACTGCCTGTGACCTTTCCTAAAAGGCTGGAGGATTCACCGGCACATGCCACCAATAGCTTTCCCGGAGGACCGGATGTGGTAACTTATGAGGAAGGAATCCTGGTGGGCTATCGCTGGTTTGACACCCAAAATATTGAGCCTTTTTATCCATTCGGGTACGGGTTGTCCTATACCAGCTTTGAGTATTCGGATTTGAGCACTGATAAATCCTCTTACAATGCTGGTGATGTCATTAAGGTGTCTCTGAAGGTGAAAAATGCAGGGGCGGTGGATGGAAAGGAAATTATTCAGCTATATACCAGTAAGCCAGAGTCCGACATCCAGCGTGCTGCGAGGGAGCTCAAAGGCTTCGGAAAAGTGGCACTGAAAGCAGGTGAAGAAAAGTTGGTCACCCTCGAAATTCCTGTCAAGGAGCTGGCTTACTATGATGTAGAGGCTAAAGGTTGGTCAGTAGAGCCTGGTACCTATGACCTGGCGTCAGGAGCCTCGTCAAGAGACTTGAGAGGGAAAGTATCTTTCTCCGTAAAGTAAATTTTTGGTTTAGTAGTTTTTAGGTTGGAATAAATCCGGGGTGGTTCCCGGATTTTTCATTTCATTTCAGTGTTAATTTCAACACCACAGCAGGGTCGTTCATGGATTGTGAGGGAGTAGTAAACAGGAAACCTTTTTCCGTCAACTCCCAGAGCACCTTCTCGTTACTTCCTAGTAAAACCACCTCCTGAATAGTCTTACCTTTTAGATTTTCCCTATTGATGGAGCTGATTTTTACTTGCTCATCTTCACCTGGCCAGCCCATCAAGATGGCATAAAGTTGATTTTCTTTGGTGGTGAAACGGACATCTTCAGCAGTGTAGGTTTTCCACTCCAGGAAATGTCCTGAGGTCCCCAGAACAGTAGGTCCTTCCCCGTAGACCGTCCATGTACGGGTGTCATAGATGGCTTCTCCATACTTTTTCAGCCATTCCCCAATATCCCTCAGTACCATCTGCTGGTCTGCGGGAATCACTCCATTGGCTTTGGGAGAAATATTGAGCATGAGCACACCATTTTTACTTACTATGTCTATAAGAACATGGATGATCTCTGCGGCAGGTTTTACCTCAAGTGTTTCTGTATAGCTCCAACTCCCATGAGCAATGGTCTCATCTGTAAGCCAGAAATGGTCCGTTTTATCATCCATTCGGCCTTTTTCCAAATCCATCAGACTCACTCCTGACGGTAGTTCACCATTTTTGTGAGTGATTACTACTCCTTTGTCTTTCATACTCGCATGGTTCAGGTAGTAGGTAACAAACTTGAGTTTGACTGAATCGGGTATTTTGGACAACTCGCCATCGAAATAGATGAGATCGGGGCTATATTGATCAATGACCTCCTGAAGTTTCCCGAGCCAATTTTCATAAAACTGATCCTTGGGTATATTACCATACATCATTCGTATGATAGAGTCTGTGGAGGAGGTGTACAAATTTGGGTGATAAGGGAAATAGGATCTATCATTCAGCCAGTTGGCGGTATCCTGCTGATAGATTTGGAGGTTTCTGGCCATGTGAAAAGTAGTCACAAATTTCAGGCCTTTGCCATGAATGGCACGCTCCAACTCTCCAACCAAGTCTCGTTTTGGCCCCATTTTCTTGGCATTCCAGGGATTAATGCGACTATCCCAGTTGGACCAACCGTCATGATGTTCCGCCACAACTCCTGAAAACCGGGCTCCTGATTGTACGAAGAGGTCGGCCCAGTTTTCTGCATTGAAGCTATCCGCGCGAAACATTGGCACGAAATCATGATAGCCAAATGCCGAAGGGTGACCGTATGTGGCCACATGCTGTGCATAGTCATCCGTACCTTCTACGTGAAGATTCCTTGGGTGCCAGTCGTTGGCATAAGCCGGTACTGAGAGGAGGCCCCAATGATAGTAGATTCCAAACTTGGCATTTCTGAACCATTCCGGAGCTTCTTCATAGCTGGCTAATGAATCCCAGTTTTCTGCATATTTCTTCATAGTCGCCTGCTCGGGGTGTGAGCAGGCGGTAAAGAACAATGCGAGCAAAAGAGTGTGACAGATTGGTTTCATAAGTGTTTGAGATGGTTTTATGAATGCAAGATATTGAGGTGTTTGTTTTTCCAGGTGGAACATTGAAATGTCCTGGGGTAAAGAATGTCATTTTTAAAAACCTTTCATATGAAATCAATCAGATGTTGTTTAATATGTAAATTATAATGGATCTGTATCGCAATTGATAATGAATAGGTTGATGACAAAGTGGGTTGTTTTGATGACTTGCCTGGCTGTTTCTGGTTATGTAGCCAGTCAGCCCTCTGCGGATATTAAATTTGAGCGAATTACTACCTCCAATGGCCTCTCGAATAACCAGATTAACGATGTTTTTCAAGACAAACAGGGCTATATATGGGTAGGTACTTTATCGGGCCTCAATCGATACGATGGCTACAATGTCAAGTCATTCTATCATGAAGAGGGTAAGTCAGGAACACTTCAAAACAATACAATCCTTTGGATGGCGCGAGGCCCTGAAGGAAAGATGTGGGTCAGGAATAGTCTCGGGATTTCGGTATACAATTCGAGTAAAGAAACATTTGAGGTACCTGTAGGATACCTCACATTGTTACAGACCGAACCAGTTTTCATTGCTCAGATGGAGGACGATCCATATGGTAATTTTTGGTTTGTAGTGGAAAATAGAGGCCTAGTCAAAATATCCAAAGACGGATCCACTCAGCAGTTTAACAGCAATCAGGATGGAATCAAAATTGCTTCAAACACCATCACCGACATTGTGACTGATCACCTGGGTAATATCTGGGTGGTCCATTCTATTGGAGCCATAGAGATGATTGATCCTCGGGAGAATAAGGTGATTCGCCGATACGGTATTCCTGAGATTTCCTCGAAAAAGGAAAACTACTGGCGTTTGTTTGTGGACATGGATCAGGATGTTTGGCTTTTTTCTACAGACGACCCTTTTGGGCTTTTTTACCTCAATACCCGTACGGGTGAAACAAGACTTCTGGACGAAAAAATATTGACAAGTGAGTTGATCAGGGATGTCATTCAGTATGAAGATAATCAGATGTGGATAGGCACAGATCATGGAGGGATTTCAGTACTTGTTAAGGATACATGGAGTGTCAGGTCAGTTCTGAATGACCCGGATGCACCTAAAAGTCTCAATAATAATAATGTCAATACTTTGTTTAGAGACAGGGATGGAGGAGTGTGGGTAGGTACCACAAAAAGTGGAATCAACTATCATCACAGAGGAGCAAACAATTTCGCACATTATAAAGTCCACAAGAAAGATCCCGCTTATAATGACATGAGTAGTATGGTGGAGGATCGAAGCGGAAACCTATGGATTGGGACTAATGGTAAAGGATTACTTTATTTCAATCGTGCAAATCATACCTTCCAAAGTGTGCTCGATGATATGAGCATACCTGGCCCTACTCCTGCAGTGGTGGTGAGTTTACTTTATGCCAAAAATGAAACTTTGTGGGTAGGTTCTTATCTGGAGGGGCTATTTCTGTATGATGGCAAAAGATTCTCCAGATTTAATTTTGGAAATGATGATCCTGAATCGGGTAGTAGTGTATGGGAGCTTTATGAAGATTCTCAGGGCAATATATGGATTGGCACCCTGAACAGAGGAGCTTACCGGTTTAACCCTAAGACCAATGAACTGACCAACTTTAGTATACAAAATGAGCTAAAGGCCAATTATGTAACCTGTATTACAGAGGATTCACAGGGTCGGATCTGGTTGGGAACCGGTCGTGGGTTGTCTGTATTTGATCCGCGTGATGAGAGCGTAAGAAGTTTTCTTAGCGAGGACACCATTCAGTATCCAATCAGTAATAATAGTATCATTTCACTGCATTCAGATAGGGATGGTCAGCTTTGGGTAGGCACGCTTGATGGACTCAATAGGTATGATGAGGATAAAAATGGGTTTAAAGTCTTTCGTGATAGTGATGGGCTTTCTTCCAATATTGTCATGTCCATTGAGGAAAGCAACAATGGCGACTTATGGATGAGCACCTCCAGAGGGATTACCAGAATGAGTACGGGTTTGAAGCCTTACGATTTTCAAACTTTCGACCTGTCTGACGGTCTTCAGGGTGATAGTTTTACAGAAGATGCTTCACTCAAGACCAGAGATGGTGATCTTATTTTCTCAGGACAGAATGGTTTCAATGTTTTCAGGCCATCAGAAATTGAGGTCAGCGACAAAGCTGCGAAAACGCTCTTTACTAAGTTTTTTATTTCCAGCACTGAAATCACCACTGGAGCAGCGTTTCACGATCGAGTGATCCTCACTAACCCGCTGGATGATACCCGTGATATCTACCTCAATCATGATGAAAATACCATATCTATAGAGTTTGTGGCTCTTTCATTCTTTCAGTCTAGCAAGCTCCGGTATCAATACAAACTGGAAGGATTTGATGATGATTGGCTAAATGCTCCTCCTGAAGTGAGGAGTGCGAAATACACCAATTTGGATTTTGGTAATTACACTTTCAGGGTGAGATCGTCGAATAACCCCAATACATGGGCTGGTGAGGATATTTTTATCAATATTCACATTAGACCACCATTTTGGCAGACGCCATGGGCGTTTGGACTCTATTTCAGCATGATCATCCTGGCACTGTACCTCACTCGTACCTATATTGTTCATCGGGAGCGACAAAAGGCCCAGGTGGAAAATGAGCGCAAAGAGATAGAACGACAGCATCAGCTGGACATGATGAAAATCAAGTTTTTCACGAATATCAGTCATGAGTTTCGCACCCCCCTTTCGCTTGTTCTGACTCCCATTGATAGGATGATCAAGAATCCGGAGAAGATTAAAGTAGGCGATCTGACCATTGTTCAGCGGAATGCCAAGCGATTGATGACCCTGGTTAATCAGCTACTGGATTTCAGAAAAATGGAGGCCAATCAGCATGTTCTGAGTCAGTCCAGTGGTAATATTGTTGCATTTTTGCAGGATGTAATCGACTCATTCTCAGATCTCTCTCGTGAAAAGGAAATAACCCTCAATTTTGAGTCCGAGGTTAGAAGTTTCTACACCTTTTTTGATAAGGATAAAATGGAAAAGGTAATGTTCAACCTTTTGTCCAATGCCTTCAAATTCACCCTGCCAGGTGGGGTGATTACGCTTGATTTTGAACTCCAGAAAAAGGCGGAAGGATCAAGCAATGCGGTGATCATGGTGTCAGATACCGGTATAGGGATACCTGAGGATAAGCAGCAACTGATTTTTAATCGGTTCTTTCAAAATGAAATCACCGGTGATATTATCAACAATGGTACAGGTATAGGGTTGTCCATCACCAAGGAGTTTGTGGAGCTCCATGGAGGAAGGGTCTATGTGGAGAGTAAACTCAACATGGGCAGCACTTTTGTGGTGGAGATGCCTTTAAGGGAGCTCAGTACCGACGAAGATATAGCGGATGAACTGGTGAGAGAGTTGGCCGGGTCGGTGCATAAAAGGGAAGAAACAATAGAACCAGGGAATGAACTGAAACCTTCCGTGCTCTTGGTGGAGGATAATTTTGATTTTCGGTTTTATCTCAAGGACAACCTCAAGCAACATTATAACATCACCGTAGCGAGCAATGGTAAGGAAGCATGGAAAATGATGATGCATCAGCTGCCCGATATTGTGATAAGCGATGTGATGATGCCGGTGATGGATGGCCATCAATTGTGTGAAAAAATAAAATCTGATCCCAGAACCTTACAAATTCCGGTCATTCTTTTGACGGCCCAGTCGTCTGACCAGCATCGCATCCAGGGGCTTGATGCCGGGGCTATTGAGTATATATCCAAACCTTTCAACTTTGAAATACTCGTGAGTAGTATCAATAGTGCGCTTAAGTTTCAGCGTAGGGTACAGGAATCCGGCTCCAGGATAAAAGCCACTCCTGCTGAGGTAGATATTGTCTCGATGGACGAAAAGCTGATAGCCAAGGCTGTCAATCTGGTGGAAGAGAATATGTCAAACTCCGATTTTTCTGTGGAGGATTTGAGTCACGAGCTAGGATATAGCAGAGGACATTTTTATCAGAAGATCCTCAAAATCACAGGCCAGACACCCATTGATTTTATCCGGAATATCAGAATGAAAAGAGCTGCTGATCTTCTGGGAAGAAGTCAGTTGAATGTGTCTGAAGTAGCTTATAAGGTGGGTTACAATAATCCTAAGCTCTTTAGTCGATATTTTAAATCCCAATATAAGATTTACCCATCTGAGTATCGTTCCAAAGCAGTGGATCCAGAGTCCCCCGTTGGTTAGTTCGGCGGTTCGAGGATTAATTCTTGATTCATTGACATAAAAAACCCCTTCAGGAAGGCCTGAAGGGTTTTTTTTATGCGCATGACATTTTTGTACCCATTTCTGGCGAAACCTTGACCGCCTTCAGGATTTATTCGATTTAAAATTGGGAATAGTTTAATCAACGCGCTCTGGAGGATGGTCAAATTAAAGACTCTTCAACAGAATCCACCTAATTATAAAATTAACGCAATAAGTATGAAGAACAATTACATGAAGCGTGAGAAATGGAGAGACGGTCTTTCAGTAATGATTTTCCAGTCTCTGCTATGTCTAAGCCTTGTGCTTTTTGGTAGCTCAGCCATAGCACAGGATCGCACAGTGAGCGGTGTAGTTAGAGACACAGAAACGGGTGAATCATTGCCTGGTGCCACGGTGTTAGAAAAAGGGACCAGTAATGGTACAGTCACCGATGTTGAGGGTAGGTATAATCTCAATGTCGGTAAAGATGCTGTTTTGGTAATTTCATTTGTGGGGTATCAAAACCTGGAATTTACAGTGGGCGCCCAAGCTGTAATAGATGCCAATTTAACACTAGATGTGTCGAGTTTGCAGGAAGTTGTGGTAGTAGGGTATGGTACTCAGAAAAAGGCTCTAAATACTGGAGCGAATCTGAGGGTGGATGGAGAGAACATTCAAAAGCTAAGTACTACCAACGCACTTCAGGGTCTTCAGGGACAGGCACCAGGTGTTCAACTGTCATCTTCATCTGGTCAGCCAGGTTCCGGGATGAGAGTGGTTATCAGAGGGGCTGGATCACTTAGTGGAACTGGCCCTTTATACGTGGTAGATGGGGTTTTGACCGGGGATATATCATACCTGAATCCTGCGGATATTGCCTCGGTGGATATATTGAAGGATGCTGCATCAGCTGCTATCTATGGTTCACAAGCTTCAAACGGTGTGGTACTGATCACCACCAAGAAGGGCAAAGCCGGACAGTCCAGAGTCACATTTGACTCATACTATGGAGTACAGAATGTGGCTAGAAAAGCAGATATGCTGAATGCAAGAGAGTATGCCACTATCATGAACGAAGCAGCTATCAACTCAGGTAAACTACCTTATTTCAACGGAGGAGAAATTGATTCATTGGCAGCTAATGCCAATAGTGATTGGATGGATGAGATGTTTGTGAACAATGCCCTTACTCAAAATTATGTGCTTGGTTTTAGTGGGGGTACTGATGTATCCAACTTTTCATCTTCGGTTTCTTACACAAGTCAGGAAGGCATAGTAGGGGGAGGAGAGGTTTCCAATTATGAACGCTACGGATTCAGGATCAATTCAGAAAGAAGACTTTTTGACGGAATCCTCACGATAGGTGAAAACTTGTCTATGGCTTATACCAATACCAGAGGTATTGGGGTTGGCAACCAATACAACAACACCTTGCGATCAGCATTTAATACGAGTCCATTTGTGCCAATGTATGATTCACTTGGAAACTACTGGGACAATAGCAATGCTACCTGGTACAATGGGGAGGCCAATCCATACGCCAATATGATGATTAACAATCAAAGTGAAGGAAATGGACAAAAGCTCCTGGGGAATATCTATGCTGAATTGAAGCCTATCAAAGGGCTGAGTTTTAAAACCCGATTTGGTTTGGATTACTACGCTAATGAGGGTCATTCGTATGCACCGGAGTATCAGTTGTCTATATACGCTTTCAGAAATTATACAGAGGTAGGGCAGAGCCTTTCCAAAGGAAGGTCAATCCTTTGGGACAACTGGGCGAGTTATGATCTGAATTTGGCCGATCATGGGATTTCCTTCATGGTAGGGTCATCTGTTTACCAGTTTCAGGGTTCGAGTATGTACACCTCCAATAGAGATGCTGTTTTTGTAGGGCTAAAGAATGCCTATATCAACAATACCACAAATACCGATGGGGCCAATATCAACATCAATGGTGGCGGAAACGACCCGGATCACAGGTTGTCATACTTCGGTCGTCTGAATTACAACTTCCGTGAGAAATACCTCCTAAATGCGACCTTCCGTGCAGACGGCTCTTCACGTTTTGCCCATGGCAATCAGTGGGGATATTTTCCTTCAGTAAGTGCCGGGTGGATACTCAGTGAGGAGGGTTTCCTTAGCTCTAGCAGCCTGGTTCGCTATTTGAAACTCAGAGGTAGCTGGGGGCAGGTGGGAAACCAAAACGCCGGAGCCTATCAATACCTGGCTCCCATAAGTACCCAAAATGTTAACTATATCTTCGGAAATACGGAAGGCACACTCACCTCAGGAGCATATCCGAGTAGACTGGCCAACCCTGCTTTGCAGTGGGAAACTGCCGAACAAATCAATATTGGTTTCGATTCCCGATTGATCAATGGGGGGTTAAACCTGAGTGTGGACTGGTATAAGAAGACCAACAAAGACTGGCTGATTGTAGCCCCTGTGCTGGCCACAGCCGGTGCGGATGCCCCTTACATTAATGGTGGCGATGTGATCAACACAGGTATTGAGGTGGCGCTTACCTACAACTCCAGCTTTGGCGATTTGAATTATACGGTTGGTGTCAATGGATCCTATAATCAAAACAAGGTGGGCGAAATCCCCACCAGCGATGGTATCGTGCACGGAGCAACTAATCAATTATTTGCCAATTCTCTGGAGTTTTACAGAGCACAAAGTGGCTATCCTATTGGATTCTTTTGGGGGCTAGAAACTGACGGGATATTCCAAAATGAAGCTGAGGTAAAGGCGCATAAAAGCCAGGAGGGAAAGCTGGTGCAGCCTGCAGCAAAGCCCGGTGATGTACGATATGTCGATCAGAATGGAGATGGCGTAATCGATGATGGGGATCGAAAGGAAATAGGTAATCCAAACCCTGATTTCATTTTTGGGCTCAATGTGGCACTGGAGTATCATGGGTTTGATTTGTCAGTGCTTGGATCTGGAGTAGCCGGTAGCCAAATTGTTCAGTCATACCGCGATCATTCAAATCCATACGCCAACTATACATCTGACATTCTTAACAGATGGCATGGTGAAGGAACGTCCAACAGCGTACCTCGCGTAACGGAAAACGCTTCTAACTGGGTTGAATTCTCAGATCTGTATGTGAAAAACGGAGACTACCTGAGAATTAATAACATAACCATCGGCTATGACTTTGGGAAACTGATACCCAGTGAGAGCTTTGGTAAGCTGAGGTTATATGCTTCAGTTCTGAACCTCTACACATTCACTAGTTACAATGGTATGGATCCTGAGGTAGGCTTTGGGCTGGATAATGGATCAACAGACCGGTTTTCATCAGGTGTCGATCTGGGATACTACCCAAGACCCAGAACATACATGGTAGGTCTAAATGTGTCATTCTAAAAGGAATTCGAAAATGAAAACGATAAAACTAATAATCATTTCAATCGTCACTTTGGGGATGGTCAGTTGTGAGGACTTCTTGTCTACAGAACCACTCACCACTGTGACAGATGCAAACTATTATAAAACACCATCAGATGCTTACACAGCATTGGTAGGTTGCTATGACGGCCTCCAGACCGTTTGGGCTGGAGGAGTGGCACTTCCACTTGCAGCAGAGGTCATGTCAGATAATTGCTTTGGCGGTACTGGGGCGAGTGACGCCTACAACTTCCAGGCAATTGATCATTTTGATGTTTCATTAGCACCTTCTTATCAAAACCTGTACGGAGATAACTGGACAGCCTATTACAGAGCTGTTTACAGATGCAACGTGCTGTTGTCCAAAATGGACCAAATCGAATGGGGCACTGAGGAAAACCTTCAGACGATATACGAAGCTGAAGTACGTTTCATCAGAGCGTACCTCTATTTTGACATGGTCAGAATGTGGGGTAACATTCCCTTGATCACAGAACCTACTACAGAAAACCTGCCCCAGGCTGATCCGGCGGATGTATACGAAATGATAGCTGGGGATTTGATTTTTGCAATTGAGAACCTAAGCAGTCTGCCATACACCTCCCAGGATCCAGCGACTTATGGAAGAGTAACTAAGTGGGCAGCAGAGGCTCTTTTGGGTAGAGTATATCTTTTCTATACGGGATATTATGATCAGACTGATCTGGTTGGGGTTGTAAACCAGTCTCAGGCACTTTCTTATGTGGAAGATGTGATCACGAATGGAGGTTTCGGTTTGGTCGAAGACTTTGCCAACCTATGGCCTGCAGCTTCTGTGGAAAACTATGCTGGTGAGGATAATAAGGAAACAGTTTTTGCAATTAAGTACACATTCACCAGCGATTACAATGGAAATACGGATGGCAATCATTGGCTCGTGATGTACGGTTTAAGAGAGCAGTCTTTCTACCCTTACGGCAATGGCTGGGGAGGAGGTACCGTAAACCCGAAGCTATGGAATGCTTACGCTGATACCGATACTCGAAAGATAGCTTCCATCATTTCTGTAGAAGATGAGGGACTCGACTTTGATTTGGATCGTCAAAGGGAATACACAGGGTACGCCAATAAGAAGTACACCCCAATGTCTGATATGGATGGAAATAGTGTTGCCGTGGAAATGGGAGGCACCAACTTCATGATTGGACAATTTCAGGACTATGTATCCATTCGCTATGCCGATGTACTGCTGATGGCTGCCGAGCTTGGAAGTGGCAATGCTCAGACCTACTTGGATATGGTGCGTCAACGGGCTTATGGAGACAATTTCACACCATTGGCCGTAACTCCGGTAAGTATCATGAAGGAGAGATATTTGGAGTTTGCCCTCGAAGGGATCAGGTATTACGATTTGCTACGGCAAGGATTAGATACAGCTGCAGAGGCCATAGAAGAATCAACCACGGTTACTAATGCCGGGGTAGTGGAGCCCAAAACAATCACTACAGCCAAATTTATAGAAACCAAAGGACTGATGCAGATACCAAACTCTCAGATTACGCTTTCGAGTGGAGTGCTGAAGCAAAATACGGGATGGTAATTAAGGAATCTAAATGATAATCGACATGAAAAATTTAACCAACATATTTTCATTAGCATTGGCTGTCATGCTCTCTATCGTGGGCTGTCAGATGGATGAGCCTGAATTGGACTCTTTGATTTCATCTTCAGCGCTCAAATATGAAGTGACACAAAATCCTGATGATCCTAATATGGTGATTTTGGAAAGTTTAACTCCCGGAGCCATCCCAATGTGGGTGACTCCTATGGGAAGATCTACCAAAGTAAAGGATACGGTGAGGCTACCATTCTCTGGTTCTTATCAATTCATCTATAACATTTCTGCATCTGGAGGCTTTGTGGCTGGTGACACCACCACCCTCGAGATCACCACTATGAACCTTTCCTATGTGGATGACCCACTTTGGAACACACTGACTGGTGGGGTGGGAGAGTCAAAAACCTGGGTTCTGGACCTAAATGAAGATGGTCTTTCTAAGTACTTCCTCGGCCCTATGTACTTCTATGGAGCGGATAATGGATGGCAAGGGGAATGCCTCGTGGAAGGTGGCGACTGTTGGAACTGGAATCCTGATTGGCCCGGAAACCAATGGGTAGCTGATGTGGGGAACTATGGTGAGATGACTTTTAGTCTCGACGGAGGAGCATTCCTTACGGCCAATCATCCAATGATTCCAGCCAGGGGTAACGAAAGTGGTACGTTTTTTCTGGATGTCAACAATTACACGCTGAACTCCACGGATGCAACTGCTCTACATACCCCCAACAATGAGGCTTGTGTGGAAGATTGGGGCAAAGCCCGGGTCTTTTCGCTGACTGACGACTACATGCAACTAGGGTTCTTAAGAAAAACCTCTTGTGATGGAGCAGCCATGCTGGTGTTTAACTATTTATCTAAAGAGTACAGTGATAACTGGGTGCCTGTAGAAGAGGGTGATCCAGAGCCTCCATACGATGGTGATGCCAATGGAGACTTGACAACTAACACGTCGACCTCTAAAACATGGATCATCGATCTGGCTTACCCATACAACTGGCACGACCTTGGTGGAGCCGCGTTGAACGAAGTAGCTACATTAGGTACTGATCCAGAGGGATTTGCCTTTACCACCTGGTCTCCACCATATGATGCGGACATATTCTCAGGAGTTTCCATGCAGCTGACTAAAACAGCTGATGCTGAAGGCGAATATATAATTGAAACCGGAGCAGGATCTTTCGAAGGTAATTATACCGTGAATGAGAAGAATGAGATTGATTTTGGTCAGGCTATTACCTTTTTCTCTGGTGTAGGGGGGTGGCTCACATTTGGCACCACGGCCGATAATAAATTGAGAATCCTGATGGCTGAATCTACTGCGGGCGCTGTGAACGGGATATGGTTGGGTCAAAAAGCTGCTGACAAGGATGAGTATCTCTCTATCCATTTGAAAGCCTCAGGAGGGGGAGGAGCCACTGACCCTGAAGATGCCATCAAAAGCATTTTGACTAGTACTTCTTGGAAAATAGACAGTGACAGAACCTATGATGTAACCACCACCTGGGGTGCAGAACAAGGGCCAATTATCTTTTCTGATTTTGCCACCTGGTCATGGAACCCGCTACCTGGTGAACATTACGCTGCTGGTGAAGCAGATGTGGATTACGGGCAGATGACTTTCATGGAAAATGGTACGGTAGAGATACTTCAGCGGAGGCGTATTTACACGTATGAGGAAGATGGAGAAACGATGGTCCGAAATGGGATGCCACAGGATGGTGATATGCTCTCTACAGACGAACAAGTGACTCTGATGGGTATATGGGTTCTTGATCTGGAAGCGAATAAGTTACGGATTTCTGTACCGGTACTCCACCCATGGACTGGAGATTATGCTGTGGTAAAATGGGGTGATTTAACTATCCAGAGAGTGGAGGAAAATGTAATGATTCTCAAGGTGTTGCGTGATGCTGAACTGTCCGGAGAAGATGAATTTTTGATGGCGTACGTGTACGTACCTGATAACGGATAATTGATGATCGGTTATCATCAACAGAGTCGGGATTATACCCCGACTCTGTTCTTATGTTTTAGAGAGATGAGTTAGAGAAACGAGTATATGATAGATGTTTTTAGATACTTATTATTAACTGTAAAGGTGCTGCTGCTGCTGCAGTTCTCCGCATGTGCCGAAAAAGGTGATCCAAAACCTGACGAAGGAGAGGTGCACCTTAGTGTAGATAAATCCAGTCTGGCTTTTGGGTCGGATGGAGGAGTAGAGGAAATCAACATTTCGAGTAATGCCATTTGGAAGCTTGAGTATCCTTCAGGCACTTGGGTGCGGGCTTCATTACAATCGACCAAAGGTGATGCCACAGTGAAAATAACAGTCGATAAAAATGAGACTACAGAACAGCGTCAGTTGGATTTCAAACTGTCGGCACAGGAGGCAGAATCTATTACCATCTCCGTCACACAACAGGCAGGTGAAGAAACCACAACCTCTGAAGAACCAGAACTAGCGGACTTTGTTGATCCTGACAACAGCGGTATGAGAAATATGACTTCTCTTGAGCTTTCTCAAGAAATGGGGCTCGGATGGAACCTCGGGAACTCGATGGAGGCGATTTCAGCGAACAACGGAGAACTATCCGGTGGAGAAACGTCCTGGGGCAACCCAGTGGTGACCAAAGCACTGATTGATGCTGTGAAAGCAGCTGGATTCAATACCATCAGGATACCTGTCTCCTGGTCCCACAAAATGGAAGATGCGGAGACATATCACATAAGCTATGAGTGGAAGTTGAGAGTGGAAGAAGTGGTCAACTACGCTTTGGATAATGAGATGTATGTGCTCATCAATATTCATTGGGATGGTGGCTGGATGGATTCGCCTACTTATGATGATCAGGATTACATTAATGACCGCATCGCGATAATGTGGAAGCAGATAGCCAAGTTTTTCAGAAATTATGATGATCACCTGCTATTTGCCGGTACCAACGAAGTTCATATGTCTGGAGAATATGGAGAACCGTCGACCGAGTATGCTGAAGTTCAAAACTCCTTCAATCAGACATTCGTGAACGCCGTGAGAGCGACTGGTGGGCGTAATTCGTATCGCCACCTGGTAGTTCAGACATACAATACCAACATCGGTTACGGGGTACGGCATTTTTCATTTCCGGCAGATGAGATTGGTGATCGACTGATGGTAGAGGTGCATTTCTATGATCCTTACCAGTTTGCCCTGGAGGAGAATGGGAGTACTTACCTATGGGGTGCTGAAAATGCAGGCAACGCCGCTCATAGTGGTTGGGGGGATCAGGACTGGATTGATGAAGCCTTCGGAGATGTAAAAACCTACTTTGTTGATATGGGTTACCCTGTGATACTTGGTGAGTACGGAGCGATTTTGCGCACTGAGCTTCCGAACTCAGCATATGAGCTACATATAGAATCCCGAAATGCTTATCTCACCTACGTTACTCGCGCTGCAGTGTCCAATGGAATGATTCCAGTCTACTGGGACAATGGGTATACGGGGAATAATGGATTCGGACTTTTCAATAGAAATAGTGGAGAAGTGGTTTATGAAGATGCCTTGCAGGCAATAATATCAGCGAATTGATAATTGAGCGAATGAAGAGTATAAAAATAATATGCGGGCTGGCATTACTGGTCACGTTGGTTATGTCATGCCAAACGGAAAAAGGAGGTCGCAAGGTCGAAGATTTTAATCATGACTGGCAATTTCTCCTTTCTGAAACAGATTCTTCCTCTAACCAGCCGTGGAGGAATCTCGACCTACCACACGACTGGAGTATTGAGGGGAGTTTTGACCCTAGCCATCCTGCAGGTGTAGGAGGAGGAGCCCTTCCTGGTGGTATTGGTTGGTATAAGAAGTCTTTCGAAATAGGTGAAGAATCTCGTGACAAAAAAGTGTTTATTCAGTTTGATGGTGTCTATCAGATGAGTCAGGTATGGCTCAACGGTAAGTTGTTGGGCTTTCGTCCCAATGGATACATCTCCTTTGAGTATGACCTCACCCCATACCTGCGATTTGATAAGGAAAATGAAATTCTCGTGAAGGTTGATAATGGTCAGCAGCCTAATTCCAGATGGTATTCGGGCTCTGGGATTTACAGAAATGTACGGCTGGTGACTACCAACCCAGTACATGTGCCGCAGTATGGTACCTATGTGGTCACTCCCGAGGTAAGTGCTCATCAAGCCAAAGTAGTGGTAACCACAAGCATAGTCAACCAGTCCGCAGTAGATCAAGATTTTCAGCTCAGTACCTCGTTGGTTGATGATAATGGTTACGAAGTAGGATCTTCCAAAAGGATTTTGAGGTTGCCGAGGGATGCATCGACCGAGGAAAATCAAGAAATGGTCATAGAGAACCCTCAGTTGTGGTCTTTGGAGTCACCGGAATTGTATAGAGCTATTACCACCATCATCTCGGATGGTGAGGTATTGGATGTTTACGAGACATCCTTTGGGATCAGATTTTTTGATTTTGATTCTCAAAAGGGCTTTTCGCTTAATGGAGTACCCACTAAAATCAAAGGTGTCTGTCTACATCATGACTTGGGTGCACTCGGCGCGGCATTTAATAAGCGGGCCATGGAGCGTCAGTTGGAAATCATGCAGGGAATGGGAGTCAACGCTATCAGAACGTCGCACAATCCCCCTGCACCGGAGGTTCTACAACTTTGTGATGAGATGGGACTACTCGTGATGGATGAGATGTTTGATATGTGGTCAATCAAGAAAACTGAATACGACTATAGCCAGTACTGGGCAGACTGGCACGAGCGTGACTTGCGCGATTTCATCCGCAGGGATCGCAATCATCCGAGTATCATCGCCTGGAGTATTGGCAATGAGATCATGGAGCAATATGATCACTCTGATAGCACCGGGGGGGTGATTGCCCGGGAGTTGGCTGCTATCGTTCGCTCCCTTGATTCCAGACCCATTACCACAGCAAATAATGACACCAGCCCGGATAATCCGTTGATCAGGTTTGGAGGCCTGGATATGGTGGGTTTTAATTACCACCATGAGCAGTTTGAGGCTTTTCCTGAGAATTTCCCCGATCAGGTTTTCATTGCTACAGAAACCAACTCATCACTCGCCACAAGGGGGTATTACGACATGCCTTCTGATAGTGTGCGCATTTGGCCGTTGGCCTGGGATCAGAAATTCGAATCAGGAAATCCTGGCAATACAGTTTCGGCCTACGACCATGTGCGTACACCCTGGGGCTCAACACAGGAGGACACCTGGCGGATTATTAAAAAGAATGACTTCATGTCTGGGATGTTTATCTGGACAGGTTTTGACTACCTGGGTGAGCCCACACCTTACGAGTGGCCCTCCAGAAGTTCCTACTTCGGATTAGTGGATTTGGCGGGGTTTCCCAAAGACAGTTATTATATGTATCAAAGCGAATGGACAGATGAGCCCATGCTGCATGTATTTCCGGCCTGGACCATACCTGCGAGTGAGAGTGATCGGGTGGTAGATGTTTGGGCTTACTACAATCAAGCTGATGAGGTGGAGCTTTTCCTGAACGGTAAGTCGCTGGGAGCGAAAACCAAAAAGAACGAGGAGTTTCATGTGATGTGGCGAGTACCCTTTGAACCGGGAGAACTGAGGGCTGTCTCCAGAAAAGACGGTCGTGAAGTATTGACTGTAATTAATCAAACTGCGGATGAACCTTATCAGATAGCCTTGAAAGTAGATCGAAGTTCGATCACTGCGGATGGTCAGGACTTATCTTTTGTGACGGTAACTGTCAGCGATAAGCAGGGCCAATTGGTGCCATATGCCGATAACTTGATTTCTTTTGACCTGAAAGGTCCCGGTAAGATCATAGGGGTGGACAATGGAAACCCCGTGAGTCATGAATCATTTAAGGCGAGCTATCGCAAAGCGTTTCACGGGCTTTGCCTGGCAATAGTTCAAAGTACTGAATCTCCAGGTGAGATAGTACTGCAGGCCTCGGGAGAAGGACTGAAAGGGGCAACTATCAAAATCCTCACCGCCAAATGAAGGATGTGCCATCCCTGAGGGCATACTCAAGAATTTAAACATTAATAAAGCTTAAAGAATGAACACACTAAAGTATCTACTCCTGTTTTTGACCTTTTCAGGATATGCTCAACTCCAGAATACAGGTATTTTGAACGAGCCACCAGATATCAGCAAGGACTTTTCCGACCTGAGAAATACTTATTTTCTAGCTGAAGACCTCACTTCTTTCGATCCGGCTACCGGCAAAGGAACCGTGAGGTATATTCGGAATAATTTCGCCACAAGGCAGGCGTTTGATAATATGCTAATGCGCCTGGTACCCGTATCAGCCAATGAATTCCCCACCACCGAGTATGCAGTAGCTCCGGAGCATCCTTTTTCCATTGAATTTACTTCAGCTCGTACAGTGCGAATCAGGATGACGTCCGGACCTCAGTATAGAAAGCCTGAAGAGTCTCTGATGCTGGTAGAGGGTGTTGCTCCTGTCGACACGAAATCATGGAAGTATAGCAAAACGACTTCTGGCCACGAGTATAAAAGTGAGTTTGGGCGCATTCTGATTACAGAAAAACCCTGGCATGTTTATATCTATGATGAAAAGGGGAAGCTTCTTACTCAGACCATCCATACGGATGATTTGAAGAATACCTACACACCTGTCACCCCATTTTCGTATGTGCGACGAGCCTCAGACTACTCCAGAAGTATGGATGCGGTGTTTGGGCTGTCACCGGGAGAGAAAATTTTTGGATGTGGAGAGTCGTTCCAGGAATTTAATAAACGAGGCCAGAAGGTGATTCTATGGACCGATGATGCCAATGGTGTGCAGAATGAAACCATGTATAAACCTGTGCCTTTTTACATGAGCAGTAGGGGATATGGAGTATTCATGCATCATTCCACACCGATCACCTGTGATTTTGGAAAGTATTTTAGTTCTGTCAATAGCATGATGATTGGCGATGACGAATTGGATTTGTTTGTCTTTATCGGTGAGCCGAAGGACATTCTGGATGAATATACGGATCTCACAGGGAAAGCGCCCATGCCTCCGCTTTGGTCGTTTGGTTTTTGGATGAGCCGGATCACTTATTTCTCAGAAGCGGATGGTAAAAAAGTAGCTTCCAGTCTCAGGAAAAATAAAATCCCGGCAGACGTTATTCATTTTGATACAGGCTGGTTTGGTGTAGATTGGCGCTGTGATTATCAGTTCCCCACCGATCGCTTTCCTGATGCACCTCGGATGATCACCGATTTTAAGAAACAGGGGTTTGAGATTTGCCTTTGGCAGTTGCCCTATTTCACTCCTCAAAACACCCTCTTTGATGAACTGGTGAGCAAAGGTTTGGCGGTGAAGGATGGCAAGGGCAACATTCCTTATGAAGATGCAGTCATGGATCTATCTAATCCCCAGACTGTGAGTTGGTACCAGGATAAAATAGCAAGTCTCCTCCGCGAGGGAGTAGGAGCCATCAAAGTGGATTTTGGTGAAGCCGCTCCGGCAAATGGAATTTATCATTCTGGTAGAACAGGCTTCTATGAACACAATCTTTATCCACTTAGGTACAACAAAGCTGTGGCAGACATCACCAAAGAGGTCACAGGTTATCCATTCATATGGGCGCGTAGTGCTTGGGCCGGGAGTCAGAGATACCCTGTGCATTGGGGTGGAGATGCAGCCACTTCCAATGGAGCCATGGCAGCCACTTTGCGTGGTGGTTTGTCTTTTGGGTTGTCAGGATTTTCCTTTTGGTCACACGACATTGGCGGATTTGTTACTACTACACCAGAAGACCTTTATCGTCGATGGACGCCTTTTGGTATGCTCACCTCACATGTGAGAAGTCATGGCGAGCCACCTACGGAGCCTTGGGAATATGGGGAGGATTTTATGAATGCCTTCAGACTTGCTGATAACATGAGATACGAGTTGATGCCTTATATCTATACTCAGGCAAAGTATTCTAGTGAAAACGGACTGCCAATGGTGCGGGCCCTTTTCGTGGAGTATCCAGATGATCCGGGCTCATGGCTTGTAGACGACCAGTATTTGTTTGGGGCAGATATTTTGGTGGCCCCATTGCTGGAGAATGGCACCTCTCGTGAGGTGTACCTTCCTCCCGGTTTGTGGATCGACTATCAGACGGAAAAGGAATACCCTGGTGGGTGGCATACTATGGAAGTGGGAGAGATTCCCATAGTGATGTTGGTTCGAGATGGCACCATCCTTCCTCATGCCAAGCTGGCTCAAACGACCAAAGAGATTGACTGGAAAACTTTAGAGTTGCGCGTATTTTCGACCAATGGTAAAGCGGCAGGGCTCCTGTATACGCCAGAGGCTGATGCTATCGGAGAGATCGTCCTGACCAAGGTTGGTGAAGATTATAAGCTTACTACCGATCCTTTTAAGGATAAAATTAAGTACATCATCAAAAAGTCTGCGTTGTAGTTTTTTGGTTCAATGGGATAGTAGTTTTCTCTGGGAGTCGGTTGGTTGCTGACTCCCTTTTTTTATTTTGATCCTACGAGGCAAAAATCGAGATAAAATTTATCGTTTGGGCTGCCCGCACTATTTTTGCACCGAATCAAAAAAGAACCCAAGTATGTCTGATAAACCAATTACCTCATTTATTGAAAAGCACTTTCTTCATTTTAATTCTGCGGCTCTCCATGATGCAGCCAAAGGCTATAAGCACCACCTGGAAAGTGGAAAGAAAATGCTGATCTCACTGGCAGGGGCAATGAGTACTGGTGAACTGGGGATTTCCCTTTCGGAAATGATCAGGCAGGACAAGGTTCAAATCATCTCGTGTACTGGTGCCAACCTGGAGGAGGATGTGATGAACCTTGTAGCTCACAGTCATTACAAAAGAATTCCTCATTATCGTGACCTTACCCCCGAGCAGGAGCGAGAGCTTCTGGATCAGGGCCTCAATAGGGTGACAGATACCTGCATTCCCGAGGAGGAGGCATTCAGACGAATCCAGGAGCACATTGTGAAGATTTGGAAAGATGCAGAAGCCAAAGGGGAAAGATACTTTCCGCATGAGTTTATGTATAAGTTGCTGGACTCGGGCATGCTGGATGAGTACCACGAAATAGACCCTAAGAATAGCTGGATGATCGCAGCCAAGGATAAAAACCTTCCTATGGTCGTTCCAGGCTGGGAAGACTCTACGATGGGGAATATTTTCGCATCATACTGTGTCAAAGGGGAGTTGAATCCGCGTACCATGAAGTCGGGGATTGAGTACATGACCTATCTCGCAGATTGGTACCTGGAGAACGCCGGCACAGAAGGTATTGGGTTCTTTCAGATTGGTGGTGGTATTGCCGGAGATTTCCCGATCTGCGTGGTGCCAATGCTCTATCAGGACCTGGAGAAAACTGATGTGCCTTTCTGGAGCTATTTCTGCCAGATTTCAGATTCCACTACCAGTTACGGTTCGTATAGCGGGGCTGTTCCCAATGAGAAAATTACCTGGGGAAAACTGGATATTGATACCCCAAAATTCATTGTTGAATCAGATGCTACCATTGTGGCTCCACTGATTTTTGGCTATGTACTAGGTTGGTAATTAATTACTATCCTTTGGTTCCAGCTGACCCTTCATGAAAAGATTATACTCCTCGCAGGTGAGATATGGCTCACCTGCCGAGTAGGGGCAGGTTTTATAGATCAGGTCAAAAGGCCCTTGCTTGATTACCACACCCTGACCCCTGCAAACCGGACAGATCATCTTTTCCAGCCCTCCACAGTCATAGTCTTCGCCACTTAGGTCTGATTTTAGATCGGCCGTATTTTGCTGGGCTATTTTCAGGTATTCTTCTTCTGAGTACTGGAGATATTTCACCGCTTCATCATAAAACCGACCCTGTGTGCCTTTTAGCTGGATATATTTATTCAGCCAGTTGATACTTTGCTTGTATTTATCCAGGTGGTAGCTGTTTTTTCCAAAATAAAAAGCCAGGTCAGAGGGCAGAGCAGTCATATGCTTCAGTACATATAAATAAACCTCATTAGCTTCTTCATATTTCCCCTGCTCCATCAATTCGGCGGCCTGATCCATCTTGGCGTACATCTGGCTCTCTACAGGAGATTGAGCGAGCAAAGGTGCGGAAATGGCTAGTAAAATGAGAATTAAGAATAGCTTCATCGGTAGTCTTTCTGAAACGTAAATATGCCCAATTTAATTGCCCTTTTGAAGTTTTGATGTCACAAAACCTAATCTCTATTCACTTGAATTAGCGCGGTAATCCGGCTAACTTCGTAACAAAAAGACGCAATGTGATGGAAAGAACATTAACCCAAAACAAAATGACCCCAAACGAAACAGATTTTTTACCAATCAACGGCACAGACTACCTGGAAATCTATGTCGGTAATTGCAAGCAGGCGGCACATTACTATAAGACGGCCTTCGGCTTTCAGGACCTGGCATATGCAGGCCTGCAGACTGGTCTGAAGGACCGGGAATCTTATGTGCTTGTACAGGATAAAATCCGATTGGTGCTTACCTCACCCCTGAAATCAGGCACTGATATCGGCAGGCATATTGATCAGCATGGTGATGGTGTGAAAATAGTAGCACTATGGGTAGATGATGCCCGCAAATCTTATGAAGAGACGACTGCCAGAGGTGCCAAATCTTATATGGAGCCCGTGGTGGAAAAGGATGAACACGGTGAAGTGGTAAAAGCAGGAATATACACCTATGGCGAAACGGTGCATATGTTTGTGGAGCGAAAAAATTACCACGGGGTGTTTCTTCCCGGGTATGTAGAGTGGAAAACGGACTATCAGCCTGCTCCTATAGGTCTGAAATACGTAGATCATATGGTGGGCAATGTAGGCTGGGGAGAGATGAACACCTGGGTAAAATTTTACGCAGAGGTAATGGGATTTTCTCAGCTGGTATCGTTTGACGATAAGGACATTTCCACAGAGTATACGGCCCTCATGAGTAAAGTGATGAGCAATGGAAATGGCCGGATTAAGTTTCCAATCAACGAACCTGCTGAGGGTAAGAAGAAGTCCCAAATTGAGGAATACCTGGATTTTTACGAAGGATCGGGTATTCAGCACATCGCAGTGGCTACGGACAATATCATCGAGACGGTCACGGCCCTGAGAGACCGTGGGGTTGAGTTCTTGAGAGTTCCGGCAGTGTATTATGAAGATTTGCTGGACAGAGTAGGAGAAATAGATGAGGAGTTGAGCCCTTTGCGTGACCTGGGAATATTGGTGGATCGTGATGATGAGGGTTACCTGCTTCAGATTTTTACCAAGCCGATAGAGCCAAGGCCGACCATGTTTTTTGAAATCATTCAGAGAAAAGGGGCTAAGTCTTTTGGTAAGGGCAACTTCAAGGCGCTTTTCGAGGCGATAGAGAGAGAGCAGGAAATTAGAGGAACATTATAATAATATAGTGGGGTTTTTTCGTTTTGAGCGGAGAGACCCCAATTGGTGTATGATTTATAAGGTAGTCATTTTTTCGTTTTTCATTTTTGGATTGGTGGTATGCGGCTTTAGCCAGTCTACCCGGGATGTGAATGCTCCCAAGCCTCCATCTGCCAGGTACCAGTCGTCCAAGAAGGCCAAAAAGCAGTTTTTTCTTTTTAGGGTTTTTAAAAAGAAGGATCGTCAGTTGACGGGAGCGGAGGAGGTGGCCGAATTCAGAAAGCGGATCGCCAACACTACCCGAAAAAAGGCGAAGATGGAGAAGAAGGCTGCCAAGCCGCAATACTCTGATCCGCTCTATTTTGGACACAAAAAGCCTCCGAAAAAGCGCCCAAATGGCAAAAAGAAATTCTGTAAAGAGTGCGGATTGACACACTAAGCTAACCTACGAAATGAACCAACTGGCCCGATTCATAGAATCCACCAATCTCAATCCACAGATAACCGGTAGGGAGGTGGATTTTTTAGTAAGCGAAGCTAAGGATTTGCAGGTTTTGGGCGTATGTGTTCCTCCTTTCTGGGTGAAGCGGGCTTCCCGCGAAATTGCAAGCGCAGATCTGCAGCTGGTGACCGTTATAGGATTTCCTCTGGGTTATCAGATGACCGAAACTAAAATAGAAGAGGCTCGTTTGGCTCTGCGAGATGGTGCCAATGAACTTGATCTGGTCATGAATGTTTCGGCGTTCAAAGATGGGATGCCCTGGCCGAAAGTGGAGTTTGCGAAGATGTCCAAACTGGCGCATGAACATGAGGCCTTACTCAAGGTGATTATAGAAGTAGCCTACTTGAGCGATGAAGAAATCTGTAGAGCAGCAAGACTTTGTGCGGATGCTGGGGTGGATTTCGTGAAGACCTCCACTGGGTTTGCCAAAGGCGGAGAGGCTACAGTAGAGCACATTACGCTTTTGAGGGGTACGCTTCCCTCCAGTGTGGGGATTAAGGCCTCTGCGGGCATCAAAACAAGGACTCAGGTGGAGAAACTTTTGGCTGCCGGAGCAGACAGGATTGGTACTTCGAGTGCCAGAGATATTTTAATGAACTAACCTATGGCTTTAGAAATCAGGTGTTTTGGAAAGGTACAAGGAGTCTTTTTCAGGGCTTCTACCAAGAATCTGGCTGATGATCTGAAACTAAAAGGCTGGGTTCAGAATGAGGTGGAAGGCTCTGTGCTAATACATGCCGAAGGGGATTACAAAAAGCTGGCGGAATTACTGGAATGGAGCAAAGAGGGCCCCCAATTTGCGGTGGTCAATCGGGTGGAGTCATGGGAAGCTCCCGATGAGGATTATCCTACATTCGAGATCAGACAACGCTAAACTCAGGCAGTTTTTAGGGTCTTATTTCTGGTAATGCGCAGGTTGAAGTGCCCCAGAATGGTTTTACGCATTCCGTAATAGAGAAACTTGGTGTTGGTGCCTTGCTGCAGAATACAGGCTTTCAGAATGGCTCGATAGATTTCCGGCTGTGTACAGAAATACTGAACCCATTTTTCAAAGCTTTCGGACCAGTTTTCGGCGTACACTTCGTAGTGGCTACGACCGTCCCATATGATTTCCAGCTGATTATTCCCTTTTTCGTATCGATAAATGGCAGCCAGAATTTCATAAAGCTCTTCGAGCAGGGAGGTATCGTATTTTTCTATGCTTTTGAGTCGAAGAATGAAATCATCTACCAGACCCATTGGATTTTCCAGCGCCATATAACTATCAAAAGCAATTTCAACCCAACGCTGCAAGAGCTGCGGTTCCACGAACCCCTGGGCCGCCCTGAGTATCGAATTCTTGTCCTGATCGAAGTATTTGTCCTGGTAAAGCATAAAAAAAGGGAATGGTCAAAAACCACTCCCCAAAGATATTGAATATGTTTTTAATTAGTTTGCCGCTAGGGTAAAGATCCACGCACCGTTAAAGCCTGCCGCTCTTGCGCTGGCGTCAGTAATGGTGAATGAGAGCGTTAACGTAGTAGGCGCGTCCGGATTGTCAAGAGTAGCTTGCACTGTAACTCCATCACTTCTCAGGATAGTTCCAGTGTCAGCAGACTCGTCTTCTCCATCAAATGTCCAACTCAAACCAGAACCCCAAACATCGCTGGCACCTTCGTTAGAAGGAACTCCGCTTACAGAGTAGCCGCCAATGTCAGTTTCTGAATTGTAGGTGAATCCAATGGTGAAACCATCCCACTCGGTGCGATTTTCGGTATCCTTGGTCACAGAAGTAGGCGACCATGTTTTAGATAATGCCATTCCCACAGCATCTCTTGGATCGTCCTTTTCAGACTTCTTCTTCTTTTTGCAAGAAACGAAAACAATTAAAGAACAAAATACTAAGGCAGTTAGTAGTTGAGTGATTCTTTTCATAGAGTGATTTTTGTCAAATTTAGTTAAGACAGTTGCAAATTATTGAAAAATAAGAATTTTATATCACTTTACCCAGAAGAATATTGGAGAATTATCTTACCCGGTAGGTTGGATACTGAGAGTCAAACGCCTCAGGGTATCCTTTATTGTCCTTGCTTGAAATTTTCTATGGAAATGATATGATTGGCGCCAGCATATTCCTGTGGTTGATTGGAAGCGATGATCATGGTTTGTTCATCGGAAACTTTCTGAAGCATGGAGAGGTACCAGTCCGTACCATCCTGATCGAGGTTGGAAGTGGGTTCGTCCAGGAGCAGAAGGGAGGATTCGTAAAAAAAGGCCAGCACCAGTCTCAAGCGTTGCTTCATGCCTGAGGAGAAATCTTTGACCAACTTGTCCTCAGCACCAGCAAGATTACTAAGTGCGAGCATTTCTTCATGTGAGCACAGGGCTTTTTTGAATTTATTATGAAAAGCCAGGTGCTCCTTCAGTGTGAATTCTTCCAGAAGGTTGAGGTAAGGAGCAGCAAAACTAAATTGTGTCTGAATATGCTCCTTGCTGTCTCCGTAGGTCACCTTGCCTTGAGAAGGCGTAAGATAGCCACCCAATACTTTTAGAAGCGTGGATTTCCCAGATCCATTGTGCCCCGTGATGGCGATGGTATCTCCGGGACTGATCTCAAAGTTGAGGTGCCGGAAAACCCATTCGCGGTTATATTTTTTACCAAGGTCAGTGAGCGTGATCTTCATCTGCTAATCTTTATTTCCCCGCATCATACCACGGTTGGAGTCTTCAATGAATTTGATGATGTCATCCCGCTCCACGGAAGGATTCAACTCCATTTTGATTTTGTCAAGTGCCTCAGTATTGTTGAGGCCGCTAAGGTAAAAGATTCGATAGATATCCTGTATTTCTCTGATTTTATCGTTGGAGAAAGCCCGCCTTCTGAGCCCAGTGGAATTCACTCCGGCATATGAGAGGGGATCGCGGGCGGCAGTTACATAGGGTGGTACATCTTTTCTCACCAGCGAGCCACCGGATATCATGGTATGGGCACCGATTTTCACAAACTGGTGGATGGCTGTGGTGCCCCCAACAAAAGCATACTCACCGATGTGTACATGCCCGGCCATTTGCACGGCATTGGCTAGAATAACGTGATCTCTAATGATACAGTCATGGGCCACATGTGTGTAAGCCATCAGCACGCAGTTTCTGCCAATTTTGGTGTCATTTCTATCAAGCCTGGTTCCCTTATTGATGGTCACGCACTCTCTGATGATGGTATCGTCACCAATGGTGGCAGTTGATCGCTCACCTTTATACTTAAGGTCCTGGGGTTCGGCGGAGATCACGGCACCGGGAAATATGCGACAGTTTTTCCCAATTCGGGCGCCATCCATGATGGTAGAGTTGGGACCAATCCAGGTACCTTCTCCAATCACCACATCTGCAGCGATAGAGCAAAAGGCTTCAATGGTTACATTTTCAGCTATTTGAGCCTGAGGATGAATGTATGAAAGCGTACTCGTCATACATCTTTTCTTACAATGCTGGCAGTCATTATTCCTTCACACACCAGGTTGTTACCCACATATGCCACACCTTTCATTTTCGCAAATCCCCTTCTGATGGGCTGCATGAGTTCGAGCTTCATCACCAGTGTATCTCCGGGCACCACCATTTTCCTGAATTTGAAGTTTTCGATCCCCAAAAAGTAGGTCCAATAGTTTTCAGGGTCTGGTACCGTATTGAGTACCAGGATACCACCAATCTGGGCCATGGCCTCCACCTGGAGTACACCTGGCATTACCGGGTTTCCCGGAAAGTGACCTGCAAAGAAAGGCTCGTTCATGGTCACATTTTTGATGCCAGCCACCTGCTCATCGTCCAGGTGAAAAATCTTATCTATCAACAGGAAAGGATATCGGTGGGGCAGTATTTTGGATATCTTATTGATGTCCAGAACAGCCGGTACCTTCGGATCGTACTGGGGAATGTGAATATGACTGGCCTCACTCATGATTTTTTTGAGCTTTCTGGCAAAGGCCACGTTGGTGGTGTGACCTGGTCTGGCTGCCAGTATCTGCGCTTTGATGGGCCTGCCCACCAGTGCCAGATCTCCCAGTACATCCAGTAGTTTGTGCCTGGCTGGTTCGTTGGGGTAGAGGAGTTTCTCGTCATTGAGAATGCCCTCGCCATAAAAATCAATCTTTGGTTTGTTCAGTAGTTTGCTGAGCTTAGCGACTTCTTCTGGTCTCACCTTTCTATCCACTACCACCACAGCATTACTGAGGTCGCCCCCTTTGATCAGGTCGTTTTTGTAGAGTTCTTCTATTTCGTGAAGAAAGCAGAACGTGCGGCTCCTGGCAATGTCATTTTGAAAATCTTCGAGCTTATTGAGGGAAGCATGCTGGCTCCCCAGTACTTTGGAGCTATAGTCTACCATCACGGTCACGCGGTAATCATCCAGCGGAAGAGCAGCAATCTCTACTCCCAGACTTTTGTCCTGATAAAAGATGCTTTCCGGGATTTCATAAAAGTTACGCTGGGCGTTTTGCTCTTCGATCCCCACTTTGAGGAAGGCGTCCACGAAAGGCCCCGCGCTTCCATCCATGATCGGCGTCTCCTGACTGTCCAACTGGATCAGGATATTGTCTATTTCCATTCCCACCAATGCCGCAAGTACATGCTCTATGGTTTGAACCCTTGCTCCATCTTTTTCCAGCGTTGTTCCCCGGTTCACATCGATCACATAGTCCACATCCGCTTCTATGATAGGTTGGCCTTTGAGGTCGGTACGTTGAAACTTTATGCCATGGTTGGGTCGGGCAGGTTTGAACGTAATGTTTGCCGCCATACCTGTATGTAGTCCCACTCCTGAGAGGGTTATTGGCTTCCTGATGGTCTGTTGGTAAACTTTCATTTTGGGCTGTTGGGGGTCAAATTTAGGATTTTTTGCTCAAGTTCCTGAATGCACGCCATCAGCTCTGGAAGCTTTTTGTAAATGGCGTATGATTTCAGGTACCCATGACGATCCATGGCTGGCACACCAAACAGAATTTGATCAGATTTGGTGCTTTTGGTAACCCCCGATCGGGCGCCGACTTTGGTATGATCGGCTATGTGAATGTGCCCCACCGTACCTACCTGCCCACCGATCATCACGTGCTTGCCCACCTTGGCAGAACCTGAAATGCCTGTTTGGGCAGCAATCACCGTATGCTTTCCTATTTCCACATTGTGGGCAATCTGTACAAGGTTGTCGATTTTCACCCCATCCTCAATGCGGGTGGTGCCGAGGGTAGCACAGTCAATGGTGGTATTGGCCCCGATATCTACATGGTTGCCGAGCTCCACATTTCCAGTTTGCGGGATGTTTTGATAAGAACCATCCGGCTTGGGGGCAAATCCAAACCCGTGTGAACCGATGACCGCCCCTGCCTGAATGTTGCAATAAGCTCCGATGATGGTTCTTTCGTAGATCTTAGCTCCGGGATAGATGATCGTGTGATCACCTATGGTGCAATGGTCCCCAATGTGTACCTGAGGGTGTATTTTCACATTCTTCCCGATGGTGACATGGTCGCCTATGTAGGCAAATGCACCGAGATAAAGCCCATCAGAATGTGAGAAGTCTGTTCCCAAATGTACAGGAGCCTCTATTCCGGTCTTCTTCAGGATAGTGAGTCGTTGGTACTCTGCCTGCAGCGCAGTGAAACTCAGATAGGGATCATTCACCCTGATGAGGACTGTTTTAGTCGATTGCTTGGGTACAAAATCCACGCCTACAATCACCGCGGCAGCATGTGTATTATATAAATGCTGTTCATATTTGGGGTTGGCCAAAAAAGAAACAGAATCGCACTGAGCGTCCTCCAGACTAGAAATGCCCAGAATAAGGATATTCGGATCGCCGGCTACTTCTCCATTCAATATCTCCGCAATTTGACCTACCGTTAAATTCATAAGTGTGGTTTTACACCTGGCGTTCAGACGGGTAAAGATAGGTTTTTGGGGAAGCAGAGATAGTATTTCTTCACGATTTTGCTCATGGCTTTGATGTTGGGTAGATCGGTAGCCTGAGCCACGTCCACTACCTCTCCACTCTTCATCAGGATATTGATGCTGCCGCCTTTGGCAATATAGGCTGCATTACTGATGGAGCCCTTTTGGATAAAATACTTAGCCTCCTGGGCAGAGTAGCCCTGTGCGAGTAATTGCTGCAGGACCTGATCGATTTGCTCTGAGCTGAATTTGTCATTGGACAGCCGAATGCCGAAAAGCCTGCGGTTGAGCAGATCATTGCTTAGTTTGCTCAACACCACGTCATCATGAGACTGCCACATTTTGATGGAGCCCCACACATCCATGTCGTCCAGCATGGCAAATACATCCAGGAGGTCTTTATCGTCGAAGAACTCCTGCTGGGTGATGTTGCGCTCCAGAAAAATCCTGAAGGCAGGCGTTGCGGGAATATCTTTCCCACTTTGAGTGAGTTTCTTAGCACGCTTAATCAGCGAGATGAGCATGGCCTCTGCCGAAACAGCCGTTTTGTGAAGGTACACCTGCCAATACATCAGGCGACGGGCACTGAGGAAGTTTTCGATGCTGTAAATCCCTTTTTCTTCTACTACCAACTGATCGTTTTCGACGTTCAGCATTTTGATGATCCGCTCCGCACCTATGGTGCCCTCGTACACCCCGGTAAAGAAACTATCGCGCTTCAGGTAGTCCAGCCGGTCCACGTCCAGCTGGCTGGAGACCAGCTGATGAAGAAATTTCCGATGATATTTTCCCGTAAAAATCTGCTTGGCCAACTCCAGTCGGCCGCCAAATTCTTTATTGAGTTTATCAAAAATCCAAAGCGAAATCTGCTCATGCTGCACGTCTTTAAATAAACTGAACTCCAGGGTGTGAGAGAACGGCCCGTGCCCAACATCATGCAAAAGGATGGCCACCAGCGCAGCTTCATACTCTGCATCAAAGATCATGACCCCTTTGCTACGTAGGGTGTCAAGGGTTTTTTGCATGAGGTAGGTAGCCCCTATGGCATGGTGAAACCTGGTATGCAAAGCACCCGGATAAACAAAGTCTGTGAGACCGAGTTGTTTGATCCTACGCAATCTTTGAAAATATGTGTGTTCAATAATATCAAAGACCAGTTCGTTGGGTATATTGATAAACCCGTACACGGGATCGTTTAAAATTTTCTTTTTGTTCAAATTGAAAAAGCGGTTTGATATTTGTTCACTTACGTCAAAAATAGATGAATGCAGAAATATAGAATTTTATGGGCTGATGATGAAATAGATCTCCTCAAGCCACACATCCTTTTTTTAAGTAACAAAGGATTTGAGATCACTCCGGTCAATAGCGGATCGGATGCACTGGAGGAAATAGATCATCACACCTTCGATTTGGTTTTTTTAGATGAAAATATGCCAGGGATGTCCGGTCTGGAAACCCTCAATTACATTAAATCCACGCACCCGAACCTGCCAGTGGTCATGATCACCAAAAGTGAAGAAGAACACATCATGGAGGAGGCCATCGGTGCGAAAATAGCCGATTACCTGATCAAACCACTGAACCCGAATCAAATACTCCTCTCGGTCAAGAAAATTCTGGACAATAAGCGCATCGTATCTGAGCATACCAACCAAAGCTATCAGCAGGAATTTCAGAAGTTGAGCATGACAGTGCAGGATCTGGATGATTTTGAGGGGTGGGCAGATCTCTACAGAAAGCTGGTGTACTGGGATCTGGAGATTGATAGTACAGATGATAAAAGTATGTTGGAGGTGCTGAATACTCAGCGCTCGGAGGCCAATCAGCGGTTTTCTGACTTCATCGTGGACAACTATCGCGATTGGATCACCGATCCTGATGTGGACAGGCCTTTGCTTTCTCATCAGGTACTCAAGAAGAAGGTATTCCCTTTACTGAAAAGTGAAAAGCCGGTTTTCCTCATCGTCATAGATAATCTCAGATTTGATCAATGGGAAATATTGGAACCCGAAATATCGGAGTTATTCAATATTGTGAACAAAGACTACTACTATTCTATATTGCCAACTACTACGGCTTACGCCAGAAATGCCCTTTTTGCAGGACAGATGCCTCTGGATATTGCCAAAAATCATCCTGACCTGTGGGTGGGTGAAGATGATGAGGATGGAAAGAACCTCTATGAGGAGCAGTTGTTAATGAAAAATCTGGAGAAAGAGCGTCTTCAGGTAAAAGCCAGCTATCACAAGATCATCAAGGCCAGTGATGGTAAGAACCTCACGGACAATGTGAAAAACCTGATGAAAAATGACTTCAACGCTATTGTATTTAATTTTGTAGACATGCTGTCGCATGCCCGCACAGATATGCAGATGATCCGAGAGCTGGCTCCAGATGAATCAGCGTATCGGTCTATCACCAAGTCGTGGTTCTCACATTCATCGCTTTATGACCTTTTGCGCTACTTATCGGGTAAAGATGTGAAGGTGGTGATCACCACGGATCATGGGACCATCAGGGTGAAAAAACCCTATAAAATAGTGGGTGACAGAAACACCAATACCAATCTGCGGTATAAAGCCGGGCGAAATCTTGCCTTTGAAGAGAAGGGAGTACTATTCACCAGAGACCCCGATGAATTCAGGTTGCCAAAAGTAAACGTGAGCACAGCCTTTGCATTTGCGCGCGAAGATTTTTTCTTTGCCTATCCAAATAATTACAATTACTACGTCAACTTCTATAAAGACACCTTCCAGCATGGTGGGGTGAGCATGGAGGAGATGATCATACCTTTGGTAGAGCTGGCACCTAAATGAAAACAATTTTAATTAGTGAAGAAGGGGAGTTGAATGCTGTGGCTGATGCATTGCTGCCACTGCTCACAGCGCAGCGCATCGTTTGCTTCAATGGAGAGATGGGAGCGGGTAAAACCACCCTCATCAAGGTGATCTGTGAGCGTCTTGGTGTACAGGATCCTATGAGTTCGCCTACTTTTTCCATTGTGAATGAATACCGGGATACTGAGGATGACCCCATTTATCACTTTGATTTTTATCGGGTAGAAAAGCTGCAGGAAGCGCTCGATATCGGAGTGGATGAATATTTTTATTCAGGAGATATTTGTCTGATAGAGTGGCCGGAGATGATAAAAGAATTGATACCTGAAAATCACCTTGAAATAAGTATTAAATTAGTGGGAGACAATGGACGTGAAATAACCATAGCTTCACATGGCGGATAAAATGAAATCGGGTTTTGCGGAATTAGCCCGTGAGCGGAGCATGTACCCACAAGAGGCACCTGCAAAGATTAAGAGAGGATCAAAATCATTGTTTATAGGGGTACCTAAGGAGATTTCGCTACAGGAGAGCAGAGTGACCCTCAAGCCAGAATCAGTGGAGGTGCTGGCTGCCAACGGACACGAAATCTGGGTAGAAGCAGGAGCCGGGAAGTCCGCGCATTATTCAGACAGAGAGTATAGTGAAGCTGGTGCTAAAATTGTAAACTCCGCCAAGGAGGTTTTTAAAGCCAATATCATTTTGAAAGTGGAGCCGCCCACACTGGAGGAAATAGAATACCTCAATGATGGAGCTACCATCATTTCCGCATTTCAGTCGGGTCGCCAATCAGTAGAATATATTCATGCACTCAATGCAAAGAAGATCACTGCCATTGCCTACGAGTTCATCGAAGACAAAGTAGGGGGGCTTCCGCTTGTGCGGGCCATGAGCGAGATAGCCGGTAGTGCGGTGATGCTCATCGCGGCAGAATTGCTCAGCAATACCAATGGTGGGCAAGGGGTGATCCTGGGTGGGATCACAGGTGTGCCGCCAACTCAGGTGGTCATCCTGGGTGCAGGTACCGTGGCAGAATATGCCGCCAGAGCTTCCATAGGGCTCGGTGTGGATATCCAGATTTTTGACAATCATATTTATAAGCTGAGGCGAATCAAACATGCTCTTGGGCAACAGATTCATACGTCTACGATTGACAATGCTACACTGGAGGGCGCCATTAGCAAAGCAGATGTGGTAATAGGCGCCATACGTGCTGAAAAGGGTAGAAATAAGTGTGTCATCACAGAAGAGATGGTGGCTAAGATGAAATCCGGTTCGGTCATAATAGACGTGAGCATTGATCAGGGAGGCTGTATCGAAACCAGCGAGATGACCAGCCACAAAAAACCGACCTTCAAGAAACACGACGTGATCCACTACTGCGTGCCCAACATTGCTTCCAGGGTATCACGTACAGCTTCCATAGCCATTTCAAATATTTTCACACCTATTCTGTTGCACGTGGCAGACGCAGGAGGGGTGGATGAAATGATCTTCAACCACCCCTGGTTTATGCGAGGGGTTTATACCTATCGTGGTAGCATTTGCAATATTCACCTGGCTCGCAAGTTCAATTTGGGCTATAAAGACCTGAACTTGCTGATGGCCGCCAGGTTCTGATTTAGCGCTTGATGAATTTGATAAGTTGAGCACCTCTGCCTTGAATAGAGATGAAATAGATTCCCGGGTTCAACGCTGAAATGTCGAGCTCCATCAGTTCCTGACTGATAGGGAAATTGGCTATTGTCTTTCCTGATACATCTGACAGGCTCAGCGTATGAGAGATATAGTCTTTCCTGAGCGATACCCTCAGAAGCTGATCAGCCGGATTGGGCCAAATACTCATTTCCAATTCACCTCCCATATGTAGAGGGTCACAGTTTCCTACTACTATGACATTCACTACTTCAGAGGTCTCATTCCCCGATAAATCAGTCAAGGTTACCGTGATCTCCTGGGTGCCAATGTCATCACACCCAAAAGTTTCTTTAGAGAGTTTGATCTGATCCAAACCGCAATTGTCCGAACTTCCATTATCCACCGCTTCAGGGGTGAGGGTGGCTGTGCCCAGGGGATCTAGCTGGATAGTAAGACCTTGAAGAATGGCCGTGGGGGCATTGCGATCCAGAATGGTAACAATGGTGCTACCTACAGTAGTATTACCATCTTTGTCCGTGAGAGTGATTACCACTTCGTTATTTCCTAAATCATCACAGGTGAAAGTGTCCTTACTGAGGACAAAACTTTCAATGCCGCAATTATCGGTGCTGCCATCATCAATGTCCTCGCTTGAGATAGTTGCGGTTCCGAGATCATTTAGGTCTAGGGTGAGTTCTTTCAGGTGAGCTGCAGGAGCCATTTGATCGGTCACGGTCACCAGTGTGGTGGCTGTGGTTACATTCCCGCTGGCATCCTCCAGCGTTATCGTGATTTGGTTTTCACCGAGATCCTCACAGGTGAAAGTGTCCTTACTGAGGATAAAGCTTTCAATGCCGCAACTATCGGTGCTACCATCATCAATATCCTCGCTTGAGATACTTACGGTTCCCAGATCATTTAGGCTTAGGGTGAGTTCTTTCAGGCGAGCTACAGGGGCAACTAGGTCGGTTACGGTCACTAGTGTGGTGGCTGTGGTCACATTCCCGCTGGCATCCTCCAGCGTTATGGTGATTTCATTTTCGCCAAGATCCTCACAGGTGAAAGTGTTCTTACTGAGGATAAAGCTTTCAATGCCGCAATTATCGGTGCTGCCATCGTCAATGTCCTCGCTTGTGATAGTTACGGTTCCGAGATCATTTAGGCTTAGGGTGAGTTCTTTCAGGTGAGCTACGGGGGCCGCTAGGTCGGTTACGGTCACAAGTGTGGTGGCTGTGGTCACATTCCCGCTGACATCTTCCAGCGTCACGGTGATTTCATTTTCACCGAGATCATCACAGGTGAAAGTGTCCTTACTCAGGATTGAGCTTTCAATACCGCAATTGTCCAGGCTTCCGTTGTCCAGGTCTGCAAATGTCATTGTGGTCAGTCCATCGGCTTTCAGCTCCACTGTGGCTGTTTTCAGCGAAGCGATAGGGGCCAGGGTATCAAGTAGGGTTACCTGTATAGGTGCCTGTGTGGAGTTACCACTGTGGTCTTCAGTGGTAACGGTAATTTCCTGAGTACCCAGGTTTTCACAGCTGAATTCGGATTGGCTGACACTGGTGCTCATAATACCACAGTTGTCAGAAACAAGGGCCATAGACTGATCCAAAGTGATGATGGCGGCACCAGCAGCATTCAGATATAAAGTGAGCGCACCATCCTGCACTTTTGGACTTAAGGTATCGGCAATGCTGATAGTAACCTGCTCACTGGTGGTGTTGTCATGGGCGTCAGTGGCCGAAATGCTGACTTCCTGCGGGCCCACGTCTTCACAGTAAAAGTTTCCCCGTTCCATGCTCATGGTTATGGTTCCTGAATAGGGGTCATAGCTTTCTCCTGCTATGTTATTGGCTGTGAGCGTAACTGCCCCTGTTGGATCCAGGTAGAACAGGGTGTCCGAAGGAATAAGAATTGGGGGAACATCGTCTATTACCGCCACTACTAAGGTATTTTCGAATGTTCCCCCGCCGCTATCACTAACCTGAATGCGGATAAAATATTCACCAGCCGCCAGATGAGCATTCAGGATGATTAGGGCATTTTCTTGAATTTTGAACAGTGAGTTATGCGTACTGCCTTCACCCTCTATCAGGGTGTAAGTGTGCAGGTTATCTGCGTCAGCATCTTCTGTGCTTAGAAGACCCACTTGAGTATTTTCTCCCGATGACTGCAATACGATTGTATCTGACAGCCTGAGGGCACTGGGGCTACGGTTAGGGTTGATGGTATTGAGCCAGTATTGGGTGAGTGCAAAGTCCGAGCTGATTTCATTTAGCCCGGTGACTAGCACGTCCAGGTCACTGTCGCCATCCACATCGGCCCATTTGGCAACACCGAAGGTCACTTGGGGTAGATAGGCTTGGGTATCAGTGAAGCCATCACCGTCATTTCTTAGTACAGTGGAGATGTACTCGGAGTTGCCAGTATCACCTACCAGGAGGATATCAAGGTCACCATCATGGTCATAATCTCCCCATTCGGCATGTCCAAAGCTTACGCCCGGAAGAATTGCCTCTGTGTCCACGAAAGTGTTATTCTGGTTTTGATAGATGATGGTTCGGGGGGTTAGATCAATGTTTCTGCCAGCAGCGAGCAGGTCCAGGTCGCCATCGTTATCATAGTCGCCCCAGTTCAAGGCAGACTCAGAGAGGCCCTCCAGGCTTATTGTTTCAGAAAAGGTGTTGTCAGTATTGAGGTAAATGATGGTGTAAAGAATAAACCGCCCGTCACCAGATAGTGCCAGGTCCAGATCACCGTCATTATCATAATCGCCCCAGGCCAGGTCTCCATAGGATACTCCGGTGAGGGGACTATCAGTGTCCACGAAGATGCCGTCATCGTTACGGTATATTTTACTTATTTTATCGCTAGACGCTGTGATGCCTGATAGTGCCAGGTCCAGATCCCCATCTCCGTCGTAATCGCCCCAGGCCATCGCCCCGGATGAAACTTCAACTATGTTGGCTTCTATGTCTACAAAGGAGCCTTCATCATTTCGATATATTTTACTCGAGCCGCCCACTGCCAGATCAAGGTCTCCATCTCCATCAAAATCACCCCATTTGACGGGGCCATCTTCCGCCATTTCCAGTCCGGCTTCTATATTGGTGAATACACCCTCATCATTCCGGTATATGCTGATGGTGGCTGGCGTTCCGGTGATTACCAGATCCATGTCTCCATCCCCATCATAGTCACCCCAATCTGCTTCGCTGAAGAAGAGGTTGGGAAGTATAGCGGAGTTGGCACTATCCAGAACAAACTCATCAATGGGTATTATGTCGTCAACCACCTGAATGTTGAAGGTATCTGTAAGTGTAAGCTCCCCATCAGTCACGCCTATGATGATCGGGAAGGTACCGGCCCACATATTGCGTGTATTGTTCACATACAATTGATTTTCGGAAATGTGAAATGCGCCATTGTAGATTCCGGACGCTTGCGCATTGTACACAAGGCTAAAGGTGAGTACGTCGGAGGTGTTGAGGTCGTGGCTTGATAAATCACCTATGAGGGTGTTTTCTCCTGCAGATAGATTGACTTTAAGGTTGCTGAGGTGAAGGGAATCCGGACCAAAGTTGGGGTCGGTGCTGTTCACCCAAAACTCGGAAAAGGGGGTTGAAAATTCCTCACTCAGGCCGGTGATGAGTACGTCCAGGTCAAAATCATTGTCATAATCTGCCCATTTTACTTCACCGTAGTAGGTGAGGGGAAATTCTTCGCTCAACGCATAAAAAGTGCCGTCAATGTTTTCGTAAATTCTGGCGATGGAGGTTCCCTGACCGGTGGTGTCGCCGGCGATCAGGATGTCCAGGTCATCATCTGCATCAAAATCACCCCACTGGACGGAGCCAAATAAGGTGCCTGTAATGGGTGCTTCTATATTGATAAAGTTGCTGATGTCATTTCTGTAAATGAAGCAAACCACGTCCAAATCCACTGTTTGCCCGGAAATGAGGAGGTCAGGATCTCCATCCCCATCATAGTCTGCCCAATCCTGATAGGCATTCGTAAGGCCAGTGAAAGCAAACTCTGTGTCTGTGAATGTGTCATTGTCATATTGATACAATCGAGCCTCTATGTTAAAATACCCATCACCGCTAATGAACAAATCAAGATCACCATCCAGGTCATAGTCAACCCAATGGACCGTGCCGGCGATTTGTTCCAGGTTGGTCTCTGTATCCACAAATACACCATTGTCATTTCTATAGATATAGGCGTCATTTTCAAAGTCGATATTGCTACCGCTCATGGCTATGTCCAAATCGCCATCTGCGTCATAGTCACCCCATCTGGCATCACTGTATCCGGTTTGTCCAATCGGAATGAGGTTGGCTTCAATGTCCTGAAAAATACCGTTAGTGTTCTGATAGATGATAGACAAAGGCCCATTGTCACTCATTCCGGTAATCAGGAGGTCAAGGTCACCGTCTCCGTCAAAATCGCCCCAGTCCATAGATCCTCCATAGAATGGGGCGATTTCTGCTTCGATATTCAGCAGTGTTCCGCCCTCGTTTCGGTATATTTCACAGGTATTTCCTGCATTAGAAATTCCATTGATCACCAGGTCTTCGTCTCCATCCTGGTCGTAGTCCCCCCAGGCGATGTTGCTGAATCCGACATCCGTGAGTGCGGAAGAGAGGCTTTCTGATTTTGTGAAGGTTTGTGCTGTGGAAAAATTGAGAGCGATCAATACGCTAACAACAAGTACTGAGTATTTCATGATCTGGCTATTTGGTTTGGTGAGACAAACCTCTGAAGATCATGGTGGGGTGGGTGTCAGTTTTGTTGCAAAGACTTCCGCTTTTGTAGCAAAAGGGGTATTTATTAGGATTTTCCTAAGAATTGATCGGTTTTTTACCCACCTCACCAGGGGTGATTCCGAACTCCTCCCGGAAGGAAGATGCGAAATATCCCGGACTGGAGAAGCCGGTCATATAGGCGATTTCAGAGACATTCCCAGCTTGCTTTTTCAGTAGGTCGAGCGCCCTTTGCAGTCGCATGGTTTTGATCATTTTCTTTGGAGACTGCCCAATGATGGCTGTGAGCTTGCGGTGGAGCTGGCTCCTGCTCATGCCAATGAGCTCACCGAGTTTTTCTACTGTAAAGGTGTCATCAGCCAGATGCTCTTCCATGAGGCCGAGCACTTTATTGAGAAACTGTTTGTCAAGTGATGGTACGTCCAGGTCGTCAGCTTTTGTGATGAACGTATTGGAGAATTTATTTTGGATCTTCCTGCGGTTGATCAGCAGCGTGGAAATCCTGGCCATCAGTTCTTTTCTGTCAAAAGGTTTCACCACGTAATCATCTGCGGTAGATTCCAATCCCTTCACCTTGCTGGATGAGTCCCCCTTTGCGGTAAGCAGTACGATAGGGATATGACTGGTAAGTTCATGGGTCTTTAGGATCCTGGTGACTTCTATTCCATCTTTTTCGGGCATCATCACATCACAAAGGATCAGGTCGGGAAGTTGCTGCAAAGCCACGTCTATACCCTGTTTACCTGTTTCGGCAGTGAGAATATGGTAGGTGCCCTTCAGTAGATCCGTCAGATAGGCCCGGATCTCCTCATTATCATCGATGATAAGTAATCGGTCCGCCTCAGCGGGTTGGAGATCGATAGGGCTGCTTGCATCATCTGTGCCAAGCGCCACGGGGGATGTCTGGTGGTTAACTTCAGTTTGTTCTTGGATACTTGCTTCAGGGAAGTCATGCTTTCCAGCAGGCAAGGTGACCTTGAAGGTTGAACCGGAACCTGATGTGCTTTCCACTTCGATAGAGCCATTCAGACGATCCACCAGAGCTTTTACAATGCTCAGCCCAATGCCAGAGCTCCCTTGCAGGTCGCTCTCGGTATGATAAAACCGCTCAAAAATGTGCGCGAGCTGATCTTCAGAAATGCCACGTCCTGTGTCCGCCACGGTTAGAACGGCCTGTTCGTGACTGTTGGTTTCCAGTCGCACTATGATGCGTCCTCCATCAGAAGAAAACTTGAAGGCATTCCCAATGAGGTTGATCAAGATTTTCTCAATGCTGTCCTTGTCAAACCACACCTGGGTAGACTCCTCGGGTGTTTCCACAATCAGGTCTATTTTCTTGACCTCACTCAGGGCTTCAAATGAGCTGGCTATTCCTCTAACAAAAGCGCTCAAGTCTGCCTGAGCCATGTGGAGGGGCAAGACTCCTGCTTCCAGTTTAGAGATGTCCAGGATTTGTTCCACCAGATTCATCAGGCGTTTCCCATTTTGATCAGCAAGCCTTAGTTGTTTAAGCTGTTCGTCGGTGAGGTTGTTGCCAAAGTCTATCAACTGGCGCACAGGTCCGGAAATGAGGGTAAGAGGGGTTCGGATTTCGTGAGAGATGTTGGTGAAAAAACGCGTCTGCAGAGCATTTACTTCCTTGATCTGCTCAGATTGTCTGGTGATCAGTTCTTTGTCGTGCTCCAGTTGCTGATTCTTTCTATTGATCACACTCAGGTAGTATTGGTTGGTGGCATAAAAAACCTGAAAAATGAGCAATAGCATCAGAAAAAGAAAAACAGGGTTGTAGTTAAATTCTGCATCTACCTGCTGGTTGATCAGTTTTGGGAGGTGAAAAGAAACCAGGCCTGCTACGAAGAAGAAATAAATTTTCAGTTTGCTGGTGAATAGCATGACGGCTGAAACTGACCAGATCAAAAAGTAGTATTCGTAGGAAAAGAGGGGATTGATAAAAGTGGCCAGCACAAAAATGATGCTCCAGGTGATCAGGTGGAAATTGAACCTGCAAAGTCTGAAACTCCATTTGAGGAGAAAGAGGTTTCCAATCATCAGGGCAATCAGTCCTAAATCAATAAAAAAGGGTTGCCGGTCAAATGGCCTGATGTTTACAATCATTCCCAACACACCGGTGAGCACGGTGACCATGTGGCCATAAATGAGGTACTTGGCTTTGCTGGATACCACCCAATCGGACGTGTCGAGTCTGTCGGGTAGAAAGTATTTCAATAGTTGGTTGACCATGGATGCATGTGGGTTTCAGGCGAAAACAGTATATGCAAGGTCAAATATCATGATTAATCCTCAAATGGATTGATAAAACAAAGAGGGGCCACACTTCATTGTGGCTCCTCTTTCTCTACGGATGATTAACATTAGTCCTGGCTACCCAGAGACGCTATGCTAGCCTCTAATGACGCAATTTTGGCTTCAGCATCTGCCAGCTTTTTCTTTTCCATGGCTACCACCTGCTCAGGTGCTCCGCTCACGAAACGTTCATTGCTGAGTTTTTTCTCTACCGAATTTTTGAACCCTATCGTATATCCCAGCTCTTCTGTTAGCTTCTTGCGTTCAGCTTCCACATCGATTTGCTCAGTCACCGGCACAAATAACTCATGCGACTGTACTACAAAGCTGAAGCAGTTGTCCGGTTTTTCTTCCGTGAAGTCCAGGGATGACACATTGGCCATTTTCTGAATGGAGGCAGAAATCTGTTCGAAAAGTGCATGGTCGGAGGTATTGACCATCAGGGCAAGTTCTTCTTTCGGAGAGAGCCCTTTGCTATTGCGCAGGTTCCTGATGTTGGTGGTGATTTCAAATAACAAATCACCTGAAGTCAACACACTTTTGTCAAAAGGCTTACTTTCAGGCCATGCCGCTTTGATCAGACAATCGTTTTCGTCTCGCTCCTGTATGGTGTGCCAGATCTCTTCGGTGATGAAAGGCATAAACGGGTGCAGCGTCTTCACCACCAGCTCAAAAAAGGCGATGGTTTGATCATAGGTCTTCTGATCTATGGGCTGCTCAAATCCCGGCTTGATCCATTCGAGGTACCAGCTGCAGAAGTCATTCCACACCAGCTTGTAGGCTGTCATGAGGGCGTCAGAAAGGCGATACTTGGAGAAGTGATCCTCCAGCTCCTCTTTGGCGGCATAGAAACGACTCTCAAACCATTTGGCCGCCAGGGCGTTTTCCTCACTTTGAGGCTGATCCACTGTATTCCACCCTTTCACCAGGCGGAAAGCATTCCAAAGTTTGTTGGAGAAATTTCGACCTTGCTCAACCAGCTTTTCGTCAAAAAGCAGATCATTTCCGGCAGGAGAGGAGAAGAGCATCCCGGTGCGAACACCATCTGCTCCATATTGCTTGATGAGATCCAATGGATCTGGGGAATTACCCAGCGACTTGGACATTTTCCTTCGCTGTTTGTCACGTACTATACCGGTTAAATATACATTTTTGAAGGGTTTGTCACCCTTGTACTCATAGCCGGCAATGATCATTCTGGCTACCCAGAAAAATAGTATCTCGGGGGCAGTCACCAGCGTGTCGGTAGGGTAGAAGTAGTCCAGCTCAGCGTTTTTGCCGTTGATCACCTTACCAGTTTCTTTATCAAAGCAGTTCTCATTGAAACCATCAAACACCGCCAGAGGAAACAACCACGAGGAGGCCCAGGTATCCAATACATCTTCATCTTGCTTTAGGTCTGATGCAGTCAGTTGCTTTCCGGACTTTTCACAGGCCAGGATCACCGCTTCTTCCAGCGACTCAGCCACTACATAGTCCTCTTCTCCTTCGCCATAGTAATAAGCGGGGATTCTCTGTCCCCACCATAGCTGTCGGGAGATACACCAGTCACGTACATTCTCCATCCAGTGGTTGTAGGTGTTCTTAAACTTTGGTGGATAGAGGAGTATTTCGTCTTCCATCACCACCTTGTGGGCGGTGCGGGAGATTTCTTTCATTTTGATGAACCACTGCAGGGAAAGCTTGGGTTCCACCACGGTGTTGGTACGCTCGGAGCGACCTATTCTGGTGACGAAATCCTCTTCCTTAAGCAGAAACTCCGCGGCTTTCAGGTCTTTTACGATTTGCTTTCTCACCACAAACCGATCCACGCCCACAAACTTGTCGATGCCACAGTTTTCATTGAGGGTGCCATCCAGGTTGATGGTGTCTATCACCTCCAGTCCATGGCGCTGACCTATTTCATAGTCATTGGGGTCGTGGGCCGGAGTTACCTTCAGGCAGCCTGTACCAAAGTCCAACTCCACATAGTCGTCCCCGATGATCGGAATCTCACGGTTGACAAACGGCACAATGGCCTTTTGGCCAATGAGATGAGCATGACGCTCATCCTTGGGGTTGACAGCAATGGCTGCATCACCCAGAATGGTTTCAGGGCGCACCGTGGCGATCGTCACGAAATCATCAGAACCAGCAATTTTGTATTTCACATAATAGAGTGTGGCATGTTCGCCGCCCTCTTTGTAGATCACTTCTTCATTGGAAAGGGCAGTCTTGGCCTCACAGTCCCAGTTGATCATTCTAAGGCCCCGGTAAATAAATCCTTTCTTATAGAGGTCATTAAATACCGAGATCACGGCTTTGTAGTAGCCTTCATCCATGGTGAAAGAGGTGCGGTCCCAGTCGCAGGAAGCTCCCAGTTTTTTGAGTTGCTCCAGGATGATGCCTCCATATTTTTCTTTCCATTCCCAGGCATATTTGAGGAATTCATCGCGAGACAGGTCACTCTTTTTAATGCCTTTTTCACGAAGCATGGCCACTACTTTAGCTTCTGTAGCGATGGAGGCATGGTCTGTACCAGGTACCCAGCAGGCTTCTTTACCTTCCATTCGTGCCTTTCTGATGAGGACATCCTGGATGGTGTTGTTGAGCATATGACCCATGTGGAGCACACCAGTGACGTTTGGAGGGGGGATCACAATGGAGTAAGGTTCTTTTTCAGGATTTACCTTGGCTTTGAAAAAACCTTTTTCCATCCAATGGCTATACCATTTGTCTTCTGTTTGTGCCGGGTCGTATTTATTAGAAATCTCCATCGAGAAGTGTCGAATATTTTGATATATGATTTAAAGAGCGCAAAGTTAATTCTTTAATTGGAAGGAGAAACCGGGTTCTGCGCCATGAAAATATTTTTGAACAAACTAAATCCGATAATTCTTTATGTTACGTACGTTAGTCAGATTTCTGCAAATGGAATCTTTTAAAAAAACTGAATCAATCAACCTATTTTAAAAAGATATGATAACTAACCCTGCGATTACCCACCGTTCAAATTCACAAGTTAGACAAGAGGAAAAAAGAGATGTAATGTGGAAACAGCTACTGAGCCTCACATTGCTTTATGCTTCTGTCATTATTGGCTGGATTGCATATTACAACTATCAGCCCAAGCTTCTGGAAGCATACAATTTCACTGACCTTACTTTATTCCTATTTGTGGTGCAAGGGATCATTATGGTTATTACACCGATGATTGCGGGACGTCTGGGAGACAGATTCCGTGGTAAGGCGGGTAAACGTCTTCCGATCATTTCAGCGGGTGTGAGTTTTGCAGCTATGATTTTCATGGCCACAGCTTTTACCTTGTATACTGAACCAGGGCCTGTTTTCAAATGGATCCTGCCGGGACTGATTACCCTTTGGTTGTTTTCCATGGCGCTTTTTACCAGTCCGGCTATTTCTACTATCGAGCTCTTCGTTCCGGTGAAGAAACTACCAACCGCCATGGCAATGCTAACCATTGTCTACGGGTTGTTGTACTCTATAGAGCCCATTATTGTAGATATTATCGATTTTCTGGGCGCTCCTCTGACCTTTGTAGCTGGTGGTGTTGCTGTGTTTTTTAGCGGATTTTTAATGAGGAAAAACACCAAAATAATGGTGGATGTTCCCAAGAAGACGGAGCTGGCCAAATCTGACTATACCTATGCATTCGTGTTGGGAATTGCTTTGGGCCTTGCTACTACTTTGCTATTCAATATGTTCCCGGATTGGTTTGAGGCGAAGAACTTCCATTTATTTGGGATATCGGGTAATGGCGCCGTATCGGTAATTCTGGCCGTGGTGGCCATCTTGTCCCTTCCGCTGAGTAAGTTTACAGAGAGCCGGTCTATTTATTTCACCATCCTCCTGAGCATTCTGGCCTCCTTTGCAGTGGTAGCAGGTATTTATTTCACAGACAATTACGCACTGCTGGTGATCCTTATTTTACTCTTCGCCATGTTTTATAGCATGATGTCCGTAAGCTTTTTGCCATTGGCACTTACAGTCATTCGTGACCAGCACAAAGTCTTCGGAGTGGGCGTGTTCTTTGCAGGGTTCGAACTTCCCAACGGTATTTTGGAAGCCATCTTAGTCGCACAGGGTAATTTCTAAACGGCTTTTTTGATAAGGCATTGTAACCTTATATCATTGCATCTGTTAATTCAAACAAACAACAGGATAGCATGATAAAAGCTAACAACCCCCAATTGAAATCATGGATACCCACCAAGGCAGATTCTGACTTCCCCATTCAGAATCTGCCTTTTGGTATTTTCAAAAATGGAGATGATCACACCGGCGCGGCCTCTGCCATTGGTGATTTTGTCATCGACCTGAAAACCCTTTACGATTTGGGATACTTCGATGGGCTTTCGCTGCCCAAGGAAGTGTTTTCTAAAAACACACTCAATGAATTCATCGGTCTTGGAAAAGAAACCACCCGTAAGGTAAGAGAGAGGCTCTCTGACTTACTGGAAGTCTCCAATACTGAGCTTCAGCATAATGAAGCCGTTCGGTCTTCCGTCTTTATTCCCATGGATCAGGTGCAAATGCTGTTGCCGGTACATATTGGAGACTACACCGATTTCTACTCCAGCGAACAGCATGCTTACAACGTTGGTTGCATGTTTCGTGACCCGGATAATGCCCTCATGCCCAACTGGAAGCACATTCCCGTAGGCTATCATGGCCGGGCTAGCAGCATTGCCGTTTCGGGTACCGACTTTCATCGGCCCAAAGGACAGACCATTGCTCCTGATGCCCAGGCTCCGGCTTTTGGTCCCACCAAAAGACTCGATTTTGAATTGGAGATGGGTTTTATCACCGGGAAGGCCAACCCACTGGGTGCCTCTATTCCAGTGGCTGAAGCCGATGAGTATATTTTTGGTTTTGTACTCTTCAATGACTGGTCGGCCAGGGATGTGCAGAAATGGGAGTATGTTCCGCTGGGCCCCTTTTTAGCCAAGAATTTCTTCTCATCAGTCTCACCATGGATAGTTACCATGGATGCTTTGGAGCCATTTCAGGTGCCTGGTCCGGTGCAGGACCCGCAGGTGCTTCCTTACCTGGAGCTCCCAGACAGAAAGAATTTTGATGTAAACCTCAAGGTGTTTATTCAGCCGGAAGGGTCAGAAGAAAAGCAGGTGTCGCATTCCAATTTTAAGCACATGTACTGGAACGTGAATCAGCAGCTGGCACACCACACTGCGAACGGTTGTAACATCAACGTAGGGGATTTGTATGCCAGCGGAACCATCAGTGGGCCTACCCCGGAAGCTTACGGAAGCATGCTGGAACTGGCCTGGATGGGAACCAAGCCCATTCCAATGCCCGATGGTACAGAACGTAAATTTATCCACGATGGTGACACGGTGATCATGCGCGGATATGCTGAAAAGGATGGTGTGCGCATAGGTTTCGGTGAAGTAAGAAACAAAGTTTTACCTACACTTTAGCACCATGGCAAAGATCAAACCTTCTGACGTCTCCGTTCCTGAGTTTCATCAACTCCTGCTGGGGACTATAGCCCCCAGGCCCATCGCTTTTGCCAGTACGGTGGACAAAGAGGGGCACGTCAACCTGAGTCCTTTTTCTTTTTTCAATGTGTTCAGCGCCAACCCTCCGATATTGGTCTTTTCACCTGCCAGAAGGGCTCGGGACAATTCCACCAAGCACACCCTGGAGAATGTATTGGAGGTACCTGAGGTAACCATCAGTATTGTGAACTACAGCATGGTGGAGCAGATGTCGCTGGCCAGCTCGGAGTATGACCGTGGAGTGGATGAATTTGTGAAATCAGGCCTGACCGCCGTGGCTTCAGACACCGTGCGGCCACCACGAGTGGGGGAGGCTCCTGCCGCTTATGAGTGTAAAGTGATCGAGGTGAAACCTTTGGGTGAAAATGGTGGTGCCGGCAATCTGGTGATCTGCGAAGTGCAACTTGCGCACATTTCAGACGATATTTTCTTGAATAGTAAAATTGATCCTTTTAAATTGGATGCTGTCTCCCGTATGGGGGGTGATTGGTACTGCAGGGCTCAGGGAGACGCACTTTTCGAAGTAGTAAAACCAATTAAAACCAAAGGAATGGGAGTTGATAACATACCGAAGAGCATTAGAAACAGCAAAGTACTCACAGGCAATCACCTGGGTAAGCTTGGAAATGTCGAAAGCATACCCTCCGAGCAGGAGGTGAATGATTTTGCCAATGAACCCGAAGTGAGTGCGATTCTCCAGTATGTAGACCATGAGCCCGATCGCATTCAGGAGGAGCTTCATAAGCTTGCAGCCCAGCATCTGGATGCAGGTGATCCACTGGCTGCATGGAAGGTCCTTTTGCAGGAATACTAAGCCAGAGTGGGCTTTTTGAAAGTTTTTGCCCCTCACCATGTGATTAACACATTGATCTTGGTGGATTTACCCCTTATTAGGTAGTGCGATTAACAAGGGAATTGCGGAAGTTTACCGATGTATCTTCCGGAGTCCCTGAAACAAGCTATTAACCGGTTGTTTTTTAGCAACTGTGGCATTTCGGGTTTAATTTTAGGAAGATGTTTCTTAGCGAAACTTGGAGGTAAAATTGGCGAAATGAAAAAACTTTTACTTACTGCACTACTGGGCGGTGCAATGACCTGCCTTCAGGCACAGGATGTCAGGTTTACACAGTTCTATCAGGCACCGGTCTATCTCAATCCCGCTTTTACGGGAGCCTCTGGCGCTGCAAGGGCCGGGATCAACTACCGCAAGCAGGGCAACTCAGAGGAGGCGGCTTATACTACCTTTTCTGCCTATGCCGATTATTACTTCAAGGATTTTTATGCCAGTGCGGGACTCCTTTTTATCTCTGATGAAGATGCGTACAGTGGTTATATTTCTCAGACTGTGGCCGTTCCATTGAGTTATGATTTTTCTATCAACAAAAAGGTGACCGTGAAGCCGGCACTTCAGGCTTCCTATACCCGTCAGGGGATCGATTTTAGTAAATTTCTTTTCTCAGATCAGATAGATTCGGATGGCAATGTGAGTGGAGGCGGCACCTCAGAGCCACTGGCTGTCAACGACCGCATCAGCTTTTTTGATGTCTCGGCCGGAGTGCTTACCTATGGCGCTAACTGGTGGTTTGGCTACTCCATGCACAATATGCTGGAAAACAACATCTCTTTCGTGGAGGGCGGAAACGCCACCCTGCCCATCAGATACTCCGTACATGGGGGTGTGAGCGTGAGCCTGGCCGAAAAGGGCCGAAAGTCCAGGTCAAAGCTGAGAAGATTCGTGATGCCCACCTTCAACTACGTGGCTCAGGGGGGCTTTAGTCAGCTGGATGCGGGAGCCATTCTGCAGTATGAACCAATCCTCTTTGGAGCACTTTACCGGGGGATACCCAATCCATTTAGCGAGGGTGAATACTCCGCAGTTTCCTGGATCATCGGTGTGACCAAATTTGATTTCTCTGTGGGCTACAGCTATGACATGCCCCTCAATAACAGAATCAATCCGGGAGGGGTGCATGAAATATCAATTTCGCTCCTGTTTGATCCCTCTGATCCCAATGCTACCCCACGCTCCGCCAAGCGTCTGAAGTGTCCGATCCCATATTAATACCAAACCAGATCATGAAGAATTTATTGACTGCAACCATCGTTTTTCTACTCTTCAGCTCCTCTGCTGTGGCTCAAAACTGGAATATTGGACTTACAGCGGTGAACGAAACTTGTTTTGGAGCCAATGATGGAGAGATTGAACTTGTACTGACCGGGAGTGGGGTTTCCGGATACTCTTTTACCTGGGAAGTGTTTGAATCAGCTGACCTGGTCACTCCTTATGCCTCCGGTACGGTGGATAATCCTTTTGGGACCAATGTTATTGATGGTTTGTTTCAGGACGACTGGACAGTGACGGTGACCAGAAGTACAGCTAATACGCCCAAAACCAGGACTTCCTCCATTACCGTAGGCGGTTCCGCATCCCTTCTTTCAGTCACCAAAACAGTGCTGGATCAAAACTTGTGTAATGGAGATGCCTCAGGGTCAGTGCAGATATCAGCTACCGGAGGGACTGCTCCCTATGAATATGGTCTTGGTATAGGGGCTGGAGCCACTTCACCCTCCTATTCTGGGGGTTACACCGACAATGGAGGCCTGTTTGAGAGCCTTGCGGCAGCTACTTATGTGGCTTTCGTGCGGGATGCCAATGGATGCGTTAAGGCGAATACTTCAGGAGACTTTCAGATTACCCAGCCGACGGCTATTTCTATTGATTTTGATACGGTCAATGCAGATTGTAACAATCAAAATGGTCAAATTATCATTAATTCTATTTCAGGAGGTACTCCTTATTCAGCAGGGGCCGGTTTTCCACTGAATTTTGAAATTGAATGGCAAAATGCGGACGACGCTTCAGTGATTGCTACCAATGTGTCAGCCATTACCGCCCTGGACTCAGGCTCTTATCAGGTGATCGTCACCGACAAGAATGGCTGCACGGGAAGTACGCAAATGGATATCTACAAGGGATTCAATTTTGTGGTCAATGACCAGCAGGATGTGACGTGTACCAGTGACAATGATGGCTCCATACAGGTGAGGTTGGATACTGACTCGGAAGATGATGAGACTCCTTTTGAACTGAGAATCTACGATGGAGACATGACAGAAATTACCCTGATGCGCCAGACTGGGGTGGGTGTAGGAACGGCCGACTTTACGGGGCTGGGGCCGGGTACTTATACGATCAGAGCCTTCGGTCAGACAGGATGTACTTTGGATGTAGAAACTACATTGGCAGAACCTCTAACTCCCCAACTGGTAAGCGCCACACAAACACCGGTGATTTGTAAAACCGATGCCACCGGCGCCATTACATTCGTAGTGACCGGCGGATCAGGATCTTACTCTTACTCGGTAGATGGTGGTGCGAACTACTTTACTACCCCCACCATTAGCAACCTGACGGCCGGAGTGTACGATCTCTGGATCAGGGATTCCAACGGATGTCCGGTGGATGTGGCTGATAAAGAAGTGACAGAGCCAATCAAACAATGGGGGATGTCGTTTGTCAGTACCAGTAATGTCTCCTGTGCCGGAGCTGGTGATGGATCATACACTTGGGAGTTTGATACAGGCTTGGATACAGATCCGATAGTGGAGCCGGAGAATATAGTCTGGGTAGATGTGAATTCGACGGATACCGTGGCTACTGGTGTGTTTTCCAAAACGGATTTGGAAGAAGGGGAGTATCGCATTGACGTCACTGCCAATTCGGGATGTTATCGTTCATTGACCTTTGATATAAGCGAACCGGCAGTGTTGGCTATTAGTGGTGTATCGCCTGAATTTTTGTGTCCTGCGGATCTAAGTCCAGACCCTACGGAAATCAACGTAACTGTGACCGGCGGAACCACACCTTACACTTTTGAGTGGAAAAGAGATGGTGGCGCTTTGGGGGCAGAGTCTGTGACCGACCTGGCTACCAGCTCCAAAATAGAAGATGTCACCAATGATCACGTGTATTCTTTTCATGTAACCGATGCGGAAGGTTGTACCACTTCCAAGTCATTTGATGTGACCATTCCTGATCCCATTAGCAGTCAGCTCGTGTCTGAGACAGATATTGCTTGTAAAAATGAGACCACCGGCGCTATCGACATCACCGTGACCGGTGGGACGCAGACCAGTGGTGGATCTTATTTTTTCAACTGGGCTAAGAACGGCTCGGCCGGATATGCCAATACGGAAGACATCAGCAACCTGGGACCTGGAACTTACCAGGTGACCATCATCGATGACAATGGGTGCGAGAAAATCGACCCCAATACCTACACCATCACCGAGCCAGCCACTACCTATTCACTATCCGGCACCATCACTGATGTGGTGTGCAATGGCGCCAATGATGGGAAGATTGTGGCGCTCTATACGCCAGAATCCGGTCACCCAAATGTGGCCAGCGTTTCCTGGACGAAGGACGGAGCGGCTTACCCGGCTGGCGATGGCATGACGACCATTACGGGATTGGCCCCGGGTACCTATGTCATGACCACTATAGATAATACATATGCTTGCTCCAAGTCCATATCATTTGATGTATTGGAATATCCTGTGCTGAGCGTAAATCCTACTGTCACCCAAAACGAATGCTTTGGTGATGCAAATGGAGTCATAGACATTAGCCCGAGTGGTGGGTTGGAGCTAGGTACTTTCATGGTCAGATGGACTCGTAATGGGGTGGCTCAAGCCGCATACAACGATCTGCTGTCTGTTTCCAACCTGGATGATGCGACCTATAAAGTCACAGTGACCGATGATCTGGGCTGTGCTAAATCGTCCACCATCGTGATGGCCTCACCAGATGAGCTGATTGCAACTGCTGAGATTGTCAATGTGGCCTGCAAAGGCGAGTCTACTGGGTCTATCGATGTGACCATTACCGGCGGAGTAGCTGCGGGAGGCACGTATGACCTGGTCTGGACCAAAGACGGGAGTTCTTTTGCACCCATCACGGAAGATCTGTCCAACCTGGCAGCGGGGGTTTATCAGCTGACCATCACCGATGACAATGGTTGTGTCTCCGATCCTTTTGATTTTACCGTCACTCAGCCTTCCACAACCTATAGTATCTCAGGGGTATCTACTCCGGTTACCTGCAATGGCGCCAATGATGGTACCATTGACATTACCGTCAATCTGGGCTCACCCACGCACCCCAACCCCACAGACATCACCTGGACCAAAGACGGGGTGTTCTTTGTGTCCAATACCCTCGATTTGAAACAGGGCAACCTGGAGCCAGGCACCTATGAGTTGACCACCGTAGATACCTACGGATGTTCCCGTTCGCTATCGTTTGACATAGTGGAGTATCCGGAGCTGGTGATGAATCCTACCATCACTCAAAATGAGTGCTATGGTGATGCCGCGGGTTCCATAGAGATTGACCCCTCTGGAGGCTATCTCGGCAGCAACGTCAGCTATTCCATCCGATGGTATAAGGATGGCACTGCTGTACCTTCCAAAAATAACCAGACCAGCTATACGGACTTAGCTGATGGGGTATACCGCGTGGTACTGAGTGATTACGCCGGGTGTTCCCTGGATTCTACCATCACTCTGGAAGCTCCGGAGCCAGTTTCAGCCACCGCCAATATTCAGGAAATTAAGTGCCGCGGGGACGAAACAGGCTACATCGCCCTGGACATTACGGGGGGCACTTCTCCTTATGTTATCACCTGGAAAGAAAATGATGCCAGCGGCGCATCATTCAGCAGTGCCGATTCCATTTTTGATTTGGCACCGGGCAGTTACTTTGTCACCATCGAGGATCAGAACGATTGTGATCCATTCACGGCCACTTATGTGATCACGCAGCCAGCCACGGATTTCAATATTTCGCTTGATCCTACACAGATCAAATGTACAGGGGAGAAAAATGCGGCAATATCCCTGGTGATCGACGCTGGTGCCGGGCACCCCGATTCGTATAACCTCACATGGTATAAAAACGGAGAGGTGCTGAGTAGCCAGACGGGTGTGGGTGAGTCAGGCATTGTGCCTATACAAAATCTCGGGCCGGCCACCTATTCGGTACTTGTGACAGATGCCAACGGTTGTGAGCGGTCAGATGAATACACCATCACGAACCCTACTAAAATCTATTTCCGCCCTGAGATCTCCAATGTCACCTGCAATGGCTACAGCGATGGATCCATTACACTTGACCCTACAGGAGGCTATGGAAATTACACTGTTTCCTGGAAGAGTGAAGCAGCCGGTACGCTATCTGATACTGATTTTGACCTGGGGGATATCCCTGCGGGTAAATACACCGCCACCCTGACGGATAGCGAAGGGTGTAAGCTGGATACGATCATCTTCATGGATGATCCACTGCCTATCGTCTTGGCGTCTACCATTAAAAATACCTCATGTGTGGGTGGGGCTGATGGTGCGGTGACCATCACACCGAGCAATGGCACACCGCCTTACAGCTATCGGTGGTTGCTGGACGGGAAGCTCATTAGTACTGAGCAAAACCTGACCAACCTTGAAGCAGCTACTTATGAGTTGATCATTACCGATCAGTTTCAGTGTCAGTACAATTCATCTGATTTTACAGTTGCCGATCCGCCTTCCGAGTTTTTCATAGAAGGTACCATTACCCGGGTGACCTGTCATGATGATTTCAATGGGGAGATCGATGTAGAAGTGGAGATCACAGGTGAGCCTGATCTGGATTACTCGGTGTATTGGGAAAAGAACGGTGTACTTTTCTCTCAGAACACAGAGGATCTGAATGGAATAGGAGCCGGGACTTATGAGATTTTCATTGAGGATGAGTATGGCTGTATTAAAAGCAAAACGTTCAGTCTGGAGAATCCTGATGAGCTGGCGTTTGTCTTCGACATTGTAGATGTCTCCTGCTTTGGGGGCAATGATGGCAGTGTGTCGGCTCAGGTGAGCGGGGGCTACGGTACGTATCAGTTTAGCTGGCAAAAAGATGGTCTTCCCTTTAGCTCCACCAGTTCATTTGCCACCAACCTGGAAGCGGCCTTCTACAAAGTGACCGTTACAGATCTGGAAGGTTGTGCGCTCACGCGCACGGTGGAGGTGGCTCAGCCTGATCCATTCAGGATAGCAGTCACTTCTGTGAGTAACACCTGTGCCACCCCTTATGATTCTGAAATTGATGCCACCGTGACCGGGGGAATCATGCCATACAGTTTGCAATGGCTGAAAGACGGACTTCCTTATTCCAAAGTAGAGGACCTGACGGGCATTCCTGCTGGGGTTTACCAGCTCCTGGCTGTGGATAGCAACTTCTGTGAGACGTCTTCCGTGGAGGTGACTATCACTTCACCGGAGCGACTGGGTGTGGATGTGATCACTCAGAAGAATAACCTCTGCCCGAATACGGAAAACGGAGCCATTACCTTTCAGGGGACAGGCGGCTCTTTCCCGTATACCTATTCGTTTGATAGCGGTGCATATGCTTCCAAAAACAACTTTGTGAACCTGGCAGGACGTAAGTACCTGGTGAGTGTACTGGATGATGTGGGCTGTACGTTTGATACCCTCCTGACCATCGATACGGACTATGAACTGGAGGCGGAGTTTAGCCTTGAAACTGAAGAATTTGCCATCGATTTTCCGATTACCCTTACCGATGAGTCACTGGGTCAAGGCATCGTGAAGTGGTTTTGGGATTTTGGAGATACCCGAGCTGATGAGAACCAAAACACCACCGTGACCTACACCACGCCAGGCGTCTATGTACTGAAGCTTACCGTGGAGAATGAAGTGGGCTGTACCCTGTCCAAAAGGGATACCCTTGACATTGTGCGGGGATATAATTTTGCAGTGCCTACGGCCTTTACGCCCAATGGTGATGGCAGTAATGAGAACTTCCGTCCGGGCTTCCAAAACGTAAAGGCCATGAGCATGCGGGTGCAGGACAGAAATGGTCTCCTCGTCTTTGAAAGTGATGAGCTCTCAGCTTCGTGGGACGGTAAGTTTAATGGCCGTCCGGTACCACAGGGTCCATACTATTACGAGATCAGCTATACTGCCAAGTCTGGAGTGACCAGAAAGCACACCGGGAAGATCTTTGTGCTGAGGTAGTAGAGGGACCCTTGAGGGCCTTCATCCCATTTTTGAGGAGCGGAGCGAGTCAAAATATCGGAATCTCAAACTATAAAGGAGACTCCAGCCCTCCACTGCGCTGCAGCTGGATGACGCCACAGACTCATCATGATTGCTTGAAAGTTGATTCAGGTTTTAGCATCAGATATGTAACACCTGTGTGTCATCGAAGCTGAGATACCTTCTTCCATTTCTGTCTGGCCAGAACTTAGAAAGTAGTAATTCGTATATTTCCAACATGGTAACTGTTATAAAAAAGGGCTCACCAATACAGGAACAACTTAAGAAGCTCAACGAAGTGGTATCAAAGGAGCACAAGGGTATTTCTACCTCTAAATACAGTGGTATCCTTAAAGGTAAAATTGACCCTGTTAAGTACCAATCTGATCTAAGGGATGATTGGAAATAAGCTGTTTGTTGATACCAATCCTGATTTATCTTTTGAATGGAGATAAGGAAATTACACAAATTCTTGAAGGGAAACAGCTGGTAATATCTATAATAACAGAACTCGAGTTACTGGCTATTCCGAATTTGTCAGACAGTGAGCACAGACGGTAATCGAAGAACTCATTGGTGAGTGTCAAATAATTAATATCAGCTCAGGTATTAAGAAGGGAGCAGTTGAATTTCGTAAGACCAGAAAACTTAAATTACCAGACGCCATTATAGCAGCTTCTGCTTTCTATAGCAAATTGCCTCTGTTAACAGCCGATAAGGCATTTGACAGAATTCAGGAATTAGATGTAATTATATATTCGGCAGAATAAAAAGGAGTTGGCGGGGCATCACTCCTTCGAATGCGGGGGTGCCATCGCTATCGATCCCGCTGGCCATACTGGAGATTCCAGCACCCCACTGCAGCCGGAATGATGCCACGGGTTGTAAACTCTCAGTAAGTGATGCCTGTTTCTAATCAACTACAGATTTATCCAATGTAACTTTACGGTGTTTAAGCAGCAAAGTACCCACTCAAATCATCGTGTAATGACACCCGATTACGATCAAATCATCAATGAAATTTACAATGAGCTGAAAGATGCTTCGGATGAAGGGACGGTCGCCGACTATATTCCCGATTTGGCGCACATTGACAGAACCAAGTTTGGTATTTGTCTGACTACTTTAGATGGCGAACAAAACAAAGTAGGGGATGCCGATGAAAAATTTTCCCTTCAGAGCGTGACAAAGGTGCTGTCACTGTCCCTGGTGTTCAGTCAATTGGGAAATAAGGTTTGGGACAGGGTGGATGTGGAGCCCTCCGGGAATGGGTTTAATTCGATCATTCAATTGGAGTATGAAAATGGTTTCCCCCGAAATCCATTTATCAATGCCGGAGCGATTGTCATCGCCGATATGTTGGTCAGCTTGCACAAAGATCCCAAGGCTGTCTTTCTGAACTATATTCGGGGGTTATGTGGCAATACGGACATCCAATACAATGAAAAGGTGGCTTTGTCTGAAAAAAGTGTCGGCTATGGAAACTATTCTCTGGCTTATATGATCAAATCCAAGGGGAACCTGGTGAACGATGTGGATGAGGTGCTGGACTTTTATTTCTGGCAGTGCTCCGTAGAGATGACCTGTGCAGAACTGGCACAGACCTTCCTGAACTTTGGAGAGACAAACGTTCCATTTGGCCATGGGAATTATATGCTCACGGCAAGTCAGTCCAGAAGAATGAATGCGCTCATGCTTACCTGTGGGTTCTATGACGAATCGGGTGAGTTCGCTTTTGAGGTGGGACTACCAGGCAAGAGTGGGGTAGGTGGCGCTATTGTGGCACTCAATCCTTTGAGGTATTGTGTAAGTGTATGGAGTCCTCCTTTGAATGTAAAAGGGAATTCGTATAAAGGAATGAAAGCGTTGGAAATGCTAACGACCAAATTAGGCAGATCCATTTTTTAGTGGATTTGGTCTCGTTTCCTTCTTCTGGCGGCAAGTCTTTGTGGGGCTCACGTCCTATTTACCGTCATTCCGGTTTTTGAGGAGCGCAGCGATTCAAAATACCGGAATCTCAACCAACGAAAGAGATTCCGGCCTTCCGCTACGCTGCAGCCGGAATGACGTGTCTGGCTCGTTGGTGTGATTGTGCGGTCATTTGGGGTTTGGGTTATCAGGGACTCAGTTCACACTTCATTTTAGTGTTTGTTGTGTGTCGTTGCTCTTTTCTGTCCTGTACTTTTTTTTGGTTTACGCTTATACTCGGCAATAAACTTGCTAATTTCCTCTCTGTCCTTTTCGGTTAGGGGTTCACTCTCAATTATGAAATCCACACCCTTTGGTTCCTTTATAAAGCTCATATCTTCTACGTTTTAAAATATTTCTCTACCAGTTTCTTTGAAGCATCAGTGGGTATAATCATTTTATGTCCTCCAAAATGATACGCACCTAAAGTTGTTTCATAATGTTTGATCAACTTGGTCTTAGCGGTGAATGCCACAAAACCTTCATGACCATGTCGAAATGAGAGTTTACAGGCATATGCAACCATGTTGCCAGGGACTCCTTCGTATAGCTTGCCTTCTCCTATGTTGAACGGCGCACTTTCAAGCAAGTTCATATAAATATGATCACTTTCAATAGTTAAACTCATTAAACCTTGGATCACCGATGGGTTATTAACAATCGTCAGTTTGAAAACTTCTCGTGAGTTATCCATCAATTCTGTATGCCAACTGAAGTTCCATCCTGCCTTCTTAGTTATAATTTTTAGATCGTTTTTCGTCAATCTGGAAACTTCTGTTTGAAAGCTGTCTCCTGAAATTCTATTGCGAATAGAATCGGTCAAGTCATCAATCCAAAAATCAAGTTTTTCCTGTCCCATTGCCATTGAGTAAATTTAACAATTCTGAAGGGAGAAATATACTTATTTGGTTGGAACCAAACTTGACACACTTAATGTAACACTCTCTGTTAGGCTTCTGTTAATTTGTTCCAAAAAGTTGTTCAGTGCTAGGAAAAGCGGGTTCGCTGCTGGCTTCTTCTTGTTCGTTAAGCTGTTTTCTTATTACTAAGCTCTCTCGGTATTCCTGTGCTTCGGGCACTTTGGTAAATTCGATTTCCTCGTTGTTCTCACGAACTACATCAGCAATTTCGTCTAAAGAAATATCAAAATACTCTCTTCTTTGATTTACTAGGTTAAGTCGCTTGTGGTTAAACGTCTTGTGCAGCTGGCTTTCCAACTCCGGAGCATTTTCGGAGTAAATCATGGCATGAACATCAAATCTAAATGGCACAGATGCACCACCGAGTTCATAGACTCTGTCAAGTGGTTCCAAACGTCTTGTCATTCCTATTTTATATATGTTTTCACCAAATGAGCCGATATTGGAGATTACATAAACATGACCTGATTTTGTCTGTTGAGCCATTGAAATTGCTCTTTCGCTTTTTTCCTCTGCGGCTTTTAGCTTCTCTTCCATTTCGGCTAATTGAGCTTCATATTTTGTTCTCTCTTCTTCCGTGGATTTTGCAACTTCTTCTTGGGCTTTGGCCATGGCTTGTCTTAACAATTTTTCCTCTTTTTCAGCCTCTTTGATGGCTCTTTCAAAATCCCTTTGTGCCTTTTCCTCTTCACGCATTAGCTCTTGAATTCTTCGCTGCTCCTCTTTCTCTTCATATTTTTTCATGTGGTATTCATAAGTGAGTCTTATTTCCTCGATTTTTAGATCAAAGAATTCTGGTTGAATATGAATATCATTTGATTTATTCAGTCTATTGATAGCAGCAAAAGTCTTTTCAATTCTCTTTTCTGACTGTTCTATGTTATTCCATTTAACCTTTGCCACCATTGAATCACATTCGCCGTTAAACGCTCGTGTGGTCAATTGGATTGCTCGCCGAGTCATGATCTCTCCTTGTTTTCTACTTGTTCCAACTGACCAATCGGTGAAGCATCTCACTGCGATCTCATTTTTAATAAGTATCTTTTGTTTCTCCTTGTTTTCAAGCAGCTTGATCTTGTAGGTTTCAGAAGTGTCAAAGTCAAAATGAGGTTCATAAACACCAAATTCTGCTAAATCCAAAGTGTCTTTTAGTAGATTGTTTTCGCGAGTTAATTCGTCAAATACGTCTTTTGCACTATGGTACTTGGTTTTTAGTTCTTCAAGGGAGTTTCTAGTTTCTTCGATACGCTTTTTGAATTCTTCTTCATCAACCTCAAATTGTTTGTTCCTACGTTCAATCTCTTCTTCGACATTAATAATGCCTCCATATTTGGATGTTAGTTCATTCAGTGAGTTCTCAAGAAGTTTGCTGGATTTAATTCGTTGAAAAAGTAGATAAGCAAGTAGAATAGAAACCGTCAAAGTAAAAGTGACGATGATAAGAAGAATAGAACTCGTTTCCATGCGGTAGTAAATATGAAGCCTAACAACTGATCAACAATCACCCGCTGTTACTGTGTATATGCAGTTTAATTATCTGACTTGGGCCACCAGCAGGAGTAAGCGGTTACCATCGGGGCAGGCCTTTCAGTTTGGTACAACAAACTAGTATTTCTTCACGTGATTTGCAATAGCTCGCCCGGCACGGGGTAGGGCTCACGTCTTATTTACCGTCATCCGGTTTTTGAGGAGCGAATCAAAATACCGGAATCTCAACCAACGAAAGAGATTCCGGCCTTCCGCTGCGCTTCAGACGGAGTGACCTACCTGGCTGGAGACAACTCTAAGGGCGGAAGTTTGATGGGTTTTTAGGACACTTGTGTTTTTTGTCCAACATGCCATTATTTAAAAGCAAAAAGAATCACAAAGACGATCAGAATCCCAATCATATGATATGCGCTGCTTATGATACCATACATAATTGGCTTAGGGATGTTGGGATTGATAGCGATGTTCATTGTGTTGGCAACCAAATAACCAATCCCAACAAGCACAGCCAGTGCCATAGCCGAACCATAACTATCGATAGGAAGTGCTGACATCAATAATGCTGAAGCAATGGTAATGACCAATGTGCATAGAGCAGGTCCTACGATGAAAATAGGAGCTGGTTTCTCGGGCATGTTGTTCTCCTTGCCGAGAGAAATCGAGTAAGGTTTCTTGAAAAATACGGTAAACCAAAGCCCACCAAGCATAAAGTACGGAACAAAAGCAGCTACAACAGATAGCCAGCTTACGGAAGAAAATAAATCCATCATGTCTTTTTTTAGTTTTAGCAAACATAGAAGACGTATGTGACAGCCCTATGTCAGGGGTGGTTTAGGAATTAATGGTATTTATCAAAATACTCCTGGAGTGTCATATCATGAGGGGTGAACTTTTCCGAAAGCACTTGCATTTTGGCGATCCGATCCAGTCTGAAATACCTGAATTCCTCTCTTTGTTGACACCAGGCGATGAGTAGCCAGTTATCTGTACTTAGCAAGGCAAAAGGTTCTATGATTCTTTGAGATTGCTTGTTTGCTTCGTTTACATAGTCGATTTTGACCAAGCAGTGATTTGTCAGAGCATGTTGTAAGATGGTGAGGTTGTTACTCGTTCTTTCCGTGTTTAGGTTCAGTTCGTTTCGGGTTCTGTCTGAAAGTAAATTGGCTTTGTCCTTCACCTCATTTTTGAGGACGGCTTTAATCTTTTGAATAGCTTCTGTGTACTCTTTAACCAGTGAAGCATCTTTGTTTTTGAGCACCAGTTGTTCTACGAGGATTAATGCATTGGCTTCATTCTCTGTGAACATGACGGGAGGTATTTTGTATCCTTCCATTAGTTTGTATCCTTTGCCTTCTTCAGTGAAGATTGGTACACCTGCCTGTTCCAGAGCTTTGATGTCTCGATAGATGGTTCGGATGCATACACCAAATTTTTCAGCAAGATTTGGTGCAGTTAATAAACGTACAGTCTGTAGTTGTGTGAGTATTGCTGTTAACCTTGAAATTCTCTTGATGTCATTGTCTATCATCTTCTAAAGCTTCGGGTTGGCTCATGTCTTATTTACGGTCATTCCATTTTTGTGGAGCGAAGCGATTCAAAATACCGGAATCTCAACCAACGAAAGAGATTCCGGTCTTCCGCTACACTGCAGCCGGAATGACCTACCTGGCTGGAGACAACTCTCAATAAGGGCGGAGTGCCTGCTGTGATCTTTTTTTATTCGTTTTCAAGCCGAGATATTTTCTGCTCCAGCCGTTCGATTCTAGCTTGTTGAGCCTGATTTTGCTTGTTTTGTTCGATTAAGTAAAGAGTTAGCTCCTCAATCTTTTGTAGAAGTTTAACATTCATCTTACCAAGGTTGATACCGTTCTCGGTTACTTCTGCTTCACTCGGAATTTCAGGAAGATGGCCATGTTTTTTTATGTGTTGTTCGACTTCTTCAAGTGTTCTGAGTTCGTAATCATTCTCAAAAACAAAATCTGACCATCCAGTTGCTTCGACTTTGATTTCTCTTGCACCGATTGAACCTTCAACAGCCATTTGATGAGATCCAATATCTTCCGTACCGATTCCAATTTTTTGCTTAAAAAACATATTGCCGTCTTGATGAACTTTGTATACCATCAAATCCGTATTGGATTGATTATTTGACCATAATTCTAAGTCATTTAAGTTTCCAGCTCCAGTTCCTTTATAGCGCCAGTAAAAACCATGCGTCGTTCCATTGTGACCTATATGAAAATCTATATCTAGATTATCACCAATCAGTCTTAATGACTTACCACTTGCACTTGACATTATGTCTAATCTAGACTGAGGACTAGTAGTTCCAATACCAATATTCCCCAAATTATTTATCATTAATTTGGTATTGCCATCAATTCTAAAATTATGACTATTAACTCCAATCATACCTGATAACTTTCTACCATAATATACATCGGTACCATTCCAATAAAGCAGTTGAGTGGGCCCATTCTCTCCGACAATTGCACTCCCTGAGCTTAAAGGAATATCTTGCGAAAAAAGGGTCAATGGTAATGTAAGAGTAGATAGAAGTAATATTTTTTTCATGATTTTATGGGTTGAGAATATGCTTAAAAATACGGCAGTTGATCATAACAACCACCCGCTGTTACTGTGTACATGCTGTTTAATTTATCTGATTAGGGCTACCAGCGGGAGTATGCAGTTACCATCGGGGCAGGCCTTTCAGTTTGGTACAACAAACTAGCATTTCTTCACGTCATTTGCAATAGCTCGCCCGGCACGGGGTAGGGCTCATGGTACTGTTTAGCCCTATTTTACTTTCTGAAAATCGATGGTCTTCAGCATGGATTTTACATCCTTATCCGGCAGGAAGCTGATCTTGAGACTGTCTATGTCTCTGGAAGTCACCGCCTCTGGGGTGTCCTGGCCTTTGCTCCGGGCATGGATGCTAAATGTCCCCACACCATCCAGTCGCACATTCATGCCACTGCCCAGCAGCTCGGGGATGATGGCTCTGAGGCTTTCGAAGACCGCCACTACATCGGCGCCACTCAGGGTGGAGTTCTTGCTGATCCTGTCTATAATCTTCCGGGTGTTGGCCACCTTCCGTTTGGTGAGCACAGGGTAATATTTGGTCGGTTTATCCCCGGCTATACCGGCGGGTCTTTTGCTGACTACTTTATAGTTGATGGCCATGATAGGTAGAAGTTGTTTGGTTTTATACCATGTTTTATCCAATGGTAAGCTATTGCTTTCTAAAAAGATACGTATCTAAAATAAAAAAGATACCTATCTTATTAAAAAAAGATATGTATCTAAATAATAAAAAATACGTATCTTTTTACTCTTTCTTAGCCTTCTGTAGAGTGATTCATAGGCAGCTTTAGGGTAAAAACACGGTTTCTTTAGGATAAAAGGGGGTGTGGATGACGTAACGCCGGACGGAGGAACTCCAGGGACTACCATGCGGCTTGCGGGACGGCCTACTCAGAAGTGATCATTCCTTGTGCCAATTGGCCAGTGGTATTCGCTTATGGGCCATACTCCGGAGTGATGTAGCAGGCCAGGGCAGGCATTGAAAATAGGTCAACTAATTATCACTTTTGGTGCAACCAAAACCAACCTTTGCCAGTTTGATAACAATATTTTAATTTGCAAAGGCATTCTGAATAGTTATCTTGGTGTACTTTTGCCGCTTCGATGATAAAGACATTGATCAAATATCTTCTATCTCTGTGTATCCTTCTGCTGATTGGCCATGGTCAGCTGTATACACCTATCGATGACAATACCTTCAACGAAAGTTTCAGTGAGTTTGACAGCCAAACACTTGGCGTCCCATACCACGAGCAGGGTTTAGTTTTTGCTCCTGCGACATCTGCTACCAAAAAAGAGGTGGCTATTATGGATGCTGCGGAGTATGAGGAAAAGGAGGATGAAAAGACGTCTTCCCGAAAACACCTCGGACCCAACAGCCATTATGCGAGCCATTTTTACACCCAGCTACCCGGGGACTATTTTCGCTATCTCAAGAAAAGTCTGGCGCTTCGCAACTATTTCAACTTCTTCTCATCCTATGAGTCGCTCAATATCCTGCTCTGCGTGATCAGGATATAATACTTGTTTGGGTTTTCTAATACCCAAAATCCCATCGGTTACTTCTTACAATGCTTTGCCTTCTTTGGATTCATCCAAATGAAATGTGTGCTTGTATCTATTACACCGTCCAAAGAATCAATAATACCTTCTTAAAAAAGTTAAAAACTAACATGAATCGAATTTTCATTCTCATGAGCTTCTGTACAGTACTGCTCTACACAAGCTGTGAATCGCACAAAGAACATCACCACGAGGAAACTAAATTTTTGGTCACCAGTCCTATCCGAATGGACACCTCTATCACCAAGGATTACGTATGTCAGATCCGATCTATCCAGCACATAGAGCTGCGGGCTTTGGAAAAAGGCTACCTGCAAAACATCTATGTTGATGAGGGGCAGTTTGTGAAAAAAGGCCAGCTAATGTTTCAGATCATGCCCAGACTATATGAGGCCGAGCTGAGAAAGGCACAGGCTGAAGCCAGTTTTATCGAAATAGAATACCAAAACACCAAGCGGCTGGCAGAGAGCAATGTAGTGGCTCCCAATGAGCTGGCCCTGGCCGCAGCGAAACTCGAGAAGGCGAAAGCTGAAGTGGCTTTGGCGGAAGTTCACCTCAGTTTCACCCAAATCAGAGCCCCGTTTGATGGCATCATGGACCGGTTTCATGTGCGGCTGGGTAGTCTGGTGGATGAGGGAGAGCTGCTCACAGAGATTTCCGACAACAGTGCGATGTGGGTATATTTCAATGTGCCGGAGGCTGAATACCTCGATTTTGAATCCAATGTGAAGGCTACCGAAAAGACTGTGGTAAAGCTCCTGATGGCCAATAACAAACTGTTTGCGCACGAAGGAGTGGTAGAAACCATTGAAGCGGAGTTCAATAACGAAACAGGCAACATTGCCTTCAGGGCTACCTTCCCAAACCCCAAAAGGCTGCTGCGACATGGCGAAACGGGCAACGTGCTCATGACCACCCCGCTCAAGGGGGCGTTGCTGATCCCTCAGAAATCTACTTTCGAGATCCTGGATAAACGATACGTTTTTGTGGTGGATGAAGAAAATAAGATCCGCTCAAGAGCAATCAGTATTGTGGCTGAGATGCCGCACATCTATGTGATCCAGGATGGTCTGGATGAAAACGACAAGATACTTCTGGAAGGTCTGCGTCTGGTAAGGGAGAACGACGAGATCAGCTATGATTTCATGGAGCCCCTGTCCGTGATATCAAATTTGGAGCTGTATTCTGAATAATTGGAGACCTAAAAAACAGAGAAAATGTTTAGTCAAATCATACATAGGCCGGTTTTTGCCATTGTCATTTCGGTCATTATCGTTTTTGTAGGTTCACTGGCCATCAAACAGTTACCTATTTCGCAATTTCCCCAAATTGCCCCGACTACCGTAAGTATTTTCATTGCTTACCCCGGATCCAGTGCCGATGTGCTGGTGAAGTCTACACTGATCACCCTGGAAAACTCCATCAACGGTGTGCAGGGTATGAGGTATATGGCCACTGATGCTACCAGTGCAGGAGAGGCCACCATTAGTGTCATTTTCGAACCGGGTACGGATCCCAACCAGGCCGTCATTAGGGTGAAGACCAGGGTGGATCAGGTGATGCCGCTGCTGCCGGAGCTGGTACAGCGAGAGGGCGTCATTATCACTCCTATCCAGCCCAGTATGCTCATGTATGTCAACCTCTATAGTGAGGGCGAGGACATGGATGAGAAGTTTCTGTACAACTACGCCAACGTGAAAATGATCCCCGAAATCAACAGGATCAGCGGGGTGGCCAGGACACAGATATTGGGTAGCCGTACCTATGCCATGCGTATCTGGCTCAATCCGGATCGCATGCGGGCCTACAATATTTCCATCGATGAAGTGATGGAAGCCCTGGGTGAGCAGAGTATCATTGGCCGCCCGGGAAGGATCGGTCAGAGCTCCGGTATTGCTGCTCAGTCGCTGGAGTATGTGCTTACTTACAAGGGCCGATTCAATAAACCCGAGGAGTACGAAGGAATCATTATTCGTGCCAATGCAGAGGGCGAAAGCATTCACCTAAAGGACATAGGCTGGGCTGAGCTGGGTAGTGAGTTTTTCGATATCTACTCCAATCTGGATGGTCATCCTTCGGCCGCCATTGTATTGAAACAAAACTACGGGAGTAATGCCAGTGAGGTGATTGAAGATGTGAAAGCAAAGCTGGAAGAGATGAGGGCTGATTTTCCTCCCGGAATGGATTACAAGATCAGCTATGACGTCTCTAAATTCCTGGATGCCTCTATCGAGCAGGTGACACATACGCTGCGTGATGCATTTGTGCTGGTAGCCCTGGTGGTATTTCTCTTCCTCGGCGATTGGCGATCTACCCTCATCCCGATTCTGGCCGTTCCGGTATCGTTGATCGGAGCCTTCTTTGTGATACAGATGTTTGGGCTTTCCATCAACCTGGTTACGCTCTTTGCACTGGTACTGGCCATTGGTATAGTGGTGGATGATGCCATTGTGGTGGTGGAGGCCGTCCATGCCAAAATGGAAGAAGAGAACCTGTCGCCGTACAATGCGGTGAGGAAAGTGATGGGGGAGATCAGCGGAGCCATCATCGCCATTACCATGGTGATGGTATCAGTGTTCCTGCCTATTTCCTTCATGACAGGTCCCGTGGGTACCTTTTACCGACAATTCTCCATCACCATGGCGAGTTCCATCGTGATTTCGGCCTTGGTAGCGCTCACCCTCACACCGGTGCTCTGTGCTATTCTGCTGAAAAACAACCACGGACAACCGCGTAAGAAAAACCTACTGAACAAGGTGTTGGATAAGTTTAATAGCGGGTTTGACAGGCTGACCGGAAAGTATACAGGTCTGCTGCGCGTGATCGTGAATAAAAGGGCGCTCACTTTCGTGATCCTGTTCGTCTTTGGTCTGGGAATCCTCTTTGAAAATCATATCCTGCCAGCTGGTTTTATTCCGAGTGAGGATCAGGGCACCATCTATGCCATTATCCAAACCCCTCCCGGGGCTACATTGGAAAGAACCAATCAGGTGTCTCAGAAACTCCAGAAAATTTGTGAGGAAATAGAGGGTGTGGAGTCCGTGTCTTCTTTGGCGGGCTATGAGATCATGACCGAGGGGCGGGGCTCCAATGCAGGTACCTGTCTGATTAACCTGAAGACCTGGTCTGAACGTGAGCATTCCGTGACGGAAATCATGGAAGAGCTGGAGGAGAAATCGAAGGGCCTCGGGGCCATTGTGGAGTTCTTCGAGCCGCCGGCCATCCCTGGTTTTGGATCTTCCGGTGGGTTCTCCATGCGATTGTTGGACAAAACCACCGATACGGACTATCAGGAGTTTGATAAAATCAATAAGCAGTTCATGGATGATCTGAGCAAGCGACCTGAGCTTACCGGTCTGTTTACCTTCTTCGCTGCGAACTATCCTCAGTATGAGTTGGTGATAGACAATGAGCTAGCCATGCAAAAAGGGGTTTCGATCGGGAGCGCCATGGAAAACCTCAACATCCTGATAGGCAGTACCTATGAGCAGGGGTTTATTCGTTTTGGACGTTTCTTCAAAGTATATGTCCAGTCTGCTCCCGAATTCAGAAGACTTCCTTCTGATATCCTGAAGCTCTTTGTCAAGAATGATCATGGGGAGATGGTGCCTTATTCTTCATTTATGAAAATAGAGAAGAAGCAGGGCCCCAATGAAGTGACCCGATACAATATGTACAATTCGGCAGCTATCCGTGGATTGCCCGCAAAGGGGTATACCACTGCTGAGGGGATTCAGGCCATCCGTGAAGTGGCCAGCGAAACCCTGCCTAAGGGCTACGACATTGCCTGGGAGGGACTTTCATACGATGAAGCCAGAAGGGGGAATGAGTCCCTTTACATCTTCATTATCGTTTTGGCCTTTGTTTATCTGGTGCTGGCAGCGCAATATGAAAGTTTCATTCTGCCCCTGGCTGTGATCTTTTCACTTCCGGTAGGGGTGTTTGGTTCCTTTTTCATGCTGAAGCTGATGGGACTTGACAATGATATATATGCCCAGATCGGATTGATCATGCTGGTAGGTTTGCTGGGAAAAAATGCCGTACTGATCGTGGAGTTTGCCGTGCAGAAGCACCGACATGGAGCCACCATTTTTGAGGCGGCCATTGAAGGTGCGAAGGTCCGTTTCAGACCGATTTTGATGACCTCATTTGCCTTTATTGCGGGATTGATTCCATTGGTGATAGCTACTGGAGCCGGAGCCATTGGCAACCGCACCATTGGATCCTCTGCCCTGGGCGGGATGTTACTGGGAACCATTTTCGGGGTAATCATTATCCCGGGCCTTTATTACATTTTCGGAAGTCTGGCGGATGGTCGTCAAATGATCCGTGATGAATACGACAGGCCTTTGTCGGAAGTACCTCAACACAAAAAATCAAATGAAAATGACCACAGCGCTTAGTAAAACGATTTATAAATATTTAGGAATAGCCTCTTTTGTGGTAAGTGTTACGGCTTGTACTCCTGACCTGGCGATGAAAAAAACCGCCAATACGGCACTTCCTGAGGCTTATAAAAGTTCTCAGGACACCACCAATACGACTACCAGAATTAATTGGCGGGAGTATTTCACCGATCCAAATCTCATCGCACTGATTGATACAGCCCTTAATAACAATCAGGAGCTGAACATCACCCTGCAGGAGATCGAGATCGCCAGAAATGAGGTCATGGCAAGGAAGGGAGAGTACCTGCCCTTTGTGGGGCTGGGAGCCGGTGCTGGCGCTGACAAGGTAGGTCGATATACGCGAAACGGGGCATTGGAAGCCAACAATGACATCAAACCCGGCAAGGAGTTTCCTGAGCCGCTTGGCGATTTCATGGTAGGGGCTTATGCCACCTGGGAGCTGGACGTCTGGCGAAAGCTGCGCAATGCTAAAAAATCTGCTTATACGCACTACCTCTCTACTGTGGACGGCAAAAACTTCATGGTTACCAACCTCATTGCCGAGATTGCGAATTCTTATTATGAGCTCCTGGCACTTGACAATCAGCTGAGGATCGTGCAGCAGAACATAGACATCCAGAGCAATGCCCTGGAAATCGTGAAGCTGCAGAAGGAAGCGACCAGGGTGACAGAGCTGGCCGTGCGACGGTTCGAAGCGCAGGTGCTGGACACCAGAAGTCTTCAGTACGGCATTCAGCAGCAGATCATAGAAACTGAAAACCGGATCAACTTTCTGGTGGGTAGATATCCCCAGCCTGTACTCCGAGATTCGGAGGTTTTCATCGGGCTGATGCCTGATAGTATTCAGTCGGGCATTCCGGCACAGCTACTGGAAAACCGCCCCGATGTGCGGCAAGCAGAGCTGGAGCTGGAATCAGCGAAGTTGGATGTGAAGGTGGCCAAGGCCAGGTTTTACCCGGTTGTTGGGATCACGGCGGGTATCGGCTACCAGGCGTTTAACCCTACCTACCTGGTGAAAACACCCGAGTCACTGATCTATTCGCTGGCGGGAGATCTGGCAGCCCCGCTGATCAACAGGAATGCCATTAAGGCCACTTATTACAATGCCAATGCGAAGCAGATTCAGGCCGTTTACAATTATGAGCGGACCATTTTGAATGCCTACATAGAAGTGGCCAATCAGCTCTCCAATATCAATAACCTGAGGAGCAGCTACGAACTGAAAGAACGTCAGGTGCAGGCACTTACCGAGTCGATTGAGATCTCCAGCACACTCTTCAGGTCTGCACGGGCAGACTATATGGAGGTGTTGCTGACACAGCGCGACGCGCTGGAGTCCAGATTTGACCTGATAGAGACCAAAATGCAGCAGATGCACGCCTGGATCGATATCTACCAGGCCCTTGGTGGCGGCTGGCGCTAATCAGGTAGCTATTGGTTAACGTTTAAGGTAGAAAGCCATTTTGCATGACTGCAAAATGGCTTTTTGTTTTCATGCTAATGGGTATATCCTTCTCAATAGCAAACTATTTGTCCCTTGAGACAATGGGGTTGTGTACAGATGACTTTGTGAAACGGTTTGGAATCCGGTAACTTGTTAGAGCAGGTGTAAGTCATAAGCTCAGCTAATGAGTGTATAATATTTATAAATATATGTAATCGCATATTTGTCTATAAGTAATAAATCTTTAATCTCTCAAAAATGGAAAACAGTAAACATTCAGGTGCATCGGTAGGCGACATGAACGATGCAAGCAAATGCCCCTTTCATGGCGGATCATTGAAACAGGGAGCCGGTGGTGGTACTTCCAACCGCGACTGGTGGCCTAACCTATTGAAGTTGAACATACTGCGTCAGCACTCTTCTCTGTCCAATCCTATGGGTGAGGATTTTAACTATGCTGAGGAGTTCAAAAAGCTGGATCTTAAAGCTGTGAAGAAAGATCTGTTTGAGTTGATGACCAAGTCCCAGGACTGGTGGCCGGCAGATTATGGTCACTATGGTCCGTTCTTTATCAGGATGGCATGGCACAGTGCGGGTACCTACCGCATTTCAGATGGCCGTGGCGGTGCCGGATCCGGCACTCAGCGATTTGCCCCACTCAACAGCTGGCCGGATAATGCCAACCTGGACAAGGCGCGTCTATTGCTTTGGCCTATCAAACAGAAGTACGGCAAAAAGATTTCATGGGCAGACCTAATGATTCTGGCGGGTAATTGTGCGCTAGAATCCATGGACTTTAAAACATACGGTTTTGCAGGAGGCCGTGAGGATGTATGGGAGCCCGAGGAAGATGTGTACTGGGGATCTGAGTCCGAGTGGTTGGGAGACAAGAGGTACACCGGTGATCGGGAGTTGGAAAACCCTCTGGGAGCGGTGCAGATGGGACTGATCTATGTGAACCCCGAGGGACCTAACGGAAAACCTGATCCAATAGCTGCCGCACGCGACATCAGAGAGACTTTTGGCCGCATGGCCATGAATGATGAAGAGACCGTGGCACTTATCGCTGGCGGACACACATTTGGCAAGACACACGGAGCTGCCGACCCAGGCAAGTATGTGGGTCCGGAGCCTGCTGCGGCGGGCATAGAAGAGCAGGGGCTTGGCTGGAAAAATACATTGGGTAGTGGGAGTGGAGTCAACACCATTACCAGTGGTCTGGAAGGCGCATGGACCACCACACCTACGAAGTGGAGTAACAACTTTTTTGAGAACCTCTTTGGATTTGAGTGGGAGCTGACCAAAAGCCCGGCCGGAGCACACCAGTGGAAGCCCAAAGGTGGAGCTGGAGCGGGTACTGTGCCAGATGCACATGACCCATCGAAAAGCCACGCCCCATTTATGCTGACTACTGACCTGGCCTTGAGAATGGATCCAATTTATGAACCCATCTCCCGACGGTTTTATGAGAACCCCGACCAGTTTGCAGATGCTTTTGCAAAAGCCTGGTATAAGCTGACGCACCGTGATATGGGGCCTCTGGCGCGCTACCTGGGGCCTGAGGTGCCTTCAGAGGAGCTAAGCTGGCAAGATCCTTTGCCCGCCGTGAAGCATAAACTGGTGGATGATAAAGATATCGCTGCACTAAAAGGTAAAATTCTGGATTCCGGCCTCACTGTGTCACAGCTGGTGGCTACGGCATGGGCCTCGGCTTCCACTTTCCGGGGCTCGGATAAGCGTGGTGGAGCCAATGGCGCACGCATTCGTTTGGCACCGCAAAAGGATTGGGCGGTGAATAACCCTAAACAATTGGCGGCAGTGCTCCAGAAGTTGGAAGGAATCCAAAAGGAATTTAACAGCTCCCAGTCAGGGAAGCAGGTGTCTCTGGCCGATCTGATCGTGCTGGGTGGTAGTGCCGGCATAGAGCAGGCGGCTAAGAATGCCGGTCACTCGGTTACGGTACCATTCACTCCCGGGCGCGCTGACGCCACTCAGGAACAAACAGATGTAGAGTCGTTTGCCGTGCTGGAGCCAGGCGCAGATGGTTTCCGAAATTATTTTGAACCGAAACATCAAGCCTCTGCAGAGGAAATGTTGGTGGATCGTGCACAGCTATTGACGCTGACTGCTCCTGAAATGACTGCTTTGGTAGGAGGGATGCGTGTGTTGAATACGAACTTTGATCAGTCTAAGCACGGGGTATTCACCAAACGACCTGAGACCCTCACCAACGACTTCTTTGCTAACCTGCTGGACCTGAGCACCACATGGAAGGCCACATCAGCTTCAGAAGCTGTTTTTGAGGGACGTGATCGTGCCACAGGGGCTGTGAAGTGGACAGGCACCCGGGTAGACCTGATCTTTGGTTCTAATTCTGAACTGAGGGCCATCGCTGAGGTGTACGGATGTGCGGATTCTGAGGAGAAGTTTGTACAGGACTTTGTAAAAGCCTGGACCAAGGTGATGAACCTGGATCGTTTCGATCTGGCGTAGATTTCAGAAGAGATTATCGTACTATGGAATGCAAAAGGTGACCAGGAAACTGATCACCTTTTTTGATGCCATGGGGATTGAGAAGCGATCATGCCAAGGGGGTCTGTTGAGTCTTTCTGCCTGGTTTGACAGGTGAATGACGCTTTTGATTACCCTTGGGGCTCTATGTGGATGGATACGTGGCCTAGCGTGGGGATCTTTTCACACAGGGTGTCTTTCAGCAGGTGAGCAAGATCGTGGCCTTCAGTGACGCTAATTTGACCATCTACACGGGCATGTAGATCTATGTGATATTGCATGCCGGCTTTTCTGATCAGACACTTTTCTGTGCTCAGGATCCCTGGAACCGTCAGGGAAACTGCTCTGATTTCTTTTTGGAGGTCATCATAGAGGTGTTCATCCATGATCTCACCGAGGGCAGGTCGGAAAATCAGGTAGCTGTTGTACAAGATGAAAGCAGAGGCGACAAGTGCTGCCCAGTCGTCGGCGGTTTCATAGCCCTTGCCGAAGATGATGGCGATGGAGATACCAATAAATGCGGTCACGGAAGTAATGGCGTCACTGCGATGGTGCCAGGCATCGGCGCGAAGCGATGAGCTGTTGGTTAGCTCACTCTTTCGTATGACGATGCGGTAAGAGACCTCCTTCCATACGATGATGCCGCCCAGTACAATCAATGTCCAGGGTTGGGGCACCTTATGGGGTGTTTGGATGTGAAGAATGCTTTCGTAAGCAATGATGGTGGCAGAGGTGACCAAAAAGGCCACCACCAGAAAGGTGATAAGGGGCTCTATCCGACCATGTCCGTAAGGATGGTTTTCGTCGGCGGGCCTGCGGGCATACTTGAGCCCGAAGAGTACCAGCAAGGAGGAGAAGATATCAGTGGTAGACTCAATCGCGTCTGCTATGAGCGCATACGAATTGCCAAAAAAACCGGCCAATGCTTTGATGATCGCAAGGCTGGTGTTACCAATAATGCTGAAATAAGAGGTTTTGATAGCTGTTTGCTCGTTGTCCATGCCGAGTATGGTTCCCACACGGTGCTCCATGCACAGCGCGCCTCGAAGCTAAAGTATTTCAGGTTTTTTAATGAAGCTTTTTCCCGGGTATTGGGTAAAGAGCTGGGCTGTGGCTTTCCAGGCCAAAATTTCGAATGCCATTAGAGGGTGACCATTAGAGGCTTTGTTCCCAACAGTGTACCTTATTCATCTCTCAAGGCCTCCACTGGGTTTTTTGTAGCCACTTTGACCGATTGAAGCCCAATGGTAATCCAGGAGATGAGTAGTCCTGCCGCACCGGCCAGAGCGAAGACCCAAAGATTGATGGATGTTCGGTAGGGGAATTTGGACAACCAGGTATCCACGAAATACCAGGCAATCGGGCTGGCAATCAAAAAACCAATCACTATCAATTTGGTGAAGTCTCTGGAAAACAGTGTGACGATTTGCAGGACACTTGCACCCAGCAGTTTTCTGATACCTAATTCTTTTGTTCTTTTCTCTGCGGAGAATATCGCTAAACCATAGAGTCCGATACAAGCGATGATCAAAGCCATAAGGGTGAAGGCATTCATGATTCTTTTTACTCGTTGTTCGTTTCTAAAGCTGTTTTCAAACTCCTGATCCAGAAAGCTGTATTCAAAAGGGAAATATGGATCCATATTCTTAACCTCATCTCGTATGGAGGCAACAAGTGCACTCATCTCATTGGTCGAATGGATTGCATTGGGATCGATTCGCAGAGAAAGCACCGATGGGCTTGTGCCACTATCGGGAAGGTATTTGTTGTCAATGTGATAGATGACCAGGGGTTCAACCTGATGTTTAGGACTTTTGTAATAGAAATCTGCGGTCACGCCTATCACTTCCATTTTCTGGCCATTGCTATAAATGTACTTCCCCACGGGAGACTCTTTTGAATAGTCTTCTGGAGTTCCCCAGCCTAGCATTTGTACCGCTTCCGCATTCAAAATCACTGAATGATGAAGGTCGGTAACCATCGTTTCATTAAAGTTGCGCCCTGTGATGAGCGCTACATCCAGTAAATCAAGATAAGGTGCATCCACTTTCATTCGGCTTACCTCCATTTGATCCTTGTCCATAAGCCTCGCACTTATGAGGTTTCCACGCATGACGTTTGGGGGTGACTGATGGGCTTCTCCCACCAGTTGGATGCCGGTCTGGCTCATCAATGTGTTTTTTAGTACCTGGCTATCTGCGCTGAATTGTTCAACATTATGCAGTTGAAGTACGTGCTCTTTATCGTACCCTAGATCGAACTGTGTCATATAATTCAATTGCCTGGCGATAAACACCGATCCAATGATCAGGCCGATGGAAATGGTGAATTGGAATACAATCAATGCATTGCGGATGCCTTTTCCGCTAATTCCCATGCTCAAGATACCCTTCATGCCATTGGCGGGTTGAAAAGAAGAAAGATAAAGGGCAGGGTAGCTCCCGGCCAGGAGTCCAAGAAAACCACAAAAAACGATGATGGTGATCAAAACGATCGGTTGTGATAGCTGCTCGAAAAGGTTGATCGATTTACCGGAGAAGTGGTTGAAACTGTCCAGGAGTACGCCTGTGAGGGCAATACCTACCAGTGTACTGATGACGACAAGGAAGAAGGCTTCAAATAGAAACTGTGCAATGAGTGCCTTTCGTTGAGCTCCAAGGGCCTTGCGAATGCCCACCTCACGGGCACGGTTGGAAGATTGAGCAGTGGAGAGGTTCATAAAATTGATACTCGATAGTATCAAAATTAATAGCCCTATGGCCGTAAATGAGGCAATGGTGCTCCGCTGACCCAGCGGCCCCAGAATGTTTCCCATCGTGTTGGACCCTAAGTACACATCGCCGATGGGCTGCATGAAAAGATCCCATGATTTATTGTCCGCATGCAATTCGTCAAATGTGAGCCCGAAGATTCTTTGCAAGGTGCTGGCTGCCCATTTGGGAGGGATGGTTTTGAGTGCGGATTCCAGCTGTGCTGCATCAACGCCTTTTTTGAGCAGGGCATAGTTTGCAAAAGCCGTCCACGTCCATAGTGATTCGTTTTGTGTGATGTCAATAAAACTGGCGGCAGAAGCCACCATATCAAACTGGATATGTGACTGATCGGGAATGTCTTCAATAATGCCACTGATCGTGAAATTCAGCGGTGTGTTATCCTCTTCTTGCCGGCCTTCCAAAATTGTGCCGCGCAGTTGAAGGGTTTTGCCTAAGGCTGATTCTTTCCCAAAATATTTGATTGCCGCTTTCTCAGTGATGACGATTTGGTTGGGTTTGGAAAGGGCAGAGGATTTGTCACCCTCAACCATAGGGAATGAAAAGATCTTAAAAAAATCAGCATCAGCGATCAGCAGGTCGTCTTCCAGGAAACTGTTTGGTTGACTGGCTTCATCCAGTGATGTTACCACAAATCCTTCGGGGTGCAAGATCCTGGTAATGGCCTCTATCTCCGGTACATCGGCTTTTAGCGCCAGCGCTACATTGGGGCCTGTTGTGGGCATTTGGGAAGCCCAATCCCCCCAAATCATGGATTGATTGATGCGATAAATTCGATCCGATTTTTCATGGAAGGCATCGAAGGCATACTCGTAGTGCACATACAACCCGACCAGCAGGCAAACCATCATTCCTACGGACAGACCAATTATGTTGAGTAAGGTGAAACTGGTTTTTCTTGTGGCCATTCGCCAGCTCACCTTCAGCATGTTGTAAATCATAGGTGTTTCAATAATTCATGGCTGTTTTTCAATAATGGTGCCAAGGCAGCGAAACCTCTCTAAGCGGTTATTGAGTGCTTTTTATGCAATCAATATACTGTTTATTGTCCGAAAATGACCAGTCCGACTTTAAAAACGGCCACTTGAGGGATTGGAGTATTGACGTTTCACGGGAGCTTTGTCTTACCCTTCGACGGATGGAATAGCGTATGTGGGCATAAAAGGACTAGCGGAGGATTGCTTCGTCCCGATAGTCATCGGGCCTCGCAATGACGGTACGTTGTATTACGTCATTGCGAGAAGCGACCATAGGGAGTGCCGAAGCAATCTTCCTTCAGTTGGAGCTTCCCATCTGATTTGCCAATTGATTTCTTATCGAGAGTCTGCTGAATTATAGAAGTAAACACGTAAACCTTTCAGAGCTTTACGTCGGATTGCTTCACCCGATAGTCATCGGGCCTCGCAATGACTTCACCGATTATCATTTGCACGTGAGGGAAGGGATTGGTGAGCAATGATTTCTCTGGGAGCTTTGTCTTACCCTTCGACGGAGCTCAGGGTGACAAAGCATTGGAAACTGGCGAGTCGCGGAATGGACGGGATGTCATGCAAATTATGTAATTGCTTATCGGCCGTCTCCCCTTTGATGAGCATAGGCATCCAGTAAAGATTCTCTTAATAACCGCTTTTTTATTCCATCAAGGGAAATTGGCATTACAATCAAACAAGCACTTAAGTAAAACTTGCCAGAATTTGTGTTTTTCATGAATTCCGCGCCAATGTTTGGAGTATTGTCAATTATTTGGTTTGCTAATATTGAGATTCCGATAAATTGAGATATACGTTGAATGGCAATAAGGGCTTTAGTCTGCCTAATTTCACTATTGGTAATCCCGCTTGTTTTCAAATCATTTTTAACATTCTTGAAATTCAAATTTTTGAAATCATGAGTGTCATAGGAGTAATATTCTCTTACCATTTCCTGAGGAAACTCATTGGACAAACCAAAAAGCAGTTGATCTTGGTATAAATTTAAATTCCCGGTTTTATTTTCAATATGCTTCCATTGAGTGAATTGAATGCCCTGATTTTGTTGAAATACTCTAAGCATTATGAAATTGCCATTTTGGTCGTATCCCTTAATGAAGTCAATTTCATCTAAAGGGATTATTTTCCCAATCTCGCTATCAATCCTGACGAATGGCTTTTGCGAAAAAGGGAAAGGGTTTAGCTCTAGCCACGTAACAACACTCTCTGCACCCTTTGATTGAAAGATTATACTGTTCCTCTGAGAGAATGCAATAATTGAATTTGTCAGAAGGAATAAATAAAAGACTATTTTCACTCTTTAAGTTTTTAATACCAGATACGGCCCCCCACTAGGTTTCAAATATCTCTAAAGTTTCGGTTTTATCCTGTCTCTGTAGGTTTTTTTACCAAGAGACTTAATTCACCCGATAGTTATCCGGACTCGCAATGACTTCACCGATTATCATTTGCACGTGAGGGAAGGGATCGGTGAGCAATGATGTCTCTTGGGAGCTTTGTCTTACCCTTCGACGGAGCTCAGGGTGACAAAGCATTGCCAACCTGCGTGCCGATTGTCATCTATGGTAGGTGGTTACAAACCACTGTGTTGAGGGATGGAATAACGTTGTGGGCATAAAAGGACTATCGGAGGATTGCTTCGTTCCTATAATTATCGGGACTCGCAATGACGGTACGTTGTAGTACGTCATTGCGAGAAGCGACCATAGGGAGGCCGAAGCAATCCTCTTGAGTTGAAGAGTAAGCTTCCCATCTGATTTGCCAATTGATTTCTTATCGAGAGCCCACTGAATTTATAGAAGTGAACATGAAAACCTTTCAGCTTTACGTCGGCTTGATTCACCGATAGTTATCGGGCCTCGCAAATGACTTCACCGATTATCATTTGCACGTGAGGGAAGGGATTGGTGAGCAATGATGTCTCTTGGGAGCATTGTCTTACCCTTCGAGGGAGCTCAGGCTGACAAAGCATTGCCAGCCTGCGTGCCGATTGTTATCTTCGGTAGGTGGTTAAACCACCGTGTTGAAGGATGGAAAAGGGTATGTGAACAATACATTAGGGACTAGCGGAGGATTGTTCTACGTCCCCGATTGTCATAGGGTCATCGGGCAATGAACGTAACTGCACGTCATTCCCGTGCATGCGGGAAGCTTATCTGGTTGTGCTTTAATGTATTATGAGGGCTGATAGCTTGTTTGTTGGTCACTCATACTTGTTTCGATGGGGGAGAAGCCAACAAAGGCGGATGAGTAGTTTAAATTATATTAAAGTAGCTTCGGATCATCAGAAGGTTATGCTCATCAAATTCATGATTTTCTAGAAGTTCAATTGCTCTGTCTCGATAATCATTGTCTCCAGTTATTAAGTATGCTCTCCTAAAATAGTCTATGGATAACAGAGGTTTTGCATTAAGATTCTCTGCCATTATTCCATAATACTCTGCTTGATCGAAGGTTTGATCTAGGAAATTTTCAAACTTTACTATGAAGTCAGTCCCATAGCTGATGTATTCAGTTCGAACAAAATCGGAAGGTACTCTGAATCCTCTTGTTTTGATGACGAGAGTCTCTTTACCAAGTGCATTCATAAGACCTATTTCATAATATATATTGGCTATAGTAGTCTGTTCCATTGTTTCAGAAACCACAGCTATTCCTAAAGGAACCGATAATGCCAGTTTCCAAATTTTGGTATGAAAGTCTCTTCCGGTAATGTGAGAGTTGGCATCCAATGAGTTAATAGATCTGGATGTCAGGGCTTCATTTATTTGATCGAGAATGGTTGTGAGTTCATTTGATCTTGTTCCTCCTAACTGAGTCATAATGAAAGCACTTCTCGGATTATATCTAATCCACTGAGTCAGAACATCATTGTCAGTCGGGTTGTAATAGATCATTAATTTCTCTTACGAGCAACGGCAACTCCTTTGAATGGCCCTTCAGATTTTTTATGAGCAACTATTCTTCCCTTCTCACGATCAATTTTGACGTACTTCCCAGTTTTTGGATTTTTGACTTGTACTATTTTTTTCTTGTCGCTCATGCCTACAAAATAATTTATATCTAATCTACAAACAAAGCGCTGGTAAAAATAGTGTTTGAATAATTCATTTTTTTTTGGATGTACATACTAATCAACATGATGAGTGTGCGCATCTTAGGTTATTGAGAGGGGCTGGTAAATCCCGACGGGTACATGCAAGGTGTCATAAAACATCGTGCGAACCTTGTTCCTTTATGTTATTTACTAAGTCGAAATCACTCTTTGATGAGTATGCCATAAATGTCACCTGTCTGCTTCTCATTAACTATATTCGCAAAAATGGAAGTTTGATTCGGAGTGGTTTTGTACCGAAGAAACCTTGAAATCACTTAAAAACTCCCTCATCTCCTAGTTGAGAATGAAATTCAAGATAGTCACCTATTGATGGGACATCCGCTAAACTATTGACAGGGGTTAGCGAATCAAGAAGTGGTCTTGCGTCATCTGGTCTGGAAATCCCATCTCCCTGCTGAAAATTGATTGTAACAATTGTTTTCATTTTGAATAGTTAAATTATTATTAGGGTGAGAAACTTCAGAATATCCATTTCTTTCACCCCTCCAAAATAACGGAATAATCCATCCAAAGCAAGCACCAAAATTCAGCATTCACAGAGTACGGTAGTTGACTGACCGGGCACAAAAAAAGCCCGCTTCCCTCCCGCGATCTATGGCGGGAGGGAAGCGGGCTGAATCAAGGTCTTTTGCTGAGAGTTTACTTCGTCAGCTTATAGGCCACCACCTGGTTGCCAAAGAAGGTAGGCACCAGCAGGGTATTGGACTTGGCGATAAACTCTATATCTGCTGCGTTGGATCCGTCTTCACTAGTGTCCAACAGCTTGGTGGTTTCACCCGCTGCAGTTATATAAAACACCCGGCCATGCCAGCTGGAGACCAGGTAGTCTTCGCCTGTTTTCTCTATCCCGTCGCCACCCTGTAGTGAGTCTGCTATTTGTGTGATGGTGCCGGAGGCATAGTCTATGGTATTGAAGATGCCCTTGCCGAAGGCCACCATCATCATCTGGTCACCATCATCCAGCAGGCCATTGGGTCCGCCAATCTCCGCATCTTCTATCCACAGGGAAAGCTCCCCGTCGGCTGACAGTTTGTGGATCCTGTTGGCACCAGAGTCGGTGAAGTACAAGTTGCCTTCATCGTCTGTGGTGATGTCATTGAGGAATACCGCATCGGGTACGTTTATCTTCTGCGTGATTTCTCCGGTAGTCACGTCTATGGCCACGATATCATCTATATCCGTCACATACAGGGTACTGCCGATGAGCCCCAGTCCTTTGGGTGCATCCATGCCGGTGACCCACTGCAGTTCTATGATGGAGCCATCTGTTGGAGACACTTTGGCAATAAATCCATCTTCATCCCGGGCATCTGGCGGCGCGCCGTTGATGCAAGAGACATAGAGTACGTCGTTGGTTTCGTCATAGATGACTGACTCGGAGGTGGTGAGTAGCGTATCGGTAGCCCAGAGCTTTTCCAGCCCCAAAGTAGGTTCGGCTATTTCTGAGGAGGCCGTTTCGCCCTCATTTGATTTTGGCTGACTGCAGGCCACCACGAGGAGCGCCAGTGCCAGGTAGATAGTTTGTTTCATGATCATAGGTGTTTTGTAGGTTTTGTGGATGAACAAGCGGTGTATTTGCAATGTTTGGTTTCAATTTACTGATTTTAACCATTCAAAGTAAAATTCAGGGGTTCATGGAAGAGAATTTTAGTCTCTTGAAAAAAATGAGCAAATTCCGGAAGCAAAAATGAAAAGCACTATGAAGAAGTACTATGGTTTATTGGTTTTGGGAGGGTTGATGGCCTGTGAAGGTTCTCAACAGACCACAGAAAAGGTTCTTGTGGATACGGTGGCTATGGCCAACCATGTGCGGATCCTCGCTTCCGATGATTTTCTGGGAAGAAAACCTTTCACGGAAGGGGAGACCAAAACCCTGGCCTATTTGGAAAATGAATTTAAAAGTTACGGACTGGAGCCTGGCAATGGTGATAGCTTCTTTCAGGAAGTGCCTATGGTAGAGCTCAATGCAAGCCCTTCACCTACACTTGAGATTAGCGGTGCTAATGGTAGCGTATCACTCAATGTAAGTGATGAGTTTGTGGCTTATACAGAACGAGTGGAGGAGGTCAGTGCCCTGGAGAACTCTGAGTTGGTGTTTGCCGGCTTTGGTGTGGTGGCACCTGAGTATGGCTGGAACGACTATGAGGGACTGGATGTGAAAGGAAAAACAGTGATTGTGCTGGTAAACGATCCCGGATTTGGGAGTGGCGACAGCACTTTTTTCAAAGGACAGACCATGACCTACTATGGTCGTTGGACTTACAAATATGAAGAAGCTGCCCGACAGGGTGCAGCAGGGATATTCATCATCCACGATACGGCACCTGCAGGATACCCCTGGTTGGTGGTGAGAAACTCCTGGTCGGGCGCGAGCTTGTACCTGGATCAGACTGCTGGTCAGTACAAGCCTTTGGTACAAGGATGGGTCACCCGCGAGGCGGCCATCAAGATCTTTGAAGCCTCAGGTAAGGACATGAAAAACTACGTGGAGAAATCGCGCAGTGCAGATTTTACACCTACAGCGCTGGATATGACAGCCAGTGTTACCATCAAAAATGAAATCAAAAGAGCCTCATCCAAGAACGTAATTGCCATGGTGAGGGGAACAGAGAAGCCCGAAGAGTATGTGCTCTACACGGCTCACTGGGATCACCTGGGCGTAGGCCAGCCTATTGATGGAGACAGCATCTATAATGGTGCACACGACAATGCCTCTGGTACTGCTGCGCTTTTGGCCATCGCCAAAGCATATGCCTCCAATCCCGAGAAGCCTAAGCGTAGCGTGTTGTTTTTGGCAGTAACTGCCGAGGAGCAAGGACTTTTAGGTTCTAAATATTATGCAGAGAATCCGATCTACCCACCAGCGCAGACGGTGGCTAATATCAACATGGATGGGCTGACCTATTATGGCCCCATGAAGGATTTTACGGTAGTGGGCTATGGACAGTCCGAGCTTGATGACCTGGCGGGAGCCATCGCTACCCAACAGGGGAGGTACATCATGCCTGACCAGGAGCCGGGCAAGGGGTATTTCTTTAGGTCAGATCATTTTCAGTTTGCCAAAGTGGGTATCCCGGCCATGTTTGCCAGTGGTACCTACGAGCACATGACCAAAGGCGTGGAGTATCTAGAGGAGATGTCCAATGAATACCTTACCAACCGATATCACCGACCTGCAGACGAGTTTGATGCATCCGAGTGGCGCTTTGCAGGTATGCTGCAAGATGCCAGCTTGTTTTATGAGCTGGGTTGGCAGTTGGCCAATTCGGATCAGTGGCCCCAGTGGAAAGAAGGTTCCGAGTTTAAAGCCATCCGTGAAGGAAATTAGTGGATCAAGAGATCTGGCCTCTGGGGCCTAGCTCTACCACTTCCAGATTTTGAATTTTACCCTCCTGTATCTCCAGACGCAGGAGGGTTTTTATTTTGTGAAAGCCATGCTTTCCGGCGGCTCCGGGATTGATAAAAAGCAGGTTGTTGGCCTTATCCGGCTGCACTTTCAATAGGTGCGAATGTCCACATACCAGCACATCGGGCTGATGGGTCTTGATTAGGTCACGCACCCGGGGATTGTAGCGAGGCAGACTCCCGGCAATGTGCGTCATGAGGATTTTCTTTCCCTCACGCACAAACACCTGGTCTTCGGGGCTGGCAGCTCGCACATCGTGCCCATCTATATTGCCGAATACGGCCATGGTGGGCTTGAAGGCTTCCAGCTGCTGGAGGACATCCAGTGTGCCGATATCTCCGGCATGCCAGATCTCATCGCATTGGCTGAAATACTTAAAGACGGACGGGTCCAGGTAGCTGTGGGTATCTGAAATGATGCCTATACGCATGTTGATAAAAGATTGAACTGCAAGTTAGATAGGAAAAGACAAAGCCGGTAAAAGCTTGCCAATGAGCAAACCTTTTACCGGCTTTTGTAATAAATAGGATTTGTTACTCCACAGTGAGCGTGAGCGCCACCTGATTAACGAGTCCGTCACGGTTGGTGACCGTGAAGGTGAAAGTGCTGGTCTGACCACTCAAACCTTCTACTTTCGCGCTATAATCATACTCAAAATTATCACCATCACTGCCAGACAAGTCCTGAGTGTACACTGTGGAGGCGGTGCCGCCATCCACAGATTTGGAAATATTAAACTTCTTGAGAACATCCTTATCCTCCGTTTTGGAGGCGGTGATGCCTATGACTACATCCGTGCCCGCAGGCAGGGTGGCATCGGTACTCACATAGTTGGTAGCGGTCTTGAAACTAATTTCGGGAAGTATTCCCTCATCCTTTTCGCAAGCGCACAAAAAGGTCACTATAGCCGTCAAAGTGGCCATTATCCATTTGTTTTTCATGTTGATTTGAATTAATATATTTGATTCAATAAAGTAAACTATCGGTTCATCATGACCGTAACAAGTGTGAATCCGGGGGCGGAGCGTCTACTTCCCCGTAAAGAATCGGTAAAGGGGTGGATATGTAGGGTGAGAATGGCCGGATCACCACGTGATGAAACGTGAGAAAAGGCGGGGTTTGGAAAAACTGGTGAAGCTTTCTCAGGGTTTTGATGAGCAACGCCTGGTGGTCTGCTGACCGACCCTGGGCTTTTCTCAGTCTGTCCTCTTTATGGTCGCGTTTACATTTGACTTTGATACGTCCATCTTCTGTGGACATGCTCATCACATCATACATGTGACCATCCAGCACAAATTCCCGACCCGGCTTTTCCCAGTGAATATTAGTTCCATGTTCAAAATAGAGTGTGACCACTTCCAGTGATTCCTGATGGTTGCTGATTCTGCTGATTTTTTCCCATTGCGTGATCCTGTGCCACTGCAGTGCTATGTATGGCGCAATACTCTGGAACATCCAAAGGCTGATGATCAGTAGACAAAGGATTCGTGTTTTCAAAGGCGATCGTTTTGACGTTCGAAGGTTATTTTCACGATGAAGGATATATTCCGACCGCTGTTGAGTAACCCGAAATATTTGAATCGGGAGAGGTGATCATAATAGGCTTCATTCATCAGGTTTTTCCCGGATAGGCTTATCTGATAGCGATGACCGTTTCGTTGAAAAGAAGTGGAGACGCCTGCATTTACCAGCCAGTAGGCTGGTGTAGAAAGCTCCTCCGGCGCTGCCTGGTTTTGTGCAAAACAGTGCGAGGCCTCTGCATAGAATTGAACAGGCAGTTCCTCCCATATAGAGGCACTATACCGAATGCCGGGTGTGAGTTTCTTCGCAGGGGTATAAGGTGTGTAATGTCCGTTGGAAGTTTTGCTCATCATGCCCTCATAGGTCAGGCTCAGCTGGAGTGGGTCAGAAGGTGTGAGCCTTATGGTGGATTCGGTACCATACTGTATGGCATCCTGCTGACGATACCTGTACACCGGAAATCCATACCACTCTTCGTTAGTGGGAGCCAAGTAGACATAATTGAAGAAGTGGTTGTAGAATGGACTGATGGAAAGGCTGACCCATTCTCTATGGTAGTTGGCCACAAGATTAAGAGCCAGGTTTTGTTCATTTTCTAACGCCGGGTCACCGATCTCATACGTGAAAACACCCTCATGGAGCCCGTTAGAAGAGAGTTCGGCCAGGTTGGGAATCCGCACTCCTGTGGCTACATTCAGTTTTATGTTGAATCGGGCAGATGGAAAGTAAGTGATTCCGCTGAATAGGTTGTAATACGGTGCAAATTTCGAAAAGGGGCGGACTTCCTGCTCAGGGCCGTTCACGTTTGGGGTAAAATACGTTTTGATCCATTTTTCTCCCAGCCCAGCTCCATTTTCAAGGATGAGTCCCGGCCTCAATACCGTTTCAATAAACGCAGAGAGGTTGGCTTCCTGTAGGTAGGCATCGGGTACAATCTTGCGTGCACCGAAATTGGTATTGTCTTCAAATGATCCCAGGTGTGAGATGATGAGTCTGCTACGAGTAGAGACTTGTTTCTCCAGTTTCAATAAATACTGAAAAGTCAATAAATGCATATTTAGACTGATTTTACCACTGCCTTCGTTTTCCATCCGTTCGTTGGACTGCACGCCCACGTTGATGCTCAACCTGTTATTGTTTTTCAGCTGGAGCTTATTTTCGGAAGAGAATATATTGAGCAGCACCATATGAGCCGGGTTGTTCCCGAGATCTCGACTCCAGCGCTTATCTGTTTCTATGAAGCTATAGGCATCGTTGAAGATGAAGCCGAATCTGTTGTAGGAGCTCATGAAGTTGTTAGTAGAGGTCCAGCGGTTTCTCTGGAAGCCGTAGGTGCCCTTCAGATAGTATCCATCGAACCGACTGTTTAATACCCGATCTTGATGGCCATCGGTGTAGTCCGCGTGATTTTGGCTGCCAATTCTGAGTCGCCACCAGCTCGAGCCATTGTTCACTTTGTAACCTGCCTGTACCATGCCGCCTAGTGTGTTGGAGTTGAGCCGGAGGCCTATTTCTGATTGAGACTGGTGGAGCGCAGGTTTTTTTTCTTCAATCAGGTTAATGACTCCACCCATGGCTTCTGACCCATAGAGCACACTCATCGGACCTTTGATTAGCTCTACTCTGGAGAGCCCAAAGTCAGTCAGCCCAAGCCCATGCTCTTCCTGCCATTGCTGGTTGTCGAACTTTAGTCCTGATAGCAGTACTAGGGTTCTGTTGCCATAGAGGCCGCGGATGACTGGTTTGGAGATGCCCATTCCCGTGGTGAGCATGCTCACGCCCGGTGTTCTGGACATCAGTTCCGTCAGGTTGTGATGACTATAGCTCGTCAGGGTGTCCAGACCTATCGATGTGATGTGAATGGAGGTTTCGCGCTCAGGAATCTCCTGATAGGCCGTGATGGTGAGGTCCTCAAGTAGAATAGTTTGAGTGGAATCGGGCTCTTGCGCCTGAGCGAAACACATACCAATAAGTAGCAGGAAGGAAATGACTCCTCTCATCAGGGAAATGTAACTGCTAACTACAATTGATGCGGCGTGTCAATGTTAGCTTGTTTGCTATCGTAACCTGGGGTACCGAAAATCTTGGTCGACTTTTCTGTACTTCCGCAAGTATAACATTCGCCTATTTTTAGTCCAATTGTAGCGGTGATTTTGTTTGAGGGAAAATTTAATGATCAGTGCTGAGTGTAAGCTATTCTTTTATCTGCTTTGCGGGGTCTCTGAACTTCTTCTTGCTGTTTCTAAAATCCATTTTAAGTCCGATCATCAACCAGTTATACCGATCATCGGCATCCGGTACCAATCGATTGGCGTAGGTGATTTGAAACCCCAACCCCCGTTTGCCGGGCACCTCCGAGCCGATCCCGATGACTTTAGCCGCCGGGTAGTTGGTGAAGGAGGTGAAGTCCACATTGACTCCCGCCATTCCATAAAACTTTTGGCTCCCAAAGAGCAAGTCATATTGCAGCCCGAAAGGTCGTAAGGCTCCACCATAAAGTGCCGCATCACCTGAAAAAGTGAAGTTGCCATTTTGATAAAACTGATGCTTCAGATCTATGACGGCTCCAGGCAGGTACACCCCGTAGAGGGTCACACCCAGTTCGTTTCCTTTGCCGAGGCCTGCCCGATAACTGATGATGGGCTGAAAGCCAAATACTTCTCCATCGTCACTGGCCAAAATGGGGTCAACTACCAGTCCGTAGGTCCAGGATTGCTGCTCTTTTGGTAAGGCGACAGGGGAGGTCATCCTGTTGTGCATCACACAGCCCCCAAGAAAGAGAAGGAAGGGAAGAGCCTTTAAGCATGCAGAAGTTCTCATCGCGTAGATCAAGGTTATACAAAATAACGGATTGCTTTGAGATTTCCTATTAATGGGAGTTGGTGAAAAGGTCACTGATGTTAAAAACGAGTGGTGGTTTTGTGACCAATCCGCATCGGTAAAGTGGCGATTCATTCATTTATTAACACTTTTTAACAGGTTTTTCGGCTTGACATAAACAGGTAGGAATGTTATACTTGCGGGCGATATTATTAAAGTTCTTAGTGATTATTAGTTAGATAATTCTATGATTAATTCAATGAACCTATGTCAATAATAGTAGAGAACCTTACCAAGAAATATGGTGAGCAGAAAGCAGTGAATGACATATCGTTTGAGATCAAAACGGGCGAGGTAGTGGGTTTTTTGGGTCCCAATGGAGCCGGAAAAAGTACCACTATGAAGATCATCACTTGCTTTATGGCACCGTCTTCCGGAGATGTGCGGCTGGATGATGACTCCATCCACACCAATCCAGAAACGATCAAGCGGAAGATTGGCTATCTGCCAGAGAATAATCCCTTGTACCTGGATATGCCTATCATCGACTATCTGCGTTTCACAGCGGAAATTCAAGGGGTGCCGAAGGGTGCTATTGCCGGACGCATCGGAGAGATGATAGAGCGATGTGGCCTGGATCGGGAGAAGCATAAAAACATCAATGAGCTGTCTAAGGGATACCGTCAGCGAGTGGGTCTGGCGCAAGCGATGATCCATGATCCTGAGGTGCTTATTCTGGATGAGCCTACTACTGGTCTTGATCCTAACCAGATCGTGGAAATCAGGAAGCTGATCAAAGACCTGGGCAAGGAGAAAACAGTGATTCTGAGCAGCCACATTCTCTCCGAAGTGGAGGCCACCTGTGATCGCATTCTCATCATCAACAGGGGTAGGATCGTGGCTGATGGTACTTCAGACACACTCAGAAGTCAGTCTCAGGGGCAGGAGTTGTTAAAGATTCATGTGGAGGCTGATCCTGCCAAAGTAGAGACAGCTGTCAGAGGGCTTCCTTCTGTGGAGAAGGTGATGCCGCTGGATGGCAAGGCGGGCTGGTTCAATGTGCAAAGCAAGCCTGACCTGACTTCCAGGAAGGAGATTTTTGATCTGTGTGTACAGAATAAGTGGTATCTCATGGAAATGAGCGGTCTGGAGACCAGACTGGAAGATGTATTCCAAAAACTAACGAAATAACTATGAGCAAAGTCTGGATAATAACAAAACGAGAACTTGCGTCATTTTTTGATTCGCTGATTGCGTATGTCATGATCGTCCTTTTTCTGGGACTGAGTGGCACTTTTACCTGGCTGGTGGGCACCAATGTGTTTTTAATCAATCAGGCCAGTATGCAGGTTTTTTACAGCATCGCTTTTTGGTCTTTGTTTTTCTTCATTCCGGCCATCACCATGCGGATGATCGCTGAAGAAAACAGGGCCGGCACCATAGAATTACTGATTACTAAAGCGGTTTCAGATAGCCAGATCGTCTGGGGAAAGTTCCTGGCCTGTTTCATCCTGGTGATCATTGCACTGGTTTGTACACTGCCTTATTACATCACCATTTCTCAGCTGGGCAACATTGACGATGGAGCCGTGCTGGGAGGGTATTTGGGACTCATCCTTCTTTCTGCCAGCTACATCAGCATTGGACTTTTTGCAAGTAGTATCACTCAAAATCAGATTGTAGCCTTTCTGATGGCCATGTCCATTGGTATTTTCTTTCAGTTGCTGTTTGATGTGATTGGAGGATCCGTGAGGGGCTTCTTCGGTGCGCTTTTTAGTTACCTGAGTATGAGTACACATTTTGAGTCCATGAGCAGGGGAGTGGTGGACAGTCGGGATCTGATTTACTTCTTTTCCATTATTGCATCGGGCGTGATTCTCTCACAAGTGATGCTTTCTAAAAGAAACTGGCAATCATAAACACATTTAGAGATGAACCGAAAAAACATAATTATACAATTGGGTATTGTGTTGGCGATCATCCTGGTGGCCAATCTGATTTCCAATGAGCTTTATTTCAGACTCGATTTCACCGAGGACAATAGATACACCTTCAGCGAAGCGACCAAAGAGGTCATCGATGAGCTGAATGGGGTGATTACGGTCAAAGCCTATTTTTCTGAAGACTTGCCGCCTCAGCTCATGAAGAACAGGCAGGATTTTCAGGATCAGTTGGTGGAGTATGAAAATCGTTCGCAGGGTAACATCGTTTTCGAATTTGTAAACCCCAATGAAAATGAGGAAGCTGAGCGCGACGCCCAACAAAATGGGGTGAGTCCGGTAATGATCAACGTGACCGAGCGGGATCAGGTGCAGCAGATGCGTGCCTACATGGGCGCTGTACTAAAGATGGATGACCGCACAGAGGTAATTCCCCTTGTGCAGCCGGGGGCGGCCATGGAGTATGCCATTACTACTGCTATCAAGAAAGTGTCTATAGCGGATAAGCCAAAACTGGGACTGATCCAGGGCTACGGTGAGCCTACCTTACAGGCCCTCCCACAATTAATGGATCAGCTCTCAGTGCTCTATAAGGTAGAGCCATTTCGGCTGAGGGATACTGCAGCAGTGCCGGGGTATTATCGGGCGCTGATTTGGATTAATCCCAAAGACTCTGTGAGCACGGGTGACTTTGCCAAGCTCGATCGTTACCTCAACCAGGGTGGAGGGATTTTCATAGCACACAGCTGTGTGGAGGGAGATTTGCAACAGGGCTTACTCTCTAAGACGACCGATGTAGGCTTGAAAGGGTGGCTTGGCCGGAAAGGGTTAGTGCTGGGTGATCAGTTTGTGGTGGATGCACAGTGCGCTTCTGTAAACGTGCAGCAGCGTCAGGGATTTTTCACCATCAATTCGCAGGTGGAATTTCCTTTTTTTCCCATGGTCAACAATTTTGCTGACCATGCCATTACCAGTGGACTGGAGTCCGTGATGTTCCCTTTTATAAGTCCTCTTTCTTTTAGCAGTTCTGACACCTCATGGGCGCAGGTACCATTGGTCTACTCTTCGGAGAACTCCGGTCTGATCACACCGCCATCCTACATCGATATTCAAAAAAAGTGGGCACAGCGGGATTTCCCTCAGGGTGCACAAATACTGGTAGCTGGTCTTGATAATGGCAAAGCCAGAGTGGGTGTGGTTGCCAATGGTACTTTCTGTGTGAATGGAGAGGGACAAAGGCCTCAGCAGCAGAATCAGGACAATATTAACCTGGCATCCAACATGATCGACTGGATTGCAGATGATACCGGACTGATTGATCTTCGTACCAAAGGGATCACCTCCAGGCCGCTGGAGAGCGTAGAGGACAGTAGCAAGGCCATGATTAAGTATGGTAATGTTTTTGCCCCAATTTTGCTGATATTGATCTATGCTTTTATCAGAAAGCAAATGAATCAGCGAAAGCGCCAGAAGTGGATGCAGGGCAATTATGAATAGAACTTGAATTCATGAAAAGGAAAAAACAATTGTAGCATGAAAGGAAAGAAAATAGTGAGGTTATTGGTGGTGTTGGTGGTGCTGGTAGGTGTGTTTTTGGTGGTGAAATATACCGGCAATGCCGGACGCAGCAAAACCTTCCGGTCCAGCCTGGTGGAGATAGATACTGCCAAAGTGAGTAAACTGGAAATTCTGAGTCCTGGTGACACTACGGTGCTTACCAGAGAGTCAGGAGAATGGAAGGTTAACCAGCTTAAGAAAGCTGACAAAAACACTGTCAAGGCATTGATGAACAACCTGAAGCAGATCAAGCCCAGCAGGCTGGCATCACGCACAGAGGACTCCTGGAAAGATTTTCAGGTGGATGACGCGGGTACCAGGGTGATCGCCTATGAAGGATCAGACAAAGTGCTGGATATCATCCTGGGTCGCTTCAATGTGGAGGGGCAGCGGTCGTTCTATTCATACGTCAGGCTCAATGAGGAGGCAGATGTGTATGTGGCGAAGGATTTTATGAAGATGAGCGTTGGCACAGGTTCTGCTGACTACCGCAATGATGACGTGGTGAGGTTAGTGAAAGATTCTGTTTCCAGCATTGCTTTCAATTACCCGGACAGCGCTTTTACATTGGATAAAGTGGATGGAAAGTGGCAGCTTGGTGAAATGGCTGCGGATTCAGCTTCCGTTGCAAAGTATCTGCAGTCCTTGACATTTGTTAATAGCAAGAACTTTGCTGAGCGCAGTGGAGCACCTGTGCTTTACGACCTGGTGATTGGCTTAAATGGTGGGAACGATATTCAGGTGACGGCTTACGGTAATGATCAGTTTAGCTCTTCGTACAAGGAAGATGAATACTGGCAGGACTCTGCCGTGACCGACAAGATTTTCAAGGGAAAATCTTATTTTCTGGGAGAGTAGCGCACAATCATTCAACAAAAAAAAGGCCCGGATCAGCTTTGCTGATCCGGGCCTTTTTTAATCCCCTCCATTGAAGAGATCAGTAGAAACTTGGCTTTACCGTGGTGGTGTTAGGGAGCACTCTGCAGTCATCAGGATATATAGGCAATACTGCGATCCTGTCCAGCATGGAGCTCTCGATGGTTAGTGTATCCAACGCCACATCCGAAGCATAGAAATAACCCACTACCAGCTCGTCAATATCATTAATGTTGATAATATTCCCCGTGATAGAGGCCGGCGGTGGATCGAAGATGTCACCATCAATACTCAATTGGTTTTGTATCAATTCATAGAACTTATACGCTCCAAGTGACAAAGAATATCGTTTAAGCGTCATCACATACTTATCTATAAACCGATACCCATTATCCGAGAGGAAAAACAGTTTAGCATCGGTTTCATTATTTCCCAGAGGGAATGATGAAATGATAATGCTGGTATTTTCCTCATATTTATAGCAATCTGCACAGCAGTCTTTGGGTGCTGGTACAGGACCTCTTCGTGTTGGGCGCTCATAGAGTTCAGGAAAGGTCTTGATGTAGTGAGTACCATCATAATCCCATAAGTAAAAGTTGGATGTGTTTTCCTGCTTTTCATAATTCGCGTAAACGTCCACTCCAATTTTGTAATTGAGTATATCATTTTCATTGAGATATGGATACTCATTGTACACAGTGTAGAGCGTGTCCAGTACATTCACAGACTCCACAGTCTCCGGTGTGGAATTATAGATCTTGTCACCAATTTCAATATTAAGGATATAGCTTTTGCCGATTACCGCCTGAAAATCAGATGGGGTAGCGTACAATCCGTTTCCCTGAAAGGTCAAAACGGTAGTGTTTCCTTCATTGTCTCTAATGGCTACATCTGCGCGATCCACCGGGGTGATTACGCCTTCAAAAATACTTCCGTATTTGGCGCTTTTGGTGATGTAGATCAGATGAGGCCCTGGCTCTGTGGTGATTCTTCCCTCTACCACCAGGACTTCCTCAAAAGAGTCGGTCTTGACGTCCAGGGGATCAACACAGGCATTCAATCCGATGATGGTGACTAGTGTTAATATATATGTTAAGTTTTTCATCTTCTATTCAAGACTTAAAGGTAAAAGGTAAATGAAATCGATGGGAACGGAACCCCGAGTACTGCCAGCTGGTAGGCCTGAGGAGGACTTCCTACGACATCCTGTGTAAATACTGAGAATGGATTTTTTCTTCCATAAAGATTATAAACGGAGAAGTTGAATTCTGCATTCTTGTTTTCAAAGACATAAAACTTCTTCGTGAAGGAGATGTCCAGTCTGTGGTACAATGGAGCTCTTTCTGTGTTTCTGTCAGTGTACAAGGACAGAACACTGCTTCCGTATTCAAACTTACCCGCCGGGTAGGTGATAGGCTGTCCTGTCTTAAAAGTGAAGGTGGATGAGAATTCCCATTTCTTAGGCAGTTGATAGATAAGCACGTTCGTGAAATTGTGTTTTCTGTCGTAGTTGGCAGCATACCAGTCACCGCCGTTGATGGTTTCAGTTTTATAAGGTCCTTCGATCTTTCTTAAACTTCGGGAGTAAGTATAACTGATCCAGCCTTTGAGCCTCCCACCAGAATTCTTTTTAAGGTACAGCTCGAGTCCGTATGATCTGCCCTGACCTGAGTTGAGCTCTGTTTCTATGTGATCGTTAAGGAACAGCGCTGCACCGTCCTTATAATCTACCACATTGTCAATCTCTTTGTAGAAGCCCTCTATCGAGGTTTCAAATTTGTTTTTGTTAAAATTCTGGAAGTAGCCCAAGGAGAGTTGCTCGGAAATCTGTGGTTTCAGGTAGTTGTCACTGAGTTTCCAGATATCATTTGGAGCAATGGTCGTGGTGTTGGAGATCAGCTGAATGTACTGATACATCCGGTTGTAGCCCAACTTGATCGAAGACATGTCGGAGAGGGTGTAACGTGCCGTGAAGCGAGGTTCCCAACCAGAGTAGGTCTGTATGGATTCATTGTCACCGAAGTGTAGCGAGTCCACGATGGTTTCTTCTATTCTTTCACGATATGGTTCGTAATAGTAGATCGTGTGCCCTCCAAGATAATTGTAGGTATTGTACCGAATTCCTCCGGTTACTGACAGCCTGGGTGTGATCTCGAAAGAAGCATCCAGGTAGTAGGCAATTTCATTGGCCTTTTCCTCCTGAACTTTTTCTGCGTTAATTGTGCTCGTTTCAGGGTCGTTGGGTTTTAATTCCCCGGGCTGAAGCATCGTCCGGTTGAAATTTACACCCGCATTAAGGGAAGCCTGATCATTGAAAATATACTCCAGGTCCAGGTTGAGAATCTGATTGTTGATCTCAGTATTGAGCTTGTAAGGGTTGACCAAACTTCTGTTTTCAATGGTATTGGAGTAGGTGCTCAGGGCTCCTGTAGCCTTCAAGCTGAATTTATCACTGAAGCTGTGATACCAGTTGGCAGCCTGATAGAAGTTGACCCATTGGTAGACTGTGTCACCAGCCAGATTGAAGTTATCAGAACTCTTGTAAATGGAATAAGTGAGCTTATTTCGGTTGTTCAGTTTGAGGTTGGCGATTACGTTGAAATCATAGAAACCTGCAGAACTTTCCCGAATATCCGGATCGTCAAATGCTTTAAGTGTGTAGTTGAGATAAGATCTTCTCACACTACCCAAAACCGAAAGTTTTTGTTTGATGATGGGCCCTTCAATGGCCAGTTTAGAGCTTACCACGCCAATCGATAGGTTGCTCTTCCAATTGTCGTAATCTCCATCCCGATACTTCACATGAAGTACTGATGAGGCACGACCACCATATCGTGCTGGTACCCCACCTTTGTAGAGAGATACATCGTCCACCACATCTGCATTGAATGCGGTATAAAAGCCGAATAAGTGAGCGGGATTGTAAATAGGTACATCACCAAGAAGGACCAAATTTTGATCTGATCCACCTCCACGTACGTTGAAACCCGTGGAAAGCTCAGAATTGGTACTAACTCCGGGAAGCAGGGTGAGTGATTTAATCACATCTACTTCACCCATGACCATGGGAAGTTCCTTAATAGACTCTATAGAGAGCGAGTTTTTGCCGATATCTGTACTCTTCACATTGGCATCTCCCTTACTGCCGGATATCACCACTTCGTTCAGCTGTGTCATGGCTGGCTTAAGGTACAGTCGGAAGTTACCAGAGCCCAGGACCCTGGCTCTGAAGGTACTCACTTCAAAACCTACCGAAGTAGCCTCAAGGATGATTTCGCCCTTTGGAGACCTGAGTCTGAACTCACCGTTAATATCTGTGACGGTAGCTTCCTTTTCTGCAGGAATGGAAACGATCGCACCTATGATGTCCTCACCGGTTTCCTTGTCCATGAGTTTACCGTAGATATATCCCTTGTTGCCGGAGAATTCCTTTCCATTGATGGTGATGATATCCTGACCCACTGCCGTCATGGACAGACTGATGAATAAGGTCAATGCTAAATATTTTATTTTCATTTTCTAGTCTAGTAAGTCAGCGAAACAAGAGCCATAGGATGGGTTTTTTCGATTACCATATTCAATTGAAATAACTATTGCTTAAAAGTAAACGGTTGGTACTTCCAGAATTCGGTAGTTTCAGTACTGGAAGCACCTCTGATAACGTACAGGTCTCCACCTTCCGTAAATTGAATGTCGGTGGAAAGTGATGCCATTCCTTCAAAATTGTTCTTTATTAAGACTTCACCGTTTTCCAGATTCAATTGGTACATGGTTGATTGGAATGGGAAAAGGCCGAATATCAGGAATTTACCGCTGAGGAAGTAGGCAGCACCCGATTGAACATTCATGCTCAAATCAGTGAATTTAGTGAACTCCAGTGTAGAAAGATCATACATCCAGACCGTGTTGTCCTCAGTGTTGAAGAGGTAGATTGAGCCGTTGAAATAAGCATTTGGTATTGTGGTGTTGATTGCAAAAGGTAGCTGGCCCAGGTAAGACCATTCGCTATCAGCATAGCGCCAGATGGCCTCTCCACTGTTAATACCACCCAACACGATCAAATCCTGATCGACGTAAAAGGCCAGAGGTTTTACGCCCGAAGCTGGTGTTGACCCAAGATCCGTAATGGTGCCATCGCTTTCCAGTTTACCAAACTGATCAGTGAGGGTATATATAAACCCTGAGAACCCTTCAATGATGCGTGTAGCACCAGCGCCAAAAAAGCCATTGGGCGTGTAGAATGCCCCTTCTACAAAGTATTCTTCGTCCGCAAGTGCAGTAGGCGCTCCCCAGCTATTGGCTGTAAAATCATAGTTGTAGATGTCACCATTTTTTTCACTCTGAGAAAATGCACCCAAGTAAATGGATGCCGAGTTGCCATTGTACCTTACGGCTGCATTGGTCATTCTGCCAAAGGGAAGTGCGCTCAACTTGGTCCATTTGCCAGTTTTATACTCAAATGTATCGACCAGTACCTTTCTTCCATCAAAATTGGCATAAACAGGTACACGATGGTCTGTTTGATGTTCAGGAACTTCTATTTTTAACTTATAACCACCAAGTCTTGACTTAACAACGGCTGTAGTTTCACCAAAAAGAATACTCATCTCAGTCGTGAAGTTGGTGCCGATGATTTCAATCTGATCACCTGATTCTCCGTAAAGTGACGATACAGTATTGACGGAACCTTCAAAGGTGCTAATGCTTCTGATGTCACTGTAGAACTTATTATTGCCGGAGATGACAAAGGCACGGTAGTAATAGGCTGTTTTTTCTTCCAGCAGGTTGAACTCCGAGAAGAATAAACCAACCGTCTTTTTCTCTCCCAAAGAAACTACCTCGGGAGCAGAGAATGTCTCATCTTTCGAAAATTCGAATCCATGATCGCTTGCGGTACCTTCCAGAGAATAGAGTCGTCCAAGAAGACGAATGTCATTGCTTGATATGTAAATCACATCCTCTAAGAGCACCACTGTTTCTGAGTCGGTGATTTCATTGAAAAAGCAGCCACTGAGTGAACCGGCTATAAGAAGTGCGTAAATTATTTTCTGCATATATTTTATTTGGAAAATGAAGAAAAACCAGAACTAAATAAGGCGAAATCGTAACTTTCTAGAACAATCACCTTTGTAAAAACCACTACTTATTTGTGAAAATATTTCAACGAAATTGGTGTTTTTTTATTTCTGTTCTTTCTTTTCCGTTAAAAAACGGCAAGGTAACTAATTGCACTCTTCAATTCAACCGAACATGAACTCATCAGGTTGGAATTATTTAAGTGGTAATTTTTTGGGATGAATGCATTCAACGGGATGTACTTTAGGAGAAATAGACCGTTAGAAGTACTTTGAAAGAACTATAGAATCCCGATTTTGGTTTAATTTGATACATTTGAGTTGTTATGAAAAAGTTGATGAAGAATCTGTTCGTTTATCTGATCCTTATCCTTTCGGGGAGCATTGTTCATGCCCAGGAGATTGAGTGGCTAAGTTTTGAGGAGGCTGTGGCCAAATCCAAAGAAGAACCTCGCAAATTGCTGATAGATATCTATACAGATTGGTGTGGATGGTGTAAGAAAATGGACCGGGATGCCTATGCAAATACTCACGTGGCAGAATACATCAGTAAGAACTTCTATGCCGTGAAATTCAATGCTGAACAAACCGAATCCATCGAATTTGATGGCCATACCTTTAAGTTTATTCCTCAGGGCAAACGTGGAGTCCACGAACTGGCTGCGGCGTTGACCAACAACAAACTCAGCTATCCCACTACGGTTTTTATGGATGAGAATCTCAGAATCATCCAGCCAATCCCGGGGTATATGAATGCTAAATCACTGGATCCTATTTTGAAATACATTGGTGGCGACAAGTTCAAAAACACCAAATGGGAAGATTTTCAGAAGAATTATCAATCTTCTTTGTAGAAGATGCAACCCCTGGGATTCTGGTGAGTCCTTAAAAGAAAAACAACTCATATGAAAAGAATAGCCTTAACCTTGTTGGCGGCCCTGACCCTTTTTTTCGGGATGGCCCAATCCACCAGAAACCTTTCTTCTTTTTCGGAAGTAACTGCCCAGGAAGGTATTGATGTGTTTCTCACAAAAGGAAGCAGTGAATCCGCACGCATAGAAGCAGATGGTATCTCTGTGGATAAGGTGCTTACTGATGTATCCGGTGGCACCCTGAAAATTCACCTGGAAGGTGATAACCATAGAAATGTAGATGTGAAGGTATATGTCACCTTTGTAGACCTCAGCGCATTGAAAGCCTCTTCGGCAGCCTCTATCAGGGTAGAAGGGATGGTGCAGGCCAAAGGTGATTTCGAGATATCATGCAGTAGCGCTGGTGACATCAAAGTGGCTGTAAAGGCAGATCAGGTGGAGGTGGATGCCTCCAGCAGCGGAGATGTGGACCTGGAGGTATATGCAGATGATATCGACATTGAGGTGTCGAGTGCAGGAGAAGTGAACATATCAGGAGAGGTGAGAAACCTCGATGGTAGTGCGAGTAGCTCTGGAGATATTGATGGTTATGACCTTGTGTGCCAGGATGCAGACTTGAGAGCCAGCAGCGGTGCGTCCATCAAGGTGACGGTGAATGGTGAGCTAACGGCTCGTGCCAGCAGTGGTGCCAGCATCCGATATCAGGGGTCTCCCAAAAACACCAATAGCGATAGCAGCAGTGGAGGCTCGGTAAAAAGATCTTAAAAGTTAAAATAGATTGATTTCTATTGATTCATAGCCCGCTTTATCAGCGGGCTATTTTTATTTGTACCTATGAATAAATTAATACTAGTCTTGGGATTATTCCTTTTGGGCTGCGCCAGTGAGGAAGTGAAGCGCGACCGATTTTTTTTGCAGGGAAACATTGCATTGAAAGCACGCGAATACGATAAGGCTGTAGGGTTTTATACTCAGGCCCTGGCCGTTGATAAGGATTTTGCCCGTGCTTACAACAACAGGGGGGTGGCCCGCATAGAGGATGATCACGCCTATGAAGCCATTCAGGATTACAACATGGCCATTTTGCTGGACTCATCTTATTATGATGCCATATTCAATAGGGCTTATGCCTATGAGCGGGTGGGCAGAACTGAGGATGCCCTCTCAGATCTGATGATTGTGAAGAAAGCATTTCCAGACTCTGCTTATGTGTATTTCTATGAGGGATTGCTTCACTCCAGGCTCAGGGCGTATTCGGCTTCCATGGGCAGCTTCCAAAAGGCTTTGCAGCTAGATCCGGACAATCAGGAGACCCTGATCAATATGGCCACGCTTTACTATTTTCAGGAGCAAATGGACAGTGCCAAAGCCCTCCTGAATGAGGTACTGCTGAAATATCCCAATGAGGCCAGCGCGCTGAACACGCTCAGTCAGGTTTATTTAAAGGAGGAGAATTATCAAAATGCCCTGACTACCGTGAACCAGGCCCTGAATATTCAGCCCTCAGAACCCTATTTCCTGAATAACCGCGGACAGATATACCTGGAGATGAACGAGCTGGACCTGGCCGCTATGGACATCAACAGGAGCATTCTGATCGATCCTTCCAATGCCTGGGCCTACCGGAATAAAGGAATCTACTTTTTGAAATCAGGAGATCCGGAGCAGGCCATTCGCTTGTTTCAGGAAGTGATCAACCGGCCTGAATTTGTGGATGAGGTGTATTCTTTTCTTGGAAAAGCTTACCTGGAACAAGATCAGCTAGCGCAGGCATGTGAGTCATGGCAGCAAGGCATCGATAATCATGAGGCATCCTCTCTGAGGCTTTGGGAACTCAACTGTCGCTAGGTTTAATCCTCTTCCGGCTCCTTTAAGAAGATGAGCTGATAGAGTGAAACCAAGTGACTGAATAATACGGCAGGTACCACAAAAAGAGGCAACAATACATAAGGGAAATAGAAGACGGCAATATTGGGTTGCTCGTACACCGCAGGGTCGTAAAAATAGGGGGTAGCCAATATGGCCCGTGCCACAATGTTGACCAGCAGCCCCAAAGCCAGCAGGTTCCAGATGATGGCAGCTATGTTGCTTTTGCTTTTGAGGCCCACCAGAAAAAGCCCGGCAAATGGTGCTGAGATGCCAGAAAGGATGTCAAAGTTGACCCCCTCGAAAGTCATGGACTCTGCTACCACTCCATTGATGAAAAGCCACCAAAGTACAATCTCCACAGGTACCCGAATAATGTGAATATAAGTGAGCGTAGTGATGGGCATTTGATTCAGGAAATTTCTTGTGGCCGGAATCAAAAACAGACTGATGATGAAGATGACCAGGATCAGTACCATCATGATCAGCCGGGGGGGCATGGCTTCATAGTCCTGAAAAAAACCATTGATGGTCATCAGCGAAGTGACAAATATCCAAACGGCCATAAAAGTGATCGCAAAAAGGGGAATATTGCTCTTGGGACCAGCGGCTGTCAGTATTGCGTAGTAGATAAAACCAAAGGAGGTGAGGACACAAGCAAAAAAAGTAAGGCTGATGTAGATAGGTAGGTCGTTCATTAGTCAGGTAGTGTGTACAGCAATATAAAAATTCTTTAAGGAAAAGAAAATGACTATTTCGCCTTAGTGGTCAATGTTAGGTTTAAAGGAGGTGTTTCGATGGGATTGTTTGAGAACCAATAGGTTATCTCATCCCATGGCACTGGCCGATGAAATTTTAGTTTTCAATAAATAAAATACTTTTGCCAGGATGCAGGCGCTTATCAACAAACTAAGGATCAAACTCAATCAACCACTGCCCGGTGCGCAGGCACATAATCTGATGAGCCCAAAACTCTCTACCGGGAATCGGGTAAATTTCAAATTTGATAAGGCGCCAAGAAAGGGTGCTGTGTTGATCCTTTTGTATGAAAAAGAAGGTGAGATATGGTTTCCAATGATTCAGCGGCCGCTTTATGATGGGGTACACAGTGGTCAAATGGCCTTGCCTGGTGGCCGGTATGAGGAGACCGATGGTGACCTGAAAGTTACGGCGATGAGGGAGACCCAGGAGGAGATAGGAGTGGAGCCTGGACAGGTTGGCGTAATAGGACATTTGAGTGAATTTATGGTTTCGGCAAGCAATCATTTGATTGTACCTTATGTCGGTTTTTCAAAAGAGATTCCCCGATTTATACCAGACGAGGTGGAAGTGGACGAAATCATTGAAGCTCCTTTGTCGCAGCTCCTGGACAAAAGCAGGCTCAAGGAAAAGGAAATCGTAACTGCCCACGGGTACCGCCTTCATTCCCCATATTTTGATATTCAGGATAAGGTGGTCTGGGGAGCCACAGCCATGATGCTAAGTGAATTTGCAGCAATAATAGAAGACCTATGAATGAACCCCTATTGACCAATGATGCGGTTATTTTTGGCATCATCATGCTCATCCTCGGTTTTGTCTTTACGACATCCTCGAGTGAAAGCACCTTTTGGAAGAAGTTTTATGCCGTGGTGCCCGCCCTGCTCATGTGCTATTTTTTACCCTCACTTCTGGGGACTTTCGGGATCATAGATCCGGGCGCCTCGCGACTTTATTTTGTAGCGTCACGGTATCTGTTGCCGGCCTGTCTGGTCTTACTCACCATCAGTGTCGACCTGAAGGAAATTGTAAAGCTTGGCCCGAAAGCGCTGATCATGTTTTTTACGGCCACTGTGGGTATTGTGCTGGGTGGCCCTTTTGCCATCCTGCTTTTCTCCTACATAGCACCAGAGCTGGTCTCGGCTCCTCCACCCAATGAAGTATGGCGCGGCATGACCACCATTGCTGGTTCGTGGATCGGAGGTGGGGCCAATCAGGCGGCGATGAAAGAAGTATTTGAGGTAAATGGTGAGCTGTTTTCGAAAATGGTGGCAGTGGACATCATTGTTGGTAACACCTGGTTGGGTGTACTGCTGGCCGGTATCGGGTATTCTAAATACATCGATAGAAAATTGAAGGCAGACGCTTCTGCCATAGAGGCCATGAAGCAAAAAATGGAGGCTTTTCAGTTGAAAAATGCCAGAATACCTACGCTCACTGACTTGATGAAAATATTGATGATCGGGTTTATCTGCACGGGAATAGCCCATTTCTTGAGTGATTGGATTGCTCCGACCATCAGTGAGCATTTTCCATTCCTGGATAAGTACAGTCTTACCTCAGGGTTCTTTTGGATCGTCGTTATCGCCACCACATTAGGGGTGTTTCTTTCCTTTACCAGGGCCAAGGAATTGGAGGGTGCAGGTGCGTCAAAAATTGGAAGCGTGTTCATTTATATTTTGGTGGCCACCATAGGCATGCACATGGACATCATGGCGGTCTTTGATGATCCAGGGTTGTTCCTGGTGGGGCTTACCTGGATGCTCTTTCATGTAATTCTGCTGACCATTGTGGCTAAGCTGATCAAAGCGCCGTACTTTTTTGTGGCGGTGGGGAGTACTGCCAACGTAGGTGGTGCTGCGTCTGCTCCGGTCATAGCGGCTGCCTTTCATCCGGCATTGGCGCCAGTAGGTGTTTTGCTGGCAGTGTTGGGCTACGTGCTGGGGACTTACGGAGCTTATTTGTGTGGCCTTCTGATGGGGGCTGTATCACCATGATGGAGCAACGTCACATCACGTTTCAGCATACCACGCCATATGGAGTGCTCAATGAGCTCACCGAAAATACCCGGCGCATATGGTTGGTATTTCACGGCTATGGACAACTTTCCAGGTATTTCCTGCGCAAGTTTGAAGGCTTGAATCCGGAAGAGAACTACGTCATTGCGCCGCAGGGTATTTCCAAGACCTATCTGGAGGGGTTTAGTGGCCGGGTGGGGGCCAGCTGGATGACTAGTGAGGACCGACTCACTGAGATTGCCAATCAGAAAGCATACATCGATGCAGTGCTCCGTGCCCACCATATTGACTGGATAGATAAACGGCTGGTTTACTTTGGGTTTTCTCAAGGGGTGGCTACCATGTGCAGATACGCAGCACATGCCAAACTGCCATTCGAGCAGATGATTCTCTGGGCAGGCACATTTCCCCCTGAGCTCGAGCGCGTTGATTTTGATTTTTGCGACCCGGACGTTTCGGTGAAATATTTTACGGGTTCCAATGATCCTTTTTATCAGGCAGGGATGAAAGAGGATCAGGTCAGCAAAGTTCGGGCTGCGCTCGGGGTGGAGGCAGAGGTAAGGGAGTTTGAAGGCGTACATGAGGTGAAGGCCGACTTAATAAATGCGCTTTGAGTGTGCGAAAAAGAACACATGGTGTCCTATTTTAGTGCAAGTGTTGGTTTGCTTGTTTTTTAAAGAGTACATTTTCAGTCAGTTAACTTTTTGGTATCACGTTTGATGCCTGTAGGAAAATCACGGAGATCATATGATTAAGCTTAATGAAGTAGATAAATACATTGAGTCCAAATACCAGCGGGTATTCATTCTGAAAGGGATCAACCTGGAGATCCAGGCAGGAGAGTTTGTGAGTATCATGGGGCCGAGTGGCTCGGGAAAATCTACCCTCATGAACATCATCGGTATGCTAGATAAACCATCGCAGGGGGAGTATTACTTTCTGGATGAGCCTGTTCATCTTTTCAGTGAGCGTAAGACTTCCAGAATACACAAGGAGCATATTGGTTTCATTTTTCAGGCTTATCACCTCATAGATGAACTCACCGTGTATGAAAACATAGAGACCCCGCTGCTTTACCGTGGGGTGAAGCGTAAGGAGCGGGCCAGTATGGTGGCCGAGATGCTGGATCGGTTCAACATGGTGGCTAAAAAGGATTTGTTTCCGGAGCAGCTGTCCGGAGGCCAGCAGCAGCTGGTAGGTGTGGCCCGGGCCATCGTGGGCAAGCCCAAATTACTTTTGGCAGATGAACCCACTGGTAACCTACACTCATCTCAGGGTGAGGAGGTTATGGACATGCTCAAGCAATTCAATAAGGAAGGGATGACCATCATTCAGGTAACCCACAATGAGAAATTCGCTGAATATGGAAGTCGTGTAATCGAGCTGGAGGACGGTGCACTGAAGCGTTAAAACCAACAAAATTTTTTTAGTGATTTTTACAAAAAATTGCGGTTCTTTAGGAGACCAATGACTAACCTAAAAAACCTCCTGCTGGTATTTTGTAGCCTTACCAGCCACCTGGTAGTTGCTCAGAACAGTTCTTCAGATCTTCTGGAATATGAAATTGTTTATTCTGCCTTGCCCTGGGCTAATCTCAGCGGAGGATTGGATCAGGGATTTGTCTATATGGACAATGCGGATGTAACAGCCAAACTCAATATCAATGAGTTGTTTGATTGGGAGGAGAGCCTGTCTATCTTCTTTTACGGACTGGGAAATCATGGCGGTCAGGCGACCGATTATATGGGTGATTTTCAGGTTGCCAGCAATATCCAGGCTGCACCCTCCTGGAGGTTGTTTGAAGTCTGGATTCAGGAAAATTTTCTGAATGATCGGCTGTCTGCACTTTTTGGTCTATATGATCTCAACTCGGAGTTTGATGTTTTACGGCCCGGCACCATATTTATCAATAGTTCATTTGGGATAGGAGCGGAGTACGCGCAGAGTGGCCTCAATGGGCCCTCCATCTTCCCTATATCCTCTTTAGGCCTGAGGTTAAGTTCTTCCATTACCGACCAGTGGCGGGTCAGATTGGCGATTCTTGACGGAGTGTCTGGCAACCCCGCTGACCTTAAATCGAACAGAATTGCGCTCTCTAAAGAGGATGGAGCACTGATTGCCATGGAACATTCGGTTTACCTGTCATCAGCTGTTCCAGACAGGATTAATCGAAACTATACCACCAGAAGGAAAAAAGTGGGGCGCGACCGGGATATCCCAACAAATGATAAAATAAATGTAGGTGGCTGGATGTATACAGCAGAATTTCCGGAGATTGGGGATAGTACCTTTTATAGGCCCAATTGGGGAGCCTATATCGGCGCACAGAAGTATTGGTTTTACTCCAAATACGACGACAGGTACCTCTCTATGTTTGTTCGGTATGGTGTGGCCAATGATCGTATAAACCGAATTGGGTCGGCCATTTCAGGGGGGATAGTTTTTGCAGGATCATTGAGTGAGAAAACGGATTATGTTGGCCTGGCATTCTCTACAGCCGTCAATGGCAAAGCACGACTTGAGCATTCACCTGAAGATGAGCGTGCAGAAACGGCATTGGAATTAACCTACTCGTTTCCATTAAGGACGTGGCTTACCATTCAGCCGGATGTGCAATACATTATCAACCCCAATACCGATGCCTCGATCAAAAACTCCCTTGCTATTGGCTTATTGATCCAGGCATCGTTAGGCGGCGCATGGTAGCTATGGTATGATCGGAGCTCTTTCAAATGGCATTGATGGGTCAAAGAGGTATCTGTAGGTTCTGGAAGTTTGCACCTTTTTGAATCCAAGTTTTTGATAAAGGTTAACCACTCTCGGGTTAAAGTCTCCGGCCCAACCGATCTTCAATGTTTCATATTTACCTTCAGGCACAAGCTTTTGGTGGATGTGATAGAAAAGTAACGCTTCCAAACCTTTGTGTTGAAACTCCGGGATAAACCCAATAACGGATCCGTAAGCCACTTTGCACATTTTCATGGTAAGCCCTATTTTGAGCTGCAACTTTTGAATGATTCCGAATCTGCCTCGTCTAAAGTTTCTCAGAAGCGTGTTGAGTTCAGGAATCATGATAATGAACCCAATAGGTCGATCATTGTGATACAAAAACCATATCAGGTCTTTATCGATCACTGGTTTCATGGTTTTGAAAAGTGAAAGTGCTCGTTTGGCTTTCATTTCCTTAAAGTTGTCATGGGTTTTCCAGCCCTGATTGTAGACTTCTCTGAAATCATCGGCGTATTTCTCGATGTTGTTCAGGTCTACATTTTCACAGTGATATTCCTCACGCTGCGCCAGTCTCCGGCCAAATTCATAGTATCTGGGGGAGAGCCCTTTTTTGAAGTCATAATTGTAATAATACTGCTCAAAATAGGTCTGAAAGCCATACCGCTCAAAGAACTCTCGATAGTAGCTTGGGTTATAATTATTGCGATACAGGGGAGGTTCATATCCTTCGACCACCAGGCCCCACCATGCATTGTTTTCCCCAAAATTGATCGGGCCATCCATGGCACCAATGCCAAACTCCTTTAGCCAATCTCTACAGGTGTCAAAGAGTGAGAATGCAATGTCCTGTGAGTGAATGCATTCGAAAAAACCCATGCCTCCGGTTGGTTGCTTAAAACTGTTGGCCGTTCGGAAATTGACAAAAGCCGCAACTCTGCCAACACAAGTGTCTCCACACATTGCGATCCACCGGGTGATGATGCCGTGGCTATGAAAGCTGTTTTTATTTGGATCAAATACCTGCTCAATGTCTTTGTCCAAAGGCCTGATCCAATTCTTGTCTCCCTGGTATACCTTCTCGGGAAGCTGTAAGAACCTTTCAATATGTTTAGGTTCTGATACTTCAATAATCTTAATCTTGTTGTTCATGGCTATAGTCGTTTAGAATTCGGGCATTGCAACGGTCAGATTGTTTTTGCTTCTGGATTTCAATAGTTGGAGGTGTGCATTGATGGCGTCAATGAGGGTTTTATTTTCATTGTAGCCTATGCCGTATTCCTTACAGGTGTTTTTCAGGATTTTCGTGAGTGGTGGATAATGAATATGACAGATGTTTGGGAAAAGGTGGTGAATCACATGATGGTTAAATCCTCCATATAAATGGGTCAGCAGCTTGCTGTCAGTGGCAAAATCTGTAGTGGTGATGAGCTGGTGCATGAGGAAAGAGTAGGGTAACTGACCAGTTCTATCAGGTTCCGGAAATTCGGCATGCTCACCTACGTGCGCAGAAGCCAGCGCAATGGCTACTGTATAGCTTGCAGACATTTGCATGACCATAAATCCGAGAATGACCTGATAGAACTCAAGGGCAAGAAGCTGGAAGGGGACCAGAATCATCATGGTGAAGTAAATCAGCTTGCCCAGGATTAACCTGATCAGTTCCACCTTGCGGTGGTAGGTTAGGTGGTTATTAGGTGGAGTATTGATAAAGTCTTTGAAGTCTCTGAATAGGAGCCAGTGAAGGGAGTAAAACCCATACAACACCGGCATATAGAGATGCTGGTAGCTGTGAAGTCCACTGAGAGGGGAGTTGGGGAAGATGCGTACCAGAGCCGATTGCTTGATGTCAGCGTCATGGTCGGGAACATTGGTGAAAGCGTGATGCGAGTGCACATGACGAAGTTTCCACATGTAACCATTGGCGCCCAGTGCATCAAAGGTGAAGAGCATCAGGTCATTGAGTTTCCTGTTTCGGAAAAATGCCCTATGAGCTGCATCATGGGCGATATTGAGAGCAATAAAGATCTTCAGCATACCCAAGACCACACAAAGGATGAGGTATAGGTCAAAAGCACTGGTATGGAGTAAAGTGTAGTAGGTCAGTGCATAGGCGCCGATGAGCACAATGGCTTTGGCGTAAGCCACATCTTCTGCATAAATGGACAGCTCATTGCTTTTGAAATAATGCTGAATGCGTACTCTGAGTACTGCAAAGAATTCTGCGTTTTCTATTTGATTGTATCGAACCACAAGTGATAGACGTTGATCACGATTCGAACTTCCGCAACTTTCAGGTGTGGTCAAAATTGAAGTTTGAAACAACAAACGGGTCGAGTTGCAAATTTTGCAACTGCGGTAAGAGCGGACTCGGGAAATGCGGTGAGAATCACGAATGCGACAGCTATTGAGCAGATATTTTGCATTCGCCGATCTTACCTCATCTCACCTTTTGTTCGAAAAGGTCGACTTTCTGATTCATCTTATGAAAAAACTTGAGGCGTTCTTTTTCAGAGGAGTTACTAATAGGCACAGACTTTTGCAGGATGTTTTTGATGTACTGCTCTATGTTTTCACAAAACGCATGATCGGTGGTGTTGAGGAGGTTGAGCATGTTATACGTCTTCATGACCATGCGCCGGTTACCCAGAGAGAAAAAGACCGTGTTGTCACCAATTTCTATTTCATTGTAGTAGAGATCAAACTTACCATTGATCAGGCGTTGGGAATTATCCGGATGCATTTTATGACCCTCTTCAGCTTCTTTGTTGATGATTGTGAGCAGGCTCCTGATGTCATCGACAAGCGTCCTAAACTGATCTGAGGTGATCATGTTCGTTTCATAGCTATATTCAATCTGACGCAGGGTAATGTTGATCGTTTCGTCACTCCATATTTCCAGTGAAGGGATTTGCTGATAAGTGTTCCAGATTTCGGCACATATGTCAAGCATTTCCTTGCTGATGACATTGGGGCCATACACCTGATTCATCAGGGAAGGTTCTTTCAGGATGGTGCGCCGCCAGAAGAATGACTTGAACCGTGACAGCTCAGGAAATCTGAAGTAGTGAAAAGGAGGGATGTCTTTTGCCACATAAGTCATGTGGTATGATTCGTCTTCCTGGATCATTTTCACAGAAGCCAGCACGGATTTCAGAAAGTCCAGATACCCATAGTTGACGTTGAGCATGCGCTTATGGAACAGCACCGTATCCTTAGAGAGGTTGAAAAAAGTATCCAGAGAAGCACCAAAATGCTGGCTTATTTTTCTGATCTCATTGAATGTGAGTAAGGTATCTCCGCGCATCCTGCGGTAGGCACTGTCCTTACTGATGTCCAGTAAAGTTTCCAGCTCCTCTACAAACTTCCCCTCTGGTTTCTGGGTTTTTACCCACTCCAAAAAACTGATTTGTATGTCGCGATCGCTATTCATAGGTGCTCATGAGACTACAAATTACGACAAAATAGGATATTGGATTAGAAAAAACCCTTACTTCCGGCGGCAGCTTCTGCCTGCATCTCTTCAGAGAGCTCCTTCCCCAGGTACCGATCAATGAAATGATGCGCCGCGTAGATGAGTGGAGTAAGTGCAACCGCAACCACAAATTTGTAAATGTAGTTGATGGTGCCGACGGAAAGAAGCTGTGGGATGCTCCACCGGCCGTTCTCAGGAGCCAGCACATAAAAGGCGATTCCGAGCACTACAAAACTATCAATGAACTGTGAAATGAGGGTGGAGCCGGTGGCCCGGAGCCAGATCATTTTCGATCCCGTGTATTTTCTCAACTTCTGAAAAATGTATACATCCAGCAGCTGTCCGATGAGAAAAGCCACCAGAGAACCTGCGATAATGCCGAGGCCTTGCGTGAAAATGGTTTTGAAGGCGTAGTTGATGTTGAAATAATTACCTTCAGCGTCCGTGCTATTGATCTCCTGCCAAAAGGCGGCCGGGGGTAGGAGGGTAATGATGTAAATGACCAGAAATGCATAGGCGATACATCCTGCAGCGATATAGCTGAGTTTCTTCACTCCTTTTTTACCGAAATACTCATTCACCACATCTGTGGTAATGAAGACAATAGGCCAGATGATCACTCCGGCGGTCAGGTTAAAGTCCAGCACTGATCCGCCAAAGAGCGGAATGCTGGCCGGAGGCAGGCCAAAAGTGCCTTCCGCTGAGAATATTTTTACGCCGATCATCTCAGCCAGAATGGCATTGGTGAGAAAGATACTCGCCAAAATGATGAATAGGTGCTGTTTTTTACTTTTCACTGCTTAGTGATTTACTACAAATCGTTTCCCTTCTTCAGCCAGATAAGACTCCCTGAAAACCGATCTGGCTTCTGAAAGTAACGGATTCAGGTCACGATATCGGGTAGAGAAGTGCCCCAGTAGCAACTGCCCCACATGGGCCTCAGAGGCCAGCTGAGCCGCTTGCCTGGCAGTGGTATGGTAGGTGTTTTCAGCCCGATCTTTCATGTCATCCATAAAGGTAGCTTCATGATAGATCAAATCCACATCACGGATCACATCCACCAGCTGGGGGATGAGTTTGGTGTCTGAGCAGTAGGCGTAGCTGTATGGCTTTTTGGGAGGGAGCGTAGCCAGACTGTTCTTATAAAGCAGGGTGCCGTCTTCGTTATAAATGTCTTCGCCGTTGCGCAGTGCATTGGCCTGGTTGGGGGCGAGCTTTTTATCCACCACCAGTTTATTGATGCCCCGCTTCTTGGGCTTTTCTTTGAAGAGATATCCCGAGCAGTGTATCCGGTGATTGAGCGGAATGGTGGTGATCGTTAGTTTGTCATCTTCATAGATCACACTGCTGGTTTCGGGTACCCACTCATGAAACTTGATGTCATAGGACAGTCGGGTGGCCGAATACTTCAACTGCAAGGTGATAATGTCGGCCAGGCCAGGTGGTCCATAGATGTGCAGGTCTGCCGTGCGGCCATACAGGTGCAAGGTGGAGACCAGCCCCATGAGACCATAATAGTGATCTCCGTGAAGGTGGGAGATCAGGATGTGGTTGATTCTGGAAAGTTTGATTTTGTAGCGCTTGACCTGCAGTTGGGTGCCTTCCCCACAATCGATCATAAAGTATTTATCCTGTACCCGCAGTAGCTGGGAGGTATGATGTCGGTTGTGGGCAAAGGCGGCTGAATTTGACCCTAATATTTGAAGTTCTAACGCCAAGGGTCGTTATTCTTCTCCGGCCTCTCTCAGGCCTCTTTCAATGTCATTAAACATCACAGCGTCTATCGCCTCTTCCACTGTAGGCAGGATGTCTATCACTTTGTCCAGCTGACTGATGCTGATAAGCTTCATGACATGCTCATTGAGTTTACACATCACAAAAGACCCTGTGTCCTTGAAGAGTCTGTTGCCCACCAAAAGGGCACTCAACCCTGATGAATCAGAGTATTTAACCACTTCCATGTTGAGGACGATGTTCTTCACACCTTCTGCCTGTAGGGTCACAAATTCTGACTTGACCTCAGGAGCGATGGTGGAATCCAGTTTTTCTTCGTCTATTTTAAGAATGGTATATTGATCCTGTCTGTCTATCGAAAATTTCATAATGATTTTAGGGTATTGTTAACGTTTGTGTCTATTCTCTTGATGATGTTCTCCACGGTGTCCTTCACAAAGTAGCGCCCGGTGATTTGCTCAAAAAGCTCGATGTATCTTTGAGAGACGGAATCTACAAATTCTTTTGTCATTTCCGGGATTTCTTGACCTTCCTTTCCCTGAAAGCCATGGCTGATCAGCCACTGCCGCACAAACTCTTTGGACAGTTGCTTCTGCTCTTCACCCTTGCTCTGTCTGGCTCCGTAGCCTTTCAGGTAAAAGTACCTTGAAGAGTCCGGTGTATGTACCTCATCTATGAGTATGATTTCTCCATTGTATTTACCAAATTCATACTTGGTATCTACCAAAATGAGGCCCTGCTCAGAGGCCAGTTCTGTGCCTCGTGCAAAGAGCTTGTAGGTGTACGCTTCCAGCTGGGCGTAGTCCGCCTCTGAAATGAGACCCTGTTTGATGATTTCTTCTCGGGAGATGTCTTCATCATGGCCCTCATGAGCCTTGGTAGTAGGCGTGATAATAGGCTCAGGAAGCCTGTCGTGCTCTTTCAGGCCCTCAGGTAAAGGCACCCCGCAAAGGGACCTTTTTCCATCCCGGTATTCTCTCCAGGCATGTCCTGTCAGGTATCCTCTGATCACCATTTCCACAGGAAAAGGGTCACATTTCCGACCAATGGTAACGTTGGGATCTGGCACCGAGATGACCCAGTTGGGTACTATATCTTTGGTCTTTTCCAACATGATTCCTGCGATCTGATTGAGCACCTGCCCCTTGAAGGGGATGGGCTTCGGAAGTACCACATCAAATGCGGAAATTCTATCAGATGCCACCATTACCAGTTTGTCCTGAACGGTGTAGACATCCCGCACCTTACCGACGTATTTGTCTGTTTGTCCGGGAAAATTGAATTGAGTGTATTTGATACCTTGAGACATGGGCGACAAATATAGCGATCAATATTGAAAATAGAGTGTGATCGGACACGTCAAATATGAGAACCTGAGCTCGTTAAATGGCTGAATTTCAAAGGGGGTTGGTACTGATCAGCTGTCCATGCTGGTAGACCTCCTGACTGACAGGTTCACCCTTCCGATCATAGTAGCGCCATATTCCGTTGCGTTTGTTTCTTACATATTCTCCCTCGTATTCTTTTTGTCCATTCTTCTGATAGCGCACAAAGGAGCCCTCCAGTCGGTTGAGCTTCCAGTGTTCGATGGTTTGAATGTCTCCATTTGGAAAGTAGGTCCTGGCTTCTCCCTGTTTGTTTCCAAAGCCATAGGAGGTTTCGCTGATGATTTTACCTTTTTCATAGACCACTCTCTCCCCATGGAGCTTTCCATTCTGATAATTCTCCAAAAGGAGCGGCCGACCCTTCTCGTCATAGCTGATCCATTTGCCGTTTGGCAGGTCATTGAGCAGCTCTTTTTCTTCCAGTAAATCACCCTTGTCGCTATATTCTCTAATCTTCGCGTTCAGGCCTTTGTTGGTGAAAATCCCCTCATATTTGATGGATCCGTTTTCGTGATATTCCAGGTTTTTGCCTACCCGGTAGCCGTCGTTGTATTTCAGGTGCTTTTGAAGGCTTCCGTCTTCATAGTAAGATTTGAAATCTCCGGTCAGGGTTCCGTTTTCGTATTTTCCAAGGGATTTGAGCTGACCATTTTCATGGTAGTATTTAATAAATCCGGATCGTTTTCCTCGTTCATTGAGGGCTTCCATTTCCAGTTTTCCGGAAGGATAGTAAGTCTTGTAAAAGCCATCCAGCAGGCCGCCGACATACTGAGCCTCGAGTTCCAGGTTTCCGTTTTCATAGTAGTGTCTGGTGGTGCCATTAGGCTTGCCATTGGCGTAGTTGACCTCTTCTTTGATGCCGCCGGAGGCATAGTATTCAGCCACCAGGCCTTCAGGTTTGCCGTTTTTGAAGTGGGAGGTTCCTTTGAGCTTGCCTTCGGTATCATAGAGCCTCAGCTCGCCCACCAGGGTATCATTCAGAAAGGTCGCTTCCTGGATGATGACTCCATTGGGATCAAATATTTTGGTCACCCCCTGGCGGAGGTTATCGGTGTAGGTGGTTTCGCGTTGCACGCTGCCATCTTCATAAAAGTTGTAAAATGTGCCTTCTTTGCTACCATCCACAAATGTGCCCGTGACGATGACTTTTCCGGAAGGACTGTACTGCTTGTAGTCGCCATGGATTCGCGAGGAGTCTCCCTCCAGAATGTAGTAGATTTCTTTGGTTTTGGAGGGATCATTGGGGTAGGGGACGATCACCTTGGTCTGTCCAAAGGATGGCATGCAGATCAGAAAAAATCCAAAGAAAATAAAGAGTCTTGCCATGATAAAAAAAGCCTTACGCTTTCACAAACGTAAGGCTTTCGGGATTATTTATTTTGAATTAAACTTTCTCTATGACGATGGCTGACGCTCCACCACCACCATTGCAGATACCAGCCACGCCTATTCGGCCGTTGTTTTGTGCCAGCACCGAATGAAGGGTAGTAATGATTCGTGCACCAGAGGTACCAAGTGGATGGCCCAACGCCACAGCACCACCGTTTACATTTACTTTTTCAGCATCCAGTCCAAGTTTTTGGTTATTGGCCAGGGCCACTACCGCGAAGGCTTCGTTGATTTCGTAGAAATCCACATCGCTGGCGGTGAGTCCTGCATGTTTGATGGCTCGGGGGATGGCCTCCGAAGGAGCAGTAGTGAACCAAAGGGGCTCCTGAGCGGCATCTGCAAAACCAATGATTTTGGCCAATGGCTTCACACCCAGTTCATCGAGTTTCTTTTTGCTCACCAGTACCAAAGCAGACGAACCATCATTGATGGTGGAAGCATTGGCTGCTGTGACCGTTCCGTCTTTGTTGAATACCGGACGGAGCGCAGGAATCTTATCAAAACTCACATTTTTATACTCTTCATCTTCGCTCATGATGATGGGGTCTCCTTTTCGCTGAGGGATCTCCACCGGGATAATTTCATCCTTAAATTTGCCGGCTTCCGTGGCTGCAGCTGCCCGTTTGTAGGAGTTGATGGCATATTCGTCCTGAGCCTCTCTGGAGATGTTCATCTCTTTGGCCGTATTGTCAGCACAGCTACCCATAGGGAACCCATGATAAGCTTCCCAAAGGCCATCATGCATCAATCCATCCAGCATTTGTCCATGACCGTATTTATATCCAAATCGAGCTTTGGGAATGTAATAGGGGACATTGGACATGCTCTCCATACCACCTGCTACTACCACGTCATTGATGCCGAGCATGATGCTTTGGGCACCAAACATGACCGACTTCATGCCAGAGGCACATACTTTATTCACGGTAGTACAGGGTACATTGTAGCCAAGACCTGCACCTATGGCCGCCTGCCGTGCCGGGGCCTGCCCTAAGCCAGAGGAGATGACATTTCCCATAAACACTTCATTGACCTGGTCGGGGCTAACTCCTGCTTTATCCAGTGCACCTTTGATGGCCTTGCTGCCGAGCTCCACGGCTGTGAAACCAGACAGGCTTCCGCCAAAACTGCCGATGGGGGTACGGACGGCTGATATGATGTAAACTTCTTCCATTTTCTTAGTTTGAGTTTTTGGGTTGTTTATTTATGTTAGGGTATTTTATTCATTGATCAGCTTGGCTCTGTACTTACCAGTCGGGTTTGCCACTGTCCGGTTGCTCGGTGGCCTTTCTTTTTTGCTGCTGTATATACTGAATTTCGTTGTTCTTCATGGCTTCCAGTATCATTCGGGCCTTTTCCTCACTGATGTTCATATCCTCCAGTTTTTGCTTGGTACTGGGGTTCTGATTTTGCTGATCTTTTTCTTCTTCTTTCTGCTCGCCTTCCTGCTCCTGTTCTTTCTCTTCGTCTCCTTTTTGATCGTCCTTCTGCTCAGAGTCTTTCTGCTCCTGGTCTTTTTGCTGCTGCTCCTGATCTTTTTGATCCTGATTTTCCTGGTCTTCGTTTTGATCTTCGTTCTTCTCCTGGTCTTTCTTGTCCTGATCTTTGTTTTCGTCCTTGTTCTCTTGATCCTGATCTTGTTGTTGCTCTTTTTGTTGGTCCAGGAGCTTTTTCACTACCTCATAGTTGTATCGGGCTTCTTCGTTTGCCGGGTCTGCTTTCAGGGCAGCCTTGAGGTACTGTAGTGACTCACTCAGGGTGGCAGGGGTTTTGGCCATCACGCCCAGTTGCTGATAGGCGATGGATTTTAGCTTTTTATCGTTACTGGAGGCTACTGACTGATATTTGAGTTTGGCATTGGCCGTGTCACCCAGGGCATAGTAGCTGTGGGCAAGATTGAGTCCCACAGTGGGATCATCTACGCCTATGGAGTCGTACAGAAGCCTGTAATTGGTCGCTGCCACATCATATTGGCCATGCTCGAAAGCTACCTCAGCCTTATTCTTCAGCCTATTGATCCGTGCAATCTCCGTCGGATCGGCATTGATAAAGAGTAGTAAGAGTATCAAAAACGCTTTCATATCCTGATTACTTTTACACTTATGAGGGCATCGAAAAGCATGAGCAAGAGCGCTGCCATCAGGAAATAAAAATATTTATTGGATTTGGTATCCACCTGCTTGCTGTCTCTCAACTCGCCTTCTATGTCGTTGATGGAATTGATCAAACGGTCCACATCGTTTTTGCTGTCATTGATCTCGAAGTATTTACCTCCAGTATCCGAGGCTATTTTCTTCAGCGATTTGGTATTGATCTTGCTGACCACTTCTTCTCCCTGGTTGTTTTTCTTATACCCTCTTCTGGTCATTATTTTACTTCCTCTTTCGGTACCAACACCCAATGTGAACAATTTGATTCCAGAACTTTCAATTTCTTCCGTGATCTGCTCTGTTTCTTCCCCAAAGTCTTCTCCGTCACTGATGAGTACGATGATCTTTGACTTCTGGCGGGCCACGGTGTTCTCTTCGTCTGTGAGTTTTTTCAAGGCCATTTTGAGGGGTGGGCCAAAATCCGTACCACTATTGGGTACCAGGTCGGTGGTCAGGGCCTGGATGAAGAGGTTGAGCGCATTGTTGTCATAAGTGAGCGGACATTGCATATAGGCTTCGTTGGAAAACATGATCAGCCCTATGCGATCCGAACTAAAGGCCTCTACAATATTCTTGAGCTCAAATTTCACCTTTTCCAGGCGCGTGGGCTGTATGTCAAAGGCATTCATGGACTGACTAAGGTCCACGCAGATGAACATGTCCTTACCGATGGATTTGATCTCACGGGTAGAGTCTCCAAAAGAAGGGCCCAAAAGGGCGACCATCATCAGCGCGAAATAGACAGACCTGAGTGTGAATTTGATGAGCCATTTGCTAATGGGAGTGCGCATAGAAGCTCTGATCCTGAGCAGTCTGATGACATAAAGCAGGTAAAGAAGTGCGAAGATCGCAATAAGTACAATTTCAAATGTGTCGATTGAATAAGCCCAAGTCATATGCGGCCCCAAAAATACATAAGCAGTTGGTATTGCCCAATGTGAGGGTATTTCATTTAACGATTTTTAAGGATAAGTGGTATGTGGATATTTTTAATTGATCATGATTAGAATTTTTATTCTGAAATACTATATTTGCAGTCCTTTTCAGGGGGCTCACGGAAATCAGGAGAGATGGGTGAGTGGCTGAAACCACATGTTTGCTAAACATGCGTGCGGGAAACCGTACCGGGGGTTCGAATCCCCCTCTCTCCGCACTTTTGAAGTGAGTCTTTCTGAAGGGAACTTAATGCTAGAAATAGTAGGAGGGTTCGCTAGCTCAACTGGATAGAGCGCCTGCCTTCTAAGCAGGGGGTTCCAGGTTCGAGCCCTGGGCGAATCACAGTGAAGAATTGAGCACCTATGACGTTGTTGTAGGTGCTTTTTTTGTGCATTTTGGTCTGAGTTCTAATCATGCAGTGATCGGATCAAGCAATATTTGTGTGGGGTGACACTATATAATTATATTTTGTAAAATCGAACTAATCCACTTGAAAGTAGAAAGCAAAGGCGTAAAGGAGGGCGGGCCATCCAAGGCAAGTGTGAATCATTTTGACTCCAAAAAGGATCCTAAAAAAGTGTAACCCAGATGAGTCAAAATGATTTTTTGCGTTGGTGCCTTTTCTTTTGCTTCGTTTTCTTTGGGCAAGCAAAGAAAATGAAGGGTATGTTGCAAATCAATTAGATTGAGGGATGTAAGGTATCAGGTAACTACATCACCATCCATCTTTAATGCAATCTCCCCCAGGAATTCCGCTTGATCCCAAGACAGCCGTGCAGTGCTCCAAGATGGCTGTGCAGTGCTCCAAGACAGCCGTGCAGGGTTCCGAGATAACCGTGCAGTAATTCAAGAAGGCCGTGCAGTGCTTGAAGACAACTGTGCAGTGCTTGAAGACAACTGTGCAGGGTGTTCAGACAACCGTGCAGGATGCTCGCATAGCTAACAATGGTTTGTTTGAGATGGGAAATCTGCTACATTTGAAAGCGTTACAGGCGTATAACAACCATTGGTGGTTGTTGGTCGGTTGTTAGGGCAATAGTATTGCCGCAATTTGAATATGTAAGCCTTTCAATGGGACGAAATAAAAAACCAGTTAAAAAACGTCAAAATAGGACAGCAACACCGACTAATTTAGCTCCTAAAACAGAAGCGAGAAAATGGTTAGGATTATTTCCAAGACGATCAAACTATAGTAGTAATTGGTTTTGGATTCTATCAATATTTGGAACATTGATTCTTTTGATATTTTCATTTCCCGAAAAGGTGAAACAAATCAATGAGTTTCCTGAATATTTTGGGTACAGATCTACTTATGAGTTACTTAAAGATACTGTCATTTCAGATCAGAGTGAGCAAAATTCTATTAATCTTAAAGCAGTCGAAAGCGAAGTAGGTCGATTAAAAAAAGAGGAAATTAGTGAATTATATAGTGCATTGGAGGAACTTAAGAATGATGTGAGCTTATTAAAGAAAAATGGATCAATAAGTGATTCAGATTTCAATAGAATTCAAGATTATCTATCGAGAACTGGCGGAAAGGATGCTCTAGAAATGAGTAAGAGTCTAAACTCTCGAAAAGAGCATAATGTGAATCTAAGCTTGTCGTCGACAAGAAAAAACCAAGAACTCCTTAAGATAATTAATGGTTTATATTTCTTAGGTGGCCTAGAGAGACAGGTTCTGTCTGATAAAGACATTCTAGTTGATGAACCTTGGTTAAATACGTTTATAAGCCCGGTAATTACTCTTAATACTGACTTTCTTGATCATTACATTTGGTTGTTTCAGATAGATGAAACGGTAATTAAGAAATATGGAGATGAAATTTTAGGGAACGAACGTCTGTCCATACTCTTTCAACAAGATAGCATCTTAGGTTCTGGTCACTTTTCTATGAAACGAAAGCACGGAAGTGGGCTCTCAAACGATTATGGTTCATTTCCATTTTTTATTACTGCCATCAGTTTAAATCCTGTTAAATCTTCATCGAATGTTAGAAATATAACCTTTGATATTTTATTCCTGATCAATGATGAATTGATAAAAAGAAAATTGACAATCGAATCAATTTTAGATACTAATATAGTGTACGCTTCTTCCGGCTTTTTAAATGAAAAAGGAGGAAAATATGTAGGAAGAAACGACGGAATGTCATTTACGAAAATACCATAAAGGGTAGGATAAATATGTTTCTAACAAACACTATCATCCATATGCTAACTGAGCTATTTTGCAAAGGCTGGTGCGATGAGATACTTATATAGATATTTGAAAAGATCAGCTTACGGATGATAGTCGTTGTGCTTAATTAGAGAATGGCGAAAAAGGATCGAAAAATAGTTATACTAGGGGCAGGTGCGTCCATCGGATCAAAGAGGTTCCCAATCAGATCCTCTCATGATCAATTCAGGGACACTATGCCATCCGCTGAAAACTTTTTTTTTGACCTGTTTAAGGTTAATAATCCCGAGAATAAGTATCTCAATTCTCTAAACTTCCTCGGCTTGACTTATGAGGGTTTGCATGACTTAATTGTAAGATCTTGGAACATTAATAATGATGGATTTGACCCAAATGAATGGAAAGGAGTAAATATTGAAGAAGTGATGACGTTTTTTGAGGTTGGTTCAAACATGCACCCCAAAGGTTCCAACGAGCAAAAAATGTTTAATAAAGCTCAAGAATATCTATTGAGCTTCCTCAACCCCTTTATGCCAATGATCTGCGAGGATCAACATTGCGAATATCTGCTGCAAGTCTTTTGGCAACTAGATAAATCTGATTCCATCATTTCTTACAACTGGGATACAATTGCAGAATTCACCTTACAGGAAGCTGCACGAATGAAAAGAGGTGAATTAGCACAACTAAGGAACTACGCAAAATTGCTTCGTGAAGAATCAATAAATCCAACTGAATACAGAAGCAGAGGAATATTACTCAAACTTCATGGATCATTTAATTGGATGATGTGCGAAAACAAGGAATGCCACAGTTTCAACAAAATAGCCGCTCCGTTTCAACCAAGAAAGTATAAACTCTTAAAACTCAGAGAAACATGGAATTGCCCAACATGTGGAGGTAAACGCCTAAAGCCTTTAATTGTGCCTCCAGTGAGTAACAAAATGATTCACAAAAATTCCTTTCTTAAAAATCAATGGATGATAGCACGAGAAAAGTTAATAGATGTAACAGAACTTATTTTTATCGGGTATTCATTTCCGCCAACAGATTATTATACCGAGTGGCTTTTCAGACAATTAAATTTTATCGAAAACAGACACCCTCTTAAAGTAACAGTTGTGAATCCAGAATTTGGGAAAAGAAACACATACGTTACAAGAAGATATAATAATATTTTCAAAGGAGCCGAAATAACTGGTTTTAAAACCCTGAAAGATTACGTAAAAAACTAACCACAACATATGCTATGAATGAATGGGGTTTCATCGGTCAGGATATTTTCGTGGGGATTGGAAGATTCGCCGGCAAGTTTTAAATTTAAAATAAAGCGTGGCTATGTGCGAGACGAGAGGTTAGAGCTCCCGATAGCTATCGGGACTAATCCCCACTCATCATAGCCAGAGCGTTGCAGCCAATTAAAGCAAAATGAAATGTCCATAACAAAAGAATCTGAATTAATAGGAATGCTGAAAATTAGTGAGGTGGTTGGAACTACACTAAAACTGATGAGAGAATACGCTAAAGTCGGCATGTCAACTAAAGAGCTTGATGAATATGGAGGAGAAATTTTAAAGAGCTATGGCGCTAAATCTGCACCATACGAAACTTATGGATTCCCTGGTTACTCTTGTATAAGTGTAAATGAGGAAGCGGCTCACGGAATACCATCCGAGAAAAAAATACTGCAAGAAGGAGATTTAATTAATATTGATGTTTCGGCAGAACTCAATGGTTTTTGGTCTGATAATGGAGGTTCTTTTATACTTGGAAAAGACATTCACCATCACCAACCTCTTGTAGATGCTTCTAAAAACATTTTACGCAAGGCAATAGGCCATATTAAGGGCGGAGTAAAAATCTCTGAAATTGGATATTTGATAGAAACAGAAGCTAAAAAGTCAGGCTTTAAAGTAATTAAAAATCTAGCTGGTCATGGGGTTGGTAGAAGTTTACACGAAGAGCCGGAAAACATTTTAAATTATAGAGTGAGAACCAATCGAGAAAGGTTTAGAAAAAATACTACCGTCGCGATAGAAACCTTTATTTCGACAAAATCTACTGTTGCTGTAGAATTAAATGATGGCTGGACTTTAGTGGGGAACAAAGGTGGATATGTAACCCAACACGAACAAACAATACTTGTAACTGATAACCATCCAGTCGTTTTAACAGAATCGAATGGAATTTGGGATTAAATAACTGGCTGACACAGTTAATGTAACATATCCGCGGTTAGGGCAGTCCGTCTGCCTGATCCCTGATAGGTGCCTACCTGTATAGCTAACAATGGTTTGTTTGAGATTGGAAATCTGCTACATTTGGTAGCGTTACAGGCGACTAATAGCCGTTGGTGGTTGTTAGTCGGTTGTTGACCACCATTACTGAACTGCATGAGAAAACTATTCAAAGTTGAATTTATCGGAAGCCTTGCTTCAATAGTAGCCCTGGGCTTTTTTGTATATTATCAATTCATTTTTGAAGCTGAGGCGGTTCTAGAACTGACAACTCTTAACAAAGAAGAATTAACTCGAATTCCTACTGACAACAATCTTCAAGTACAGTATTCATTTAACGGTGAATCAGTAACTAATCTTTGGAAGATCAAAATAGAAATCAGAAACGTCGGTGGAAAAACAATAATTGGTAAAGAAAATGTTGGAATAATTATTGATCCATTACCATTAAAGTTTAATGAATCAAATCAAATTTTCGGTGTTGAAATTAGCAACAAAAATTTTCCGATACAGCTTCTTAGGGTTGACTCCCTGAACTTCGGACTTTCATTCAAGCAGTGGAAGAATAACGAGTTTTTGGAACTTAGTGCCTACATCGGTAATGATGATCTTTCCAATATTGACGGCATAACAATTGATGAACGTGATATTATTAACGGCAAAGTCATTCTTTCAGAACTCAAGAATACCGAAATAGCCATTGAGCCAAGAATTATTGATAAACTCCCTATCAGTATCAAAAAGACCGCATGGTGGCTTATGGTTATCGGATATGTTTTGTTTTTTATCACCTCAATCTGGGAATCCAGTAACCAATTGAAGTCTGAAGAAATTCGATCATCCAAACTTGCCACAATAGCATTTCTTATATTAATGTTAATCATCATGATAGCATTTTTCACTCCTTTACTATGGATAATTGAAGCGTAACGGTAGTCAACAGTCGCTAGCACGAATGCGCCTCCCGATGGCTATGGGGAGTGCTTTCTGGCCGATTTCAGTGCACCTAGACCGTGATAGCTGCCGCTGAGATATTCCAGTTCTTTCTACCTATTTCGGCTCGCAGGAGTTTTGATCCTTCTGAACGCAGTGCTTTCTACAAACTTTGGAAGCACCGGCAGATTCATTAGTTTTATCGGAACTTGCCAGGCTCGGGGCGCACTCCTGCTAGCTTGGCGCTGTACCTCATTGACTGACACATGGTAAAATTGAAACAAATTAGTCAACTCATTCTAATATTTTGCTTGTCATCATGTTCAGTAAATCGGCAAACTCTTCGTAAAGACTCAGTTGTTAAGAAGCATTTCACCTTTAACGAAATAGAAGATTTGGCAGTTGTTCTAAATACATTTGATAGCATAATGGTCGGAACAAATAAACTGGATAAGGCCACAATTACTGAATATCAACACAGAGTGATGTTAACGATAAATCAGGCGGTTGAAGAAGGAAGTTGCTGAGAGTTTCTGATTTCACCCAAAATGGTAATTGAAATATTGAATTCTATTCCTGAGGCAACCTTCGTAAAACTTTTCAAAATCTTGAGAGTATCAGGTAACGAAAAAATTAGACTTTACTTTTGGCCTAGAACCATAGAGATGGAATCCACATACAGACAATTTGCATCAGAGATTATCAATCCTAACATCAATAAATACCTTCAAAATATATCAGCCGCAGGAGATGTGAATTTAAACTTAACTCATCAGTTTTATTCACAAATTGATTTAACTGATGACAAGCAGAGGCTATTAATGGCGATTGATTTCATATCTTTTACCATACAGAATCACGTGGAGATCAATCGAGTATTTGAAGTGGCCGAGCAAAAATCAAATTTAAACGAGGTACAACATTAGCAATGAATGAATGGGGTTTGATGGTTAGGATATTTTTGTGGGATTGGAAAGTCCGCCACAAGTTTTAAATTTAAATCAAGGCCGGGCCGCGTAGGCGTGGCTATGTACGAGACGAGAGGTTAGTGCTTTCTAATCCCCACTCATCATAGCTGAGCGTTATAGGTCATCGGCTCCTGAGATCATGGACAGAATTACTAACTCAGACACACATTTTTTACCCTTAGCCAACAATAGCAAGGTTCCGCTTGAGAACCTTGGATTTGAGCTAACTGCTGAAGACAATCATAAATTCATATTTGAAGACAAAAATGGTATTGTGATTCAAATAGTATATCAAAGATATGATCCTCCTGAAGTATGGATTAAGAGGGAAACTGATAGCGAAAGTATTCGACTAGACAATTTCACGGAACGCTTTTTCAACTCAAACACCCCAATCTGGAAACGGAACCTTGATATAAATGGAAACTTCAACTACTCGAGTTTTGACTTTTTTGCTGACTTCTTGACTGCTTACCTAACGGAACTCGTTGAAAAGGGAGATTTTGTTAGTGAAATCAACGACTGGTTCGAACGAACTTATAGAACGAATTAGAAGACCTATAACAGACGCTGATCGGGCATATGCCTCCCGATGGCTATCGAGAGAGTTTTCCGGCCGGTTTCATTGCAACTCGACCGTGAATCTGCCGCTGATATACGGCAGTGTTTTCTACCATTTTCTGCTCGCAGGAGTTTTTTAACTTTCGGAGCGCAGTGCCATTTGGAACCGTTGTGAGCCTCGGCAGATTTCACTATTTTGCTTCTTTGAGCCAGTGGGGCACACACATTGCCATACATAGGTGTTACATGCCATTACTTAATCGATATGTCGGTAGAATTAGATAAGAAACAAATTCGGAAACGAGCCAAAGAAATTCTGAAAACAGGTATCCCGAAACAAGAAGCCTACGAACAATTAGCAGAAGAATTTCAAAACAGAGCTGCAACGGCTAATGTTATCCGAAGACTACCTTCAGCCTTAGCACTTAAGAAGTACGGAATCTGGAATCATGTATTATTAGGATTGCTTATTCTAACTGCCAGTATCTTGTTACTGGTCAATCCATCATTCGGAACAGCATTGTGGTATGGTCTGCTCATAATTGCTGTTGCTAGAAAAGCAACAAGGTTTTATTACTGGGTAACAATAATGTCGGCTTTAGGGGTAATTGGAATCATCGCAGCAGTTTTAATGAACGAAGCAACAACTGAAGGCTGGATACGGATTGGTTTCTTTCTCGCTCTAGTAATTCCGTCATGCATCCTTCCAATATGGCTTATGAACAAACTAACTCCAGCACCAGAAGAAGAACGGGAGTATTATGAAAACGAGAACGGGGAACAACGGAGTTGGATGAAGCCTGTATTCAAAGAGTAAAGCGTGTAAACCTTGCAGTTCAGCTTGCCCAACCCCTCCAAAATCTAAACAAATCTGATTTTAGGGAAGCTTACCGGGCGTAGAGCACGCCCGGTTCTTTATTCAGTTAAGATTTCTTAAAATCTGTTCCACGGGATGCCTGCCAGCATCAGGAGGAGCGCAGCTCCAAAGAAAATGGCCTGAAGCTTGAATTTTTTAGCAGCATCCGCAGCTTTTTTTGATTTGCTTCTGCCAATCTGTGCCACCACCACTGCCAGCACCATCATGCTTGCGTGCTCAACAGCCCAAAACCTCAACTCTGCATTTTTCATAGCTCCACCAAAGTTGCTCAGGGCACTCTCGGTAATAGGGCTCAGGAAAAAATAGAGAACCAGGCCCAATAGAAGTTGAAGGTGCATGGTGCCCACAAAGGACGCTGCAAAAATATTGTCCGTCTTTCCAAATGCACTTTTTCCACCAAGTCCCATTAAAGATTTTACAATCACAAAGATGGCCAGTGCCAATGCGATCCATCTAACGGCTGAGTGAATATGAAGAAAGGCTGTATAGGTATTCATTGAGAGAGATATTAAATAGTTGAAAGTATGTGAATGCCAAAGATAGGTTGACTTTTTGAGTGCCTTAAAGTTCTGATTAAAACTTTTAATACGCACCGAGACCTTCTTCGTCTGCCGGAAGTATGATTTGGTCTAATGAAATTTTTATTTCTATCTGAGATCACTTACTTTCAATTTATGGTTTCTGCCACCAGGCAGGAATGCTCCCCTTCATCGCCTGAATAGCGAGTCCTTTTTTTAAAGGCTCGCTTTTTTTTGTTCGCGCTGCGCATCCAGCTGTCCCCGGATGTAGCTGATCACTTCAGGAAAGGCAATGATCTTGTAATGTCCCAATCCTTTGGTTTGCACAAAATGAGCGTTGGGGAAGGCCTCCCTGAGTTCTTCACCCCGCTGGTAGGGGACAATATGGTCCTGGTGGTCGTAGATGAGGTGAACGTTGATGTTTTGCAGTTTCTCAGCTTTGTCCCGCAGGTCAAAATACTCCACGGGCTGTGCGTAGTTTTTTTCCACCAGTTTACACATCTCCTCATACACACTGTCCTTATACCCTAGCTCCCTGATGGTATCGTGGAAGAAGTACCTCACAAACGGCGGAGAGGAAAGCACGAAAAGCTGTTTGGGTTGCAGCGCAGGGGAAATCTCTGAGGATAGAATACCAGCTGCCAGCCCACCCAGGGAATGACCGATGAGCGCCTCATAAGGTCCATTGGCCAGGTAATGATCTTTGAGGATATCGCGAAATTCAGGTAGGGCCGTGTGCGTACCCTCCGATTGACCATGGGCCGTCATGTCGATGCCTTCTACCACATAGCCTGCCTGTACCAGGGATTCTATCATTCGCCTGAAATCGGCTGCCTTGGAGCGCCATCCATGGCATAGCAGTACTTTCGGACCCGTGTCGCCCCACTGATAAGTGACGACCTTATGCTTTCCGTAATTGACCTTTCTGGCGGTGGTATTCTCTACCAGCTCCTGCTGAGCACTGGTGAATTTCACCTTACCTGGCTTGGAAAAGTAATGCCAGATGATTTCGGAGGTCTTTTCAGGGGCTATGTGCTGGAGGGTAAAGAGTCCTTTCTTTACCACTTCCATTTTCCAGTTGGTCTTTGGGGGGCGTTCTGCAGGTCTGCTGGTGTCCTGGATACCAGCGTCTATGTATGTGGTCTGTGTTTTCATTTTAAATATACCGATTGGTATTTATATGTTAAAGTCTATTTGCTGATGGCGTTGATTTGCATTTCCAGTCCCTGGCGGATGAGTTCGAAGGACTGCTTGTTGCCCTCCACCCGGGAGATAAGGATGGCTCCGGAAATGGTGGAGTAAAACATACTCGCATAAAGATGAGCGTCCACTCCCTCGCGGATCTGACCCTCCTGAAGGCCGCGGGTGATGATTTGCTGAAGCGACCCCTTGATCATGGCAATGGTGCCAACGGCCCGGGTTCTGAGCATCGGGTGGTCATCATCGGCTTCCACAGAAGTGTTGATAACAGGGCATCCGCCTGCTATAGGCGGGTTTTCGATGTATTTGGAATAATAATTCAGGATGGCTTTTAACTTCTCCGGTGCAGTAGGTGCGGCCTTGATGTGCACCCTTAGATCGTCGAGTACCCGCCCGATGGCATATTCAAAGGAAGCTACCGCCACGGCATCTTTGTTTTCAAAATTGCCATAGATAGCACCTTTGGTCATCCCGGTGGCTTTGGTGATGTCTGAGAGTGAGGTGGCTCTGTATCCTTTTTGATTAAAGATGGATATGGCCTTGCTCACAATCAGATTTTTGGTGGTTTCCGGATTTCTCATGATGCAAATATACCGATCGGTATATTAATTTCAAAATCTGGATAAAAGTCTTCATCTGAGATGACCTGAGTCATATTTTTTATGTGATATGGGAACTAGCTTGACCCCTAATTCATTTTCAGTATAACCCCCACTGCTATGAAAATAGATTTGCGCAAGTACCTGGAAGAGCGAGATCAGATGCACCGATCTTTACTTAGAGATGGGCCAGTGCTCACAGTCTCAAGGGCCTATGGTTGTGAAGCCAATAGGCTGGTGAGGTTGTTGATTCATCGCATCAATGAGCTTGGGCCCGGTGCCCTCAAGAAACACCCATGGAAGTATATCAGTAAGGAGGTTATAGATGAGTGTGCCTTTGAGCTGGGGATTAACCCCCATGATGTTGATCAGCGAATACTGGCGCACTCCACAGACGGTATCAACGGCTTGCTGGCAGGGTTTGCACATCACTATGAAGTGTCTGATCGTGAGATCATGTCGAAGGTCAAAGAGGTGATTATCAACTACGCCAAGCGGGGAAATGTGATATTGGTAGGGCGGGGAGGAAGCATGGTCACTGAGGGAATGGATAATGTGTTGCGTATTCGGTTGGAAGCACCCCTCAAATGGAGAGCCCGGGTCATTGCCGGCAAGCTGGGCATAGGCGATGAAGCGGCCTATGATCTGGTACAGCACATGGATGAGAACAGGGTGCGTTGGATGGAGCATTTGACCGGGCGTACTTATAATGAACACATGTTCGATCTGGTGATCAACGTTGAGAAAATGTCTGACAAGGAAACCCTTGATGTTATTTTGCAGGTGATGAAGCACCGGGGGATGATCCCATCCCAGCCATTGGAAGGCAAGAGTCAAAAATTCAAAGTGAGCTGAATAGGAGAGTCTTCCTCTGTCATTTTCTGGAAGTTGCTGATGCCTACACCCAGGAGCCGGATGCCTTCTTCTCTGATCAGACTCTGATCTGTCAGCTGATGCACCGCCCGTGAGAGTTGCTCTAAGTCAGTGACGTTTTCTTCCAGCGAAATACTTCTTGTGATTTGCTTAAAGTCGCCGTACTTCACTTTGATGGTGACCGTGCGGCCATGGGTGCCGTGTTTAGAATACCGTTCGAAGGTCACAGCAGCGATTTGGTCCAACTCAGCTTTTACCTCTGCTATCCGCATCAGGTTGTGCTCAAAGGTATGTTCTGCGCTGACAGATTTTCGTTCCCGGTCAGGTTTTACGGGGCGCTGATCAATTCCCCTGGAGATGTTGTAATAGTAGGCTCCCGATTTCCCATATCGTAGAGTCAGGTCAGCCAGGGACTTTTTGCGAAGGTCGCCTCCTGTGAATATTCCGGCGGTTTTCATTTTTTCTGCGGTGGCTTTTCCGATCCCAAAAAATCGATGAATGGGCATTTTCCTGAGGTACTCGTCTGCTTCTTCAGGAAGGATGACGAACAGACCATCCGGCTTATTGACATCAGAGGCAGTCTTGGCTAAAAACTTGCAATAGGAAATCCCAGCTGAGGCGGTAAGTCCGGTTCGCTCTTTGATCTTAGCTTTGATTTCTCTGGCAATAACCGTCGCAGAAGTAAGACCAGGCTTGTTTTCAGTCACGTCCAGGTAGGCTTCGTCCAGACTGAGGGGTTCTATCAGGTCAGTGTATTCCTGAAAAACATTTCTAATCTGAAGAGAGATCTCCTGATACCTTTCGAACCTTGGTTTTACAAAAATGAGGTGCGGGCATTGACGGGCGGCAATGGCCGAGGGCATGGCTGATTTAACCCCGTATTTTCTGGCTTCATAACTGGCAGCTGCCACTACCCCACGTTCTTTGTTGCCTCCCACGGCGATTGGTTTGCCCTTCAGCTCGGGATGATCATGCTGCTCCACGGAGGCAAAGAAGGCATCCATGTCTATGTGTATGATTTTTCTGATCGGGTGATTCTCCAAAGCAATTAGGGTGTGATAGCCTTTACGGTATACGATGTATTGTGATTCGTTTTTGACCAATATAACTCATTGTATTTTTTCACATAAAAAATGAAAGATCGAAAACAGTCTTTTGGGTCAATGGTTATCTTAGCTAAAACAATCACTCAATTATGTCTCAAGTAACATTAAAAGGCAATCCTGTCAATACCGTGGGAACACTTCCCGCTCAAGGAGTAGAAGCTCCGAATTTCACTTTGGTAAAGTCCGACTTATCCGAAGTTTCACTTTCAGATTATAAGGGAACCAGGGTCATTTTAAACATATTCCCAAGCATTGATACGGGTACTTGCGCCACGTCTGTTCGTCAGTTTAATCAAAAGGCATCAGATCTCGATAATACAGTGGTGCTTTGTATCTCAAAAGATTTGCCATTTGCTCACAATAGGTTTTGTGGAGTTGAAGGAATCAAGAATGTAGTGAGTCTGTCTGCATTTAGGGATAGTAGCTTTGAGAAGGCTTATGGTGTGGGTATGGTAGATGGCCCACTGAAAGGACTGGTAGCACGCTCTGTGGTGGTAGTGGATGAAGAAGGTAAGGTGGCTTACACGCAGTTGGTTGGTGAGATTGTAGACGAACCGGATTACGAGTCTGCTTTGAAAGCACTTTAAAAAATTGATTTAAGCAAAAAGGGAGGCCATCATTTTGATGGCCTCCCTTTTTTTATCACATCAGAGTAGTTCGCTGGCAGGTATGGGCTCGGGAACATAGTTGTCTATGGGTTTGAGTGACTGCAGGTAGGTGAAAATAGCTGTGAGATCCTGATCTGAGAGCTCTTTTTGGTTTTCCCAGGGCATGGGAGGCATAATGGGACGACCTTTTTCGATACCCATGTGCTGACCTGTTCTCATGGCTTTGATGAACACTTCCTTACTCCAACCTTTGATGCCTGTCTCGTGGGGGGTGAGGTTTCGGGCAAAAGTCATACCCCATGGCCCGACAGCAGCTGTCAGGTCACCACTGAAAAGTACCCAGTAGCCAGGACTAAGGGCACGCTTGTCAATTTCGGGAAGAGAGGAGCCCTCTGGGTGCCCGGAGAATGCTCTGGATTCATCAAAGTGCATTCCGGTTTCATTGAAAATTTTAGGGGAATGGCAATCTCTACATCCTCCTACTGTGACCAGTAGCTTACCATGTTCCAATAATTCGGCAGTGGTGGGTTCCGCAGGTATCGGTGTGGTTTCCTGTGGAGTGGAGCACCCAATCACCGTGATGAGTGCTACTAAAAAAATAGTCTTTTTCATTTGTCAAATGTTATTATCGAAAAAAAACATTGACCCATGATGACTGAAAAGGGTTGCAAGCCAAATGATGAATTTAAGCAACCACGATCCTTATTCGATTACCGCAGATTCACAAACATAGGTGGGAATGATCCCCCGAGAGTTGATTCTCATTTCTGCATGTTTGGCCAGGGTGTTTCCGGTGAGCACCAGCACCGTATCAAGGCCAAATTTGTTTCCACCGATGATGTCTGTGGAGAGGGTGTCTCCCACCATCAGGATTTTGTCCTTGTCGGCTATTCCCCCCTCAGCAATGGAATGCTCATAGGCGAATATAAACATCTGGGCATCTGGTTTTCCAAATCGGATGAAGCGCTTACCCACGATATCTTCCACCATATTGGCCAGTCCGCCGATGGCAATGGCCACTTCAGACCTGGAAACAGGATAAGATTTATCCGTATTACAAACGATCGTTGGAATATTGACGGCACGCAAAAGATTGATGGTCTTATTGATGTCATTGGCCCAGTCAAATCCTTCATCATCCAAAAAAACCAGGGCGCTAATGTCTTCGGCATTCTCCAGGTTGAGGTCTGCAATGGATATGGTTTGGAGGCCCAGGGTTTCTATGTAATGGGCAGATCTCGCCGTGCCCAGATAGGCCACGGTTCCTGATTTGACTTTGTACTGCAGGTACTCCCGTGCCAGCATGCCGGAGGAGACTATTTTGTTTTTGGTGATGGATTTGAGCCCGCGCTCCTGATAGTCCTGAGCTAACTCCCGCGGACCTCTGGAGGCGTCGTTGGTGATGATGAAATAGTCGATTCCGTTTTCTTCCAGAAAGCGAAAGGTGTTTTCAATTCCCGGTATGAGTCCACGGTGATTTTTTAGTACTCCGAAAGCGTCGAAAAATATGGTTTTGTAGTTACCAGCTATTGATTTGAAAGGTGTGATGTCCATCTTTTACAGGTCTAGGGCTTTGAGTAGTTTTTCTTCGTTGAATGATTTATCCAGGGTAGGGAAGTATGTCTCGTGGGCTTCAAACTGAAGTCGGCTGGCATAGAGTTCATGAAAGAAGTACCGACCATCTTTGATGACGTAGTTGAGGATAAAGAACCGGTACGTTTCCTTAATGATTTTAATTTCCTGTGCGGTCAGCGGATACACCTTGTGGTAGGCCTTCAGAAAAGTAATGAATCGGTCTTCCATTAATGGATCCACCAAATAGCTGAAAATGGTGCGGTCGCCGATGGTGGAGCAGACCCTACTGAAAAAGTAAAAGTCCATTACCCGCGTACTCATCCTAAACCAGTCGTAATCCCAGCGGCTGAAGAACCGATAGTCTTTATTGATGGAAAAATTACCAATGTTCCAGTCTACAAAGACCGGAATGGAAGGCATTTCCGAAACGCCTATTTTATCACAGTTTTCCAGAAACAGTGCACACTGTTTTTTGATAGAGTCTACATGCCCGCGATGTTCAAACTTGCCATGATCTGTTTCCAGTATTTCCAGCAAATGATCAATGTCGTTTTCTGTTTGTTTGAAGGTAGGGGGCAGCGTGTTTTTTACCTTGTTGCAGGCTTTGTGAAACTTCGCCAGTTCCTCCCCCAGGATGATGATTTGGCTATCAGATTGCTTTCTTTCCGGCTTTTGATCGATTTGGATGGGATTGTAAAAGACCACCCAGGCATCCAGCAAGCTGTCCTTGTGACGGTAGACATAGAGCTGTCCGTATTTGGTAAGTGACTTGGCCAGGAAGTTTTCGAAGGGCGCGTGCAGGTTGTTGGCCAATGCATTGATGATGGTGTGGTCTTCCACAAAATGATCAAAGCGTCCGAAATAGGAAAGCTTCGCTATGATGATGTCTTCATCCTCGAAACGCACCCGATAGACATGATTGGTAGACACCTTAGCACTGATGTCTTCTATGGTTTTTATTTTTCGGGAGCTGTCGTATTCATACCAGGCATCCTCGATGATTTTGATAAAGTCAATGTTTTGATACATGTGTCAGATGATTTCGAAATATCTTTTTAATTCCCAGTCGGTCACCTTTGCGGCAAACTGACGGCATTCCCACTCCCGGGTTTTCGTAAAGTGGTCGACAAAAGGAGCTCCGAACAGTTCTATTGCAAGGTCGGAGGATTTCATGGCCTGGGTAGCTTCCTTCAGGTCTGCTGGGAGCCGGCCGTTGGATAGATCCTGATAGCCATTTCCCGTTGTGGGTGGAGTGGTAAGTTTGAGTTTGTTTTTAATGCCATACAATCCGGACGCCAGGGCAGCGGCCATAGCCAGGTAGGGGTTGGCATCTGCGCCGGGGACCCTGAGTTCTACTCTGGTGGCCTTTTCCGAAGGGTTGATCACCCTGAGGGCAGTGGTACGGTTGTCCAGCCCCCATGTGAGTGTAGTGGGTGCCCAGGCGCCTTCCACCAGCCGCTTGTAGCTATTGATGGTGGGTGCGTACATGGGCAGGATGTATGGCAGGGCCAGGAGCTGACCTGCCATGTAGCTTTCCATGGTGGAGGAGATTTGATGCGCTCCTTTGGCATCATGAAAAATATTCTTCCCGTTTTTCCAAAGGCTTTGGTGAATATGCCCACTGCAGCCCGGGAGGTCATGGTTCCATTTGGCCATAAAACTGGCCATGATCTGGTGTCGGGCGGCAATTTCTTTAACGCCGGACTTGAAAAGTACCGCCCGGTCTGCGGCCTCCAATGCACCTGAGTACTCAATGGCTGCTTCGTATACTCCGGGTCCGGTCTCTGTATGCAGACCTTCCAGGGGCACTTTGAAATCATCTAATAGTGTGAACAGGTCATTGAAATATGGACTCTGCTGTGAAGCTCGTAGGATTGAGTAACCAAACATGCCCGTGGTAAGTGGGGTAGGTGATTGCCCATTTTTAGCGGCCAGGGTATCGGAGGTTTCCTGAAAGTTGAACCACTCAAACTCCTGGGAAAACCCGGTACTATAGCCATCTTTTTCCGCTTTTTGAATGACTTTTCTAAGCAATGACCTGGGGCAGGCCGGATGATTGGTGATGCTGAAATCGCCCAGAAAAAATGGGATCTGCTCATCCCAGGGAATGTTTCTGAACGTTTCCGGGTCCAGATGGAAAGTAGCGTCGGGATAGCCTGTATGCCACCCGGTGACCTCAGCATTGTTGTAGGCAGCATCCATCATGTCCCAACCGAAGACCACATCACAGAATCCCGCACCTTGCTCCAGAGTACTCAGGAGTTTTTCTTTTCTGATGATTTTACCTCTGAGCACTCCATCTATGTCTGTAATGGCAATTTTGACCCTATTGTCTTCACTTTGATGAATGCGTTCGAGTATTTCCTTTTGGTTCATAGGAATGCGTTAACAGGTGTGTCAGTCAAGCTGTAAGCCTAAGTTATCCAAATCTTCAATCATGCGTTCCAGCTTCTGAATAATTTCTTTATCGCTCAATTCGTCACTTTCAATGAGCGAATCCATTTCGGTGTAAATGCTGATTTCGTATTCTTTTTTAGCCCCTTCGGCAAATACCAGTGCATGCTTTACATGGAGCATTCCATATTTGAGGGCCAGCTTGGCTTTGCCTAGCTCATGAGACTCTACAAAGTGCTCCGAAATTTTCAACTCCGCATACGTGAGGGCATTCAAGGCTTTTACAGAGGCTTCATTGAGTTTTTTAACATCAAAAATCTCCCCGCTCATGTCTTGTAGGATCTGTTCGAGTTGAACAACGGCCCGATCCACTTTTTCCTTGCTTTCGGGCTCCAGGTCCTGTTCTATTTTTTTGATGGCCTCTATAGCATTATAAAGATGCATAACACTTCTGCCGTGAGCATCTTCCTCAAAATAGGTTCTGGAATTGGACAGCAAAATGTCGGGTTCAAGGGCTTCATCCGTTAGCCCGGCAGGCTGGGTGTGCTCTATGAGTGTGCCCACACCAAATAAAACGCCAAATGTACCAATCAGAAAAAGGATGTGTCCGGGTGCTTTCAAATTGTTGTTATTTTGATGTAATGTCACAAACGCTGTAACAGATTGTAACATACTTCAAACTTACAAGGGATGAAATCGTTTTAGACTGTTAATTGGTGAAAATTATGCAACAACTTGATCAGCAATACTGGGAAACCCGCTATCAGAATGGGCTTACGGGCTGGGATGCGGGTGCCATTACCACTCCACTTCGTGAATATTTTGATCAGCTGACCGACAAGTCTGTGAGCGTGTTGATTCCGGGTGCGGGAAATGCTCATGAAGCTGCTTATTTGTTTGAGCTGGGCTTTAGTGATGTACACGTACTGGATATCTCCGAGTCTGCATTGCGTCAATTTCAGCTTAGAAATCCTCTCTTTCCAAAGAGCCACATTCATCAGGGGGATTTTTGGGCACATGAGGGCAAGTACGATCTGATCATCGAGCAGACCTTTTTTTGTGCAATTGATCCTGTGCTGCGGACTGCATATGTGAAGAAAACAAGTGACATACTAAGATCAGGAGGGAAGCTCGTGGGGGTTCTATGGAATCATCCAATGGGTGAAAATGAACCTCCTTTTGGAGGATCGGAGGCAGAGTACATCGAACTTTTTTCTGAGTGTCTTGAAATCAATGTATTGGAAACTGCTTATAATTCTATCCAGCCCAGGGCGGGCCGTGAGGTTTTTATTAAAATGACTAAAAAGTAATGGATTACATACTGATAAAATATGTTCACTTCATCGGGGTTTTTGCCGTGGTGGGCAGCCTGTTTGCTGAGGCTATTTTGGTGAAGCCCAGGATGACCAGGGCGGAGTTGTTTTTTCTGTCAAAGGTAGATGGTGTTTATGGCATAGGGGCACTGGTGGCTGTAGCGGCTGGATTGTTGCTGTGGTTTGGGGTGGGCAAGCCAGCCGGCTTCTATACACAAAACTGGATTTTCCTGACTAAGGTTGGCTTATTCAGCACCGTAGGGCTGCTGTCAATATGGCCCACAGTGTTCTTTTTGAAGATGAGGAAAGGAGATCCGGAGGAGGTAGTGAGTATCCCCGGACTCATTCGTCTGATGGTTCGTGTGGAGGTGGCTCTGCTGGTGGTAATTCCTGCGTTGGCCGTGCTTATGGCAAATGGAATTGGGGTTTATTGAGGCTTTGGCAGGATAAAACCCAGGTAGTCATGATGGTGCGTAAAGCTGATGGGTAGCTGCTGATGACTGAGTACAGGAAGATTTTTTTCGTCAGTACGAACAGCCACTTGTAGCTGGTGGTGTAGTTTGATGAACTGAATGGCCATCGCCCGCACTTCCTCAGAGGGCGATTGAGTATTTCTTTTTAAGATTTGATGGTAGCAGGGCTGGTTTTCGCTGTGCACAATGGCGTAAATAATTGATTGATTCTGAAAGATATTTCCCCTGAGTGTTTCTGATTGAAAGGAGAGCGCATTATCATGCGGTGAAATAGAAACTGCTATTTTTTTGGGTTCAAAAGGGATGATCTGCCTTTGTGCTTTGAATACTGCTTCTTTGGCGGTCCACAGCAGCCAGAAGCTGTGCGGGTGATCGGGAACGTGATCGTCAGGGTGGGAGATGAGGCGCAATGCTCGGTGGTCCCTTGGCTTGAGCAGTGGATCCGAAAGGTCTACCAGGTCAATACCGACCATCATTATTCTACCAGTATGTCGTGTTCCATTGACCACACCATACCCGTTTTGCCGTCATCCGCCTGCTCATGGATATAGTCTATGGGGACGTCTTCTTTGAAGAGTTCGTAGAAAATTTCCCAATGTTTGTCAAAGCCCATAAAGCCTTCGTAGGGTGGGTCATTATAGAGTTCGATTCGGAGTTTATTCTTGCCTTTTCTTAGTTCATCAGTAAAGCCAAAGGAAATGTCTTCATCCTTTTTCTCAGCGCCTACTCCACTGTCAAAAACTAACTGGTTGTTCAAAAAGACTTTAACCTGATTGTCAATTTTGTAAAACTTAACCCAGTTTCCCTCGATTTCACTGGCATCGATGGTGCGTTTTTCTTCCTCCGCAGTGGGAAACTCCCCGCTGCTTTTAGAGAAACAACCTGTGAGCATGATTGGGATAAGAATAAAAAGAAGTGATTTGATTACAGTGTGCATAATATGGGTTCTTCATCAAAATAAATGCCAACATGACCAATCGGTTGGTCATGTGGCCTTTGATGTTGATTCAATGAGGGTCGGCTAGCCGGCGATCTTTTCAGAAATGATATCGAGGGCATCACCCACAGTATCCATCTTTCCGATGAAGTCATCCTCGATCATGATGTCGAATTTTTCTTCAATATCCAGAACGATATCCACCAGATGGGCCGAGTTGATCATGAGGTCGTTAATCAGGTCTGAGCTTTCCGAGATTTCGGTAGTCAGTTCCTTTTCGTCTATGTAAGGGTCTATTATCGCTAATAGATCCTTCTTGATTGCTTCTCTATCCATATAAATTAGTTATTCATTTTTCGTAGTACCAAAACGCAATTAAGATCTCCAAAACCGAAGTTTGCCTTGATAACGGTTTTTATGTCCTTTTTGATCAGCTTTGATGGTATTTTTTCCAGAGGAACGAGTTTTTCGATCTCCGGGTGAATTTCTTCAACATTCAGGTTGGGATGAATGAATCCTTCTGCCAGTTGTAGTGCGCTGGCTACCAGTTCGATGGAGCCTGCCCCGGCTACACAATGCCCAATCATAGACTTGGGTGTATTGATGTAAGGGAAATCGTCTTTTGGTAAATTCAGGGCTGTGCTCCAGTTAATCACCTCATAGGGGTCTCCCTTGGTAGAGGTGAGGTGTCCTGCGATCAGGTCGATTTCTTCAGGAGCCACGCCAGAGCGTTCCAGTGCTGTAGTGATACAATCTACCACCGCTTGCGGGTTTTGAGCGGTCATGGAACCACCATCGGTCTGCCCGCCAGAGTTAACTTCTCCACCCAGAATTTCGGCATAGATTTTCGCTCCCCGCGCTTGTGCCGCTTCCAACGTCTCGAGTACAAGCGCTCCGGAACCGCCACTGGGTATAAAGCCTGAACTGGTGGCACTCATAGGCCGAGAGCCTTTTTCCGGTGCTTCGTTGGAGTCACTACAAAGCACCCGCATAGCATCAAATCCGCCCCAGATGTACCGGCCGTCTCCTTCAGAGCTGGCACAAAGCATGCGTTCCATTTTGCCAGACTGGATCATTTCGAAGCCTTGCAGCACTGCTTCACTCCCGGTGATACAGGCCGAGCTGTTGGAGAAAATTCGTCCCCTTAGTCCTAATATGCTGTTGAGGTATGCCCCGGCACCACTACTCATGGACTCCGGTACCGATCTTGATCCTAACTTACGGTGATTTCCCTGGTCTATCGGATAGATCTTGTGTTCGATGAAACTATCCAGGCCAAGCGCTCCAGAGCCTACCAGCATACCTGTTTTGCGATCATATCCGCCAGGTTTGATCTCCAGGCCTGCGTCGTTCCAGGCCTCCAGTCCGGAAAGACAGGCATAAATGACCGCATTGTTTTTTACTTTTTGAGCTACGAAATGGGGGAGGTGTTCATCTTTATATTCCTGAGTCACTGGAGGTTTCCCTCCCAATTGACACTTGAAGTTGATTTCACCCAGGTTTTCGTATCGCTTAATACCGGATTTTCCCTCTTGCAGGGCCTTTCTAAACTCGTCTACGTTCAGGGCATTTGGTGCTACTACGCCCATCCCTGTTATCACTACTCTATTCTTCAAAATAAAAACCTGTGTTTAAGATATAAGGCAAGAAAGAACCCGTACCCCACTAAAATAAAGGTGCAAATTTATAACAGTTTGTGCAGAGTGAAAGGGGTGTTTGCTCAAACCCTTTAAACGATGGTTTTGGTGAAACATCTCCGCCGGATTTCTTCGTCTTTGGCAGATTCATATTTAGTCAGGAGATTGTTCACATTTTTGTTGTCTTCAAGCATCTGCCCACTAAAAACATATTTGATTTTGTGCTTCACAAAGGCCTCGTAGAGTGAGCTCCACAGCAGGGCATGAAGGCCCTTGTTTTGATACTCCTTTTTGGCAGCTACAAGGAAAAAATCAACCGTATCGTTAAAATAGAAGGCTTTGAGGACATGCAGGAATCCAAAAGGGTAAAGGGAGCCCTTGGCTTTTTTGAAGGCTTTGGAGAGTGATGGAAAAGTAACGGCAAAGCCGATCACCTGGTCTTCTTTATCATTGACCAAGGCCACCATATCTTTCACTACAAACCCGAAGTACTGATCTATAAAATACTTGATCTGCTTTTCCGATAGGGGATAGTATCCATACAGGTGACTGTAGGACTCATTCAGGAGTTCAAAAACCTGATCAGCATATTTGAGTATTTCTTTTCCTGATTTGAATTTTTTGATTTGCATCCCATACCTGCGTCCAATGAGGTCTGCGGCTCTGTTGAGGTCTCCCCCTATGCCCGGAGGTACTTTGATCCGGGTTTCTGTCCAGTCTACCGCTTTTTCGAAACCCATGTTTTCGAAGTGGTCCTGATAATAAGGATAGTTGTATAATGTGGCCTGTGTAGCCATTTGATTGAAACCGCTGATGAGCGTGCCTTCAAAATCCAGGTCGGTGAATCCCAGCGGGCCATGAATGACCTCTAAATCCTCACTTTTTCCCCATTCCTGAACGGTGTCTATCAGCGCTTTGGAAACATCATAGTCATCTATGAAATCAATCCACCCAAACCTGATTTTCTTTTCTTTTTCGGCTTCTGCACCATGGATGATCCCGGCCACACGACCAACGGCTTCCCCATCTTTGTAAGCCAACCAAAAACGCCCCTCAGAATGCTCGAAAGCAGGGTTTTTTTCCTTGGATAAGGCACTAAGTTCAAAATCCATCACCGGGGGCACGTATGGCGCCACTCCTTTGTAAAGTTTCCACTGAAATCTCACAAAGTCTTTGAGTCCTTTTTTACTGGTGATTTCCTGTATCTCTATGGGCATGGCGTTAAATTAAATCTTTTTCCAGGTAATAATCAATGGCGCTTTTGAATCCATCCTCCAGTGAATACTGGATGGTCAACGGGATTTCATTTCGCTCTTTTGAAAAGTCGTAATCCCAGTCTTGTGAAATTTCGGAATAATGTTCTCTTGATAGGGTAGGCGTGCGGTTTAGGTTGCGATCTATTACGTCCGATATGGACAGTAGCGCCTTCACTACCGGGCGTCCCACCCGCAGGTTGATGCACCTTTTATGCAATAGTTTTTCGAGCGCCTGTTTCAGGTCTTCGTGCTGATAAACATGTCCGTCTTCCAGATGTACTGTTTGATTTTCATGTTTCAATGAGCACTCGAGTACGTTTTCGGCCACATCACTTGCGTTGATGAGGGTCATTTTATGGGCTTTAGGCGTCATGGACGGATAGAGCCCCAGTTTCACCGCTTTGATGAGCGGAACAAACTGAACATCCCGGGCACCGTAGATGCCGGTGGGCCTGTAGATCATATATTTTATCCCGGAATTCTTAACCACTTCCTCAGCCATGAGCTTACTGCGACCATAGTTGGATGCAGGCCCACCATTACCCACAGGCCCTTTGGCGGCCAGGGAGGAGATATAGGCCAGCCTGCCTGAGGGTTTCAAAATATCACATTGCCGGATGGCGTCTATCAATCTTCTGGTAAGGTCCACGTTCACTTTTACATACCTATCGAGGGTATATGATTGGATGAGACCGGCATTGTGAATGATCAGATCCTGAGCTGGAAGGTCTTTGAAAGCGGCTGCAATGCTGTCGACTGAATCATAACTAACCTCTACAACATGGTATCCATGTAAGTGCTCCAGGTTGCTCAGGTTTGCGCCCGGGCGAATGAGAATACTCGTTTCGAAACCCTTTTTCAAAGCCTTCTCTACCAGATGGCTTCCGAGAAAACCATTAGCACCGGTAATGAGAACTTTCATTCTTGATTAAGCTGTTTGGAATAGATCCACCTCTTTGGCAGCCTGAAACAAGATCTCAGCAGCACGATCTATTTGCTCATGTGTATGAGTGGACATGATAGAGAACCTAATCAGTGAATCTTCAGGAGATACTCCCGGAGATACTACAGGATTGACGAAAACACCTCTATCAAAAAGCATTCGAGTGAGTTTGTAGGCTTTCAGGTCATCCCTTACGAAAATAGGTACAATAGGAGTCTCTGAAGCACCGGTATCAAAGCCCAGCTCTTTCATGACCTTCAGGGTGTAGTGGGTATTGTCCCAAAGCTTTAATCTGTGAGAGTCATCAGTCTCCATGATGTCCAGAGCGGCTAATGCCGAGGCAATGGATGGAGGGGTGATGCTAGCTGCAAAAATCATCGACTTGGAGTGATGCTTCAGGTAGTTGATGGTGTCTGCATCGGAGGCGCAGAATCCACCCAATGCGGCAAAAGACTTACTCAGTGTACCACCAATAATGTCTACATCGTCTGTCAGACCAAAGTGGTTGGAAGTACCGGCACCATTTTCACCGATCACGCCAATGGCATGTGCACAGTCAGTCATCACTGCAGCGTTATATTTTTTGGCCAACTTCACGATTTCAGGAAGCTTCACGATGTTGCCCTCCATGCTGAAGATGCCGTCCACTACGATAAACTTGAAAGCGTCTATTGGCACTTTGCTCAGCTTCTGCTCCAAAGACTCCATGTTGTTGTGCCTGAAAATCACCGATTGAGCCGGAGAGAGCTTAGCACCTTCGAAAATGGATGCATGATTAAGTCTGTCCAGAAACAGGTAGTCGTTTTTGCCGGCAATGGTTGGTAGTACCCCGATGTTCACCTGAAATCCGGTGCTATAAAGTGCTACCGCTTCTTTGTTGAGAAACTTGGCCAGGCGACCTTCCAGCTCGGTGTGCATATCGCTGGTACCATTCATATATCTGGAGCCTGAAAGGCTGGAACCGTATTTTTTGATGGCGGCAATCGCTGCCTCTTTGATCTTTGGATGTGTGGTGAGTCCCAAATAGCTGTTAGAGCCAAACATCAGGACTTTTTTGCCTTCCACCATCACTTCTGCATCCTGTCCCGACTGAATGTTTCTGAAAAAAGGATAGAGGTTTAGGGCTTTTACTTTCTGTGGTTCCTGATAGGACTGATATCTGTTTTTTAGGATGCTACTCATTAAAATCTATCTTCAGAAATTCTGGGTTTGTAACTAATCGGTAAAAGTACCCAGAAATGATTGAAAATGTTCAACGGCCAAATGGTTAATTGTGTTCACAAATTGAGAGTATTTGCATTTAATACTTCAGTGATTTTCAATGAATACGATTGTTTGTTGGGAAATTGAGCGGATTAGGTGGCAATGATTACTCTTTTGGAAATGATTGAAGCAGATGAAAAGTATCCGATCAATTGGGCCCTGGCGTTTCAGAAAAGACTTCTGCATACCGCCGTGCCATGGTGTCCCAGCTTCTTCCTTTTGTCATTGTATTTGTTTTAAACTCCTGAGCGCTCGCCTTTAATTCCTCAGGATGATCCATGAAATAACGGATTTTTAGTGACCACTCTGAGGCATTTCCGCCCTCTATCAGGTATCCATTGATCCCATCTTTTACTGCAGAAGGTATCCCGTCTACATTGGCGGCCAGGGTAAGGGTGCCTTGAGAAGCAGCTTCCAAAGCGACCAGTCCAAAACCTTCATAATCACCGGGGATTTCAATGTTAGGCATCACGAAAAGGTCACAATGTTTGATGATTTCGAAGATTTTAGCTCGCGAGTGTGTAAACTGAGAAAGGTAAAACACCCGGCCCTCAAGTTTCATTTCTCTGATGCTGTCATTGACGGCAGTATCGTCTATTTCCGCGCCTACCAGCAGCCGGATTTTTTCAAATAATCTGCCGGGGATGAGCCGTTGGATCCACCTAAATAATTTCTCCTGAGGGAATTTCCTGGCGATCACCAGATAGACAGCATTCTCTGGAAGGCTGGGATAGACATTTCGTGTGAACCAATTAAACCCCTTGCGTGGGATGGCCCTGCCCAGAGAGCAGATGAGGAATTTACCCTCCAGGTTTGCCCCGATTTCATGCCCAAACTCGCTCCTGAAGTTTGGGTTTTCGGGCTCCTCCTGAAAATTGATGTCTACTGCGTTTTCTATCAAAGTCAGTTTTTCAGGCTTTACACCCTTCTTGAGACACAAGTCAGTAGTGGGGCCGGAGACGGTTATTATTTTGTGATACTGGTTGAGGTATTTCCGAATCCATCCTTGATAAAATTTGGATGGGAAGGTAACGTCCAGTCCATGAATGGTTACATACATGGGCACGCTGGTAAGAAAAAGCAGCGGGGTGCAGATGAGGGCCATGAGCCCATCATTGACATAGATACACTTGATCTGAGGATTCCTTTTGAGTCTGATCAAAACCCTAAATATCACCGTTAGGAAAAAGAGGCCTCGTGGGTAGTTACTTTTCCAGATGACTGGATGGATGGTATGATTTTTTTCAAGCTCCTCAACAAGTTTGAAGCAATGGGTTTGCATGCCACCAATAGATGGCGGATACTTGTGTGAAATAACTAAAATCTCCATTTCAGATACAAAAGAAGCTTTTTTATTTTACAAATTGAGGCGAGGGAAGAAGTGCTACTTTTGCCTGTAAATTAATACCTGATGTCAAAAATAAGGATAGCTTTTTTTCTGGATGTAATGAAGGAGGATTTTGATGGGGTGAGTATCACCATGCATCAGGTGATCAACCGTATCCCGAAAGAGACTTTCGAGCCCATATTTATTACCCCACAACCTCCGGAGAAAGACTTTAAGTATCCTGTGTACCAATGCCCATATCTTAATATCCCATTTAGCAACAAAGACTACAGACTTGCGTTGCCCGGGAGAATGAAGGAACTGACGGATATTCTTGATGACTTTGATCCGGACATTTTGCATTTCAGTTCGCCGAGTGGCTTAGGTGGATTCGCGGTGAAATATGCCCGGCGAAAGCAAATCCCTGTGACCACTATTTATCATACACACTTCCCCAGTTTTGCCAACTATTACCTCAGATACATTCCTTTTGTTGAAAAGATCACCGAACCGATCGTGTATAACTTGTTTTGGCTCTATAGGGGAAGTACCAGGGTCTTTGCCCCTACGAAAAGCATGGAGGAATACCTGCTGGGAAAGGGAGTAAAGTCCGATCAGTTGAAAATTTGGGGGCGAGGTGTGAATACTGAACGCTTTAGCCCTGAGCATAGAGATGACCTGCTCTGGCCTCAGCTTCCAGAAGGGTGCAAAAAGGTGCTATTCGTAAGCCGGCTAGTCAAGGAAAAAGAGCCTAAAACATTGATACGCCTGTATAATCTTTTTCAGGAACGAAGACCTGAAATAAAAATGGTGATCACAGGTGAGGGCCCCACCAGGGCTAAGCTGGAAAAAAATATGCCCGAAGCGCTGTTCACGGGTAAGCTCACCGGGCTGGACTTGTCCCGGGCGTATGCCTCAGCGGATATCTTCGTGTTTCCTTCTACTACGGAGACTTTTGGAAATGTGGTGCTTGAGGCATTGGCCTCTGGTTTGCCGGTGGTAGCCGCTGCTGAAGGCGGCCCCAAAGACATTATCCAGGACGGAGAAACCGGAGTGCTTGTAGAGCCTCAACAAGAGGAGGCCTTTTTCGCCGAAATCGTGAAGCTGGTGGATGATGCCGCTTATTACGAGCGTGTCAGAAATGCTGCATTGGCCTATGCCAGGTCTCAAAACTGGGAGAGTTTGTGCCGGGAGCTTTTCAGTACTTACACAGCCCTTGTTCAATCAGCAGAGGGAAAGTAAGCCTTCTTTTCCACCATCCAGCAGCGCTTTGGTTTCTTCCAGATTCTTACGGTTGCCACATGCTTCCTCATAAAACCCTTGCATCTGAGCAGTTCGGGAATCTACATTGGAGGAGGTTATGTGATAAAGAAATCGGTTTTTCTTCATCGGTTTGGGTACCCACCAAAGTGGTTTGTGAAAGTACCTTTTTGGTAAAACTACCTGTTGCTCTTGATACTCTGGCTCCACACAGTTCCAGTATACCAGCTGATTTCTTGGATGAATATCGTTGAATTGCTTACCATCGTTGTAGGCAGCATCAATCCATCTAGCTATAATTTTGCGCCCGGTTTCATCATTTCTTACAATCACAAAGCCAGCATTCGGCTTCTTTTTTCTACTCAAGGAGAAAGGTGTATCTGCGGCCATATAAATGGACGTATTGGGTCTTCCATATTTACCAACAAAATAATCGATGGTACGGTCTGGTCGCATGATGACCGTATCCGCATCCAGAAGGATTACATAGGAATCCGGTCCCTGAGGACTATTAGCCAACACCGTTTTGAGGATATCGATCTTGGTCCAGTTGATGTGTAGGTCGGAAATGGTTTTGGATCGTTGGATCTGGAGGTGATACCCGTGGGCCAGGGCATAGCTGCGGGCAGATGCCGCACTGAAGAGTGCGTATCTGTCGATGTTTGGTGTGGCCAATTGGATGATCGTAATGTCAGGCATTTGAGGGTTTTATAGCAGAAGTACCATGCTGGAAAGCGATAGCTGTTCTGATGAGTCTGCAAAAATGCATTTATTTTACTGAAATGCCAGAGCCAGTCATGGGGTTATTCTGTGCTATGTTTGCTGAAAGCTGATGAACAAACCTATGTTTTCAATTGTCGATTGCAATAATTTTTGGAGTCCGTCCGGTGGGGGGGTGAGGCGGTACCATTTGGAGAAGATGGCGTTTTATAAAGATCGACAGGATGTAAAGTATTCGTTCGTAATGCATGACAGTGAAACATGGACTGAGCAGATCGGGGAGAATGCTTTTATAGAACACCTGAAGGTGCCAAAAGTGTATGGCAACTGGGAGTATCGGTATCTGACCAGAAGTGCACCCCTGGAACCGATACTCAGCAGGATTAACCCTGATGTGATTGAAGTGGGGTCGCCTTATTTCATGCCGGGAATTGTGCGGAAGATTGTCCGAAAACATGGATTAAAGGCGCGAACCTATGGATTTTGGCATGCCGATTTTCCGGTGACATATGTGAAACGATTTATGGAACCAATGGGTCAGGGCATGGCCAAAATGGGCGAGCGAATGGCCTGGAAGTACGCCCGCAAAAACTACAACCAGATGGATGGAGTGGTGGTGTCTAGCAGGCTGATTATGGATAGGATGGAAAGGAATGGTTTAAAGAATGTTCATTTTTTGCCACTGGGGGTGAATGAACAACTTTTTAATCCAGGCAGAAGGGATGTGGGGCTGATTGCCGAATTGAAGAAGGGGAACGAAGATCGGTTACTGCTGTTTTTTCCGCATCGGTTTAGCAAAGAAAAAGGGCTGGATGTCATACTGAAGGCTTACCACATGATGTGTGAAGGACTGGATCATGAACCAGTGTTGATCATAGCTGGCGCCGGCCCCTATGAACATTTAGCCAGAGAAGCCGGTGAAAAGTATGAGTTTGTTGAACTCAGGGGATTTATAGAAGGAAAGGAAGAAATGGCTCGGTATTATGCCAGTGCAGATCTTGGGTTTGCACTGAGTAAATGGGAAACTTTCGGGCTTTCGCTGTTGGAATCTCTTAGTTCTGGCTTACCGCTGATAGCGGCTAATGAAGGAGCGGCCTATGAGCATATCGATACATCTGGGGCGGGTACCATAATTAAAGAGGTAACCCCCGAAGCAGTGGCCAGAGCGGTAATAGAGTTCTCATTAATGGACGCTAAGAAAATGCGTGAAAAGGCCAGAGCATACGCTGAGCCATTGACTTGGGAAAGCTGTTTTGAGAATCAGTTGGCCATCTACAGGGGTTAGTCAAACAGTTTCCAATCCCCTTCAAAATACCGATAGAGGGCGTCATTGTTCGAATTGTCCGCATTGGCAGTGTCTCTAAGGCCCTTGGTTTTTAGGTGCTTGTAGGATTCCATTCGGCAGTAGGCGAAATTTCCCATCACCAAAGTCCTCGGGATTTTCTTTTTGGCCAGGTGGCCACTCAGCCAGATGTCATCAGCAAAAAAGGCTCCCTTTGGCGCATGTACATAGTCGAATACTTCGTTGGTGAAAAACGACTTTCTGATTGCATAAGAGGAGGCTCCCTGTATGATTTCCACGGATGTGTTACCCGATATATTGGGTTTGGGCTTTACTATTTTCAAACCCGCTCCACGCAGGATTTTTTTGTCCGAATGTTCAAGTGATTTGGGTATCCTCCATCCGCACAGCGTCAGCGCATGATTAGGAAGTGTCCTGGCATGGTGCAGGTAATTTTCTATCAGCTTTTTGGGGTATACCTGATCATCATCCAGCACAATGATCAGTGCGTCAGAAGGGATGGATGGAATTTTAAGGGTAGGCAATGATTTGGATGCCGGCCCTAGGTCCTCTTCGATGAAGTTGATATGAACTAATTTCATATGGTTGATAAAATCAGGGATTTCATACCTAATCCCGCCTTTCGATATTTTGGGGATATTAATGATAATTTCCTCCGGTAAAACAGACTGATCTGAAAGAGAAATGAGGGTGTCCCTGAGCTTACTTATCCGGGAGGGGGTAGTGGTCAGGGAGACGTACACCCCGGATTTTTCCTTTCGCTTTAATTTTGGCTGAGGGTGGAAGAAAGAAATCTTAACGTATCGTAATAGCTCCGGGATTACAGCCATTATTTGACGAAGCTAAGGATTTTCTTATACCAGTGACCTGCCCACAACTGCGGTAGGTTGTTGAATTGAGGAGATAGCTCAAGCCACTTCTTTTCAAGTGCTTCCTCGGTCACTTCTTCCCAATCTTCCACGATCCACACCGGGAACTCCCGGTACATGGGGTCCAAAGGAGTGGAGGTAACCACAGGGATAGCTCCCAGGTAAAGGGCTTCCCAAAGCCGGAAGGTATCCAGCGCCTCTCCCGGAGGAGCAATCACGAACCTGGATCGGTGCATCTCCTGGGCATACTGCAGCCATGATCGCTCACCCACACAGGTGGCAAAGGACTGGGCTTTGAAGTAATTCACCGTTTGAAGCCGGTTTTCGTAACGCGCCTGTTTTTTGTGTCCGATGCCCACGTTTACATAACATGTGATGTCCTTTTCTGGTGGGGTGGCCCGCATCTGATTCCAGAATTCCTGAGAACCACCACGCTCATGAGGATCACGCTGATTGGTTACCCCTAGAGGAATGGTGTTGGATTTTGGATGATCATAAACCAAGTTTTTGCCAAACCAGGCAAGCATCCGGTCGTCATCCAGATGCTTTTCATATTTAGACCAGTCTGGGGTCATGCCATTGTGAGTGATCAGGACAAATTCCTGATCAATCTTGTGGATGATTTTATCGAAAAAGATATTGACAAAGTCGCCGGGTCTGGTCTGAATGGCATAGACGATCAGTGGACTGTCCTTTTTGGGTATGGTGGGGTTATGAGAGCTTTTATCGATGATCACCTCTCCGATGGCCCTGAACGTATCTCCTGAGAGGTAAGGAAAGAGTGTTTTGTATCGGTAGTCAAAAATGTCAAGTTTCCTATTGATCGGGGCCTTCCAGAATTTCCTGACTCTTCTTGATTTTAAATTTCCCATGCTTGGTTGTCGTAATGAAAAAGGACGTAAATATCTTAAAGATCGTTTACTTTGCCCACAAAACAGGTCATAAAGATGGGTTTAAAATTGGTGACATTGGTGGATAAGATTGACGAGCGAATGTCGCCCCTGCAGCGGTCTTGTGAGGAGCATGGTTTGCAGCTGGAAGTGGTGGGTGTGGGTACTGTCTGGAAAAGAAATGCTTTTAAGTTTAGGGTGTTGGAGAAGTACCTTCAATCAGAGGGAGTTGATGATGATGATGTGCTATTGCTGGTGGATGCCTTTGATGTGGTGATGAATGCCGGAGAGAGTGATCTCATGGAGAGATACCTGGCACAGAATGCAGATGTGGTGTTTTCTGCTGAGGCTAATTACTACTTCCGTGAGGCTGATCTCAGCCTGAAGTATTGGAGGATTTATCCTCGGCAAGAGGGTTCTGTTTATCACTTTTTGAACTCAGGTACCTTCATGGCCCGGGCTTCCGCCCTGAAAGCTTTGTTGTCTGAAATTTCCGTTACCTATGGTGTGGATTATCAGGATGATGATCAGCTATATCAGGTAAGATCGGATCAGTACTTATATAGCCGTTATTATGTAGATGCTACGGTGGGCCTGGTTCATCCAAAGTTCACCATCAAACTGGATTCAGAGCAGAAGCTTTTTGGCTGCTCCGGCGGACGAATGTGTGTGGCATCCTGGGGACGGGTATCAGAAATACAGGATTACCTGTTTTTTAAATATGAGCGGAGGATGCTAAAAACCTTTTGGATAAAAGAAACTCAGGAAAATTGTCGCGACCTCAGTTTTTCGGGAGGACAATTTCACAATACCCTCACAGGAAGTTCCCCGGCAATCATTCACCTTCCCGGGACTTATACCCGTTTTGAAACCGTTTTGAATAAGATCAAAGGAAAGCCCACGTTTAACCGATGGACATGGGCGCGGCCTCTGGCTTTGGTACTGAGTTTCATAGCTTTTCTCAGGTCAGTGGTCAACTTTTGGTACATATCGCGAGTGAATAGAGGGGTAACTGAGATTAAGGGTATTTTTCCTATACAAAAGGGCGCTGACCTGACTAGGTTTGCGGACGGAGGTTATTTTAGGTCCGGGAAGTGCTACCCCAAAGACAATCCTTTTACGATTTGAGTGAGTGGTATTATGATTAAAAAAACATTAGGTGTCCTTTTATTTCTTTTGGCCATTGCCGGAAAAACGCAGGTTTTGTACCCAGATTCTTATCTGGTGGACTACAATAAGTTGCTGGAATTGCAAAATGATTCGCTGCGCAAACGCATCATGGTGAATACTGCAAATGTTTCTCCTAATGAGTATGACAGAACTCCTGAATGGAATGCCTGGGGAGATCATTATCAGATTTACACAGGTGGTGAGAGTCGTTTTAGCGTCCTTCCAGTGATTTCTTCTTTTGGGTTTAACTCGAAGTACCCCAGAAGCTATAACGACGGGCCCGTATGGCGTGGTAAGGGGATGAATGCAGATATTAATTTTGGTTTTAGAGGACATTTTGGGATGCTTCATTACACCTTCGCTCCAGTGGTTTACTATGCCCAGAATAAGGATTACCCTCGGCCTAATGGTGCTGCTAGCGAATTTAGTTATCCCTATTCATCTAAGATAGACTGGGTGCAGCAGTATGGGCCTGAGGCTGTTACCAGATTTCATATGGGGCAGTCTGATTTACGCCTGATTTATAAAAAACTGACACTCGGAGTTTCCACACAGAATGTAGTACTGGGTCCATCGCAGGTTAACCCAATCATCATGAGTAACAATGCCGCGATGTTTCCGCATATAGATTTCGGCACAGATACGCCTATTGAAACAGTGATCGGAGATTTTGAATTTAGATCCTACTGGGGCATTATGAACGAGTCTGATTACTTCGACGATAATGATAGAAACAATCAGCGGTATTTTCAGGGTGGAGGAGCCTATTACAGGCCATCCTTTCTTCCCGGTCTTTCCGTGGGTGCCACCAGGATTCACTATAGGGACTGGAAGATTCAGAAGTTCGCTTTGAGTGATGTTTTTCTTTCTTTTGCTGATTTTTCGAGCAATAAGGATAGCCTGAGTTCGGGTAGTGTGGTCAACGATGTATACGACCAGATGATAGCCATCAATTTAAAATGGACTTTTGAAGAGGTGGGTTTTGAAACTTATCTGGAGTTTGCTAAAAATGACTTCAGCAATATCCGTGCGCTGGCCACAGAGCCCGAACACAGCAGAGCCTATACCATTGGTTTTATCAAGGTGTTTGATCTAGGTGACAACAAGGCAGTGAAGGCTACTTACGAGCACACAACATTAGGTCAAACCCGATTGATCAAATTGCGATTTTCGCCTCCTTATTATTTGCATCACCTGGCACCTCAGGGCTATACGGAGGGAGGGCAACTGCTTGGCGCGGGCATTGGGCCGGGTTCTAATGGTGATATACTTATGGTTAATTATTATTTCCCTCAAGGGATGTATGGGATGAGCTTGCAACGAATCAGGTTTAACGACGACTATGCATTTGCCGCCTTTGATCCCAATGGTGACAGACCCTTTGATGTGGAGTACACGGCTACCTTAAAGGCTCTGCGCTTTGTAAATGACTTTACAGTAGGAGCAGAGCTATCGCTCAGTAACAGGCTCAACTGGCAATATATCAAAGATAACGATGTGAATAATCTCTACTTTAGGTTTGTATTGGGGTACCAGTTGGCAAATTTGGCGAAACAATAAATAAAGTATACTTTTCCAAATTACACTCACGAAACAATGGTAATTTGACGCTAAAAGAGCTCGGACAAAATCTGATCATAGGAATCAATCGCTATTCTCCAAAACCCATCTTCCATCCATTTAGAATGACCGGGCCGGAGAAAAAACTCTTCGATGCTACTGTTGGTTTGTCCGATTACTACCTTGAATTTGGGATGGGAGGTAGTACTTTTCGTTCTTTGGGAAAGTCTGAAGCCGATATATGTTCTGTCGATTCTTGCAAGGAATGGGTGAATATGATGAAACAGTATCTTTTCATTCGCCGAATGGAGAAGACAAGGTTGAATCTGGTTCACGTGAACATCGGGCCAACAGGAGAATGGGGAAGACCGCTTGGTGATGAATCCAGAGAGCTCTTTCCTTCCTACTCAGCGGAGGTCTTTGAGCAGATAGAAAGCGAAAAAATAGATACTGTATTAGTCGATGGACGTTTTCGGGTTTCGTGCGTGCTCAAAACCATCATGGAGTGCCACACCAATAAGCGATTGAATATCCTCTTCCATGACTTTCACCGGGAACAATATCAGGTGGTGCTGAAGTACCTCGATGAAGTGTCGATGGTAGATACTCTGGTACTCCTGAAGCTCAAAAAAGAGATTGACTTTGATGCCTTAGAGCAGGATTACGATCGGTATAAATACGATTCTGATTAATGAGCTATTAATTGAAAAACTCCTGCAGCTGATCGTGCAGCAGGTGAGTTTCCAATAGCTGACCTTCTTTGAGCATGATCACCTCATCTGCACAGTCGAAATAGGATTCGTCATGGGTGATGGCAAAAACGGTTTTACCACGAGCCTTCAAATCCGGAATCAATTTCTTGTAGAATATTTTCTTATAGTACGGGTCCAAACCGGCTGCCCACTCATCAAACAAGTAGATGGGTTTGTCTTCCAGATAGGATATCAGCAGTGCCAATCTTTTTCTCTGCCCGGTGGATAGGTTGGTGGTGGTGAGTTTTCTGTTCACGATTTCCACTTTTTTGTCCAGCTCCAGCAGTTTCAAATATTCCTGAGCTTTTTCATCGATGACGGACTGTGGGATATGGATGATTTCATCAAAAAGGTAGAAGTCTGCAAAGATGACATTAAACTGGTCTCGGAAATTTTCAACATTCTCAGGGACCACCTTTTTTCCGAAGTGGGTCACTTCACCTTCCTGAGGAGGATAAAGGCCGCAGAGTACTTTGGCCAGGGTGCTTTTACCGCTACCATTCCCACCTATGAGGAAAGTCACCTGACCTTTTTTGACATCCAGATTGATCGGGCCAAGTTTGAAAAATTTCTCTTCTTCGGTGTGGTAGTAGCTATAGGCAACATTTTTCAATGAAATGACAGGCTCAGATTCCACTACGGGGAAAATCTTGGTGTTGTCCTCTTCCAAAGCCGGGGCGGTTTCTTTTTCCAGATCCAAACCGGCTGAGTCAATTTGCTCCAAAGCGATATTGATTCGCTGAAAATCAGGGAGTACCCGGGTGATTTTAGAAAGAGGTGCAATGGTGAAAACCGTTACCGTGAGGAATTGAACCATTACGTCATAGGTCGTTACACCAGTTTCTTTGATGATCAAAAGGATACCACCAATCCCCAGAAACAGGATAACCTCGCCCCATCGGGAGAATATCTCCACGGTCGTTTTGCCAATTACCTGATGCTTTTTTTGCTCTTCGGTGAGTGGTTCAATGATTTCCTTGGTGTAGAGACTCCTGAATTTTTTATTGATGGTGAGTTCTTTGAGGCCGTAGATAAGTCCTTCAAAATAGCCGAAAAGCACATTCTGATGGTTTCTGGTTTTCCTCAGGCGTTCGCCATAAGAGTTGAGCGGGAGCCTGTACAGGATAAAGGCCATCAGAAATACAATCATGAATAAACAAAAGAGCTTCCAGGAGATGAAGATCATGTAAGCGAAGCAGGCCATTACCGTGGTGACCGCTGTGAAAATGGCTGGTAGCTTGATAATGATGGAGGAAATAGTGTTGATGTCATCCGTGAGGATGGTGAAAAGCCTTTTGGTCTGATATTCGAGCTTGTGAAAGGAGGCTTTCAGAATTTTATTGCTGATGGTGAGGCGCATGTCCTGGATCACCACCTGGCTGAGGAGTGTGATCAGGTAAGCACCAAAAATGCTGGTGGTGACATAGACGAGCAGGATGCCCAGAAATTGCCAGATGATCGTGTCGGAATTGGCCATTTCGGTTTTGATGGCCTCATTGATCATGTAGATCACCGCAGTGAGGGCAGTTCCGGAGATGAAGCTGGCAATGGCTGCTACGGTAAATTTCCATGCCGAAGACTTGAAAAGAAGGGCAATTACTTTCATAGATATTAATGTCGCCTGTACAAAATTCAGGAATTCGCAAAGTTAAGCGATCTGTGCGAAGTACATACTTCAATTTGAGTATACATGTTCAACGTGAAGTCTGAGCTTTTAACCTACATTGGTTTGGTTTAGTTTTGCTCATTCCAGATCATGAAGAATAACCCTCCTGTAAAAATTTTCTGTTTTGAACAAACTGGCAAGTCGCCCCGCGATGAGCGTCCTGATAACTTGCTGAAGGCCGAGGTGGAGTGGTGTCCTGTGGTGACAACTCAGGAGCAGTGGCTCCAGGTACTTATCGATGCGCTTGATAAAGAGAATGATCAGACAGTGGTTTTGGTTATTTCAGACCCGGAGCGGGTTTCCCTGAGTGGTGAGGTGGCCATGCTGGCAGACAGATTTGCTCTACTGGGTACTGATGCGGTTTTTGCCGCTTCCTCAACCTATTTACTGGAAGACCAAAGACTCCACTATTTTTACTGGAAACACTACCCAAGACCTCATGAGCGGTACAATTACCTGGATTCTACAGCCTTTGTGGGAACTGCCGGTGGCTTGAAGGCCCTACTTCGTCAGGCCATGGAGCGTTATGGGGAGCAGTGTTCTTATCACGATACACTAAGCAGATATTATGCTGATTCGGCCTGCGGATGTTTTCAGTCTGAAGTCAATTTCATTCTTGATCATGATCAGGTGTTGATAGCGAGCACCAGGTTATCTGCAAAACCACAGGCTCAAAAGGGATGGATGTACGAGATGCTTTATGCCCGAAACGAACGGGATATTTACAGTCAGAACCACCTCATTTCCGCTTTATCCAAGTCTTTGAATATTTCCCGGATGGGAGATACTTTCCGCCATCTGACCGGGACCAACCCACTGGTGGTGGGGCAGGATACGCCATCACCGGCAACCCCCGGCAAAGCATCTTTTCTGCTCAATATGAGGGCGCATTTGCAGACTGTTCGTCAATTGTTCTTGATTGGTAAGGCCAATAAATGGCATTTTCAGAAGGAACGAATATTCAGGCACCTGCCAAATAAGAGTGCAGTGATTCACAAAGCCACGGAGCTGCTGGTGGGTCGACTAGAGGCCAAGAAGCCGGTGAGTTTTGCCCATTATAATGACGGAGAGCTTACGTTCATTCAGGATTTCTTAAAAGGCGAGCAGCATGAAAAGTGGTTCGGAAGGAAACAGCAACAATACAATCCGGTACTCGCAGAGCGGCTTTATGAGGCAATGCGCTTTCAAAAAGAAGGCTATCTGGTGGGAGTTCCGTGTTCTCTGGATCATCCCAAATTGAGAAAACAGGCTGACGAAATAGTGGGTGATTATGAGTATAAAGTTCAGGCCATGGCCATCCATCATAACCTCGCTTTCATGCCGCGCTTGTTGGAGGCACTAAAGGGTCGGGAAGTATACTTTTTCACCAATGAGTATCAGGATCTTTCATTTTTTGAGGCTTTTGGGGTAGAAATGGTTTCAGAGCGAATATTTCAGGTGCCTTTTAGAAACTCATACCTTGAATATGACCGATTTAAGGATATGAGGTTTCCTGATGAGGCGGTAGTGGTGCTGACCTGCGGAATGCTGGCCAAAATATTGACCAAAGTGTGGTACGAAAATCACGATTCTCTATCGGTACTTGCCCTTGGCTCTAGCTTAGATGATCACATTCAAAAGAAAAACATATCCTTTGAACTATATCCGTCAGACCTGCCGCTGACACGAAACCTACACCGCTCCAGGTCATTCCTTTTTGGCTATAAGCCTACCTGCAAGGAGTGCTTTGATTTTGATGATTAATCATTCACCAGGGTGTCCATCTCAGAAATGAAATAATCAATTTTCTCAGCGATCAGCACTGGGGCCATGGCTTCTGAAAGAATCAACGAATCTATTTCATAGTAGATATGTCGTTCCAGGTTCATGTTGGGCAAGTCCGAATATTGAGAGGCGCTTTTGAGGTGCATTTGAGCGTACTTCAGTGCCACCATGGCCTGAACAGGATTGTTACTTTCAGCATAGCGTTCTGAAATGCGCAGCTCCGCAAGTGTGAGCGCATTCAGGGCGAATTCGAAGGCTTTGTTAAGATCCTCAGAAACGAGGGAATCTCTGGCGATCTCTTCATAAATCATTTCCAGATGAACAATTGCCTCATCCACTTTTTGCTTGCTGTTGATATCTATGTCTGTTTCGATTTTCTTAATCGATTCAATGGCCTTATCAAGGTGATAAAGGCTCCGTTCAGCCAGTTGTTCTTTGGCATAATGCCGCACATTGCTGAGGTAGAGGTCCGGTTCGGCGGATGTTTCGTTCAGTGATGGGTGGTCTGGGTTGGTTTGCGTGAATAGTCCTACTACAAACAGGATGCTTATCAGAAATACCAGCGTCCCGGCGTATTGAAAAATCTTACTTGACATGGCAAAAAGGGGTTTGATTGGCTATCATTAAGTTAACGAAAAGGAATTGAAGATGGACAGCTTTTTTGTTGTAATTACCATGCTTTTGACCTCCTATCATTCGGTGCTTTCGTTTTTAGGTTTTCTTTCTGGGCTAATCGTTAACAAATTTCCACTGGTTGAATACATTTGTTTGTTTGAAGTTTACCCAACTGATAGATGAATCATAGGAAAGTACGCTTATGTCTGGCGGTTTCAATGCTGTGTTTAGCAGGGAGTGTATACAGTCAATCAAGTCCGAGTTTTTTTCTGACATTTAGCAGACATCAGAGTGCCATATTTCAATCACAAAATAGTTTTCTGAATGGTGACAATGGCTCCGAACAGAGGATCTCTCAATGTGCCGGGTACAAAGGTGAGCTTGGCTGGCAGACAAGAAATGCCAGTGCTGAGAATCAGTTGTTGCACTATCCGGCTTTCGGTTTTGGATATACCTCCTTTCGCTTTCCTCAAACCGATGAGTTAGGCAGCCCATTCGCTTTGTATTCATTCTTAGATGCGCCATTTATCCGCACCGAGAAATTTGCCCTTAAATACATGTTTCGCTTAGGACTTTCCCTCAATTGGAAAGCCGAACACCCCGTACTCAATCCGAATAACAGTGTTATCGGATCAGCAAGAAACTTGTATATCAACTCGGGTATTTTGCTGGAATACAACGTATTCCGCAATACCACATTGAATTTGGACCTGGGGTCTTCGCATTTTTCCAATGGCCACAGGTCTTCACCAAACAGAGGTGTCAACCTGTTGACCGGTTCTGTGGGTGTGCGGTATCATTTTCAGGACTACCAAAGTTTGGCCGCCCGTTCCATAGGCGAAATTCTTGAATTTGACGACCGCAATGAGTTGTATTTTACTTTTGGAACAGGTGTTAGAGAGCAGACTTTTGGCTACTTCGAGCTGGATAAGAAGGTGGCCTTTGTTAATAAGAACTATCGCTTTTACAACCTGTCAGTGGCTTTGCAGCGTCAAACGGGCTATTTACTCAAATGGGGTGGGGGGATAGACCTGATGAGCAATGGAGCAGCCAACGCCAGACTGGAACAACTTCCAAACGGGGCCTGGAGGAAGTTGGAAGTACCACAGAGTGAAAAGTTACAACTGGGCTTATTCGGGTCTTTGGAGTGGGTAATGAAGGATTTTTCCATATTGATCCAGCCTGGCTATCGGGTTATTGATCAGGAGAAGATCCGAAAGGTGACCCGATTTTACCAGCATTTAGGAATCAAATATCATGTCCAGGATTTCATTATTGGTATGGGAATCCGATCGGTTAATTTTTCCGAATCTGAATACGTAGAGTTGAACCTTGGTTATAGATTGTTTTGGTATGGTAAATAAGGGGTTACTGGCTTTTTTGGTTTATTTAATGGCGTCCGTGCTATCAGGAGCCCAAGCTCAGAATTCTGACTTTTTCGTAGAGATTTTGGGTGGTGCTGGTGTAGGCTGGTCAGAGATGGAAGAGACTTTTATCAGTGGAGAGGACGACAAGACTTATGTCTTAACCGAGGGAACAGGTGTTGGATCCAAAAGTCTGGGCGTATTGGTGGGGAAAGCTCTGGGACAGAGTGTTTTTACAGTGCTGGCAGGGGTAGAAGTGCAGCAAACCGGAGGCAAGTACATTTTTTCAAGTGGTCATTTTTACTGGAATACAGACAAAGCCGAGTGGGATATTGAGTCCGGCGAAATCAGGAAGCTGCAGCAGGATTTGGTAAGGCTGCAATTTCCGGTCATTATCCGGGCAGATGTGGGTTCAGGCTTCCAGCTTTCATTTTCAGTTTTTCCTTCTTTCAACATCAAACACAGGGATAAGGCATGGGAGAGTACCATGGAGCTATCACCCAATTTCCGCTTTGAGGAGGATTTTGGTGCCAGGGGGCGATTCAGTCTGGGGGTGATCAAAGCGCTCGATTCCAACTTCGCCTTGTCAGTATCCTGGACCGGGGATTTTCAGGGACGTGAATTCCTGGAGGTTGATCAGGATGTAGTGACTGTGTCTCCAGCTTATCAAAACGTGCAGTTACACCTGCACATCAATTGCTCCGCCTTTTGGTAATCAGGTGGAATGAGAAACCCTGATAAAAAACAAAAAGCCCGCTGACTTTACGTCGGCGGGCTTTGTTCGTCGGGGTGGCAGGATTACAACCACCCCACGCAAATCTTTATGTATCAGCAAGTTACAAGAACGAATTTCAGCGGGTTCACCGTTCAGTTCTCAATTTATTCGAACTGGTTTGAGTGCATTTGGTGAACTCCGAAACCTCTGTAAATATACAAAAAAGCCTACGTTTTGGGTTCAAATCGTGGCAAAAAGTGCTAAAATTTATTGGCAAAGAGCCATAGATTTTAGTGCCGTTTGACTGCCTTCATCTGGCAAGATCAATCGGTGATGTAACGCTCAACAATGGCCGGTGCAAGGCCGGTGAACTCGCAAAATTCATCTATGCTGATGAACTGATGCGGTTCTTTGGAAAGCTCCTCCCTGATCTTGTTTAGGAGCTTTCTTCCGTAACGCTCGCTCATGCCCGTGATTCGCTGCACGTCTTTTGGATAGATACAGGCTCTTTTGGTTTCAATCATACTTTATCTATGCTTCATCTATGCTTTTGGTGTACTGTAAATATAGGAAATGCCATTGGCAGTTCATTTTGAACCAATCGGAATAAACGGTATCCAATGTTCCTATGCGGAACCTGTCTTTTGTCTTCCCTCCTGATTTATCTGATTTTCGGTGAGTTGCAACGAAGCAACAAATCAAAATTTCAAATGATATGGCAAGACAAGCTGGGATTATCAAGTTGAAGGGCAAGGTCGGTGACATGTCCTTTTACAAAACTAGAGATGGCTACCTGGCCCGTGAAAAGGGCGGGGTGGACAAGGAACGGATCCAGAACGATCCGGCTTTTCAGCGTACCCGCGAAAACGGTGCTGAGTTTGGCCGTGCCGGTGCAGCCGGACGGACTTTGAGAACGGCCTTCAGGCCGCTTCTTCTGCGAACCTCTGATAGCCGGTTGACCTCCAGGCTGACCAGGGAAATGGTGAAGGTCATCAAAGCGGATGCAACCAGTTCCCGGGGAGAACGGAACGTTCTCGATGGTGAACTGGAGCTTTTGCAGGGCTTTGAGTTCAATGCAAACGGTCGCTTGGGAGCTACCATGTATGCACCATTCGATGTAAGCATTGACCGGGCAACAGGTGAAGCTGTAGTGAATGTGCCGGGCTTTGTGCCCCAGAATACCATCGCTGCACCTCAAGGTGCTACGCACCTGAAATTCGTCTCTGCAGGTGCGGAGATTGATTTTGAGTCGGATGACTTCACGCTGGTGACATCCGAAAGCGGTGAGATTGCGATCGGCCCACAGGCCGAAGCGGCTGTAAGCTTGACCAATGCTTTGCCCGCTAACAGTACTAAACCCCTATTGTTGGCTTTTGGTGTAGAGTTCTACCAGGAAGTGAACGGGAGCTTTTACCCGTTGAAAAACGGGTCTTACAACGCCCTGGCGTTGGTGGCTATTGATGGTGCCCCTGCCGTTCAACAAACCTAATCCAGATTCGGATGGAATTGATTCTGACAAGAAACTATCATCCGGAGGGAACGAGTGGTAGCCTGTTTGATGGGGTGCAGCTGGTTTGCTCCACTATCGAACTTCCCTGGAGGGAAAACCAGCGAATGGTGTCGTGCATCCCGGAAGGGAGGTATGAGCTTGTAAAGCGATATACCAAAAAACGGGGCTGGCACTTGCTGGTAAAAAATGTGCCCAACAGAAGCGGCATCCTCTTTCACCCCGCCAATGATGCCCTGAAGGAACTGAAGGGTTGTATAGCCCCGGTTTCACAAGTTGTTGGCCCAGGTAAAGGGACGCAATCCAAAATTGCCGATTCCAAGCTGAAAACCCTTGTGTTTGAGGCCATGGAAAGAGGCGAAAGTGTATTTCTCATTATTCAAAAAGCAAAAATCGTATGACAATCATAGAAAGGGCGAAAGCCCCAACCCCCAAGTTTTTCAGGGTGCTCCGTAATGTAGGTCTGGCACTAGCGGCAGCTGGTGGCGCTTTGTTGGCAGCACCGATCAGTTTACCAGTCGGAATAGTTGCTCTGGGCGGCTATCTCACCGTAGGCGGGACGGTACTGACTGCAGTCAGTCAAGTGACCGTAGAGGATAGCGCAAAAGCGGACAGGAAAGATGGCTAACCTGGTAAGGGGAGGTGGCACGAAGGCAGGAACTGCCGGAGGCACGTTGCTGAGTGTCCTGGTGAATATCAGCTCCGGGGATATCCTCCACACCTGTGTATTAGCTGCTGTTGGAGCGATAGTGAGCTTTACCGTGTCCATTCTGCTAAAGGTGTTATTCCAACGGTTCAAAAGAAAACATCCACCTCCGAAGGGGATGTGATTCCCGCAAGTCGGGAAAGTTTGTGTTCCTCTCAATGAAAAGGCCTCCTCATGGGGCCTTTTTTCATTCCAGGAGTATCTGAAACATGATGGCTCTCTTGACCTGCTTTACCAGCTCTACCTGCTTTTGCAGGATCTTAGCTTTCTTCTCAAAGTCCTGAAGGAGTGCCAATGACTTTAGGTACTTCCTACGGTCTTTCAAGGCCTTTTCCTGCCCTGCCAGCAATACCGCTCTGGCATCACCTATCCTGATGAATGGGACAACAGAACCGGTCAGGTGTGGCATAAACGCCTGTGCCTGCCAAAGACCGTAAGAGAGCCAGAAATAAAAGTTCCGTGCCTCCTCCGATTCTGTGGTGATGGTGAAGCAATTGGGACAAGGGGTTTCGAGCGGCTTTCCCGCATTCAGTCCTTTGGAAAGCATGAAAAAGTGAGGCTTTACCGTGGTTAGTCCATCCCTGTAAGTTTTCATCTGGAAATTGTGCATAGTACGAGCATTTAAAGTTTAGCTCGCTCCGCTTCGCACACATTTCAAAAGAGAAAAGAAAAAAGGGAAAAAAAGAAAAGAGAAAGCCTTTGGTCAGGTGGGCATGGACAGGGCAGTCAAGGTTTTTTGGAAAAATACTACCCGCCAGTTGGCGGGTGGAGATTTTTTTAAAAACCCGCAGGGCTTGACCTTGACGGTCCTGATCAGGGTTGGCCTTGTGGGGCCCGCCTAACTTAGCTGCACTCTTTGTTTTGTTCTAATTGGTTATCGGATGTAATTTTCGAATCCCTTCTCATTAAGGTATTGGTTCATCAGATCGAATCTCATCTCTTTTATGTCATTGGTTTCTCTTAACTCATCGATCATTTGTCTAAGGGTTCTTTTTCTGGCATCCTTTGCGACAATCTTATTGAACCACTCGATCCCATTGAGATTAGGATCAGTTGACTTATTATTAGTGAATTTGATGATGCTTTCGAGTCCTGACTCTGGAATAATATCCCATGAAATACAAAGCATATTAATTGCGGTAAGTAGCTCCCGATTGAAGGGATGAATTGGTGCTTTGTCTTTGGATCCTGAAGAATTCCCATCCCCGGGTACATAATTCCCCTGTTCATGTATCAAAGGATTAAAAAGTGGAAGGGGATTGTGTTTGATAATATCAAGGAATTCGTTGGCACAATGAGTACCGACAAAAAAATATTTCGATTGAGCGTTATAATCTCCCCTGGGTCTATATGAAAAGATGTAGTATTTATCATCCAAAGACCCGCAACAGCCTTGTTTGTGTTGACCATTAAGAAGTTTCAAGTAGTTAACGGGTTGAATATAAAATTTTCGGTTGAGCTCTTCCTTTCTTTTTCTGGTTCTACAATTCATAACTGTGGCAATGGTTAACTGTGGGATTTAATTTAGTGCGGGAACGCAGGAAAACCAAAAACGGCTGGCCGGAGGCTGTGGAGCGCAGCGTAATGGACGAACGGCCAAGCCAGCCGGAGAGAGGAACGAACGGAGGCTTGCGAGCCGTCCTGCGAGTGGAGCAAGGGGGCCAGACCGGAAAGCTGTGAGGAACGAACAGCGGGGGATGGCTATGTGTGTAGTGGAATGCAGGGCTTTTGTATTTTGACTTTCGACAAAAGCCCGGAATGGAACGGAACTACACAAGGGCTGGCGTGATTTTTTGCTTTGAGCGTTGGGAAGGTATAAGCGATTGCCTGTGTGGTGGGATACCAAGCGTTGGTGCAAAAAGCATGACAGCCTGCAGCCCGCAGCGACCCGCAGGCGAGCAAAAACACGGGCAGCCGGTGGATTTTTTGCGGCTGAACGAAGTGCAGTGAGCACTGCCAAGCTGAAGCAGACCGCTTTCAATTAAACAATTCCTGCAAAGCCTGGCAAGCGCAACGAAACGAAGAGAAGCGGCAAAAAAGACAGAGTAGGCTGCCGTGAGGATGACAACCGAGTTGCAAGCAGCATGACAGGCTCGGAGCTTTAGCGGAGACCTGTAAGGCAACACAGCTTATTTTTTGACCTTAGAAAATAGACCCTTTAAAAAAATGGGCTGTGGTGGCCTGGCATGATGCTATGCCGAGGGCGGAAGACGAACACCGCTTTTCCTGCGTGGGGTCAGGGTTGGGAAAAGCAAGTGTGGCACGGTATGGAATGGAGCGAAGTGGAATGGAATAACGGGCTACTCTTGCTGTGCGGTGCTGGAAGCTTGTAAGTGCAGCGCAGCGGAATGAGCAGGCTGGAGGCACAGGGGTGTGGGGAGAGACTATCTTCGGTAAGGGATTGACCTTAATTCGCTTCTCTTTGAAGGAGATCATGATGTATGTTAGACATCACTCAGTAATTCCGCTTTACACTTTCTTAAAAAGTACTTGAATTGAAGTAAATCAGATTGGCTTCTGACATCATTATTGAAAGTAGAAGGCTTACCATAAATCAAGGATTCAAAAGTGATTAATACTTTGTTCGTGCTAAGGCCATCGTAAAGGTTTATAAGCCCATCAAATATTTGGTCTCCCATCATGATGAAAACTCCTCGGATATTCAGGCTTATGCCGTGTTCAAAACTCATTATTTCTGATTCTAATAATTCCTCAGAAATTAGACCTCTATCTAACAGCTGTTTTACAAATTTCTTTCTAGCCTGATAGGCATTAAATTTTTCTTGATCAAAGGTATACTCGTTAATCTGGACTGTAACTTTTTCCAAATCGAGAAATTTGCACAAAGTCATTCTGTGCTGGCCGGTGGTAGTAAAATAAAGAGAGCCAAACTTTGAAACTGTTCTGGATTCGTTGTAATCACTTTGGGCGTGCTCGATCAACTCTTCATGAGTCATGTTTGAATGACGAATATCCTTAAACCTTTTCAAATTGTTCAATAAGTCAATCCAGGTAATATCACTCTCATCGTTATAAGCATAGGCGTATTGAATACCTTTTATATCTAGCGGACTAATGATTCCTCTGTAAGTCTTTGTTGAATTCCGAGAATAGAACCTATAGTTCTCAATTTCATTTATTCTGAGAACCTTTTCAGTATGCCACTTTTTAGGACGAATTGGGCATCTTTTTTTCAGCCAATCAAGATTGCTCTGCTTACTCTCCACCATAGATTTCATCAAATGTTGAATAGTTCTTAAAGCCTTTCCCTCTGTTGATCCTGCCTTGCTTTGTATTGTCGATGCGATGCTGGAGGAACAAACATAGAGCCTCAAACTGGGCTTCTGGGACTTGGTAGGCACTGGCTTTAAATTCCTTTTTGATGATGCCCCAAATGGCAGCATAGTTCATTTTGGATTTACCAACATCGCCTTCCTTGTATTCGTTATATCGATCTATCAGATGCTTCACATAGTTTTTCAATTCCGCTTTTTTACCTATGGCACCATCAGCGAATTCCATCTTTGGTTTGCTTCTGGATTTATAAACAATGGTCTGTGCACTGATCGAATTGGCCACTGTAGAGTTGGACACATTGCCTTTGATGTTGATGGTATTTGATGACTTTGCACTGGATTTGCCTTTAGCTTTAATCATAAGATAGTTCTTGATTTGTTTGACCTCCTCCTCACTAATATCACCTTTTGTAATCTTGGAATGGCAAATCGGGCAAAGCATCAAAAGGTTGTCAGGGGAATTGTTTTCGGGAATTTCGTCAATATGATGAATTTCAAAATGATCTACATTCTGATCATCACAGATTGGGCACTGGGAGTTAATCTCTTGCTGTAAAAGAGATTTCGTTTTTTGGGGTATGGATTTTCGAGCTTTGGCCATGGTCTAACTTTGCTTCAGTAGTTGGTACAATTGCTGGTTGATGAAAATATTCTCTTTCCCGATAGGTTCGAGTTTTAGGATTCCAATGGATTCCAAAGTCTTTAAGTACCTGGAAGCGGCTTTTCTTTCTACGCCCAGCCCATTAGAGATATATTCTATTTTGGTATAGGGGTGAACAAACAATTGTTCGATCAAGTCTTTCGAGTAAATTTTCGGGGCTTCATTTTTTACCTTATCCTGGATCTCATTGAAGATGCTGTTGATCCCATGGATCTGGGAAATGGCCTTTGTCGCAGTATCCTCAATGGCCTTAAGCATAAACAATATCCAACCTTCCCAATTGTCTTTAGTCCTCACCTCTTGTAGCAATTTGTAGTAAGCTCCTTTGTGGCCTATAATGTAGCCACTGAGGTACAGCATGGGTATTTCCAACAGATTGTGAAGGATGAGGTAAAGCACGTTAATAATCCTGCCCGTCCGGCCATTTCCATCATAGAATGGATGGATGCTCTCAAACTGGTAGTGTTGTATGGCCATCCTGATCAGGGGAGACATTCTATCGGGTTCATCATTGATAAAGTCTTCCAGATTTTTCATCAGTCTGACTATTGTTTCTTTATCGTCCGGTGGTGTATAGATGGTTTTACCCGTCAGATCGTTTTTTAGGGAAGTACCAGGTAGTTGTCTAATTCCGGCCTCATTCTCTTCCAATATGGATTGAATCCGGACAATACCATTGGTGTTTAGGAAGCCTTTCTTTTTAATCTCTTCAAAGCCATAGAGCAGGGCTTCCCTGTATCGTAGGACTTCCTTTGTCGAAGGATCAATTGTCATTGACTTGGCCGCCAAAGCCTGGTAGAGCTTGTCATGTGTAGTAATAATATTCTCCACCTCTGAACTGGCCTGTGCTTCTTTGAGTACAATGGCATTGATCAAAATACCCTGATTGGGTAAGGTTCTTGCCAATCCCTTCAGCTCTGCAAGGGCAACAGCAGCTTTACTTTCCTGTTTGAGGATTTCGATAGTCTCCACTTTTTCCACCGGAGGAGGTAAAAGAGGCAAATCATTGAAAGGCTGTGAGGGATCAATATTCTTCATTCCTATAATTACGTGAGACAAAAATACGAAAATTGGGACATGAAACAAGTTATATGTACCATGATGGGACATGAGACAAAAACCTTAAGAATAGGACATGAAAACCTGCACATGTACCACGCTGGGACATGTCACACCCTTTTATCCTTCGCTTCTTTATCAAAAGCAATCACATTCATCATTTCTCTCATCCTCGATCTTACCCTATTCCCATAACAGTTCTCAATCTCACTGGCGGAAAGATTGGTGGTAGCATGAGTGAGCATGTGCCGACCAATGAACATATCGTAGCGGCTTAGAAGGATCTCGGCCATCACATTGGTTTCGTTTCCATAATATTTGATGTTGGACTCTACTCCCAGGTCATCAAAACAATAGGCTTTAGGGATCAGCTCTCCGCTTGTTTGCTGGAAGGCTGCTTTGGAGTATTTGTTGATAACAGGATAGCCGTCCTGGATGAATTCCAGAGTGATATCACGAGCGGATTTGATGATGTACTGTTCTTTGGGTGCAAGCATGAAGCGAAGCAGGGTCATCAGGGAGGTTTTGCCACAACCGACCGGACCAGTCAGCAAGATGCCCTTGTGGAGGTCAATGCCGTGCTTTTCAGCATTGGGTTTGTCCTGATAGAAGTAGACCAAAAGTTTGAATATAATCAAGTGGTCTTCCTTCCATATCCTGAATTTTGGACTAGTGTAGGCTTTGCCTGCTTTCTCCAGGAATTCAAGGCATTTGTCGAACTGGATGACGTTGCTTCGAACACTCTCTGAGTGAGACTTAGAGCGGCTCGCCATAGTCCTTGCCGGTTCCTGAGTGGAGGTTTCCGGGTTTAGGACCTGGCTGATGGTTTCGCTGATCTTTTGCATAGGTATTGAATTTTTGTGCGTTCAGCATCCAGTTGCGGGCGGCTGCTTTCCAGTCCTTCATCTTGGAGCGGCCACCTACCAGCCAGCCATTGCTCTGGAAGTAGTTGTAAAACTTCTCGGCCTCCACGGGCGGATAGCCTTTTTCGTCAAAGTAGATTTTCACATGGGCTTCCAAGGGAGGAATGTCCGGGCCATAGCCAGCAGCTTCCTTTTTCTTTTGCCGCAACTTTTCTTTTTCCTTCATTTCCTTAGCATTTGAACCTCTATCAAAATTTTTGGCTCGCTCACCCAAGTTTGTTTCGTTTTCATTGTTTAAAGGGTTTGTATTGTTTGTATAAGGTCTCACGGCTATTTCACTACCTGTATCAGCACCTGTCTCACTACCTTTATCAAAACTGTACAGGTAAATGAGGCTACCCCGATGCGGATTGTATGACGGTTCGTAGCGGACATACCCGTATTGATCCAACTGCTTCAGACACTTGGTGTAGGTGTTCACTGAACCGATTTTTGACAACCTCATCAGTTCGTCCCGGGATACAGAAATCGGGTTCCTGAAAAAGTTGAGATTCCACCGCCTGAACAAGGCCATATACAAACTGATGTGGTAGGGCGTGAGCCTGGTATCTGCATCCATCTGCTGGAACGCTGCGGAAAGGTGCTTGATGTAGTTCATGCCCGGCCATGTGCTTTTACCTCAAGCGGTTTTGAAACTTATTGGACTGGAGCATCCCTTGGATGTCTGCATAGTCATAATAGATCACTCCTCCTATCTTGGTAAAAGGTAATGTGCCGTTTACCCGTAGGTTCTGCAATGTGCCGGGCGAAATGCCCAGGAGCTTGCGAACCTCATAGGATTTCAGCCATTTCTTGGTTGGCTGTCCGGAATGTTCTTTGAGTAGCCTTTTGAGATCTTCCAGGAGTTCAATCTTGAACTCACGAAGGTCATCCGTAGTAATAACTTCTGCTGCCATATCTTAACAAATGTTGATTGAATAGCGAAGATGTTCCCGTTTAGTGGGTTTTATTCACAAGGCAAACCGAAGTTGGGAAAGATTTTGTGCTATTTCTCATCAGCTTCATCCATTCTGCGGATAAGGCTTTCATGCAGGGAATCGAGGAATTTCGTCCTTCCTGTCTTTCTGATACGTATTTCGAGGAATGTGCGGTGGTATTGCCCTAAATCTACTCCAAATGTGTCTTCCAAACATTTGGAAATTTCTTTCAAGTCTGCTCTGCCATGGTTAAAGACCCCACGGGCATGGAGGGCGTACATCAGCTCAATCAGAGCTACTTTGGAGTCTGTCCATGCCATTTTCCCCTTCGGTTCGACTTGTGATTTTCCGTTGCTTAAGTCCCTCATATCCAGCTTATTCAATTCATCTTCCAAATAGACGTTGAGCAGATCATTGGCCAGGATGTTGGAAACTTTAAAATCATGGCTGGTAGAGAAATTTGGATCGGTCTCGAAAAAAAATGAATCAAGGGTTAAGCGTATATCTTGCTTGCCACGGACAAAATACTTGTGGTCCAGGTAGTTGCTGTGTGTCCGGTAATAGCGGTAAAACTCCAGGTTGTTATCAAAGTACCGTTTGAGCTTATCTAACTCGTTCTGATAGTACTTGCGTCTTACCTTGATCCCTCCGTTGGGTTTGTTGGTTTCAATATTGAATACACTGAGGTGGTAGATGAGCTTACTAACGAATTTCGGTTTGATCTCCTTGAAAAACAGGATTTCGCTAGCTTGAGAATCTAATGGGTTTTTAGTCAAGCCCTCCCTTAACTGGTTAATGGCAATCAGGACCATTTGAAAGCTCTGTTCAGATTTTTTGAGGAGGTTATCTTCCTCCAAATCGATCATTCTAAGCTTTTCTTCTAAATCTTCATATAGTTGGTTATAGTTATCAGACATTTAAAAAGTGAGTTTATCATTTCCATAGCTTTAAATATTCCTAATTACTTTTGCATCCTCACCGCATTCAATATTGCCAGTAGTGCCACTCCCACATCGGCAAATACGGCTTCCCACATAGTGGCCAGGCCTCCGGCACCCAAGGCAAGGACTATGACTTTTACACCGAAAGCCAGGCCGATATTTTGCCATACGATCCGTTTAGTCTGTTTACCTATTTGAATAGCAGTAGCAATTTTAGAGGGCTGGTCGGTCTGAATGACCACATCGGCTGTCTCGATGGCGGCATCACTACCCAAACCACCCATTGCCATGCCCACATCTGCCAGAGCAAGGACGGGAGCATCGTTGATACCGTCCCCCACAAAAGCGATGATACGGTTGGTATCCTTTTTCAGTTCTTCAACCTTTTCCACCTTTTGTTCCGGTAACAGATCACCAAAGGCTTTATCTATTCCGAGTGATTTTGCCACTTGTTGGGTCACTGCATTCTTGTCTCCTGACAGCATGATCAGTTCCCGAACTCCTGATTTGTGTAATGCATTGATTGCCTGGGCAGCATCCTCTTTGAGTTCATCTGCTATCACCAGGTAACCGGCATATTTTTGGTCAACGGCTATATGGATGACGGTATTAACCTCTCCGGCAGCATCAGCACAGGTAACGATCCCCTCCTTGTCCATCAGCTTTTGATTGCCGATGAGCACATGCTTACCATTTACTTTTCCTTTCAGACCGTGCCCGGCTATTTCTTCCTGTTGCTCGGGTTCTGAAATTTCTTTGCCTTGCTTTTTAGTATATTCTGTAATGGCTTTTGCGATGGGATGGGTGGATTTGCTTTCCATAGCAGCCGCCAGACTAAGCCAATCTGTAGTAATTCCGTCCATGGTCACGGCTTTCTGAACTTCAAACACTCCCTTGGTCAACGTACCTGTTTTGTCCATCACCACGGTGTTCACTCTGGTCATGAGGTCAAGAAAGTTGGAACCTTTGAATAATATGCCTTTGCGGGAAGCTGCCCCAATCCCTCCGAAATAACCAAGTGGAATAGAAATGACAAGCGCACAGGGACATGAGATCACCAAAAAGATTAATGCCCGGTAAAGCCAGTCTTCAAACACATAGTTTTCTACAAAAAAGTAAGGCAGGAAGGTCAATCCCACTGCCAGAAAGGTAACAATGGGTGTGTAAACCCGTGCAAACTTACGGATGAACTGCTCGGTTTTTGCCTTGCGGGCAGTGGCGTTCTGCACCAGCTCCAAGATGCGGGCAAGTGAACTTTCGTTGAACCGTCTGGTTACTTTCAGCTCAATCAGCCTGTCGAGATTCACCATCCCAGCCAGCACATTTTCTCCTTTGTTGTAGGTGGCAGGTTTACTTTCACCAGTCAGGGCGGAAGTATTGAAGCTGCTTTTTTCACTGATCATTTCCCCATCGAGCGGTACTTTTTCTCCGGGTTTCACCTGTATGGTTTCCCCAATTTGTACTTCTTCCGGGTGTACGGACACCATTTGCCCGCTTCTATATACAGAGGCCGAATCCGGGCGTATGTCCAGCAGGGCTTTGATGTTGCGTTTGGCCCTGTTCACTGCTGCATCCTGAAACAGCTCCCCGATGGCATAGAAAAGCATCACCGCCACCGCCTCAGGATATTCGCCTATGGCAAAAGCTCCCAGAGTGGCTATGCCCATGAGGAAAAATTCAGTGAACACATCACCTTTCAGTATGGACTTCCAGCCTTTGACCAATACCGGCCAACCCACAGGCAAATAGGCCAGCACATACCAGCCTATGCGGATCCATCCCTGGAAAAATGCAGGCTGTCCCCATTGATCAGCGGCTATTCCTGCAAGCAGAATGACAAGGCTTACAATACCACTTCCCCAGGTTTGCAGGAAACTGGAGGAGGTTTTTTCCTCCTGCTTTTTTGGTTTGTCCGGATGCTGGTCGGTGCTGCAGCAGGCTTTGTTGTCTATATTGTTAGTATTAGTCATACGCTTGTCTGTTTTAATGTGTGAAAAAGGAAATGATGCCCGTGACAATGAGGATGCACCCCGAAACCAGCCCGGTATTATGCTCCAGCCTGTGCCAGTTGAAACGGTGCAGGCCTTTCTGGGCGAGGTACACCCAAAAGGTGATCCCTAACACGGAAACGATGGTGTAGAGCAAGCCCACGGTCAGGATCATCGGCCATCCATGAGTCCCTGCCATCAGAAAGTAGGCTTCAATTTCCAGGCAGGGGGAAAGAAACATCATAAATACCAGCAAGGTCACTACTTGTGTTGCTCCGGCCTGGTCCAGCTTTTGCTTTTCATTGAAGTGAAAATGATGGTGTCTGTGGTGTTGGATGATGAAATAGAACCCTATGGCAATGAGCAAAGCAGGAATGACCCAACGGGTGTAACTGTTAAGCGTTTCTGCCAGTGAAAGGCTGAATAAGCCCAGAAACACGCCCAACAGAAAGGTACTCAGCGAATGAGCCAGAGCTGCCATAGCCGCAATGCGAACCGTCTTGCTACCTTGCCAGCCAAACCGTTCTTTCAGTGCCAGCACAAGCAACCAATGGCTGGGGATCAGACCGTGCAGGAGACTGAGCATGATGGTACCGGTGAGTAAGGTGGTCATGTTCGGCTTGGGTTAAATCTAGAATTCTATCTCGTTTTCGATAAATGCTTTTGCTCCACCGGGCCCTGATAGTTCAAGCCAGATAGGAGATCTTGGCCCGGCAACCGTAAGACTGAAAGTGAAAAAGTCACAGCAAAGCCGTTCGGTTTTGATGAAGTCGCTGATTAGGTCCAGCGTTTGATCCGAGCCATCAAACCTGTACCTGAACCCGTTGACAAGTTCCTGTTTTTCTAATACCATCTCTTTTAAGGAAGCTATCACAGTAGCTTTTCTTAACCTCAGCTCCAGAGTAGTGAGCTTGCAAGTGATTTTGTTTTCGTCCATAGTGATTGCTTTAAGAAGTTCGTGGGGCATACATGATTATGAGTATTGAATCTCATCTTGTTAAGTACCTACCTGAAAATACGTGTAAACACAATGCACAGTAATTGCAATTTTCATCCTGCACACTTCCCGCAAACTCCCTTTACCACCAAGTTGGCTTCTTCGCCTTTGAACTTATCTGGCAGGTCAATTTCCGGGATTTTGTACTTGGGCAAACAGAAGGTTTCGCTACACACCCTGCAATGGAAATGTACGTGCAAATCCCGTTCGATATTGCATTCACAGCCTTCTTCGCATAAGGCGTATTTGGGCGCTCCGGTACCATCATCTATGCTGTGCACCAGTCCATTTTCCTGAAAGGTCTTCAGGGTGCGGAATAGTGTCACCCTGTCCGACTTTTCAAATGCTTTTTCCAGGTCAGAAAGGCTGATGGCTGCCTCCTGACTGGTCAGGGCTTCCAGCACCAACAGCCGCATGGCTGTTGGTCGGATGTCCTTTTCTTTGAGTTTATTTTCGAGTTCTTTGATCATAGGTGTCCTTTATTTTAATGCCCGTGTCCTCCTTCTTCTTCTGTATTTTTGGCTTTCGCCAACAAGGTGAAGGCACCTTCGGTGACAAGTTGAATGTTGCTCAAGTCCTCCGCTGTATCGGCCAAAGAAATCTGCGTATAGCCGTCTTCGGTATATCCCTTGATGACTTCCAGCATTTGAAAATCGTGTACGGTTTCACCGTTCTCTGATTTCTTACCCGCATAAGAAAAAACGTATTGTTTGCCGCCAAACCGCACAATGGAGGCTTCCGGTGCAGTCAAGGTTTCATTGCTGTCGGTTTCGATCTTAGCCGCCACATACATGCCCGGCTTCAGGTCTTCATGCATCTGCTTTAGGTGGCCGTGTACGGTTACGGAACGGTCTTCCCTTACTCCACTGCCCACAAGGAACACTTCGGCTTCCCGCCATTCTTCGGGTGAATTTGCCAGGGCAAAACGGATGCGCTGACCTTCCTTTACCCGTGGGATGTCGTTTTCATATACCGTCAGTTCCACATGCAGGTCTTCGGCATTGGTGATGTCCATGATCACATCCTGTGGGTTGATGTACTTGCCTACATTGGTGTACACCTCTCGAACTGAACCGTTTACCGGGGCATAAATATTGACAGACGCTGAAACGGTACCTTGACGTATTTTTGCTGGATTGAAACCGATAATTTTCAAACGTTCTTCCATGCTTTTAATTCGTGCCTCATTGGCCAGGTAGTCACTTTTAGCCTGTTGAAAGGTTTTGCCAGAGGCCACCTTTTCATCAAACAACTCCTTCTGACGGTCATATTCTGCTTTCAGAAATTCCTGATTGGCCAAGCCCTCAAGATAATCCTGTTGGAACTGGATAAACTCCGGATTTTCAATCACTACCAAAAGCTGACCTTTTTTCACTTTGCTGCCCGGCAGCATTTCGGTATATTTCACAAAGCCACCATAGGGCATGTTGATGGAAATATTGCTCTGAGGAGGCACGTCAATCACTCCATTAACCCGTAGCTCAGAACCGATAACCTTTCTTTCGGCATTTCCAATCTGAATGTCTGCCTGATCGTATTGTGCCTCAGTGAGTTCTACCGTATTCTCACCTTCTTCGTGATGCTCCTCTGTTGTTCCTTCATTTTTTGAACCACAGGAGGCAATAGTCAATCCCAGTATAAAAACTATTGAGATTCTGTTGATGTATTTGATTGTATTTTTCATTTGTTGATTTCTTTTTATTGAACGCCTGAGATAAACTCGATCTGGATAATGGTCTGGTTGTATTGGTTGAGAATGTCCAGGTAATTAAACCGGACTGTCAATGCCCGGTTAAGTCCCTGGATGTATTCTACATAGCCAATTTCCCCGTTTTCAAATCCTTTCTGAGCTTGTTTGAGAATTAGCTCTGCCTGAGGCAGGGCGTTTTGCTCGTAGTAGTCGATACTGGTCTGAAATTTTTGGTACTGCTGAATGAGAGACCTTAGCCTGCCTTGCAGTTCGTTGGTCACCGCTTGTAGCCTTGCTTCGTTTTCCTGCTTTTTCAATTCGGCAGCCTTGATGACCGATCCTTGCGACTTGGCACCAAAAATGGGGATGGCTATTCCTACCTGAAAACCGGTAAAGCGGTCGCTGGAAGTGAAAGTGACCGGATTGCCATCCAAATCCTGATTTGGACCATTGAGAGACTGGTTGAAATAACCTATTGTGAGATCCGGTAGTAGTCGTGACTTCTCCACCGATTTTTCTCTTTCGGCTACTACCATTTGTTGGCGGAACCAGGCAAGTGTTGGGTTATTCGCAATGCCTTGCGTATCGAGTAATACTCTGCTTTCCCTTGCTTTCAGGTTGCCCACTGTGATATCTATCGGGCTTTCCAGGTTGAGCAAGGTTTGAAGCTGGGTCTGATAGATTTCAATATCGGACTGGTTTTGCTGCAACATGGCTTTTATTTCAGCTACCTGCGACTCAGCTGTTGCTTTTTCCAGCAAGTTACTTTCCCCCGTTTGATAGCGAAGACCTGCTGCCCGTACGAATCGCTGGTAAATGCTGTCCTGCTCCAGCAATAACTGTCTTTTGCTTTTTTCAAACCAAAGGATATACCAGGTAGCTTTTACCTGCTGCACCAGTTCATTTTGCGTGGCGTTTTTACGCCATTCGCTTGCTTCCATCCTCGCATTGGCCAGCTTGTTTTGATTGGCATAAACCGTAGGAAATTCGATGGATTGAGAGATATTGAACTGATTGTCATTGTCGTAAATGCTGTTGTACTGCCCATGTGTAAGGCTGAAATTGGTTTTGGACAAATTCCAACTGGCACCTTTTAGTGCTCTTTCCTGCTGAGTTTGCAGGTCCGCTGCTTTCAAGGTCGGATTGTTTTGGATCGCTATTTGTATCGCCTCATCCAGGGACTGAAAGGAAGCAGGTGATTCCTGGGCCTGGGCTTTGGAAACCTGAATGCTCAGTAAACCAATAACCAACAATGGGGCTACTGCTCCGGGTTTTACTTTAATCCCTCTTTCAAAATAATAGTAAAGGATAGGCAACACAACCAGTGTCAGGAAAGTAGCAGTGATCAACCCGCCAATCACCACGGTGGCCAGTGGACGCTGTACTTCTGCTCCACCTGATTGGGAAAGTGCCATCGGCAGAAAGCCCAGGGAAGCCACGGCAGCCGTCATGATTACCGGGCGCAGACGTACACTTGTCCCTTTGTAAATCCGCTCGAAAATATCGGAGATGCCCTCTTTTTTCAGGTGATTGAACTCGCTGATGAGCACTATCCCATTCAACACCGCTACCCCAAACAAAGCGATGAAACCAACGCCTGCCGAAATACTGAAAGGCATATCCCTGAGCCATAAAGCGAAGATGCCACCTATAGCAGAAAGTGGGATGGCTGTAAAAATGAGGATGCCCTGCTTAATGGAACCGAAGGTGAAATAGAGCAATACAAAAATCAATAGAAGGGCCAACGGTACAGCAAAGGAGAGTCGTTCACGGGCTTCCACGAGGTTTTCAAACTGGCCACCGTAAGAAACGGTGTAGCCAGGAGCAAATACCACCGATTCATCAATTTTCTGCTGAAGCTCGGTTACTATGCTTTCTACATCCCGGTTACGTACATTGAAAGCTACAATGATCCGTCTGCGGGTGTCGTCTCGCTGGATTTGGTAAGGGCCTTCCTGGATTTCCACTTCGGCCACCTGGTAGAGCGGTATTTGGTGCCCATCTTTGCGGGCGATGTAAAGGTTCCGAACGGACTCTACATCCTCCCTGTTGGTCTTATCCAATCTGACCACCAGGTCAAAACGCTTTTCATTTTCATATACCAGTCCGGCTGAAGCCCCAGCAAAGGCTGCCTGTACCGAACGGTTTACATCCCGGATGCTCAGGCCGTACTTGGCCAGTTGATCCCGTTTGTAATTAATGACAATTTGCGGAACACCAGTTACCTCTTCTATGTACAAATCCTCAGCTCCTTCCACACCAGAAGCCAGCCGTCCTATCTGTTCGGCATACTCCGAAAGCTCATTGAGATCCTCTCCGTATATCTTAACCGCCACATCCTGGCGAACTCCTGTCATGAGTTCGTTAAAACGCATCTGGATGGGTTGCTGAAATCCAAAAGTAACTCCCGGAATAACCTCCAGCGCTTCGGCCATCTTGTTGGCCAGTTCTTCCCTGTTAGAGGCTGTGACCCATTCATCTTTGTTTTTCAGAATCACCATCATGTCAGCAGCTTCTACCGGCATGGGATCGGTCGGGATTTCTCCTGCACCAATTTTTGATACTACCTGCTTTACTTCCGGGAACTGTTCGAGTAGAATTTTTTCCGCCTGGGTAGTAGCTGCAACCGTATTTTGTAAGGAACTTCCTGTAATCACCCGGGTTTCTACCGCAAAGTCGCCTTCCTCAAGTGTTGGAATAAATTCCCCTCCCATATTGGAAAAAACCCAAAGGGAGGTGCCAAATAATCCAAGTGCAATGGCTAACATCAATGGCCGTTTTTGCATCGCCCAACGAATTGTCGGGTCGTACAGTTTATGAAAGAAAGCCATGATCTTGTCTGAAATATTGGGTTTGTATTCCGTCTTTTTACTTAGTACAAGAGCGGACATCATGGGTACATAGGTAAGCGAAAGGATAAAAGCACCCAGTATAGCAAAGCTTACAGTCTGTGCCATAGGGCCAAACATTTTGCCTTCTATCCCTACTAAAGCAAGGATGGGCAGGTACACGATGAGAATAATGATCTCCCCGAATGCGGCTGAGTTCCTTATTTTGCTTGCAGATTGATAAACCTCCTGGTCCATTTCCTGCTGGGTAAGTTTTCTTCCAAGTTTCAGTAAACCCAGGTGATGGAGGGTAGCCTCCACAATGATCACCGCTCCGTCCACAATCAACCCAAAATCAATAGCTCCCAAACTCATCAGGTTGCCCGACACACCAAAGAGGTTCATCATGCCAAAGGCAAAAATGAGCGCAAGGGGAATTACCGATGCTACAATCAAACCTGCACGGAGATTTCCCAGCAGCAGCAACAAAACGAAGATCACGATCAAGGCTCCTTCAGCCAGGTTTTTGCTCACTGTACCGATGGCAGTGTTTACCAATTTTGTACGGTCCAGAAAAGGCTCAATGGTAACTCCCTCCGGTAATGTTTTGCGTATCTCAGCGATTCGGTTCTTCACATTCTCAATAACATCAGCTGAGTTTTCTCCTTTCAGCATCATTACAATGGCGCTAACCACCTCGCCTTCACCATCCCGAGTAGTGGCGCCATACCGTACTGCATTCCCAAGCTGTACCTTTGCCACATCTTTTATGAGGACAGGAATTCCATCCTGATTATTTTTGATGAGCATGTTACGGATGTCATCCATGTCGCTTACCAGACCTTCACTTCGGATGAAATAGGCACTGAGGTTTTTCTCGATATAAGCCCCTCCGGTATTCTCGTTGTTTTCTTCCAGTGCCTGAAAAATATCGGCTATAGAAACGTTCATGGCCTTGAGCCTGTCCGGGTCTATGGCAATTTCATATTGCTTGAGATAGCCTCCAAAGCTGCTTACATCCGCCACCCCTGGAGTACCGAGCAACTGCCTTCGCACAATCCAGTCCTGGATCGTCCGTAACTCACGGGCGTCATATTGATCTTCATAGCCCGGTTCGGTACCTACCACATATTGATAAATTTCCCCCAATCCGGTAGTAATGGGGGCCATACCCGGCTGCCCCACTCCCGGTGGGATTTGGGCTTGCACATCGGCCAGGCGTTCGTTTACCTGCTGACGAGCCCAATACACATCCACATCTTCTTTGAACACGATGGTCACCACAGACAGCCCAAAACGGGAGAATGAACGGATCTCGTCCAGTTCTGGGATGGTGGCCATGGTGATTTCGATGGGGAATGTGATTAAACGTTCTACTTCTTCTGCCGCCAGAGATGGGGAAGAGGTGATAACCTGTACTTGATTGTTTGTAATATCCGGTACGGCATCAATGGGAAGCTGTGTAAGCGAGTAGCCTCCCCAAATGACCAGGCCCAGCGTGAGCAGGCCAATGATCAGTTTGTTTTTGACTGAAAATTGAATGATTTTATCCAGCATTTATTTTGCATTTTGAATCCTGATTTAATGAATTGATTGGGGCAAAAATGCCCATCGGTGGAATGCCGGACGGAAATAGCAAAATGCACCTTACAGCATTGCACAAATGCAATGATTCAAAGGTTGATTTTGAAAATTGCCCGGTAAATCAGGCCTTGGGAGGCTGAAAAGGGGATTCTGAGTACTCAGAACAAAGAGAAAAACTATAGCGTGTTGCTCTTATTTCTGTTGTAATATGAATGGGAGTCATTTCTGTATACCCCCATAGTTGGGCTATGTAAGTGTATCCGTGACAGCACTGGTGCTGACCGTGAAAAGGTAAGTTTTTGTCATGCTCGTCATCATGGTGGCCTTTTGCATTTTGCCCGTCACCATAATGAAAGTCAATAAACTCTGCGAATGAAGTTCCATTATGTTCTGCATATTCCTCGTAGTGTTCAAAAAGCACCGGAAGCTTTGCTAATTCACAACATAAATCCAAAGTAGGTCCCATTGCCTGCATCAGGAACAGAAAGCTGAACGATATGGATAGAATGGAATTCATTTGCCTGCAAATATACGCAAAATTAATGTGCAAGGGTATTGCAAAAGTCGGCAAGTACCCTTGGGGATTCCTAAATAGTTCAGCTTTTCATCTTCCTTTTCAGCAATTGCGCATTAATGGCCACTATGACCGTACTCAGGCTCATGAATACTGCGCCTATTGCAGGACTAATCACCAGACCCGGAATAAATCCTGTGGCCAAAGGCAATGCGATGGCGTTGTAGCCGGTGGCCCAGGCGAGGTTCTGGATCATCTTGTTGTAGGTGGCTCTGCCAAACAGTACCAGGTTGGCAATGTCTTTTGGGTTGCTATTGACCAGGATGATGTCGGCTGTCTCGGCAGCAACGTCTGTGCCTGAACCAACGGCAATGCCCACGTTGGCCTGTGCCAGTGCAGGGGCATCATTCACCCCATCACCCGTCATGGCCACAAAGTGCCCTTCTTTTTGGAGTTTCTTAATGATTTCCACTTTTTGATGGGGCAGTACTTCACCATAGTAGCCATCCAGCCCAAGTTTGTCGCTTACTGCTTTGGCCGTTTTCTCATTGTCACCGGTAGCCATGTATAGTTTCATGCCTTTTTCCCGAAGCGTTTCGATGGCCTTAGGGCTTTCTTCCCTGATTTGATCGGACAAGGCTATGAAGCCAATCAACTTTTCTTCCAAAAGCACAAAAACTATGGTTTCTGCGGCATCAGATCCTGCCTGTTCAGGGATGTTTATGTTGTTTTCTTTCAGATAGCCGGGGCTGACCACTTTCCAGTTTTGTCCATCGATCTTGCCCTGAATGCCCTTGGCCGTCAGCGATTCAAAATTTTCAACCTTTTTCAATGTCAGACCTGCCTCTTTCGCTACTTTCACAATGCCTTGAGCAATTGGATGCTCGGACTGCTGCTCCAACGAAGCGGCAAAGGCCAATAGCTCTTCTTTGTCTATATCATCCGTCAGACTCTCATATCGTGAAACCCCAAACTTCCCTTCGGTCAGAGTCCCGGTCTTGTCAAATACCATTGCAGTAATTTTCCGGGCATTTTCAAAAGCGGTACGGTTACGGATTAGCAAGCCTTTGCTTGCGGAAACAGCTGTGGAAATTGCTACGACCAATGGAATGGCCAAACCCAATGCATGTGGACAGGAAATAACCATGACGGTCACCATTCGTTCCAGGGCAAAATCTAACGGCTTACCCAAGATGATCCAGGCAACCAACGTAATAGTACCGGCACCTATGGCAATGAAAGTGAGCCATCTGGCAGCAACATTGGCCAGATTTTGGGTTTTGGATTTGGCTTTCTGAGCCTCTTCTACCAGCGTGATCACTTTGTTGAGGTAACTTTCTTTCCCGGTTTTGGAAACCTTTACTTTGATGGACTGGCTGCCATTTACCGATCCACCAATTACCTGGTCTCCTTTGGATTTTTTCACCGGTTTGCTCTCACCCGTGAGCATGCTTTCGTCCAGGTGGCTTTCGCCCTCCACCACTGTGCCGTCCGCAGGTATTTTCTCATTAGCTTTTATCAGGATGATGTCTTCTGTTTTTAGTTCATCTACTTTGATGTCCTTGATTTGGTCTCCTTGTACCAAATGCGCTTCGGAAGGCATCATTTGCACCAGCAATTCAAGTGCTCGTGATGCTCCCATGACCGATTTCATCTCAATCCAATGCCCCAGCAGCATGATGACGATCAGTGTGACCAACTCCCAGAAGAAGTCCATTCCCTCCAAACCAAAAACTACGGCCGAGCTGTACACGTAAGCCACGGTAATGGCCACTGCGATCAGCGTCATCATACCCGGGTTTTTGTCTTTCAACTCATCCCAAAGTCCTTTGAGAAAAGGCCAGCCCCCATAAAAAAAGACAATGGTGGAAAGCCCAAAAAGGACGTACTGATCACCAAAAAAGGTTAGCTCAAATCCCAGTAATTGTTGGATCATATGAGACAATGCCAGGATTGGCACAGTGAGTACCAGAGATATCCAAAAACGCTTTTTGAAATCCTCGATCATCATGGCATGGTGGTCATGGTGTCCATGCTGATGGTCTGATTTGTTGTTGGTTTGATGCCCTGATGAATGGGACTTTTTAGTCTCGCTACCATGCTCATGATGGTGATGCTTTTGATGGTCGTGGTTATGCTTTTCCATGAGTGAAAATTTTTAGTGTTTAATCTGTTTTAAAGGGAAGGGAAATACTGAGCTTTTCCCATGACATGCGGATAGCACCTGAGCCCTCTCCCTTGTCTTCAATGGTATAAGTTAGTCGTTCGGTAAGTGGCATTTCCGTTTCCGGTGTTACCTCAATTCTGATGACATCCTCTGCCTGATCGTAATTATCGGCCAGGTGCTGCTCCCAGTTTTTGTTCAGGATCAACGTCCAGCGTTCCTGACCGGGGATGGTAAAGAATGCATATTTCCCTTTGGGGATGGTTGTTCCTTCTACCTCGATTGCTTCGGAAAATTCCATACTGGTGGCGCTGTGTGCACCTGTCACCCACACTTCATCATAAGGCACTAAGCCTCCCCAAATGACCCTACCTCTAACGGCTGGTGAATGGTAGTTAATAGAAACATGGGCATTACTCACATTGCCATGCGCTTCCTGAGGGATGCTCTTTTTCGAGTTGTCCGATTGTTCAGTAGGTGCTTTTTCCGGCTGATGGTGCTCATGCTCACCGTGTTCGCTTTTTTTGTTTTGGCAGGATGCGATCAGCAATCCCAGTGCAAGTGTGTAAATCAGTTTGTTCATCATTTTTTCTTTTTAAGTTTTGAAGCGGTTTCTATAAAAGTTTTGGAGGATACTGCGTAAAGTGTAAAGCCTGAGAGCACCGTAAAAAGGCCAAAGACTGAAAATGCCCTGAGCAGCCAATTGTTGAAATTGTCCCGCCCGGCATAATCCATGGTGTGAAACATCCAGAGAAAATCGAACCAACGCCAACTGTTGTGCCTTACCCGCTCAAAGCGGCCATTGGAGGCATCAATATACGCTACCAGTTTTTCGGGATGATCAAAGTGGACAGCCCAGGCTGGTAGCGGCCTGCCACGGTATTCATGATGGTTGTCGGTTTCAGTAATCCATTCGGTTTTCAGGATTTTCAGGTTTTTTACGAGATGGTTCTGTGCGATTTCGACCGCCTCCGTTTCGGTTATGCCCTTTTTGATTTGCCCGGTCTGGGCATTGTAGAGCAGACTATCGTTGACCCAATAATGCGGTTGGTGATTGATGTAGCGAAGCTCAAGGGATGAAATACCAAGCGTTGAATCTAACTGAGCCGGACTGATTAAGTCCGGGGGTGAATGCGTCATTACATGTTCACGATGGAACTGGTCTCCATGGATTTTGTCAATATCCGTCCAACTAAAATAGAGGCCACTGATCGTCCACCCAATAAACTGAATGCCTATAAAAAGCCCCAGATACCGGTGCGTTTTGCGGATGTAGTAGTTTCTGTTTCGTTTCATTTTTGGGTAGATTTATCTGCTCGACTTAAGAACCATTTTTCACCTGCAAAAACTATTAGCATCACAGATGCAGAAACAATAAGAACCAAAAGGTCAGATGATGCCTTGATCCATAAGAAAGCTGCCAATACGATGAAATCCAACACCATCGCTGTGAGTACAATTGTTCCATTGGCTTTCACCTCCTTCCTCAAATACTTATATACACCCCAATGAATAATGATGTCCATCACCAAATAAAAAATGGCTCCTATGGAAGCAATTCTGGTCAGATCAAAGAAAATAGTCAGGATGATAGCGATAAACACCACATACACCAACATATGCTTCTGTATTCGGCCTGACATGCCCAAATGACTATGTGGAATAAGTTCCATACCTGTAAGCATAGCCGTCATACGAGAGACTGCAAAAATGCTGGCAATCACTCCCGAAATAGTAGCTATTATGGCAATAGCAACGGTAAAATGAAGACCAAAATCTCCAAAAGCAGGTCTGGCAGCTTCAGCAAGGGAGTAATCTTTGGCTTGAATAATTTCAGAGATTGTAAGGCTTGAGTTTACAGCGAAAGCAACCAGAAAATACACCACTGTGCATATCAACAAAGAAATAATAATAGACAGGCCAACATTTTTTTGAGGTTCTGTAATTTCGCCACCACTATTAGTTATTGTAGTGAATCCTTTGTAGGCCAAAATGGAAAGTGCTAAAGCCCCAATATAACTGGTTGCTGAATAATCAGTGTTTTTGATGGCTTTTGGTATCAACCCTTCCAGAGAAAAACCCACTGCCCAGAGAGCTCCTATGGCAAAAATCAGAATTCCGATAATTTTGATAAATGACATGAACTGTGATGACTTTCCTATCAGCTTGTTGCCAGATATGTTAATCAAAAAAGCGCTAACCAAAAGAGCAACACCCAATATGGGAATCCAAAGTTCCTTGTTTTCAACTTCGAACAGTTGTAGGGTATAAGAGCCAAAAGTTCTGGCAACCAGGCTTTCGTTGATTACCATGGATAGTGCCATTAATAATGATGCAGAAGCTGTTATGGTTGATTTACCATAAGCTTTTTTCAAAATCATGGCTATCCCCCCAGCCGAAGGATACGTATTTGAAACTTTGATGTAGGAGTAAGCACTAAATGCTGAAATGAGAGCTCCCAAAACGAAAATGTAAGGAAACCAGGTCCCTGACAGTTCAGCCACCTGGCCCAATAATGCAAAGATTCCTGCACCGATCATTACACCAGTGCCTAAAGCAATTGATCCTAATAAACTTAAACTTCCTTTTTTATAACTTTCTTCCATAACTTCCTAATTAAAACATGACAGATAATCCGCCCCCTGCTCCGAAGCGGTTGTCATAGCTTGTCATCAGTGAAAAATTCTTAGAAAGCATGTATTGTGCACCGGCACTCCATACAATTTCTTCTTTGTAATTTTGGCCGGCCTCCAGACCGTTTACCAATCCTGCGTCAATTTGATATTCGTAATAGCCAAAAATTGATAACTTCGGAAATATCATCAGCGATCGACCGATTCCAATTCTAGGCCGAAGCTCATTATCTATCCTTAGGTCAACATTGAACATATAAGGTGTAAACCACCGGATACCAGCCACGGCAATTGTCTTCATATCATCCAAACTATTCCTGGTGGTATTCTCAACATTAATACCTCCAAAAACCCTCAAATAATCGTACAGATAATACTCATAAGAAAATTCAGCTTCCAGGTTCTGATTCCATCCGTATTCCATTGATAAATTGAATTGATTGCGAATGTTTGAAGTGGTCAGATTGACTGTTGTATTATGTGAGGCAACATCTGCCATTCCCCAACTATAGAAGCGGTTGGTTTCGTGAATCAGTTTGGAAATTGGAAAGGGTTTCATTCTAGGGTCTTCCGGTGTATCATAGCTGACTACCCGTGCCATACCACCCATCATATGATAGAGAATATGACAATGAAAGAACCAATCCCCATATTCGTTCCCGTAAAACTCAATGGTTACTTTTTGCATGGGGGGCACATTCACCGTGTGCTTCAGGGGTGAGTAATCACCGCTTTCGTTGATGACACGGAAAAAATGACCATGCAGGTGCATGGGATGGTGCATCATCGTCAGGTTGTTAAGGGTGATTCGGGTAATTTGCCCCTCTTTGATTTTTATTTTATCGGTTTCAGATAGGGGAATACCATTCATGCTCCAGATGTAGCGGTTCATATTCCCAGTAAGATTGAGGAGGATTTCATTGACTGGAACATCCTTACCATAAACCGTTTTTTCAGGTGATTTCAGATAATTGTAATTGAATTCTGAAAACATGTCCATGTTTTCCATCCCGGGCATTTCAGCCATGGGAGCACTTGGCGGATCCATTTTGGAGTTTTTATCATCAGACATATCCATTGAGGAATGATCCATTTGGGAGACCTCTTCCTTATTTCCGGCCATATTCATACCCGGCATATCATTATCCGGGTTTTTGTCGCCTTTCATTTGCATTCCCCAGTTCTCCATCATTTTTTGGGGATCGTCCTTTTTAGGATTAAATTTTAGGGCAGGAGCCCCCATGCGCATGTCCATTTTTGCCATTTGCATCATCATCCCTATTTTATCAGGGCGGGGAACATCTTCGGCTGCTAAAACTTCACCTTGGCCCAAAAAAGCAGAGGCTGTTCCCGAACCATCCTGAGCGGTGGCCCGAAATTCCATCTTTCCACTTTCCGGAATACTTACAATAAAATCGTAGGTCTCCGCAATGGCAATAAATGTTTTATTGCGCTTGACCGGCTCAACATTTAGTCCATCGGCCGCAACTAAGGTCGGCATTTCACCACCAAACGTCATCCAAAACGAGGTAGAAGCTGCCCCGTTAATAATTCTAAGCCTAACCTTTTCTCCGGGTTTGAAATTGGAATATTCCTGAACTTGTTCACCATTAACTAAAAAGGCCGGATAATATATATCGGCAATGTCTGCACTTTCCATTCTCTGCCTCCAGAAATTTAACTGTGCTCCCATTGCACCTCTGGCAATAACCCGGTTGAGGGGTGTGGCCGTACCTTTTCGCCAGTTGTACCATTCGGTTCCTCGTTTCAAGAAACGAAGTACGTTCATGGGCTTTTCATTTGTCCAGTCCGAAAGTATTATAACAAGCTCTTTGTCATAGGCCAGGGTTTCTTCTTTAGGATGGATGACGATAGAGCCAAAAACACCACTCTGCTCTTGCAGCATGGTATGTGAATGATACCAATAGGTACCGGCTTGTTTCAGGGGAAATTCGTACTTCTGTGTTTCCCCGGGGGCAATGGGCGGAGTGGTAAGGAAAGGCACCCCGTCATAAAAATTTGGCAACAACAAACCGTGCCAGTGAATGGAAGTTTCTTCATCCATCTCGTTTTTTACATATATTACGGCATATTCATCTTCGGTAAAAGTAAGGGTAGGTCCAGGGATACTGCCATTAATGGCCATTCCCATTACTTCTTTGCCTGCCCTGTTCACTGCCAGCTCATTTATGGAAATGGCATATTCTCTTACAGGAAGATTATCAGTGTTGCCTTCGACTGATTTTTCAGTGAGGTTTTGTGCCCTCGTAGACAGGCTAAGCAACGAAAAAGAAATGGTCAAAATATAGTAGAATCTTAAGTTCATGATTTCCGTAATTAAATTTGATTTTTGATTTTCAATGATTTAGTTCCCTCATAATAGCAAAATGACCCGATCCTGGTATTAATAAAGCCTGTCTCCTGCACATCCGAAAACCCTGCCTCACGGATGTAATCCGGCAGCAAACCCTTTACATTGGCCGTAGTGGTTTTGAAACCGTCCAGCAACTGCACAGTGTAAAAGGCCATGCGCATCCATCGGTTCTTTGCTTTGCCCCAATCGCCAATGATGAGCTTGCCGCCCGGCTTCAATACACGGTAGATTTCCCTGAAACAATGTGCCTTGGTTTCATCATCCAATTGATGAAATACCAGACAACTGTAAGCCTTGTCAAAAACAGCATCATCATAGGGAAAAATATCTCCATTGTAGAGTTGGAGGTCAACCAAGATGTCTTTGTCTTTGAGTTTTGAAAAAGCTATTTCCCTTACTTTCGGATCAATGTCCAATCCGAAAAATGAAGAGTTGGGAGACTGTGAAGAGGCAATCGCCAGATTGGCTCCTGTACCATAACCAAATTCAAAAATTTGCTCCAGAGGTTCGGGTTTTAAACGGTTAATTAACTCGTTTCTAAATTTCTTTTCCGGCATGGTGATGCGTATGGTAGCATCGTACCATGCTGTAAGAAAATCATACCCGAGTGCGGGGATGAATTTCTTCTCAGACTTATGTTCATCATGGTTCATTTTTTCTCTCAATTGTTTTTGTTCTAATTTCTCCCAGCCTTGGTAGACCAAACATTTATGTGAACCAAATGCACAAAAAATACAACACTGATCACCCGGAACAGTAATCTTACATTCACAGCCCTTACAATAGAAGCTATTTAGCTGCTCGTTATAAGGTATTCTGCAAACCTGCTGCTGGCCACATACCGGACAGGTAAGTACCGAATCAAAAAATAACCCAGGCATACTGGTGATTTCAAGTCATTTAATGGTCATGCTCCAGTTCCAAAAATTTACCTTCCGGCCCTACACCTTCTATGTGTACCAATTGTGCTCCGTAATGTCCTGCCTGTGCCACAGCATAAGCAGCGCTCAATAACACAACTGCTACGATAGCCATTGCCCATCTTTTTGATTGGAAAATGAATAGGTTGATTCCTTGCAATAGCAGGCCGATAAACCCAAGATTGATTGTCCAGTCAGCCCAGAAGTCGTGTTGTTCCAGCACGAGCTTGGCATGTTCGGTTAGTCCGTGCGTATGCGGATGGAAGTTTCTGCCGGCCAAGTACGCAGCAATAAAACCTACCAGCACCAGGGCAAAGGCTGTCCAGGCCAATTCCTTTTTGATGAAATAGATGTTGACAACCGCCAGAATGGCCCCCACAATCAGTAATACGATAGCGAAATGGACAATCAGTGGATGGATTGTAGGGAAATCGGCCAGGTCTGCGGTGACCTTTTTTTCGTGGTGTGCATCTTGTGCATGTGCATCGTGGCTGTCTGCCTCGCTGGTACGGGTGTGGTCTGTATGCTCTTCCCCGGTGGACTGTGCATTCACCACGGTATCCGCCTGTAAGGCGAAGGCGGTACTGTCTTGTTTGCTTTTGTGGCCGTCATGAGCCGATACGGTTGCCGTAGTGAATAGTAGCAATACGACTGCTTTTAGAATATTTTTCATTGTTAAATTATTTAGGTGATTAATGATTGGTCTGTGGTTTTCTTGCTGATGAATGGGTTTGCCATATTTTCCATTGACCGTTTTCTTTTTTCAAAATGCTGGAGGCAACTCCTTTTCGCTCAATAACTGACTTGTCCTTGCTTAGCACAATGGTGTATTTGTAGGTTTCAGTAGCAAAGGCAAATGGCAAAGCGACTTCAATGGCTACTTCATAGTCACTAAACTTGAAAGATTCGAAATGATGGAGCTCCGGGCCCAGGTGGTTAGCCAGATAGTCCTGATATCGGCCTTCAACTTTGCCTGATTCAACAACAATTGATTGTGATACAAATAAATTACCCGTGCCCGTTGTGTCGAGGCTTTCAATGGCCTGTTTGTATGATTCCAGTACTTGTTTTACCTGGTTAATTTCATCCGACTGTTGCGCTTGAGTCTTCACGGCCACTATGGCAGCAAGACTTAAAAAAAGCAGTTTCAATTTCATAGATTTTGGGTTAAAGGATTGTTTTTAGTTTTTCTTAAATGCGTTGTAATTAGCCTCTGATTCAAAGTAGGCAACTGCACCTTGCGGGTTCATCAGCACGATGTAAGCCTCCGATTTATCTACAGGATTACCACTGTACGGATCAATGGCGATCCTTGCACTTTCCAGATTGTTGAGCTTATCAACACATCCCTGGCAACAGCCGTAGTAGGTTTTGCCATTTACAGGTACCGGAATTTGGGCTACACCCATATAGGCGTCATTGACCATACATACCAAGCTTGGGTCAACTGGGGTCTTTATCTCATCACTGGTTAGACTAACTGATGAGCCCATGTGGTAACCTTGAATCCAAAATACCGCTACAGTAACTACAACTATCAGTGATACCAAGGTCAGATAAGCCACTAACTTGTCTTTGCTCAATGACTTTGGACTGGCGTTGTGTTTTCTCGTTTTCATCGTATTAAGAGTTTAGTGCCTGATTGAAGAGTGGCGGCCGGATTGCATGCAAGACAACACCAGCATAAAGGCCACTCTCCAACAGGGCTTTAATTTTACTTATCTTCCTCTTTTTTCATTTCCTGTTCCAAGAAGAAACAGTGCGCAGCACACGCATGAAGTTTATAGTTTTTATGAACTGTCCCTCGCTTGTGACCTTCCGGATCCAGGATTTCGCAGGTATCATCAGTCCCTTTGGTATTCAAAATGAAGACTCCATCATTGTTGTAATAGCGACCATCTTTTTTGGCCTTACCTAAGGAGTTACCTTCAGCATCATACACTTTACCATTTTTGATAAAGCCCAGCTTTTGATTCTGATTGTTGAAAACTATGTCTTCCTTGCTGATGTATCCGAGTTTGGTGCCTCGGTCATCCGATACCTCGCCTTTTCCATTGATATGAATAAGGCGTTGCTCTGTCTTGCTACTTGGCTGTGCCAAGAGGCCCTGTGCGGCCAGCAGTATTCCTCCCAGGAATATTATACTGAAAATGATGTTCTTTTTCATTTCTGATTGATTTGTGCCTGGTGTCAGGATCGGGCTCAGCTTATAGTGAACCCAATCCCTTATGCCAAAACTAGGGTCAGTTAATCGTCTCTTTTACGCTCCCGCACTTCAGCATTTTGTCACCGAAGTATGGGTTGCGAATTTCCTTTTCGTTGGATAGCCAATAGCCTCCGGTGTTGCCGTTGGCCATGGGACAGTATTCCAGATAGAGTTCTCCCATGCTGATATCAGCACCCTTCACTAAAGTGGCCATCTCATTGCTTAAGGCGGTAAAAGCCTTTCGCTGGTTTTCCAGTGAAGCTGCCTGCGCAACTTTGGCCACCTCTGTATGGACTTTATCACTTCCTTTTACATTGTGAATCGCTTTCACCAAAGCTTCAGAAGCTGATTTTGCTTTCTGAAAATCAGATGCCACCAAAGCATTCTTCAAATGGATGTAGTGCGTGTAGGAAGAACCCAGTGCCTTGTCTTTGAACATGGGCTCCATCTGTTGGGTACTTGATTGTGCACCATGTGCTGCATGGTCGTGTTGTGCGGTTGCTCCCCAGCTTACTAAAGCCAGACATAGCATGATCATTGTTTTTTTCATTTTTCTATTTGTTTAAAGGTTAAATACTTGAATCAGGGCTAAACCAGTGACCAGAAGAATGACTACTCCCCAGACCATCCGGCTGACCCATTTTTTTATTGTTGAAGGAGCTTTTTCATCTCCGGTTTTACAGCAACTTTCCATCTCTTAATGGTTATGTCCACTGGCTGCTTGCTTGGCAGGCCCTCCATCCTCAAAGACTTTTTGACCTTTGAGATACGTCTCTTTTACTTCCCCACAGGAAAGCATAGCCTCACCGAAATAGGGGTTGAGAATCTCTTCCGATTCACTGAGCCAAAAAGCCCCTTTATTGTCAAAAGCCATGGGGCAGAAATCTTTGTATACTTTATCTTTCTCCAACCCGAAGGACTCTGTCACTTCCAGTATGCTTTCTGAAAGCATAGCGAAGTGCTGACGAAGTGCTTCCAGGTCTTTTGCTCCTTTCATCATGGTGACAGCTCCTGCCAATTGTTCCTTTAGCGCCATCCAATGATCATGCGCTTTCCCTTTGAGGTTACGCATTTCTACTTTTGCCAATGCATTTTCCACTTCTACCAAACCGGATCGGGCTTCCTGAATATCATCTTTCACCAGGGCGTTCTTCACTGGGAAATAAGCATCGGCTATGGCAGTCATTTGCTGACGAAATTCCTGAGGCACCTCCATAGTCTTTGTTTCAGGGCGCATCAGCATGCTGTAGTTACCGGAAAGTTGGGCTGCAGCATCAATGGCAAACACACCATTGGTCACTATTTCCTCCCCGGCCTCCAGCCCAGCTTCCACCAACCACATTTCACCCATTCGGGGGCCTATGGTGATTTCACGCATTTCGTAAGTTGGAAATTCAGTATCAGGTACTTTTACATACACGATTGAACGCTTGCCCGACCAAAGCAGAGCGGTGCGAGTTATGGCCAAAGAGGATTGCCCTTTGCGTAAAGTGGTCCGCACCCTGGCGTTGATGAACATTTCAGGTCGCAGCTCTCCGTTGCTGTTGGAGGCCTCAGCCCTCACAGAGGCTGCACGGGTTGAAGAATTTATGACCGGATCTATGTAGGTAATCTTAGCTTTAAAGGTCTCTCCGGGAATGCCTGCTGCGGTAAAGTTGACCTCATCACCGATTTTTACAAATGGGAGATCGGATTCATACGCATCAATCATTATCCATACCCGGTTCAGGTCAACTATATCAAATAAAACTGATCCAGTGTTCACATAATCACCAACTGAAATATTCCGCTGGGTTACAATACCACTTTTGTCGGCCAGCACATCAAATTGATCCTGCACTTTTCCAGAACCTTCAAGATCGTCAATTTGCTTCTCATTAAGTTTCCATAAGCGCAGTTTTTCCCTGGCTGCCTGATAAAGTTCGGGATAGGTGGATTTGGTAGAAGCAGCCTCCAAAAGTTCCTTTTGTGCTGTAACCAGCTCGGGTGAATAAATGGTGGCCAACCTTTCGCCCTGCCGGACAACCTGGCCGGTGAAATTGACAAAAAGCTGATCGATACGTCCCGGAAATTTGGCCGTGACAGAAGCCAGTTGGCGTTCATCGGCTTTCACTTTTCCGGTTAGAAAAAGCTCCCCTTCAGGAGATACTCCTGTAACCAGGGAAGTATGGACATTGGTCATGGCCACTGCTTCGGGTGTCATCTCATGCATAAGTGGACTGGCCGAGGCAGCAGACCGTTTACTTGAAGCTGGGATCAGGTCCATCCCGCAGATTGGACAACTGCCCGGTTCTGAAAGCCGTATCTGTGGGTGCATGGAGCAAGTCCATATTTGATCAGAATCTTCATCATGTACATGAACAGCTTCTTCGGTCTCCGATGGACTTGGAGATGGCTTTGCCAGCCAGCCTATAGTGCCCCCAAGCATAAATGCTACAAGCACGGTCAGGAGGACTTTCTTATTTTTAATTAATTCTTTCATCTGTTTATAATTTATTTTTTATAGGTCAGATGGAATCTCGCATAGGTAAATTCATGCCTTTGGGCGTCATTTTGGTCATGCTCGATTTCATCGTTTTAAAATTTTTGATCACCATTTAATTCAGTTCTATTGCTGCCAGATTTTCCAGCACCGCTATTGTAATATGCTGATCCACAATTGCTGCGATCAGCTTGAGTTGATAGTCGAGAAGCTGCTGTTGCACACGCAATACTTCTTCGAAATCCCGACCATCCGTAGCGTAGCTGGTCATCAGCAGGTTCAGGGTTTGCTTTGCCAGATCGGTTTGCTCTCTGTGCAGCCTTGTTCTCCTATTTGCATCATCCAGGTCACGCATGGCGCTTGACCATTGCGTTGAGAGTTGGTTGACCGTGTTTTCTCTTCGTTGCTGCACTGCCAATTGCCTTAGCTCCGCCTCCTTTTGCAAGGCATTGTACTTTTTACGGTAAATGGGTATGGTTAACCTGACCATAGGCATCACCATGTCATTGCCACCCATTGGCATACCATCTTCAATTCGTGGAGAAAAAGGGATATAGTTTACCCCAGCCCCCAGCATGGGTCTGCCTTCCAGTCTGGCCATTTTCTTTTGTGCTTCATACGCCTGTTCCTCGGCATCCAGCATTTTCAGCATCGGGTTGTTTTGGGTGATGCTGTCCAGTATTGCCAATCGTTCCAAAGGCAGTGCTGTATCAGTCAGTGAATCCACTGGTGACACACGCTCATCGATGTTACGGTTGAGGAGTTGGTTGAATTCTGCGACAAGTGGTACCCTGGAATCTCTTAGTAGAGCCAGTGTATTTTCCAGCTCCTTGATTTCGATCCTTACCCTAAGCACATCACTCATACCAGATTTACCCTCGCCCATTGATGCGGATGAGTTCATCGAAGAATTACTCTTTGCGCTGTTTTTACTTGTAGAACCACTGTTCATACTTCCTCCCATACCACCAGTAGAAGATGTTGATGAGGTGGAGTTACCACTGCTCATCGTAGCATTCCCCGACATACCGGAAGAACTTGAACCACCCCCTGTACCTGCACTCTGAAAACGGATAAGTGCCAGTCGCTCATACTGTTTCAGGATTTCGAGGTTTTCCTCCGTGATCCTGATGTCCTCCTCCAGGCGGTACATTTCGTACCAGTTGTTTTTTACCTGAAAAAACAAACGGTTTTTAGCATCCTGGAATACTTCGTATTGGGCCAATGCCATTTTGCTGGCTTCATCCTTTTGGGTTTTCAGCATCCCAAACCAAGGGAACATCTGCATCAGTTGAATGTCTGCCTGCTGGTTGCCCATGAATCGTTCCATAGGCTGGATAAAAAAGCCTATGCTCAATTCCGGATCCGGCAAAGTGCCCACCTGCGGCACTTGTTCCAGTGCCGCCAGGTAATCATTGAAATAGGCTTTAAGCTCCGGATTGTTTTCAGCAGCTATCTCCAAGGATTCTTCCAGGCTTTGTGAGAAGCCAATGTTTTGAATTCCCAGAAGTAGTAGTAGTATTATAATTGCTATTTTTTTCATCTTCCTAGATTTAAGATTCTGTAAATACTTCGGGATTGCGTTTAATCTTGCGCTCTGCCCACCAACAGTATAGGACTGGCACCAGCAGAACCGTCATAATTTCGATGATCATGCCCCCGAATGAAGGAATGGCCATGGGTATCATAATGTCGGATCCTCGCCCGGAAGATGTGAGTACAGGTAAGAGGGCCAGTAAAGTGGTGGCGGTGGTCATCATGGCAGGCAATACCCGCTTTTTACCGGCCTCCAGTACTGCCTTGCGCACCTCTTTTACATTTTCCGGTTCCCGTTTCTCGAAGCTTTGCTTCAAATAGGTGGCTACTAGTACGCCATCATCAGTGGCTATACCAAACAAGGCAATAAAGCCTACCCAGACGGCCACACTCAGGTTGTAGGTCTTCATCTGGAAGAGTTCTCTCATATTGGTGTCAAAGACCGAAAAATCCATGAACCAACCCTGACTATACAGCCAGAGCATCATGAACCCACCTGAAAAAGCCATAGCAATGCCTGAGAATACAAATAAGGTGGTAGAGATGGCTCGAAACTGAAAATACAGGATCAGGAAAATGACCATAAGGCATAGCGGGACTACAATTGCGAGTCGTTTCTCTGCCCGCACCTGGTTTTCGTAGCTTCCCGAAAATTCATAGCGGACACCAGCAGGAATGGTCAGTTCACCTGCATCTATCTTTGATCTCAGGTAGCGTTGCGCATCCTCTACTACGGTAACCTCTGCAAACTCCTTTTTCCTGTCCAATAGCACATAGCCTACAAGGAAGCTGTTCTCCCCACGGATCATTTCGGGCCCGGGGCGATAGGTGATTTTCGCTAATTGACCCAACGGAATGTAGTTGCCTAAGGGTGTGGGTACCTGCATGTTTTCAATGGATGAAGGATCATCACGGTATTCACGGGCATAGCGTACCCTTATCGGAAAGCGCTCCCTTCCTTCCACCGTGGTGCTCAGCTTCATGCCACCGATGGCTGTTTCTATATAGTCTTGCACGTCCCGTACGTTCAATCCGTAGCGGGAAATCTGATCCCGGTCTATGTCAATCTCCAAATAAGGTTTTCCCACAATCCGGTCAGCAAAGACAGCTTCACTTTTTACCGATGGCACTTCTTTCAGGTATTTCTCGAGTTGAAGGCCGAATTCTTCAATGGTCTTCAAATCAGGTCCATACACCTTAATACCCATAGGGGCCCGCATACCCGTTTGCAACATCACCAGGCGTGTCTCAATAGGCTGTAATTTGGGAGAGGAGGTTACGCCCGGAATATTGACGACACCAACAATTTCGTCCCAAATGTCATCCGGTGTTTTGATGTGATCCCGCCACTGGCGGAAATATTCTCCATCAGGATCAGGAGTGAGATGCTTTATATCTATTTGCTCAGGGGACATGGTTTCCGGGTCATAAACGTCTCCATTTTGAAGCAGAAACTGACCATCATCATTCACCCGAAAGCGTTGCTTGGTTCCATCTATATCCGAAACATATTCGCTTTTGTAGCTGATGGTATTTTCAAACATGGAGATAGGGGCCGGATCAATGGCCGTTTCCGCACGGCCTGCCTTACCTACCACCATTTCCACTTCGGGAATGGCTGTTACCATCATGTCCAGTTTTTGCAGTACCTCACGGTTTACTTCTATGCCGGAGTGCGGCATGGATGTGGGCATCAGGAGAAATGAACCCTCATTGAGAGACGGCATGAACTCTTCGCCTAAGCCCGGAAACACTTCAGATACAGCCGTCCATCCCGGGGTTTCCCTTAAGTTCCAGCCTAATTTTTCTGTTGCTTTTGGCAAAAAGCCGAATACCTTGTCAAAACCCAGCCAGATATTGGCACCTAATAAAATAATGACAACAGGTATAACCAGGAACAAGCCCTTATTGTCCAGGCACCACATGAGTATTTTAGGGTAAAGCCTGAGGAACAAAGTGAAGGTGCCAAGCACAAAGCCTAGAATCACCGCTATAAACAGGAAGTTGACCAGCAAGCTGTTGGACACACCCAGCGGAACCCATTCGGTGGCCAACAGCCAAGCAACCGCAACCACTGTAACGCCTACCATCATCAGGTCACGGTACTTACCTAATCTTTCAGGAAAATGATGCAGCAGCACATTGATCAAACCAAAACCAAACAGCAACCATCCTGCCCAAGACCAGACGGTGAAGGCTATTACCGGGCCGACAATGAGTAACAGGTAATTCAGGTACAGACTTGTTTTGCCTTTGCCTTTTTTCATGGAGAATATCCAGTGAGAAAAGGCAGGCATGATGACCAGCGTAAAGATCACCGCTGATACCAACGCAAAGGTTTTTGTATAAGCCAACGGGCCAAATAGCTTTCCTTCAGCAGCTTGTAGCGTAAATACCGGCAAAAAGCTGACTATGGTCGTGCTGACGGCTGTTAGAATCGCAGTGGCCACCTCAGTGGTGGCATCATACACGGTTTTTAATTTTGACTGGCCTTCGGGAGCAATTTCCAGATGCCTGAGGATGTTTTCATTCAGGATAATCCCCAGATCCACCATGGTGCCGATGGCAATGGCAATACCGGACAGGGCTACAATGTTGGCATCTACTCCGAAGTATTTCATGAATATGAAGCACATGAGTACCGCCAGTGGCAAAAGCGCTGAAATGAGGATAGATGCCCGCAGGTTGTACACCATCACAATGATCACAATGATGGTAATCAATATTTGCAGGCTGATGGCTTCATACAAGGTACCAAGGGTTTCGTAAATCAAGCCGGTGCGATCATAGAAGGGTACTATCGTTACTTTAGAAACCGTGCCGTCTGCCAGTGTTTTGGACGGAAGTCCATCGGCTATTTTTTCAATTTCCGCTTTTGTCGCATTGATGATTTTCAAGGGGTTGTCACCGTAGCGGGCAATGACCACTCCGCCCACAGCTTCAGCTCCTGACTTATCCAGGATTCCGCTCATGTTGCGGGGCTGTGGGCCAATGTTTACCACGGCCACATCCTTCACCCGAATGGGTACATTATCGGTTACTTTCACCACGGCCTTGTCCAGGTCGGCCAGCTCCTCCACATATCCCAGACCTCTGACGAAGTAATCCACCCGGTTTACTTCAATAGTGTTGGCACCTACATCGATGTTGCTGTTTCTCACTGCCTGCATCACGTCCATGAGCGTAACCCCATGCGCTTTTAAAGCTGCCGGATCGACATCTACCTGGTATTCTTTGACATAGCCACCTACGGAAGCTACTTCGGCCACACCCTCTACAGCAGTAAGCGCATAACGGATGTAATAGTCCTGGATGGTACGAAGTTCGTGCAAGTCCCAACCTCCGGTAGGGTTGCCGTCTTTATCGCGACCTTCCAGCGTGTACCAATACACCTGCCCCAGGGCGGTAGCATCCGGCCCCAGTTTGGGTTGTACATCCGGTGGCAATAGTCCTGACGGAAGTGAGTTCAGTTTTTCCAGTACACGTGAACGGCTCCAGTAAAACTCTATATCTTCATTGAAGATGATATAAATACTGGAAAAGCCGAAGGCTGAACTACTTCGAACGCTTTTTACACCGGGAAGGCCCAGCAAAGCCGTGGTGAGCGGATAGGTGATCTGATCTTCCACATCCTGTGGAGAACGTCCCATCCATTCAGTGAAAACGATTTGCTGGTTTTCGCCAATGTCCGGGATGGCATCAACCGGAACCGGGTCACGTGGGAGGAAACTTGTCTCCCAGTTAAAAGGAGCAGTGACTATGCCCCAGGCTACAATGAGTAGCAATACGAGAACGGTAACGAGCTTATTCTCGAGAAAGAATTTGATTATGGAATTGAGCATTTTTCATTCAATTTTCTTTAAAACTGGATTGACTTGAGCGCATACAAATGCATGCACTTGTGGCGCAGCATAATGCTATGCCTAGTGAAAGAATTGAATGAAAAGCTTAAATAAGGAAGGATTGAACGAGCACAGGTATGTCACGCTCAATCAGAGGGGGGGAATAATCGTTATACGAATAATAATCAACTGCAGGAGCGCTGAAAAGAAAGGATACCACAGCGTAGAAAACTGCGATCATTTGAAAATCAGGAACCGCAACTTTGGACACTTGGGTAAGGTCTTCATGTCCTTCCATTACTACAGTCTGGTCTTCGCAACAACCCTTTTTAGTGACCTGCTGATGTTCGCAATCTGGATCATGCTTATTCGTGGCACAAGGTGATTTCTGTGTGGCCATTTCGCAGGGCTCAGCCCCGGAAAAAAGTGCAATGCTCTCCAACTGCCCCATGCAAAAATGCATACCAAAGGTGAAGCTCGTGGAACTGAGCAGCACCAATATGGAAAGCAGGATGGCCGATATTTTTCTAAAACGTTGCACTTTGGAGAAAGTCTAATACGAATCTACGGAATTTAGTTCAGAATGTTCGATTTTAATATCAAAAATGATGGTTTGTATTTCAAATACCTCAATATGTAGATGTTTGAGATTTATTTTCCATCTAAAAATTTTGGTCTGTTGATGCTTATTTTTAAAGTCGTTATCTCTTATTCAGGAATGATCAGGAATGAAAAGAACCCCGTGTGGGTGAACTCATCCACACGGGAGTTCCGTCAGAAACTAATCACCGCTTCAACCACGACTCCACTAAATTCAGCCCCGGCAAAACGCCCTGTCCAAGCATTGCCTTCATATTGCTGCTTCATGTACTCAACTTTTGTTAAAACGTTCTTTGAAAGATACCAGCCTCCACCAAAATTGACCCTGCTGATTTCCAAATCTTCTGTGGCACTTTCACGCATTTTACCAGTTACTGTATTATATCTACCCCCAAGATAGAAACGTTCATCAGCTCCAAACCTATACAATACCTCAGCTGCTATTTGTGTGAATGCGCCCTCTGTGTCAGCTTGAGGTGTTGTGAATTCGTTGCTTCCATCGGCCAGTTCATAAATACCAAAGAACTCCAAGCCTTTGAACTTGATAAACGGGTTAATCTGCAAGGCTGTGAGCTTTGTAAATCTGGCATTAAACTGACCATCACGAGGGCCACCTTCGGTATTGCCATCCACATCCGGTACTGTAAAAAGCACATTGTAATACCTGGAGCCTCCACGGTCTCCACCATATAGATAGGTGCCTGTTGAGGTGCCTTTATTGATGTACCAGGATCCGGTCAATCGTACTCTCAAATCCTCGCTCAGTTGTTTATCGTACCCCAACTTACCGAAGAAAGAAGGCTTATTGTCTGTATTGTCGTTCACAGTTACATTTTGATTGAGCTTGCCGTTTGTCAACCCAACCACTGCCAATAAACCATTCTTTTGAACTGTAAGCTCTCCGAATGCCTCGGTGGAGAATGCATCCATAAGATAATTCCCCACAAAAGGGTTGAAAATACCTCTCGCATTGTCCGTTCTCCTGAAATGTGCGTCTCCATAGTTGAACTCATCTAACCCTATGGTAATACTTGCATATTTCATTACTCCTTCCAGAAACCCGGGTTTAACAAAGTCAAGATTATCCACTCTCATGTATCCACCCTTAATCCATGCTTCGTTGTGTGCTCTGGAAGAAAGATAGGTCCTGAGGTGCATCCGAACACCTTCCATTACCTGAACGTCAAGGTTGAGGTTAGCTGAAGGTAAATTGAAATCGGAACCAAGCTCAACCAAGGTACCAGCATCATTACTTTGGTTAAGACCCTGAAATTGCATGGCGAAATCACCGCCTACTCTTACTTTGAGGCCTTCAAAGATGACTGTATCCTCTTTTGAGGGCTCGAATACATTCAGGCCGTTTTTATCGTTTGGCCTGAAATACTGCAAGCCTGGTTGTTGGGCGTATGTGGTATTGATCACCATCAGTGTCAAGGCAATGAATACCAATTGAATTTTATGAAACGTTTTCATGATTTTAACAATTTGTTGAAAGTCTGATTAAAGAAACTTGATGATAGTTTTGTCGGATAGATCGTGTCTAATGCTGTTCGAATATCCCGGAACAGCTATATTTCACAGAACCATTTCCGACATTGCCCGAAGGTTTTATAACCGGGCAACTAACTGATAATCAGATGTTAGCTAAAGAAGAAATGACTGGAACAGGATAGAGCGATACCGCCCTGACCAGCCGGGGGGAGCCTTTTTAGGAGTTGTGTAGTTTCTTGACTCGAAAAATTGTGTAGAAGGCAAATGAAAAGAAGGCTGAGCCAATGCCACTTGTGAAGAAGCAATGACCGGAATGTCAGAATGAGGTGTCCTGAAATCATCGAGAGAGAAGATGGTTTCCTGATCCTCACAACCATCACAAGGGTTGCTGTGATCGTCACAGCATGGTTCGTGGTGTTTTAGAAAAAGCTCGAAGCTGATCAGTTCGCCCCCGCAAAAGTGCTGAAACACTGCCATCCCTTTGCCAGGGAGAAGCATTACAATGAGCAGGACGATATATAAGTTGCGCTTCATGAGCCTTTTAATGTAAAATGCCATTCATTGAAAGGGAATCTATTTAGTATCCACTTCAATATGACTCAAAAGTACGCAACGGTTATTGAGAGGGCTATGACATTGCACATGTCAAAACATGACCTACATCATGTTTGAACAAAGGCGGGTTTATCCAACTGAAATCAGTACTCTTTGGGATTGTTACAGGTGCGTGAAGATGATAAAGAGAGTCGCTATCTATTTTCGAAATGGATATGCTATCTGCTTTAGATAAGATTTCGGAAAGTTTGGCTCTTCTGCTATACCAATTTCCCCAATACCTTCGGATGTGTAAATTTTCGGATCATCAAAGCTGGTTTTGAAGATGTAGTCCCAAATGGTCAACCATGCCCCGTAATTTACCTGTGCATCCTTGAAGTCAGCTCGATGGTGCCACCTGTGTAACTCTGCCACACAAAAGAACTTCTTTAGTATCCCTGCTTTATAATCCAGATTGGTATGTTGCATCATCATATTGATTGCCAGGAATGCAAGTGCGAGTACAACAACTTGTTGGGGCACACCAATAATCAGACAAGCGATGATTCCCGGACCACCTTCTAATATCTGATGGAGTGCATGGCGTTTTTCGCCATTGAGAAAATATAGCCGTTCCGAGCTGTGATGAATGGCATGAAGCTTCCACAACCATTGGTACTTGTGACTTTGCCAGTGTACAAAAAATAAAAAGAAATCAATGATTATTAGTGCAAATATTACCTGTATCCATAGTGGTATATTCGTAGGGAACCATTTGAAGAAAGTAAAATAAGCAGAGACCCAGATAAAGCTAAACTGCGCTGATATTTTGATCAGGTAGTTTATGATATAATAGGTAAAATCAAGATTCCAGTCTTTGCCGTCCAGCCAGTTTTTCTCGAACGGCATCCATTTTTCAAGAAACAAAGCGATTATGCCAAACAGGGCAATGATCGGGATAGTCACAAGGTATTGGTTCAACCCTGATTGTACACCCAACAGTATCAGGCACCAAGCCGAAAGCATGAATATTGGGTAGAGGCTGTATTGCAGTATTCTTTTCATCCTGTAGATTTTTTACCCTACAAAGATGAATAGCCTTAAATTGAATTACTTGTATAAACCTGCTAACCTTTCAGAACACTGGAAGGCGCAACGCCAAACATTTCAGTAAACGTCTTTGAAAAGTGTGGAAGGTCTGAGAAGCCACCATCATAACAAGCTATGGTCAATGAATTTCCTAATATGATTGATTCGACTGTGGACTGCATTCTTGCCCACAGAATATACCTCCGAAATGGAATTCCCACGTGCTCTTTAAATAAATGAGCATACCTTGACGCAGACAAGTGAACCTTTGAAGCCATGTCTTCAATTCTCATTTCCTGACTAAGTGATTCTTTAATGTGTTGAATGGAATTGACAATCCTTTGATCTGATTGAGTTGAATAAGTATGATGACCAGTCAATTGATCCACTAATAGTCTGGTATAATGCATGACATCAATCTCCTTGCCCATGATCCAATGCTTGAATTCATTCATGATTTGTTCATTCGGTAATTTTTGAAGACCAATAATTTCCTTATCAAGTTGATATGTCTGTTTTAAACGTTCTGAAAACTGATGGAAAGGATCCATAAAAATGAAAACAGGAATACTATTTCCATGACAGCTAAATTGATGTTTTATGTCATGAGGGATTATAGACAAAACGCTAAAATTTTCTTTGCCACTATTATCAATTATTTTATGTTGACCCTGAGTGCAATAGATTATTTCTGTGGCATGATGTGCGTGAAGTTTAGTAGTGGCAACATGTCCTGAATATACACCAATACCGTCTTTAAAAAACAATCTGAAGGCCTCCATAATCCTTGCCGTTTAACAGCAGTTTTTTTTACTACCCTCTTGAATCGGAGGACAAGCCTTTGTTCCATAACTACAATACACGCAACAATCTCCTTCTTTTGGTTTTAGCACCTGGTGGCAGTTTTCGCATTCGTAAAAATACTGACAGGCGTCATTGGGCATGGTTTCTTCCTTCTGATGGCCACAATTGGGGCAGGTGATGGTTGATTCTAATATGATTTCCATTTATTTCTCTGTTTTATTAGTCACGGAATATCCGGTTGAGTTGATGGCTTCCTCAATTTTCGGGATACTTGTTTTGGACTTGTCAAACTCCACGATGGCATTCCCCTGGTCGGAGGAGGCGGTTACATTCAGGATGCCGCTGAGCTTATTTACTTCATGCACTACATGCGCTGCGCACCCCTGACAAGTCATGCCTTTGATTTGAAAATTTACGGTCTGAATGTCTGACTTATCAACGATGATCACTTGCTTTTCAGATTTAGGGTAGAAAATGTGAGCATAAAGCGGGAACACCAACATCAGGGCAGCAAAGACCGTGATTATTGAAAGGAACTTTTTTGTTTGCCAAAAGGAGGGCTGAAGGTCCTCCTCACAGGCACATTCTTTTTCCTCTTTGGCCTTTGGTTTGAATTTCTGATACCAGGCAAAGCCTAATACAACCACTGTGATGCCGACAAAAAAAGGCCTTGCCGGATCGAGCCATGAGAAAGTGGACGCAATCCCGCTTGCACCGGCCACTAATGCAAGCACCGGGGTGATGCAGCAAAGTGAACTTACTAAAGCAGCTAAAAGGCCGCTGGTTAAAAGGGAATTTTTCATATACTTAATTTTCAAAAAAAGAAGGGCTCTGCGCCCTCCCAGTTACTTTTTCTTACAGCAGGCGGGTACTTCCGCCACTTTCATATCATAAGGACATTCCGGAGTGCCTGCCAAAGGGCAGGTAACTTTTGGACAATCTGGAGTACCTTCCAAAGGACAAGCTTTTGGAGATGAGTTGATCCCGTAAGCAAGGCCACCAATTGCGAGAATACCCGCTGTGGCGAAAATCATGAGTTTACTTTTCATATCAATCTATTTTAATGAAACATCTCTCCAAAGGTCAGTCACGGGGGGAGGGGGTATCCAAACGTTCGGATAAAAATTTCTTCAATTCTTCTTCCACCATGCGGGCTTCTCGTAGTTTTTCAGGCACTTCTTCAAGTTTAAGCTCTGGAAATAGTGTTCTCAGCTTTTCTATTGTTTCTTCATTGCCACAGTCGCCAGGGCAGCTCTGGTAAGCTGACGAGATCCTTTCTGCTAGTGCTTTCCTGTAGGTATCATCCAATAGCTCATAAGTAGTCTTAGTAAGCATGGACTGCACAGCTTTTAGCTGCAAAAGGATATTTTCAACCTGGTCCACATCATCTATTTTGCTAAGGATGTATCCCAGCTGACCTGTTGCTGTTTTTAGCGAAACCTTTATGCTTTGAGTGAGATCATGGGGTATCATAAGGCAGGAATTGAATTTGGGAGCTTATACAAATCGAGCACAGATGAAATGATTCGCTGACTTTGCGCTTCTACTGAATAAAAGATCGTTTGTCCCGATTTTTTAGTCGTCACGATTCCTGCATCCTTCAGCTTTTTCAAATGCTGGGAGACGGCCGGCACGGTCATGCCCAGGATGTCTGACAAGTCGCACGGACAAAGTTCATTTTCCTGCTTCAAGAGGTACAGGATTTTGAGGCGGACCGGATTACCGGCAAGATTCAGTACATCTGCCAGTTCTAAAAAACCTTCCTCCTTGCTTTTCAAGTCTTCCCTGCACCTATTGATCTGGTCGCTATCGGCAAAGACACGGATACATGTATTCATAACTTGTATTTAAGTATTTGCTTAACAAAGTTAGGGAATGCCGAGTATTTAAGCAAGTACTTAAATACAGAAAAGGGCTATTTCGCCCTTCTCATCAATTTTGGTGCTGCCAGCCTTTCACGGAGAGCCTGCATATCCTCGCTTACTTTTTTCTCTACCACCTTGGCATAAACCTGGGTAGTGGTGATTTTTGAATGACCAAGCATCTTGCTCACAGTTTCCAAAGGCACACCATTGCAAAGGGTAACAGTGGTAGCAAATGTATGTCTGGCCAGGTGAAAGGTGAGGTTCTTTTCAATTCCGCAGAGGTCGGCAATTTCTTTCAAGTAGGAGTTCAGCTTTTGGTTAGAAATCATTGGAAATACCGATCCTTTCTGCAGTGCCCTTGGATGGGTCTTGTATTTCTCTATTATTTCCCAGGCTTTGGGAAGGATAGGAACCCTTACTGGCTGGTCAGTCTTTTGCCTGCAGGTGGAAAGCCAGTATTCCCCATCAATGCCAATCGTAATATTGGATGGTGTCAGGTTCATTGCATCGATGTAGGCCAGCCCGGTATAACAGCTAAATACAAACAGATCCCTTACCCACTGCAAACGCACAATTTTGAAGTCTTTGTTTTCTACTGCCTCCAACTCTTCGTGATTGAGGAAATCCCTATCCACTCGGTGAAATTTGAGCTGGTACTTATCAAATGGATCCCGGCTCACCCATTCCATTTTTACAGCCATAGTCACCATCTTCCGGAAACGCTCCAGGTGCTTCATCACTCCATTATTGCCAAGTGGTTTCTGGTGGTCTTTGGGTTTGTAATTGCGGAGGTAGAATTCAAAATCGGTGATGAACTTATAGGAGAGCTCGGATAGAAACATGTCGGTAGTACCAAACCGCTCTTTCAAAAATCTGTGGATGTACTTCTGAGTGGTGAAGTAGTTTTTCATCGTGCCCCAAGTCAGTGTATCCCTCATAGCCTGGTTGTGATAATCCACCAGCTTGCATAAGGTGAAGTCCTTTTGGTCTGTACCCAGGAACATGCTTTTGATGGCATCTGCAGTGATCAATCGCTTTTGTACCTGCATCTCCTGATAGCATTCCATGATACGGGCCTGAACCTCATCCAAATAATGATTGAGCGATTTGATTTCTTCCCGGCTGCCCTTGGCCATGCCTTTGCTGCCATTCCAGTCGCTTGGTTTGATCCAGCGCTTCAATGATATTTCAACTCTGCGGCCATCAACGGTGACCCTGGCATAGATTGGGAGTAGGCCATCTTTGGCCTTGTTCGTTCTTGTGATGAACTGAACTCCGAAGGTGTTTGTAGTTCTCATGAC